>JBOFUV010000111.1:0-4993 GCA_051652765.1 Microcoleaceae cyanobacterium | reverse complement strand
TTTTTCTGGTAATTTTTCCGGTGAAGTAGGAGCTTTTAGGTCTGGTTCACTCTCTGGATTGGAAGCGGAATTTGCACCCGGACGAACCTGAACATTACTGGGAAGATTCGGTAACTTGGTCGTGTAAATGACGTTGAATTCACCCCGATCCAGCTTTGGTAAAAACCCTTGAGGCACAAACGGAATTAAGGCAATCCCAGTGATAAAACTGCCCATAGCAATCCCAATCACCCAGCCGCGATGATTGAGCGACCACCGCAATATATTTTGATATAAGAGAGTGATATTTGAGGGTGAAAAGGCTGAGAATCGAGGAGAATTTTCAGGGAGATCTTGAGATAAATTCCGAGGTGAATTCTCGGGGATAAAGTCCGTATTTCTCAGCCAATACATTGCCAATACTGGGGACAGGGTTCGAGATACTAACAGAGAAATTAAAACTGCTGCTGAAATCGTTAAGGCAAAGGGTTTAAAAAACTGTCCCAAAGCATCTCCCATAAACGCAACGGGCAAGAAAACTACCACAATGCTTAAGGTTGAGGCGGTAACTGTCAAGCCAATTTCATCAGTGGCTTTGATTGCGGCTTCCCGTGAGCTTTCTCCCAACTGTAAATGACGGGAAATATTTTCGACATCAACAATCGCATCATCTACAACAATACCAATCACTAAGGCTAATGCCAGTAACGTAATAGTTTCTAGATTGAACCCCAAAACTGCCATCACAATAAACGTTCCCAGTAACGATAACGGAATTGCAATCGCGCTAATTAACGTCGCTCGCCAATTCCGCAAAAAGGGAAAGATGACTAAAATTGCCAGAACAATCCCAATCATCAGTTCATGGAGAGTGGATTGGGTCGCCTCTCGAATATATTTGGCCTGAGTTTCTGCCAATTCTAATCGGACATCAGGCAACTTTTTCTGTAACGTTTCTACAGCATCTTCAACCCGATCAACAACCTCTAAAGTGTTAGCATCTCCGCGTTTTACTACTTGAAATGCCAGGGCATTTTCACCGTTAAATCGGACGAGTGTGGGTGGATCTTTCACAAAAGTTTGGGAGGATAAATTAGCTAAAGCTGGATCGGAGGACGATCCTTCTCCGAGTAAGTTAACTTTTAGAACTCCTGGCAATTGTTCGATTTCAGGAATGATTTGGGCTTTGGCAATTTGGGTGAGTTCTGTTAAGGGTTTATCCTGACTTAAAATGGCGTAACTAATGGCAGTGGATTCATTCAAATTGAGGGGAAGAACTTCATAACTTGCCTCAGCGGGGAGGGGCAACCGTTGCAGAATAGATTTCACCGACTCCGTTGAATCTTCTAAACGAGTTCCGACTAGAAACGCGGCACTGATGATCGTTCGTCCAGCCAAAGTTGTAGACCGGAGATCATAGACTCCTTCTATGGCTGCAATCCCCTGCTCAATCGGTTGAGTCAACTGACTTTCTGTTGCTAGGGCAGTCTCAATCGGAGCCGTGACATTGACAACGACAACGGGAAAGTTCACTGCCGGAAACAATGCATATTGCAAACTACCTAAAGCCAACAGTCCCGAAACAGTAACCGCCAGCCAACAGGCAATTGTCCAACGCGGGCGGGCGATCGCCCAACGGGACAAGTTCAAGCGCTCACGCCAAGGGATGCGGGGGGAAGATTTCACCATGGAATTGTTGATGTGAATGGCTATAGCGATCTGATTCGATCTGATTTGAAGTGTGAACGTGGTGTCAGTATTTTGTCTGCACAGGCTAGAAGCCCATACCATAGATACCTCATGAATTATTACCGATTGCTATAGCAATCCCAAATCAATCCTGAGAAAACTAGAACGGGGTTTGGGGACAAAGTCCTCAAAGAGGGGCCACACCTTTGCCGCCATTCCCTGCCACCAATCATTACTGGTTGCTATCTTGAAAATCGCTGTATCTCTAGCTTAGTGCCGTTTTTGAAGCATGTTGTTTTTGGGGAACCCCGACAAGGTATAGTTTTAGGGATTGAGAAAACCGAATTCCAGCTTCCATCAGACTCAGATGGAGCGAGTCCCATACGGTTAGACGAGACTTAGGATTGAGGACTGTTTTGCTATGACATCATCCGCCAGCTCATCAGATACTCCTGACCAAAATCACCAGGGAATGGGTGTTACAGAAGATCAGATTGGTTCAGTGCTGCAGAGAGGAGGCCAGGAATTTGGGATTCATAAGGTTCCTGATCGGTTTACGGTTAAGCTTTCTCAGACTCCTGGGAACCAACCCACACCACCGATGGCTGTGAATCATGTCACGACAATTGCTCCAGGAGTCGAGGAGTTGGAGGTTGCCCCCAATCAGTTGAATGAGGCAATGAACCAGGCCCGTGAATCGGATGCGATCGCCTATGCTAGCCACGTTTATCGGCTAGACAACGGCGGCGGAGCGGAGTTCTATCTCAATAACCAAGTCACAGTTCAATTCAGAGAGTCGGTGAGTGAGGCAACCCGACAATCTTTGGCCACTGCCCAGGGTCTCAAGCTGTTGAAGAAACTTGAGGGTGTCCCCAATGCCTACGTTTACCAGGTAACTGACCAAGCCACTGAAAATCCAATTAAAATTGCAAACCGTCTGGCACAAAATCCAGAGGTTTCGATGGCTGAGCCCAATATTACTGTGCGGACTCAGAAATACTACAAGCCTAGGGATTCGATGTACCCCAAACAGTGGTATCTCCATCATAATGGGGGCCCCCAGCTTGCTGCTAATTCCCATATTTCTGCGGAGAAAGCGTGGGAAATTACCCGAGGTGTTCGCTCGGTGGTTGTTGCCGTGACCGATGATTCAGTAGATTTGAATCATCCCGATTTTCAAGGGCTAGGAAAAGTTGTTGCCCCCTTGGATTTAAAGGGTCAGGATCGGTTACCCATGCCAGAAGCCGCTTCGGATAATCATGGCACCTCCTGTGCTGGAGTTGCAGTAGCAGAGGAAAATGGCACCGGGATTGTGGGAGTGGCCCCAGGTAGTGCTTTAATGCCCATTCGGACAACAGGATATCTAGATGATGAGTCCGTTGAGAAAATTTTTGACTGGGCTTGGCAGCAAGGAGCCTCGGTGATTTCTTGCAGTTGGGGAGCTAGCGCAGTCAATTTCCCCCTTTCCCTCCGTCAGCAAGCTGCCATTACTCGCGCTGCAACTAAAGGACGCAATGGCCGAGGGTGCGTTGTTCTGTTTGCTGCTGGCAACGCCAATCGTCCCATTAGTGGAACGATTAACGAACAAGGTTGGCCCAATAACCTGCTTAAGGGCCAAGTGCAATGGCTGTCCGGGTTTGCCGTCCATCCCGAGGTGATTGCAGTTTCAGCCAGCACCAGTCTGAACAAAAAAGCAGCCTACAGCAATTGGGGAACTCAGATTTCTGTTTGTGGGCCGAGTAATAACGCTCCCCCCGGTATGTGGTTTCCAGAGACAGGCTATATTGGCACTCCGCCCCCGATTCAGGCACCCTTGTCTGGGCTAGGGGTCTTTACTGCAGATCGAGTTGGGGCTGCGGGGTATGATCAAGGAGACTTTACCCCTTATTTTGGTGGGACTTCTAGTGCAACCCCTGTTGTGGCAGGGGTTGCGGCCTTGGTGCTTTCTGTGAACCCCAACCTGACCGCTCAAGAGGTGCGGCGACTGCTAGAACAAACCGCAGATAAGATTGTTGATCCCGATCCTGACCCTCAGCTCGGAATTCGTCTAGGCACCTACGATAGCAAAGGCCACTCCCAATGGTTTGGTTATGGGAAGGTCAATGCCTATGAAGCTGTTAAGCTTGCTCAAAGTCAACTGGCTAGCCAACAACAGGTTACCCGACGAGTCGAACAAACCAATCGGCAACCCATCAGCATTCCGGACAACAATCCCAAGGGCATGGCGAGTCCAATTGCGATCGCTGAAACCAGCACGGTTCAAGATATTCAAGTCATGGTTGACCTTGAGCATGAATACTTGGGAGATGTTGAAGTTCACTTGGTTGAGCCCCAGGGGAGAAGGGTTCTCCTTCAAGGTCGCACCTTAGGTCGCCAAACTCAACTAAAGCAGACTTATACTATGCAGAATGCTCCTGCTCTCAAGCAGTTGCTCAACTTGTCTGCCAAGGGCAACTGGCAGCTCAACGTAGTGGATCAAGCCCCCTATCATACTGGTCAACTCAAGCAGTGGACGTTGAATATTGGTTTATAAGACCTAGCGGTTAAACCCTGATTGTGTATCAGTCCCAACTTTCCACCATTCATTGCATTAATCCCAAGTGTCTGAAACCAACACATCAGCCTTGGGGAAATAAGTTCTGTCAAAGCTGTGGTGCGCCCCTGGAGTTGAATCGGCGCTACATTCCTCTGAACTACCTGGGAACTGGAGGATTTTCCACTCTCTATACGGTTTGGGATCTGAAAACTCAGACAGAAAAAGTGTTGAAGGTGCTGCTAGACTCTTCTCCCAAAGTGTTAGAGCTATTTGGACAAGAAGCTGCGGTACTGGCTCGACTTCGGCATCCCGGTATTCCAAGGGTCGAGGCTGATGGTTATTTCTTTCTGCGGAAGCGAAATGCTGCTGCTGCAGCTGTTCCCTGTTTGGTGATGGAAAAAATTCATGGCCCAACCTTGGAGCAGATTCTCGTTCAGTATCCTCTAGGCTGCCCAGAAACCTGGGTGATGAATTGGTTAAATCAGGCCCTAGATATTCTGCGGGACCTCCACGGTCATCACATTATCCACCGGGATTTGAAACCCTCCAACTTGATGCTGCGATCTGCGCCTACTTTTCCCCTGGATTCGATCCAAATTCGGCAGCATCAATTGGTCATGATTGATTTTGGCGGAGCCCGACAAGTTGGAGGTGAGCCAGAACACCCCGAAAGTCCCCGCAGCTCTACTCGATTAGTTTCTCCGGGTTACAGCCCCCCTGAACAAATCGTCGGAGCCAGGGTGAATCCGGCGACTGATTTCTATGCTTTGGGTCGTACTTGCATTCACT
>JBOFUV010000110.1:0-5892 GCA_051652765.1 Microcoleaceae cyanobacterium | reverse complement strand
ATCCGGTTCCCCCCCCCCCGAAACTCTATCATTGCCGATGTCCCCAAAGACCACGTCTGCGCCGCCACCAGCGCTGAGACTGTCGCCGCCCTGCCCGCCAAACAGCCATTCGTTGCTGTTGGCTCCAAAGCTGATATCTCCGAAGAGGAAATCTGTATCCAGACCCCCAAACAGTGAGTCCTGTCCGCCATTGCCTTCAATGGTGTCACTGCCCCCTAGGCCGAAGATCTGTTCGGCGACTAAAACATCGCTCGATCCGATCAAATCATCTGGGCCTTCGGTTCCGACAATTGTGGATGTCATGATTTATTCTCCTAAACATCAATTGTGTTTGAGTAAGCTCCAGAATTTTACAGGAGGTAGGAATATTTAGGGAGTTTTGCTGCAAAATCTTGCCAGTTCATGACATTCTAAGTTGCGCGGAGTAGGCTTTCAGGCCCTATAGACCAAGTTGTAGCTGTGGTTATTAGTGCTAAGACGCTACCTGTTTGAGAACGGATTTAAGGGCGATCGCTCTGGATCGCAGCAGAAGAAAGGTATTTGCGAGCTATTACATAGTAACGCCAGGGTGCAGGATAGCCTTCAATCGTTAGGGAAAAATCATCGGGATTGAGAAAATCTTGCAAGCTTTCGATTTCTGCCCAAGTTGTACGACGTTGTTCCTCCATGGATAATGGTTGGGCAAAGAAGCAACGAACTTCTGTAAAGCCAGCCCGGATGATCCAATTTTCTAAGCAGGATTGAGTGGGGAGAAACCAAATCGCTCTGGCTTTGGCATATCGTCTTCGAGGGGTGAGAGCAATCGGCAAATCCCCTGGAATTCCCTGGCAATCAATAATAATTTCACCGTTTGGAGTCAATGCTTGATGCATTTTTCGCAGAAGTTTTATTGGATCAGTATGATGATAGAGAATCCCTAAACAGAAAATAGTATCAAAAAATTCCGGATAAAAATGAATGTGTTCAACCCCCAAGAGTTCAAAAGTTAGCTGCTGTTGCCGAACAATATTTTGAATCAGTTGAAAATTCCAAAAGTTTTTGGCATAGGGTTCAAAACCAATCACACACTCTGGCTGTTCATGAACCATTCGGAACATAAAATATCCGTTATTACAACCAATATCAGCAACTTTCCGACCCTTTAAGCTACTCATTTCAGGTAAGATTCGTTCCCACTTCCAATCCGAACGCCATTCAGAATCAATCAGAACCCCAAAAAGTTCAAATGGCCCTTTTTTCCAAGGACAGAATGTTTTCAGGGCGCGATCAAACTGTTGCTGTCGTTCTGCTGAAAGTACATTGCCTTCGCCAACCTTGACCACTGAACCTGAAGCATCAAACCTCTCACTTTGAATGCCTTGAACGGATTGAACTGCCTCTTTGTAGCGCTTCAATCGCGGCTCATACAATTTAATCTGCCGTTCTTGGCGCAGTTGCACAATCGCTGAACGGTCAAAAGCAGCATCATAGTGATCTAAATAATCTGGGGGATGATATCCCAAGTCTTCAGGCAACATATTAAAGTTAATTCTGATTAAGGCAGATCCCTGTCAACCTCAAATGATTTGTTAAATAGGTTGAAGGAACGTTATGCTTTCTTGAGGACTTTATCCTCAAACCTCTGTTTGATCTTTTCATCACTGATTTAAGAGTACAATAAAAATTGACTGTTGGATAATCTAACGTGATTTTAATGCAACAAATGAAACAAAATTATGGAGTTTAATTAAAGAGTCTACCGCCTTAAACCCACAAGTTCTTAACATCTGAACCTGCTCAACTTCAGTCAGAGGAATTAAGACATTTTCTAGCGCTTCTTTCTTCCGTTCGATTTCTGTTTGGGCGTAGCCATTTCGAGCCTTGAATGCTTCATAGTGCTGAGTCACGGTTTCCTGAAATTGAGGAACGGGCGATCGCACTTTTTCACTGAGAAAGAGCAGCCCTCCTGGAACCAAACCTTCATAAATCCCCTGGAGCAATTTTTGACGTTGAGACAGGGGTAAAAACTGCAAGGTATAGTTCATGACCACCACGCTGGTATTCTCAAAAGAGCAGTTCTCTGCTTGCCCACAAATGAGTTCAATCTTATGATCTGTTTGAATTTGAGTTAACTTCTCCTGCGCTTTATCTAACATTGATTGAGAACTATCAACCCCGACTAATATCGCAGGAGATTGGAGAAATCGCCCCAATAATTCTAAAAAAGTTCCCGTTGAGCAACCAACATCAATGATACGAGTTCTGGGCTGAACATAAGCTATAGTCCACTGCACAGCACAAGCAATCACCTCCCGATACAACGGCACTGAACGGGAAACCATATCATCAAAAACTTGCACAACTTCATCATTAAAGACAAATGATTTTGGCCAGGGATCTTTTGAAAAAAGTCTATCCTGCTCTGAGCTTAAATAAAGTTGAGTGTTAAAAGGGTCAGTCATTTTAGTCTTTAAAACTTTAAATAAAAATCTTGGGTTAAAGCAATGAATTCATCTGTATAAATTGGTGGATTGTTCTGCTGACTTGATCTGATTGTAATTGAAGTCTCTTGAAAATTTTTGTGAGGGGGAGTTTCTAGGAAACTAAACTCCATCAAAATCCGCTTGATTGGATTGCTAGGCAAGGGCTTCATCAATAACTTTCGAATACAAGATAGGCCGAACTCTTGGGATTTTTCTTGAACGTATTGGGCTGTACTGTTAGGATAAATTACGGCTAATCTTCCATGGGCTGTTAGCAGCTTTTTTGCTACTTGTAGTAATTCATCGGGTTGGAGTTGATCATTATGTCTTGCGACTCTTCTAGCTGGATGATTTGCCTTGAAAACATTCTCAAAAAAGGGGGGATTAGTCACTAAGAGTTCATAGCGAGTTTGACAGGTTTCAGCATAAGCTTGAATCGAGCCACAGTGAATTTGAATGCGAGAGTGCCAATAGGATTTTGCCACATTTTCTCTGGCTTGTTGACAAGCTTCAGAATCAATTTCCACCGCGTCAATTTGAGCCTCTGAACGTTGGGCTAACATCAGGGCAATCAACCCGGTTCCAGTCCCAATATCTAGAATTTTCTGGGCATTGGCAATCTCTACCCACGCCCCTAAAAGCACACTATCGGTTCCCACTTTCATCCCACAGCGGTCTTGAGAAATGGTAAATTGCTTAAACTGAAATTCGTGTCCACCCATTGTTAGCGAAGAAATTACAAGAGAATGCGTCAAATTTTTAATAGTTTAATTGGGCTACTATTCACCCTGGGAATTCATCTCTATGTTCCTATTCACAGTGTAAATATTCACAGTGTATCTCAAGCCCAAGCTCAGTCAAATCTACCGCCTCAATTCCAGCTTCAGCAACAGGGTTTAGGAATCAAGTTATATACGGATCACAGGGGGAATTATGTTCAGACCGTTAATCTTAGTCAAGGGGCAGGGATTAAACTTTTGTTTGGAGCCCAAGGGGCAGGGAGTTCTGAGGGAGCCTATGGCGGTCAGAGTCTTTCCTTTCAACCTCAGTTGTTAGAAGCGTTCTGGAAACAGTTCACTCAAACTTATAAAACCAGAGCTTTTTCAGTCTGTAATGGTCAATTTTTCGGGGTTAAAGAATTAGCTGAATTGGCATTTCCAGTGCAGATAAATGGGAAATTTATCACAACAGGCTATGCTGGATCAAGTGAATTTCCAAATGAAAAAGTTATCTTAGGTATTCAACAAGAATTTGCTGAGATTGTACCATTTTCAGAGCAGATCAATATTCAAACAAACTCATTTCCCTATCAACAGGCTATTGTTGGGATTCGGGAAGATGGAGGAACTCAATCCATGACTTGGTACTCAAAAGCGCCACTGCAAAACTTGCCAAGAACATTTATGGGCGTAGCAGATACTGATGGCGATAAACTTCATGAAACTGTACTGATTCTAACATCAACTCATCAAACTCAATCAGGTGCAGCTCAAATCTTGAAAAGCTTTGGGGCAACATCTGTAATTATGCTAGATGGAGGAGGCTCAACCCAGCTTATTGTTCAGGGAAAAACGGTGATTCAATCTACAGATTCTAGGGCTCGTCAGATTCCTCAAGCCATTGGAGTTTTCAACTCAGAAGAACTAAAATAGCTGTCGATATGATCCGATCAAAACAGGTATTCTAACTCTTACTAAAATAGCGCTCAATTTGTTGCCAGTGTTCCTCATTATAGTGCGATCGCAACAGCTCTCTGGTCTCACTATTTACAAATACTGCACCATCAACATTTGCTGCTTGCAAATCACGGAGAGTCTGAACAGCATTCGCTAAAAGATAATGTTCCTGCACCCATTCCTCCGGACTAGGAATTGTCTCCTGAGACCCGTGTTGGGTATAAACTCGATTGTTTCCGATGGACATTGGATTCATCTTGATCAACATCAATGGCACTCCTGGATTCAACGTTCTGTCGCTTTTTATCGCTATCTTTAGATTAGCTTTCCTCTGATTAAAGCTTCTGTGATCTCAAGGAAGCTAATAGAATGAGAACTTCTGCAAAGTTAGACGATCTGAATCACAGTCAAGTTGGTATTTTCTAAGCAAGCTTGTGCTAACGCCCAAAAGTTGGATTTTTCCAATCATAGTAGTTAGGAAAAACAAAATTAATAAATGAGACTGAAATACTGATATCAAGAGACTTCACATGATGCCACCATCCCACAGGAATAAAAATCACCTCTCCTGGCTCCAGAATGACTTCAATTGGCTTGATGTGTCTAAAAAGAGGATATTTCTGATAGTCTGGATTGTCCAAATCAACTTTGCTGAAAACACCAAGATGATTATATAGATAGGGGGTTTGTTGGGGAGGAATCAACTGAATCCGTTTTCTACCTAACACTTGAGCAAGGACTAAGTTAACGGGATCATGATGTAAAGGGGTAATCGTTCCAGCAGGGCCAAACCAAAAGAAAATCCTACCTTTTGTTTCTTGGGGATCAAGGTATTCTGGAAAAATTTCAATATCTTGCAATAGCCCCTTCATCTCATCCCGGTCAAAATTGCCATTGTTGGCAACAATATAGTAGTTATTATTTTCTCCCGCCTGGGTAATCCAATCAATATAATCCCTAAATTTAACCTTTTTTCGATGGTTGTCAACGTTAAGTTCATACTCTGGGTCAGAGTTTCGATCGGCTTGAACTTCAACAACCACTTCTCCATAATTTTGTTTAAAATAGTCAGGATTCCAAAGTTGTAAAGCGTTCCAATTATGCATAATCCCAGTAAAAATTACAGGGGTATTCTTAGCATAGTAGTGATCCAGGAAATCTGCGCGGGACAAGCCAATTTTACGATCTACTGTTGTTGATTGAGTTGACAACGAATGAAGTTGACTTTGGATTTTTAGTAACGTTTCTAGCTTCTGGAGTTGCTGCACAAATTGCTCTGCCGCCTTAAAATAAGGGTGAGTTTTGACACCTGAAATTTCTTGTTCCGCTAAGTGCAAGTCAATTCCATGATCAACCATCCGTTGTAATAAACCACTATCTGGTTGTTCTAATAACTTGTTGACAGCAACCCATTGTCTCCAGTCATCTTGCAAGGGAGGATTGGGTTGAGGCGTTGGCAATGGGTTTTGATTGGACTGAGCTTGAGTTAACCATTGTAAACTGACCTGTTGCTGATCTTGAAGCGTGATCTGTAAAGGAGGCAAAGTGATCCGGACGGGTTGTGAATCAGTCATATTGATATGCTTTACGAGTTGATCTAATTCTAGTCTCAATGTCCCGCAAACCCAAGAACTGATTTATAAATAAAAGCCTAAGAAATTGATTGATTCTCTATTCAGTCAATGCGTTTAGACATTCTAAATCTGAACATCACGGACTCAGGAGAACTGTTTCAATACCCACAGTAGCTTTTC
>JBOFUV010000109.1:0-32595 GCA_051652765.1 Microcoleaceae cyanobacterium | reverse complement strand
TCTTTATAGATATAAATTAGAATTTGTTATCTTAGCTTTTATTCAATAAATTTTTTGTTATTCTGACAAGTGAGTTGACTTACCGGGGGTGTTCACAGCAGAAAGTTCTACTAATTTATCTGGAGTTTGAACATGGCAGTTATTTTCGGAACAAACAGTAGTAGCAGTGGAGATTCACTTTCTGATTTCAATTCATCTGAAGGTGATAGTTTAGGATTTGGAGGATTTGGAGCATTGGGAGTAAGTTCTTTCAATTTTGATGTTCTGAATACTTCGAGTAGTGATGATATTCCTTACATTGTTGAGTTCAGGCAGGAAGGTCAGGATCTGCTCATTGGTGATTCCTTGTCTGATGGTTATATAGTACGCCTCGTCGGTTTGGGTGATATGATTAATGACCCACTCCAGTTGCTTCCTAGCATTGACTTTTCTGGTCGTCTTCTCAACAGCAATCCCGAAAATAGTGCAGAGCTAGGAGGCAATTCTGAACTTTCTGATCCGTTAACAGGGTTGAGAGAGTCCGAGGCTACTCTGATCCAGGCAATTGAGCAATTAAAAGCGGGTGGTTCTCTCTATGACCTAGGATTTCAAGGAGCAGGATTAGAGACTCTTAAGCCCGAGGATCTACAAGGGGCGTTGTCTGAGGTTCAGGGAAATATTGCTAATGAGTTAGCTCAAAAGCAAGAGGTAGCAAACCTAGATAGTTTGTTGCTTCCGACATCCAATTTGGTTGTCAAACAAATATTCTTGGTTGAAGCAGGAACTGCTATTCCCTCTGAGTTTCAAGCAGAAATGGCTGGAGATGAAATCTTCTTCTTGCCCACCGGATACTTTAGTGGTTCTGCATCTGCAAACTTGTTTTAATTGAGTCTAGTCAAGCTTGACTCTATAGAGTTTTCCACGCAATTAAATATGAACCAATAGGGTTTGGGGCGAAGTCCCCAAACTTCCTATATTTAACTAGAATTGAAATTGCTACATCAAATCTAGTTAACAGGGGTATATCTGGCAGCTTAGTTGTTATATTCCTTACGAATTAAAGTTGCCCGCTCCGCAATTTTAATTAACTGACTAGGACTCATAGACAGATTCGTTCGGATACGCGAAATACGATAAGGATTCCGAAGTTTGTTGGGTCTAGAGATTGTATCGTCGTACAGATATCCCGTCAAATAATACTGCGGCAAAGATTTTTCAACTCGCTTTGAACTCGCCCCAAAAGGATAAGCAATATGGGCAGATGTCCAACCTTTGGTATCCAGATCCTTCAAGCATTTTCGGAGAGAATTTTTGGCAAGTCCTAACTCTTCTTGCAATCCCTTGAATTTTAAGCGCGTGAGTTGTTGATGAGTATGTCCGTGAGATTGAATATCATAGAACTTCAACCGATATCCTTCCTGCATTTCTTCACAGCTTATATGGGGGAGATAACCCGCCATCTTTGCACCTGTATATTTTGGGTTGATAAACAGGACGACTTTCACGATTTCTCCATAGTTTCTCTCCAAATCTTTCAGAATTGGCAACACATTTTTGTATGCACTGTAGTAACCATCATCAAAGGTAATCATCACCGGCTTACGGTCGAGATATTCTTCCGGAACAGGCTCGGATCTCTTAATAAAATACGTGTACAAATCTTGAGTAGAGAGAAACCAGTAGTTTTGGTCTACTAAATAGTTTAAAAATGGATAGAGATTTTGTTTCGTGTAGTCACTCTCAAATCCAGGTCGATTCGGCGGAAGTTCCTGGGGATCATCTAAGTCAATAATGTCGTGGAACCCAAAAATTGGCACTCTCACCGTATCAGCATCTTGTGAAGCCCCGGTAAGAGTCAAACTCATTGCAAAAAGCAATAGAAAACAGATCAGTTGACCCCATAGTCGCAGACCAAATCTAACGTTTAACCGCTGTTTTATCCAATAAGCCATGTATTTCCTCAGTTCTCCTCACCGTATAAGCTATTGTAAAGTAGAACCTTCCCAGGATTTTGGGTGATCGCGCAAAATGAGATCACAATGACAGATAAAGTGACAGATGAAAACTTTTAGAGGAAGCCAATTATTTGAGATGGAGGACAATCATCTGAACCCCCCTCAAGCGAACGGTCTGCTGGGAGATGAAATTATGCGGCAATCATTTCAACGCATTGATCAAGAAATCGGAGCCTATCTCACCAAACAGTGCTTCACCCCAGAGGAATATGCCATTGTGCAACGAGTGATTCATGCCACAGCAGATTTTGACTTTGCTCAGTTAATTCGGTTTAGTCCTGATGCTATTGCTGCCGGAATCAAAGCTTTGCAACAGAGGGTTCCAATTGTCACCGATGTCAATATGGTCAAACAGGGCATCCAAAACAAGGTCACAAAAACTTTTCAAAATCCTCTGGTTTGTGCCCTAGACTTTGCAACAGAACCTCTTGCCAACAAAACCAGAACGGAAACTGGAATGCTACAGGCGATCGCCCAATTTCCTGGCGCTATTTTTGTTGTGGGAAACGCCCCCACCGCGCTGCTATCCCTGTGCGCCGAAATTCAGCAGGGCCGAATGACTCCCGCCTTGGTTGTCGGGGTGCCTGTTGGGTTTGTAGCTGTGGTTGAGGCAAAAGTAGCTCTAGCTCAAACAGAAGTGCCCCAGATCCGAGTTGAGGGACGTAAGGGAGGTTCCCCTGTAGCAGCGGCAATCTTGAATGCTTTAATGATATTGGCGTGGGAATCAGCATCCGATACTGCAAATACCTGCCATTGACCTTCCAGATTGAACCCCAACCTTAAACTCCAACTTTGAACCTCCAGAATATACACGTTGTCGGCATTGGCTTAGATGGAGCAGTAGGACTGAAGGAGTCCATCCTGCAAATTGTAAATCATGCAACGGTTTTGGTCGGAAGCGATCGCCATCTGAGTTATTTTCCAGACTGTAACGCTCAACGTCTGGTTTTGGGAGATTTGATTGAAGTTGCCCAGCAAATTCACCAACACTTAGAGACTTGGAACGCTTCATTTAACTCTACAGGCATAACGTCTAGCCCTTACGTTGTTGTTTTAGTGTCCGGTGATCCCTTGTTTTTTGGCTTAGGGCGACTGCTATTGGCGCAGTTTCCACCGGAACAGTTGATCTTCCATCCCCATGTGAGTTCAGTTCAGCTTGCGTTTAGTCGCATTAAAGTCCCATGGCAAGATGCTCAGGTTGTGAGCGTCCATGGGCGTTCTTCTGAGACGTTAACCCAAGCGTTGCGCCAGCGAGTCGAGAAAATTGCGATATTAACGGATAACATTCATACGCCAAAGGCGATCGCTCGTTTGTTACTCGCGGTGGATTTAGCGACTCACTATCAATTTTGGGTTTGCGAAAATCTGGGAAGTCCCCAGGAACAGGTTCAACAGTGGAGCATTGAGACCGTTCAGACTCAAACATTTTCGCCCTTAAATATTGTCGTCTTGCTCCATCAATCAGCAGACCCAAAAGAGCCGCTAGACATAAGTCAGTTGCCCCTGCTCGGTATTCCAGATCGTTTGTTTTGTAGCTATAGCGATCGCCCAGGACTGATGACCAAGCGCGAAGTTCGAACGTTAATTCTGGGAGAATTGGCGTTACAACCCGGTCAGGTCATTTGGGATGTGGGGGCTGGAACTGGATCGATTTCGATTGAAATTGCTCGATTATTTCCTGACTCAACGGTTTATGCAGTTGAAAAAACAGCAGCAGGAAGCATTTTAGTTGAGCAAAATATGAAACGATTTCAGGTGAATAATATTGTTTCTATTCATGGAGAAGCCCCTGAAATTTTGCATCGTTTGCGATCGCCCCATCGAGTTTTTATTGGGGGAAGTGGTGGACAGTTGGATCAAGTTCTAGGAGTCTGTAGCTTGAGGTTGTTGCCTAGGGGAGTCATGGTCATGGCATTTGCCACCCTAGAGCATTTGAGCCTAGCTCAACGCTGGCTAGAGGAACGCATTAAAGTGGAACCCAATTGGCACTATCGTTTGCTTCAGGTTCAGCTTTCTCATTCCGTACCCGTGGGAAATTTAACTCGATTTTCCCCCCTGAACCCGGTAACCATCCTGACGGTGCATTGTGGTTAGCAGTTAATCCATGTAGAATCCATTTGATATCTCTCCTGTTCTGTAATTAAGCGCTGCTTCAACTACTCGAATTCTCTAAATTAGCAGTTAGGCTGTTAGATCTTGTTTCTCGCTGAGAGGTTTCTCTAAAACTGTCTGATAAAATGAAGGTAGGGCTAGAGAAAAATGGGATCAATAGCAACGCAGAATATTCTCCAATACGAGTCCAAAATCTGGGCAACGGCTGACCTGCTTCGGGGCAGTGGCATTAAGGAGTCGGAATGGCCGTCCTACATGATGCCGTTCTTTGCTTTGGTGATGATCGAGAGCCGTTTGGTGAGGATGTTTGATGAGCTGAAGACGAAAATTGGGGAAGCGAGGTTGGCGGAGATTTTGCCGGAAGATTTGATTGCCTTGATTGATGATGAGGGGCAGGGCTATAACAAGTTTATTTTTGAGAAGAACCAGACGCTGAAGGATATTTGTCAGAACGATAAGTCCTTTGATGTGGACTTTGAGGCTTATCTGCGGGGCTTTGATGGGGAGACGAAGGATTTGCTGGGGGTGGATGCAACGGAGGGGGAGAAGTTTCTGGATATTAAGGGTGTGGTTGCCAAGCTGAAGTCGAAGAAGGTGTTGCTGGGGTATACGAAGGAGTGGAGTGGGATTGACCTCAAGCCTTTTGACAACTCGGCGATTACGACGCTAGAGGAACATATTAAGCGGCGCTGGGCGGATATTTCGGCGGAGACGGCAGGGGAGCAATATACGCCGGATGATGTGATTGGGCTAATTGCGGAGATTATTGCCTCGAAGATTGAGGATTCCGATCGCCTACTCAAAATCTACGACTGTACCTGCGGCGGAGGGAATTTGCTGTTTGGGGTGGAGGATCGGATTCATGAACGGTCTAAGCGGCTAACGCAAACCTTTGGGCAGGACTGGAATGATGCGCTGTATGCGTTGGCGAAAATTGAGAGTCGGTTTCGGGTGGATTCTAAGATTGAGCATGGCAATACGCTGACGGATGACAAGTTCTATAACGATGAGTTTGATGTGGTGATTGCTAACCCGCCCTATGGGGTGAGTTGGAAGGGCTATGAGAAGGATCTGCGGAACGATAAGACGCAGCGGTTTCAGTTTTTGCCGTCGATTTCGGATGGTCAATTATTGTTTATGCAGCATTTGGTCGCGAAGCTGAATGCGACGGGGATGGGAGTGGTGGTTCACAATGGCTCGACGCTGTTTAGTGGGGATGCGGGGTCTTCGGAGAGCAATATTCGTAAATGGATGCTGGATTCGGATATCGTGGAGGCGGTGATTCAGTTACCGACGGATGAGTTTTTTAACACGGGGATTTATACCTATCTTTGGGTGTTGAACAAGCGGAAGTCGGCTGACCGTAAGGATCGGGTGATGTTGATTAACGCGAGCGATCAGTTTAAGCCGCTGAAAAAGAATAAGGGATCGAAGCGGAAGGAGGTGGATGAAACCAGCCGCTTGAAGATTGTAGAGACGCTGGCGCGGTTTGTGGATAATGACTATGGGCGGGTGTTTGAGAAGGAGTTTTTCTATTTTAATAAGCAGGCGATCATGCTCACGAATGTGGATGAGCAGGGCAGAACGTTTGCGAGTCTGTTGAAGGAGGGGAAGACGAGCCTGAAGCTGTCGCCGGTGAAGCTGGAGAATGGGGAGCGATCGCTGACAGAATTTACAATTACGATCCCCCCGCCTATCGGCACCCCCCTTAATAAGGCGGGCTGGGGGGATCTCTTAGCATTTTACGAGCAGGATGTTAAGCCGTTTATTGATTCGCTAGATTACAAAGAGCAGCCGTTGGTGGTGACGACGACGGATCAGGCGATGTATCGGTTTGATGCAGAGCGGGAAACGCTGGTGAAGGATGCGTTGGGGAAGCGGGAGGAGTTGGGCTGTGGGAAAATTGTGGTGAAGGCGGCGTGGAAGAAGGGGACGAAGACTCAGCCAGAACGGATTGAGGTGACTGTGGAGCTAACACCGGACTATCAGAAGGATTATGAGATTATTCCGTTTCGGCGGGATGAGGGGGAGAACCAGTCAACCATTGCGGCGTTTATGGCGAAGTATATTACGAAGCCGTTTGAGTATTTGGAAAATGGGGTGGGGGTAGAGATTAATTTTAATAAGGTTTTTTACAAGCCAGAAAAGTTGCGAAGTGTGGAGGAAATTTTAGGTGAAATTGAGGTGCTGGATCAGGAGTTGAGGGAACTAGAGCAGTCCTTATCGTTCTGAAATCGTTAAAGGCAATTTAGTCTGGTGATAGTGAGAGGCAATGTAAATGATGGATAACACATTAATTTTACCGATTAAAATTCCTCGCCAGGAGTTGCAGCAATTTTGCGATCGCCATCAGATTGCCAAGCTATCTTTGTTTGGTTCGGTGTTACGGGATGACTTTACAGAGGATAGTGATCTAGATTTTTTGGTTGAGTTTAAGGTGAGCTATACACCGACTTTTTTCAAGTTAGCGCAAATGGAAAGAGAGTTGTCGAAATTCTTCCAGGGTCGCAAGATTGATTTAAGAACGCCGGAAGAGTTAAGTCCTTATTTTCGAGATCGGGTGCTGAAGGAGGCGATGATTCAATATGACAGCACAAGATAATTTGTCTCGCTTGAAGCATATTGTGGATGCTTGCCATGAGGCGGAAAACTTTATTTTAGGTCAAAGTAAGGAGAATTTAAAAAACAATCGGATGCTGGCACTGGCTTTAGTGAAGGAGTTAGAAATTATTGGTGAAGCAGCTAACAATATTTCGATGGATTGTCAATTACGTTATCCTCACGTTCCTTGGAAAGATATGATCGGGATGCGAAACCGTTTAGTCCATGCTTATTTTGGGATGAATTATGACATTGTTTGGCAGACTGTTACTGAAAGCCTGCCGCTTTTGTTGGCTGAGATAGAGGCAATTATTGAGGAAGGGGGGTTTTAATTATTAATTGCCAATTATCAATTGATAATTGGAGAATATGATCGCGGTGTTTATGGCGAAGTATATTACGAAGCCGTTTGAGTATTTGGAAAATGTGGTGGGGGTGGAGATTAATTTTAATAAGGTGTTTTATCAGCCGGAGAGGTTGCGGAGTGTTGAGGATATTTTAGGAGAGATTGCGGCGCTAGATGAGGAGTTGAGCAAGCTTGAGTCGTTGATGATTGATTGTTAATCAAACAGGAGATTTCTGATGGAAACGATGTCTGAAAATTTATTATCAAGAATTACTCTCAATCAAGAGGTTTTGGGTGGTAAGCCGATCATTCGCGGGATGAGAATTTCGGTGGCGATGATCTTGGAGCTTTTGTCTAAGGGTGCAGCGATGCCAGAAATTCTGGAGGACTATCCGGAACTGGAGATGGCTGATATTTATGCGGCGCTGCTCTACGCCCATCACCTTGTGGAGAATGAGGAGGTTTTTGAACGGGTGGCGGCATCTTAGTAATGAAGTTTTTACTTGATGTTAATGCGAGTGGGAAGTTGTCTACGTTGCTTCTGGATGCAGGTCACGATGTGGCTTGTGTGAGCCATGTGGATTCTCAAATGAGTGATGGAGAAATTTTGAGTTGGGCGGTTCGAGAGGAGCGCATTATCATTACAACTGATTCGGATTTTGAGCAAATGATTTGGTTACAAGGAAGGGTTCATTGTGGGGTTTTGAGATTGGAAAATTTACCCCGATCGGAAAGAATGGTTCTATTTGAGGAAGTTTTGGTAAACCATGCACAAGATCTAGAGGCTGGGGCTGTTGTGATTGCGACGCAACGTAAAATTCGGATTCGTAGAAAGCCGAAGACAATGGAGAACGAACAATGAAAATTGATCGATCGGCAACCCATTGTTATCCAGCTTACAAGGATAGTGGGGTTGAGTGGTTAGGCGATGTACCAGCAGCATGGTCTATTGTTCGGAATAAAGAGATTTTTGAAGAGCGTAGTAGCCTAAGCACTACAGGCAAAGAAACATTGCTCACTGTCTCTCATATTACGGGTGTCACTCCTCGTAGTGAGAAAAATGTGAATATGTTCATGGCAGAGACAATGGAAGGTTATAAGATCTGTCGCCAAGGTGATTTAGTTATAAATACAATGTGGGCATGGATGGGGGCTTTAGGTACTAGCAATGAATTAGGTATTTGTAGCCCTGCTTATAATGTTTACAAACCCGTAAAAGGAATTCCATATAATCATAAATATTTTGACTATTTTTTTAGAACTCCTAATTCAATAGTTGAGATGACAAGAAATTCAAAAGGTATTGTGTCATCTCGCCTTCGTCTGTATGCAAAAGATTTCTTTAAAATTGAGACTGTTTTACCTTCATTAGATGAACAAAAATCGATCGCCCACTACCTCGACACCAAAACCGCGCAGATCGATCGCAAAATTGATCTACTCACCCAGAAAGCGACGAAATACGGGCAGCTCAAGCGATCGATTATCAATGAAGCTGTGACTCGCGGACTCGATCGGTCTGTGGTGATGAAGGATAGTGGAATTGAGTGGATAGGGGATGTGCCTGAACATTGGAGGCTATGCAAACTTAAAGACATCGCATTTTATCAGGAAGGTCCTGGAATTATGGGTGATGATTTTAAGGAAACAGGTATCCCTTTAATTAGAATATCAGGAATGAAAGGCTCAACAGTGTCATTAGAAGGCTGTAACTATTTAGATCCAATGAAAGTGACAAAAAAATGGAGCCATTTTCAATTAAAGCAAGGCAATTTATTGGTGAGTGCAAGTGCTACTACTGGAGTTGTAGCTAAAGTAAATGAAGATACTTTTGGTGCTATCCCTTATACAGGTCTGATTAGATTTAAGCCTCGTCAGGGAGTGGCGATTGACTATTTGAGATACCTTTTAATTAGTGATGTTTTCACAAATCAGATCGATTTACAAAAGTCAGGAACTACAATCCAACATTACGGACCAACTCATCTTGGAAGAGTTTTTGCTATTCTTCCACCACTCTCCGAACAAAAGGCGATCGCCCATTACCTCGACACCAAAACTGGGCAGATCGACCAAATCATCCAAACCATCAACACCCAAATCGAAAAACTCAAAGAACTCCGTAAAACCCTAATCAACGATGTCGTTACTGGGAAAATTAAGGTGACTTAATATCATTAATATCCATACTTATCCTAGAAGTAAAATCTTGATAAGCTAAAATAGCAGTCCCTTCAAAATTTTCTAAAATCAATAGATCTAGATCGCCTGTAATTAGATAATCTGCTTGACTATCTTTAGCTAAAGCCAACAGGTAATTATCTTTGGGATCGCGACAAATAGAGGTATTCGATTTAATCTCTATAAACAGCCCAATCTCCTTCAGGAAGACCATTAAATCTGCGACCTTTTCTGGAGAGAAATACTTCTGTAGCTTTGGTCTTTGAGTAACAAGCGTAATTTCATCCAGAAGTTGTTGTGAAAATACCGGTAGAATCGTCCCCTCAACCAAAAGTGATTTCAGGCTGGCAAGCTGCTTCCCAATCAAAAAACTGATCCAAAGATTAGTATCAATAATAACTCTAAAGGGCTTGCTGTTTGGCATAGAGTTCAGCCCTTACAACCTCAGCCTCAGCATCAATCGTCTCTAAAGAAACTTCATCAGTTTGAAAGCTTTTGAGTAGCTCTGTAATAGTGCGATCGCGAGTATCCCGATCGACTTGTTGACCTGTCTCTAGCTCTTCTATCTGATTCGATCCACTAATAGTCTTGCCCTTCGCCGATCGAATAAACTTCAGCACCTCTGCTAAAAACGGCTCTGGCACTGAATTTAATTCATTCACAATTGTTTCTATCGTAACCATGTTTATACTCCCAAACAACCTACACCTTATGTGCAGTCATTAACTACGCACCCAAGCCATAGCATCGGTAATATCCTGCTCACTCAAATCTAGTGCCATAAGCTTCGATCTCACCACATCAGCCCGTTGCTTTTTTGTGTTCCATTCGGCAATATCAGTAGCAGCTAACTTTCTGAGCATACAATATTAAGATGTAGACTTTAAAAACCATTCCAGTTCAGTATAGCCTTCCAGCAAAACAATGAGCGAACTTCACCTCCAAGATAAATTCCTCATTCCCTTCTTTCAGGATGAATTAGGCTACCAAGAAGTCAAAGCCAACACCATCACCAATAGCCTGATCATCGAAGAAGACCTCCAAACCTTTATCGCAACCACCGAACTCAACCAACAAGCCTACGAAATCCTCCTCAAAAAATACAACGGCAACGCCAAAAAACTCCTAACAGAACTGATCGTACTGATCCAAGATCGGATCGCCAGCAGTCGTAACATGGCCCTCTTCATCAACGCCAACAAATCCGTCACCCTCCAAGGCATCAAGCTCCACCTGTTCTACACCGACGATAGCGTTATCCATGGCAGCCGCCTCTTCGCCCAAAACATCTTCTCCGTCGTCCAAGAACTCCCCTACAAATACAAATATCAAGGTAAACAGATCTTCTCGTTTCGCCCCGATATTAGCCTCTTCGTCAACGGCATCTACCTCGGCTACAGCGAACTAAAATCCAACCTCACCAACCAAAATGCCAGCAAAAATGGGCGCGGTAAAGTCATCAAAGACTACTTCGAGGCCGTCCGAGTCTACTACGAGACCTTCGATCGCAACCCCCACCTCAGCGACAAAGAAAAAGACACCTACCGCAAAGACTTCCTCAAAATATTTGAAAAAGCCATCCACATCACCAGCACCGACATTGGCGAAACCTACATCATTCGCACCCTCTCCGACTTCTTCGACGAAATCCTCACCACCTGCCGCGAAGGCAAATTCGATCGTGAAGACTACGAAAAGAAAACCTTCAAAGTCTTCAAGCCCTACCCCCTGCTCAACCCCGCCGCCGACAAAAAAGACAAACTCAAAGAACTCTTCACCGCCCACTACAGCAAAAGCAATATCGAAAAAGAAATCCTCTACTACAACTTCATCGAACGCGATGTCTATGTCATCAATGGCCGAAAAGAACTCAAAAACGAACTGGGCCACCTAATCTCCCCCCGTCCCAAACAAAAATTTGGTACCGACAAAATCCTCGCCAAAATCGACGAATTCCTGGCCCACGAAACCGAAGACGACTACTTCATCCATCAGCTAGAACAACAACTCGCCAACGTCTCCCCCAGCAAACGCGCCGAACTGATCGAAAAACGCAGCGCCTACGCCAACAACAAAAACGTCTACTCCCTCCTCCTCCAATACGCCGCCGGATTCGGCAAATCCAACATCATCGGCTGGACAGCCCTCCAACTCAAAGACCTCCGCCGCAACGGTCAATACGTCTACGACAAAATCATGATCGTCGTAGATCGGCTCCAACTCCGCAGCCAAATCGACTCCAAACTGCTGAACATGAACATCGACAACCGGATGTACATCGAAGCCCACAACAAAACCACCTTCCAAACCGCCCTCAAATCCGACACCCGCCTCGTCATCGTCAACCTGCAAAAGTTTGGCTCCGTCCGAGAAATGCTCGACGACGACACCTTAGAAAAACTCTCTCAACTCCGCATCGTCTTCCTAATCGACGAAATCCACCGATCCAACAGCGGCGACCAACACGAAGAAATGGTCAATATCTTCGACGAACTCCAAACCCCCTTCGATCTCCAAAACTCTTTCAGCCAACGCCAAACCAGCCTCCTCCGCACCAAAAAGAACCTAATCGTGGGTTTCACCGCCACTCCCGACGACCACACCCTCGCCCGCTTTGGTGAATTCAGCGGCTATGCCGAAAGCGAAAAACTCTGGGTACCCTTCGACTCCTACACCATGAAAGAAGCGATCGAAGACGGCTTCATCCTCAACCCGCTCAAAAACATCGTTCCCGTCGCCTCCAAAATGCTGTTTGACCTACCCAGCAACCAACTGGAAGGCTTTACCGAACCCAACTACAAAGACGCAGACAAAAAAGACATCTACGAAAATCGTGAACGAATTGATGCGATCGCCCAATACATTGCCGATTTGTTAGTGAAAGATGTCTATCGGCAAATTCGAGGCACAGGCAAAGCCATGCTAGCCGTTTACTCAATTAAAGCGGCGATCGCCTACAAACAGGCAGTCACCCAACACTTTAACGAACTCATCAAGCAGCCCAAATACGCCAAATATGCTGACGCGCCCATTCATGTCGTCTATTCCAGCAACCAAGATGAACAAAGCGCCACTGGACTAAACGACGGACTAAACGAGGAAAAAGTTCTAGAAAACTTTGCACTCAAGAAAAACGGCTTAATTATCGTTGTTGCCAAACTCCAAACCGGCTTTGATGAGAAAAAACTCCACACCCTATTTCTCGACAAAGAAATCAAAGGCATTGCCGCAATTCAAGCCATTTCACGAGTCAACCGCACTGCCAAATATAAAAATGACTGCAAAATTGTTGACTTTTCCTATAATAACGTCAACGTCCAAAACCTCAAAGATGCCTTCGAGCATTTCTCGGATGTAGTCGTCAGCGACTTTGATCCCTTCAGCGATCAACGAGTTTTAGACATCCTGTTCACAGAGCTTAAAAAGTCCGATATTTATGTAGAATTCTTTACGATCTTTCTCACCATCTTTAACGATGATGCCAAGCACACTGACCCCGAAAGATACCTTGATCTAGAAAGCAGCATCGAAAAGTATATTAGCGCCAACCCCAATCGCGCTGCTGATACCAAAGCGAAAGCTGCCCAGTATTTCACTATTCTCAACCGCATTGAGTATGTGATCACTCTGGATGAGAAATATAGCGAATCCACCCTGCTAGAATTTCTACGATTCTTCAACGCCATATACAACAGGCTTTATCGCACTGATGATGTAAAAGACGCGATCGAGGTCTATTTCGATAATCAAATTGGCATTATTGAGGTCGAAACTCAAGATCCAGAGCCAAAGAAAAGGCAAGTGACTAAGGTAGCAGAGGCAACAGGAGCTTATAACACCCATCAATTTGATGTGCTTGCTATTCTTGAAGCGCGTAACGAGCAAGAGGACTTAAAAGGAGAACGAATTCGTGAATTTGAATCAAAAATTATTGATTTCTTTGCTTATATTCGAGCATCCGATGAGGGTAAGCGATTAATCGTCAAAATTAATTCTAATATCTCAGAAGACGAAATATATGATGACTTCGGAAAAATATATCGCAGATATAAAATATTAAATCAGAAGACTGTAGGAAGTTATTTTTTCAAGGAAATGGAAGATTTAGTGAATAAACTTTGTGATGATTTTGAACTAACAGTTCCTAGTGCTGAGACTGATATCGAATCCAACTCTAAGGGTGACAACACAGGCAAAATGGATGGCTACTGAATAGGGGGATAGAGCCAGCATCCCGTTAAAAATAGCGGCGCTTGTGGGGCTGTATCAAGGCTAGGGCCAGTTCTGACCAACGCTGTATGGCACTGAGCCAGGAATGGGTCATCATCCAATTGTAAAATTACTATAGTTGATCCGCCTTAGAACAAAATCTTGCCGCAATCCCGGCCCAATAGTTTTTTTGCAAACTTCTCAGATCCTATTTAAGATGAGGATGAAGTGTTTAAGTGGCTAAGCGCAATTAATTAGCAGATCCATTTGGGGGAGAGGGGACATCGTTCCCTTTCTTGGGGCGAAGCCCCAGACACCCGCTTTCTGACCTATTCAACCCTCTACTCGCCAGAT
Organism: Microcoleaceae cyanobacterium; assembly: GCA_051652765.1. Lineage (GTDB taxonomy): Bacteria > Cyanobacteriota > Cyanobacteriia > Cyanobacteriales > Microcoleaceae > JBHJGO01. The sequence continues at coordinate 18,798 of JBOFUV010000109.1, read as the reverse complement.
GTGTTCCTGAGCCTCAGGCTGTCCTCTTATTCATCTTCCTATGACTCTGCTCACATTGCACTCCGTTCAAAAAGACTTCGGCATCAAAGAAATTCTTCGGGATGCCAACTTCAGCGTTGAGGAAGGGGACAAGGTAGGATTGATTGGGATAAACGGTTCCGGGAAATCAACCCTGCTGAAAATTCTGGCCGGACTAGAGCCCTTAGATGGCGGGAATATCTGGACAAATGCTGGGGCAAAAATTGTTTACCTCCCCCAACAGCCTGACCTAGACGATAATCGCACGGTTTTAGAGCAGGTGTTCGCTGACAGCGGTGAACAGTTGGCCCTGGTGCGAGAATATGAAGCCCTTTCAGTCCAGCTAGCCCAAGAGTCTGACGATACTGAAACCTTAATGGCCCGGTTTTCGAGTCTGTCCCACCAGATTGAAGCAGCGGGGGCCTGGGAGCTAGAAACTAATACTAAAGTGATTCTCACCAAGCTGGGCATTCAAGATTTTGAGGCCAGAATTGGGGATCTGTCAGGGGGATATCGCAAACGGATTGCGATCGCGACTGCCCTGCTCTCAGAACCCGACGTGCTTCTGATGGATGAACCCACAAACCACCTGGATGCCCTCTCCGTTGAGTGGTTGCAGAGTTACTTGAGCCGTTATCGGGGGGCTGTGCTGTTGGTGACCCACGACCGCTACTTCCTAGATCGGGTCACCAATCGCATCCTAGAAATTGATCGCGGCGATCTATACCCCTATGCTGGCAACTATGCCTACTACCTAGAAAAAAAGGCCGAGGCAGAACTCTCCGCCGCCAGCAGCGAACGCAAGCACGCTGGCGTGTTGCGGCGGGAACTCGAATGGCTCAAACGAGGCCCAAAAGCTCGCAGCACCAAGCAAAAAGCCCGAATTGATCGGGTTCGGGAGATGCAAGATCAGGAATTCAAGCAAGCCCACGGCAAAGTTGATATCACCACGGTGGGTCGGCGGATCGGTAAGAAGGTGGTTAATCTACAAGAGGTTTGTAAAGCTTACAATGGCCGAACTTTAATTAAAGACTTTACCTATAATTTCGCCCCTGAAGATCGAGTTGGGATTATTGGCCCCAATGGAGCGGGCAAGTCTACGCTGATGAATATTATTATCGGGCAACTGCAGCCGGATACCGGAGAAGTGGAAATTGGGTCTACCATTCAGATCGGCTATTTTGACCAGCACTCCGAAGATATAGAACTCAATGATGATCAGCGGGTGATTGACTATTTGAAGAGCGTGGCAGAACTGGTGAAAACTACTGACGGCAGTGTGATTACTGCCTCACAGATGCTAGAGCGGTTTCTGTTTCCCCCCAATCAGCAATATGCCCCCATTCACAAGCTATCTGGAGGCGAGAAGCGCCGCCTGTTCCTACTGCGGGTGTTGATGCAAGCGCCTAACCTGTTAATCCTGGATGAACCGACTAATGATCTGGATGTCCAAACCCTGGCAGTTCTAGAGGAATATCTGGAAGATTTCAATGGCTGTGTGATTGTGGTTTCTCACGATCGCTATTTCCTCGATCGAACCGTTGAAACGATCTTTGCCTTTGAGCCGGGGGGGACTCTGCGCCAGTATCCCGGCAACTATTCAACCTATCTAGACTACAAAAAAGCAGAGGAGGTAGCAGCCGTTGAAGCCGCAGTAACTCTGACTGAACAACCCAAATCCAAATCCAAATCACAATTTAGATCCTCAAAATCCTCTAGCCCAAGCCAATCCCGTAAATTGTCGTTCAAGGAAAAACACGAGTACGAAACCCTGGAAGCTAAAATCCCAGAAATGGAAACTCAAAAGATAGACTTGGAGAATACCCTCTATCAAAACCCGCCTCAAGATTTTATCGAGCTGCAAAATCTCTCAAATCAGCTTGCCGAGTTGAGTCAGGCAATCGATACTGCCACGGAACGCTGGCTAGAACTAGCAGAACGCAAGAGTTAGAACTGCCAGTTTCATATCCCAAAGTGAAGCAATATCGCGTTCATTATTTTGCATAAATCACTACTCATCGCAACAGATCTAAAACCTTCCGTGCCTCAGCCGTTCGGCCCTGCTATACTTGCCTCCCTTGGGTAGTTGACGAGTTCTAAGACGGATGGCTACGCTTGCTGACGGGCATTGTCTTCAACCTTGTTAGCAAAGTTTCCGACCGTTGACCCTTGGAGATTGTTGGTGGTTTTGGTTGTGGGTTGATTGCTTTGGTGAACATTGATATGAATTCCCCCAGGATAGCGGTCTTCAAAATGACGACCTTCCATAAACTCCCGATCCTGCTCTTTCATCTGTTTCCGTTGCCGGGATTCAAGGGGTTCGTAGCCGTCTAACAGTTGCCGCAGGTTTACCCGAATTCGCAGCTTACCAATGGGATAATCCTTTTCGCCCATCGCTTCTAACCCCAACAATTCCTGATAGTCTAGCGGTGCATGTTCGGGATGACCGGGAACGGGAACCCATTCTCCCACCTGCAAATTGCCGAAACTGCTGTGAATGCTCTGGAACACATCCCGAATCATGGCTAGGAACGAACGACGGGTGGATTCTCGACCGTTGATGGAAATGAAGATTTTTCGGTCTTCCGGATCGGACTTAACGCGAGCAATATTACAAATTTCTGTTCCTTCCCGATAGGCCAACATCACCCCCGTGCGCCAGTGAATTTGGTTGTGGATTTTTTCATGACTGAGGACAATGAACCGCGACAGAATACTCCCCGGCAGAATGGCGTAGTGGTACTGAAATTCCAGGGTGTCGCCCTCTAGGTCAGTTTCCTTGGGTTCCTCCTTGGGTAGCAGTCCTGGAATCAGGAACGTTCCCGGTTGATCTAGAACCTGAAAGCCAAGCTGAAACTCCTTCATCAATTCCGTCAGAACGATATAGCGCTTGGCGGGGTAACGTTCTGGATCGAGTACCCGACTCAAGTCTTCCCCAGTCAAAATTCCCTTGCCTTCCGTCTTCAACTGCTCGTCGCTGAGAAGCTTGTAAATTCCCGCCGTCACCCAATCCGGATTCAGAACATTGGTGGATTGGAGAATCGGATGATCTCGAAAGTTCAGCACCAACCCTAAATCATGTAACAGCTTCACCAACTGTTCCTGATCGGATTCCTCAGTAATGTCTTGGCGATCGCAGATGCAGACATATTTTTCATAGGGGATAAAATCCTTATCCAAGCGTTCGAGTTCTTCCTTCACCTCAAACCAAGACAGGGGCAACAGGTCATACACATTCCGCAGTTCCGCAATTTCCTGGGTGATTGCCTCTCGCAATTCCTCAATTCCCCGGTTCTCCTGACAAGAGGTTTCCAGAATGGCCTTGATATTCGGATATTTTTCTTGCAACGCCCGACGGTTAATGTCTAGGGGTTGTTCGTCGCACTTATTCCCCACAATAATCACGGGAGATTCATCCCCAAACCCCTGAATCAACTGCAACCAATACTCAATCCGGTTTGCCTCCTCGCTAGTGCGACAGTTGCAAACCAACAGGTACAGACTGCGTTTGGTCAGAAAAAACTGATGGGTGGCATGATAAATTTCCTGCCCGCCAAAGTCCCACACATTCAGCCGAACGTCTTTACTATTCACATGAACCCTCCATTCCGTCACATTCAAACCATCAGTTTGGGGTTCATTCTGGTCAAATTGCTCATGAATTAACCGATTGATCAACGACGTTTTGCCCACACTTCCCTGCCCCACCAACAACAGCTTGGCTTCATTCAAGGGACGCACTTCACCACCACGAAGCCGCCGACAATAGTCAAAAATCGCCTCTGGATTCTCAGAATCTGCCAACAGTTCAGGAGAAATCGGCAACGGATTATTTGCTAAACTTAATGCTTTGAGATTAGGTAAATTTTCCAGACAGATCGGAATTGCTTTGATTTGGTTATCCCAGAGGTCAAGCTCAGTCAGATTGGTGAGTTGCCCAATACATTCAGGAATCTCACTGATTTGGTTTCCCCAGAGGGAAAGCTCTGTCAGGTTGGTTAATTGCCCAATACATTCCGGTATCTCTTTGATTTGGTTGCCACCGATGCGAAGCTGTGTCAGATTGGTGAGTTGCCCAATACATTCAGGTATCTCTTTGATTGGGTTGTCATTAAGGGAAAGCTCTTTCAGATTAGTTAACTGCCCAATGTATTCAGGTATCTCTGTGATTTGGTTGCCACCGAGGCGAAGCACAGTCAGATTGGTTAATTGCCCAATGCATTCAGGTATCTCTGTGATTTGGTTCTTCCAGAGGTGAAGCGCAGTCAGATTGGTTAATTGCCCAATGCATTCAGGTATCTCTTTGATTGGGTTGCCACCAAGGGAAAGCGCCGTCAGATTGGCCAATTGCCCAATGCATTCAGGTATTTCTGTGATTGGGTTGTCACTAAGGGAAAGCACAGTCAGATTGGCCAATTGTCCAATGCATTCAGGTATCTCTGTGATTTGGTTCTTTCCGAGGTGAAGCTCAGTCAGATTAGTTAACTGCCCAATACATTCAGGTATCTCTGTGATTTGGTTCTCCCTGAGGTAAAGCTCAGTCAGATTGGTTAATTGCCCAATACATTCAGGTATCTCTTTGATTTGGTTTTCCCAGAGGTGAAGCTCTTTCAGATTGGTTAACTGCCCAATGCATTCAGGTATCTCTGTGATTTGGTTCTTTCCGAGGTGAAGCGCAGTCAGATTAGTTAACTGCCCAATGAATTCAGGTATCTCTGTAATTTGGTTGTCACTTAGGCGAAGCTGTGTCAGGTTAGTTAATTGCCCAATGAATTCAGGTATCTCTGTAATTTGGTTGTCACTAAGGTAAAGTTCTTTCAGATTGGTTAACTGCCCAATGAATTCAGGAATCTCTGTGATTTGGTTCTTCCAGAGGTGAAGCTCTGTCAGATTGGTTAACTGCCCAATGAATTCAGGTATCTCTTTGATTGGGTTGTCACTAAGGGAAAGCGCCGTCAGATTGGTTAATTGCCCAATGAATTCAGGAATCTCTGTGATTTGGGTCTCCCAGAGGTAAAGTTTTGTCAGATTGGTTAATTGCCCAATGAATTCAGGAATCTCTGTGATTTGGTTCTTTCCGAGGTAAAGTTCTGTCAGGTTAGTCAATTGCCCAATGAATTCAGGTATCTCTGTGATTTGGTTCTTTCCGAGGTAAAGTTCTTTCAGATTGGCCAATTGCCCAATGAATTCAGGTATCTCTTTGATTGGGTTCTTCCAGAGGTAAAGTTCTTTCAGATTGGCCAATTGTCCAATGCATTCAGGTATCTCTTTGATTGGGTTGGAATGGAGGTTAAGCGTTTTTAGGTTTACTAATGCAGTGATTTCAGGGGGCAGAGTTGTCAGTTGGTTTCCAATCGATTCACGTTTCTCTTCATCCCATTTCCCCAAAGTTAACGTTTCAAGCTGAGTTAACTTGCCAATTTCGGGCGGGAGTTCGGTGAGTTCTTTTCCAGCGAGATCAAGTTCTTTCCAGCCTTCTTCTGCGGCTTGGTCGATTAGTGCTAATAATTCTGCCCGTTCCACGCCTCACCTCCATTGGCAACAGTTCCATTCTGGCATGGTTTTTGTGAGAAATTGATCGCATGTCAAATGAATTCATGTCTGTGATGGATACCTTCAAGTTCCAACGACAATATTTCTAAGTTCAGCAATCAATTCAACTTTGGTTATTTCACCTTCAACAACGCTTACAACTAGTTCACACGCCTGCTGATCTGTCAAAGTTAGAGTATAACCATTCACCCGTAAAAAGGTATCCATCACCGCGAAAGCTGTCCGTTTATTGCCATCAATAAATGGATGATTCATGACCAGGTGATACAGATAAGCCCCTGCCTGTTCTGCAATGGTCTGATGTAAAAATTCTCCCGAAAAAGTTGCTTGCGGTTGAGCGAGAGCAGAGTCTAATAGTCCTGCATCTCGCAGTCCAGATGTTCCTCCGAATCGATCAATCTGTCTAGCGTGAATTGCCAAGACAGTCTCTTGTGTCAAAAATCTAGGAGTCAGCAAGACGGCGGTAAACCTCCTCTCGTTCCTGTTCAGATTGAAGATAGGCTTGCCAAACCAGATGAGTATCAGATTCAGCCCCAGAGTCCGTTCTCAGTGTCTTCACAAACTCCAGCACCCTAATTAATTCAGCTTCTGAAATATTCTCAATCTCTTGAATGAGTTCTTCTTTGATAGTCATCAACTCGCAACTTTGTTCACGACAGTTCTATTCTGGCAGAGTTCTTGTGAAGAGACCTTTACAATTGGGGATAAGGTTATCAAAACATTCTGAGAGAACCCTGCTTCAGTCAGAAATATGCAAATTACAATCACCATTCCAGACGAAATCGCCGAACACCTTCAACAAAGGATTCCTGACTTGCCCCGCCGTGCTCTGGAGTCGATGGTTGCTCAAGCCTATCGGGATGAATTATTGACCCACGCAGAAGTGGGTAAAATCCTGAATCTCTCGCGTTGGGAGGTGGATGCATTTCTGAAAGCAGCGAGAGCCTATCTTCACTACAACGAAACTGACCTGGAAAATGACCGCGCTGTTCTCCAAGAAATTCGGACGGCACAGTCTTCTCAACCATGATTGTTGTTGCCGACACCTCTCCTATTTGTTACCTGGTTTTGATCGACCAGATTGACCTCCTACCCCGACTCTACGACCAGATTACTATTCCTGATGTTGTTCTGAGGGAACTGCAATCTGCCAACGCACCTATCAAACTTCAGCAATGGATAAGTCAACCACCATCCTGGCTGAACGTTCAAACCCTGATGCAGCCTGCCGATCCAGCACTAAGCCGCTTAGACCCTGGTGAACAAGCTGCAATTGCTCTGGCTGAACAACTCAGCGCCCAATTACTGATCATGGATGAACGGTCTGGTAGAAATGCTGCTATTCAGCGTGGGGTAGTAGTGATCGGCATGATTGGTATTTTGGATGACGCTGCTTCTCTGGGGTTGATCCACCTTCCTGACGTTATCGCTCAATTGCAGCAAACCAATTTCCGCATCTCTTCCCAAATTCTGGAAGGATTACTTCAGAAATACCTGTAATTTCTGCTGTTCCACGCCCCACCTCCATTGGCAACAGTTCCATTCTGGCATGGTTTTTTTGAAGAGACCTTTACAATTAGGGATAAGGTTATCAAAACATTCTGAGAGAACTATGCTTCAGTTAACTGAACACTGCTACATCGTTAGAAATGATGAAATTCTCAGTGGTGAACCGATTATTCGCGGGACACGCACCCCTGTGCGAGCGATTGTTGAACTGTGGCGGATTGGCGTTTCTCCTGAAGAAATTCCCCAGCGCTTGCCCCACCTGACTCTGGCTCAAGTTTTCGATGCCCTCAGCTATTATCTGGATCACCAGGCAGAGATTAATAAACATATCGAACGCAACCACATATCGGATGATCTCATTGATCCACGAGTTCGGGGAGTATGACCAATATTTTCATCCACGTTTATCTCGATGAAGATGTTGATGTGCTGGTCGCCAACTTGTTGAATTCTCGCGGATTTTCAGCAACAACAGCTAGGGGGGCTAAATCCAGTTCCCCCCAGAATTGGGGGGCTAGGGGGGCTTTAGGGGGTCTACTCCTCCTCAACGTTGCTCTGTTGACGGGCCTGACCCTGAACCTTGTTGGCAAAATTACCAATGCTGGCTCCTTGCAAATTATTGGTAAACGTTTCAGAGCTTTTGTTGATCACGACATCCCGTTGAGCTTGATTCACATCCCCTTGAACCGTCCAACCACTTTGAATAAAACCAACATTCCCCGCAGCTTGAGAGTTTTTGTCTACTTCTAACTCCGGTTCATCTCGTTTGAAAAGATACCCATTATTCACCCGCATCAAGATCACAGGAGTCGCAAAATCTCGATTTCGATACTGAGTATTCAATGCGATCGCCCGCCGTCCATTTTGCACCGAAATATCTACAGGTTCATTCTTCGCCAAGCCCTCATAAAAACGATAGGCAAACCGACTCGCCATTGCATTAGAAATCTCATACTGCATCGCCACCACCACCGGAATATTCTCCTGGACAACCCGCGACGCAACCCCCACAAATGCTTGAGAATCTGATAATTTTCCACCCTCACAAGCCTGTAACAGAACAATTCCAGGTTGATGCCGAGCAAATAGACCACTGAAGAAACGAGAATCAACCCACAATGCATCATCAAATACATCATCTACTAGGGCAATTTGGCTGACTTCCTTCCCGGTTTCATCCTGAAATCGACCATGGCCAATAAAGTGAAAAATGTGAGGTTGTTGCTCCAGAATCTGATCAATCTTCTCAGGAGTTGCAGAATGAACAATTGGCAATAACTCAATCTGTTCTGGTTGCCTCTGTGCCAACTTTTCCAACGCAGTCTGGGCTTTTTCATAGACCACTGGCCCCAAGTTTTCCGACGCTGAAACCACCAGGGCAATTCTGAGTTTCTCACCCGCTTCCAGTTGAATGGGTGGGGCAGCGTGCCATTGATTGCGGCGACGGGAAAAGACAAGATTGGGATCGGTTCCCAGCCAGAGCGTTCCTAAATTGGTGCTCTCGGGCAGACACATCAACTCCCAGGGCAGAGCCGCGATCGCAGGCATTCCCTGTTCATCAATATCCAGCTCCACCCGCAACAGTTGCTTTTCAAGGCGCACAACCTGCTGATAGAAATTCACAAAGTCCTGGCGAAGCGTTGGGTCAAACAAAGTATTGAAGAGGGTTTCCCCTAGGTATTGCGCTTGTTTCTCGTCTTTGAACTCGTTCTGAGCAGCGGCCTCAAGGAGGGGCTTGATCTGCTCTGCCTCATACTGAAAAACGCCAGCGGGTTCTCCCATCGTTTGGTTTTCAGGGTCACGGCGCTCGACCTGAACCCGTTCGGGATTGGCGATCCGAATCCGATAGGTGTAGTAAGTTTTTTCAGAATGGGTCATTTGGGGAGTTCGGTTTGGAGTGATAGACTGAAACAGTTCAGATACTGGCTTTTGGGAGAGCCAGATTCCAGACTTCGGCTTGGCCTCGGGCAAATTGACTGGCGGCTTCTTGCTTTTTCAAAAGCTGCTTGAACCGATCTGAAAGCTCTGCGGCGACATCTCGCAAATCCGCCGTTAACCAGTTCATGTTGGGTTCTGCCCAGGCTTTGGCTTCTAGGGCGATCGCCTCCATCCCTTTCGGAACTTTGAACACAATCCCAAACTTGGCTGTGCCGACTTTGTGGAGGTTTCCGGCAGTGATGCGCCAGTCACAGATGGAGTTGCCCTCGCCAGAGGCCAGAATTTCTGCCTGACCCAGTTCATATTTGTAGGCGGGAATGGCCAGGAATGCTTTGAAACTATTGTTCGTGGTAACGCTGGCTTTGAGTTCCTGGGGTAGAGCACCGAGCAATCCCTCCAACTGGGAACTATTCACACTACCCTTCCAGCTCAGATTGCCATCCAGCCCAACATCCATGCCCACGCCAAAACTCATGACTGACCGCCATTGATCAGTGGGGAATAATCGTTGAATGATCGGTTCAGTGTCTCCCTTAGGGCCATAGTCCAATTGACAGACCAATCGCCAGAACTGCGCCCCTGGCTGAGGACGTAAATCAACGGTGAAGGTCATGTAATAAAAGTCAAACTGGCTCTGCATCTGCTGTTTGTAGATGTCTGTCAGCTCAACGCCACTCTCAGCAAAGATTTCCTCCGTGAGTTGAACCAGGTTGTCTCTGGGATTGCCCAAACGAACTTCGCTCTGAAATAGCGCGCTGACTGCCCCGGCACTCAGGTTGCGTTGCTGACCCCCACTTAAGGAGCCACCCCATTTTTCTGCCTCCTGAAGCAAGTTGGAGAGTAAGGCATCTGCCTGGTCAAAGTCCGGTATCTGTAATTCAGGATTAATCTCAGATGATTCCATCACAACTGCAAACCTCCCCCACGACTGAAGCCCTAGTTATTTCATCATCTTATTCGACCTGGACAATGTTTGGGTTTGCCAGACAGTTACAAAGCTAACAATGGCTAACTCTATTATTGGTTACTAAATTATTGGTTACTAAATTATTGGTTACTAATTTTTCATCTGCGAAATCAACTGCAAACTCAACTCCGATTAGTTGGAAACCTGAGTAGGGGTTGGGTGACCCAACCCCTACTCGCAAAATTCACCGATTCAGTTGTTACGATGCCCAGACCATTCTGCCCGTGTTGATCGCGGAGAAAGATCAAGGCTATCGTAAAGCATTTGCTCGTTAACAGCGACCCGCTCCCGCATTGATCTCACATCAAACCCGCGTTGATCTTTCACTAAACCCGCATTGATCTCACACCATGCCCGCGTTGATCTCACACCATACCTGCGTTGATCTTTTACTAAACCCGCGTTGATCTTTTACTAAACCCGCATTGATCTCACACTAAACCCGCGTTGATCTTTTACTAAACCCGCATTGATCTTTTACTAAACCCGCGTTGATCTCACACTAAACCCGCGTTGATCTCACGCCCTTCAAGAGGATGTTTGCTGGATGAAGGATAGATCGTTCAGACCTTATGCGATGTGCAACTAACGTCATCCCTCATCCCCCAGCCCCTTCTCCTGCCTTGGGAGAAGGGGAGCTAGAATCGGTTAAAGTCCCTCTCCCAGAGCGGAAGAGGGATTTAGGGTGGTGAGGCAATCAGGAAAGTTGCACATCGCGCGACCTTGCTGAAAATAAAGGCGCTTATGAGGCTTGAGCAACATCAAGGCGAGGGCAAGTTCAGGTTAAAGCGCCATCGAATTTACCCTAGCCAAAGCAAGCAATTTCTGACGCAGAATCAAGTCTACTCCCCTCTTCAACTGAAAGACGGGTTGCAACCTGCTGAACCTTTATTGAGCTTCGCCGATTAGTTATAGCAGTCGCCATGTAAGCTTTCTGAGACGCAGCAGAAATTTGAGCCCGAATCGTTTCTGTCACCTGCACCGATTGTTGAAAGAACTCGATTGCCTTCTGAGACTGGCTCAGTGAATTGTAAGCAGTGCCCAGATTGGTCAGTGCCAAAACGCCGATGGTTTAAAACTAGTATTTGCGTTCCTGGGGTTGAAAACGAGTAAATTTCACCGGACGGTAGGACAAATCAATCCCCGCTGGAGAATAATAAGTCAAGGTATGCTTGAGGAAATGGGTGTCGTCTCGCTGAGGGTAATCTTCTCGACTGTGGGCCCCGCGACTTTCTTGGCGGTTCAAGGCCGAGGTTAAAATCATCTGACCCACAATCATCAGACTTCGCAATTCCAGGGCTTCAATCACCTCGGTATTCCATAATTTGCCGGGGTCATCCAGGTAAATCTCTTGGTATTTCTCCTGCAAGTGGTGAATTTTTGCTAACCCTTCTTGCATCACAGACTCAGTCCTGAACACGCCACAATGACTGGTCATCACATCTTGAAACTCCTGCCGAACCTGATGAATCCGTACCTTTCCGGAACGACCCAATAAAGCTTGAATTTGGTTATGGGCCTCCTGAAGATATTGTTGCTCATCGACCTCTGGAAACTTGCGTCCCTGCACAAATTGGGCGATCGCCGCTCCCGTTCTGCGCCCATAGACCACACATTCCAACAGGGAGTTACTGCCCAAACGATTGGCCCCATGGACAGAGACACAGGCCGCCTCTCCAGCGGCAAATAAACCGTCCACCAAATGATCCTGAGGTGAAATTGGGTCATTGGGGTCAAATTTAAAATCGCTGGGCAAGGCTGAACTGAGAATCACCTGACCATTTACATTAGTTGGAATCCCTCCCATCGAATAGTGAACCGTCGGACGGACAGGCATGGGCTGTTCCACCGCATCAACCCCCAGCAACCGATGGGCTTCTTCCCAACAGAACGGAATCCGACTCATGATTTTTTCCCGTCCCAGATGACGCAAGTCAAGATAAACAAATGGCCCGCCCGCGCTACCGTCAGGATGAATCCCCCGTCCCGCCCGAATTTCCAAGGTAATCGCCCGTGATGTAATGTCCCTTGGGGCAAGTTCCATACGACTGGGGGCATAGTTGGCCATAAAGCGATCGCCCTCGCTATTAACCAAATACGCTCCTTCCCCCCGGACGGCTTCAGAAATTAATACCCCAACGGGATACAGCCCCGTTGGATGAAATTGCACAAATTCGATATCTTGTAGCGGAATCCCGGCTAAAGCCGCCATGGCCAAGCCGTCCCCCGTTGAGGCATAGTCATTCGAGGTGGTGTTGAAGACCCTGCCATAGCCTCCAGTCGCAAACATCACCGCCTTGGCTCGCACAACCACAAGTTCTCCGGTTTCAATGTGGTACATTACCACACCCTTAGCTTGTCCCTCCTCTAACACCAACCGCATCACATACCATTCGTCGTAAATCTGAACCCCGTAGCGACGTAAATTGTTCACCAATTCATGGAGGATGGCATGACCTGTTTTATCCGCAGCGTAACAGGTGCGATTGTGAGAGTGCCCCCCGAAGGCCCGTTGAGCAATTCGCCCATCTGCCAATCGAGAAAACAACACTCCCATGTGTTCTAGGTCAATAATTACCTCAGGGGCCTCGTTCGTCAGGATTTCTACGGCATCTTGATCAGCGAGGTAATCAGACCCCTTAACGGTGTCAAAGGCATGGGCTTCCCAGGAATCCTCAGAATCAACATTTTTTAGGCTGGCGGCAATGCCACCCTGGGCCGCAACGGAGTGGGAGCGAATCGGATGGGTTTTAGCGACAACGGCTATCTTTAATCTTGGATCTCTGCGGGCAATTTCTACCGCAGCGCGGCTGCCTGCCAAACCGCCACCGATAATCACGACATCGTGTTCTAGCATCGTTTCTCTACTCTGTTCAGGTTCTCCACTAGTTCTATGGTGCATCACAAAAAAACCTCCCCGTGAGAAATCAAGGAAGTTCTTAATAAACCGATTACTGATCTACAGCCGTTTTTGTTCGGGCGCGATAACGAGTGATCCCCTTAAATCTCCCTACTCTAACGAGGAGTCGCTTCGCGTCTAGAAAAAGGCGACTTGAGGGGCTGAGCTTTTCTTTATTTCCTTTGTTAATTTTAAAAACCGCTGTAACTTGCTTTTTCTTGAAATGATCTTTAAGTGATCGTCTTAATCGACTGCTCTAACCCTGCAATTTTATCCCACAATTTGGGGAGTCTGTTGACCCATGATGCTCCGCTCAAAATCTTCCTCAATCTCCTCCGCTGGGATAAACTCAATATGATTGAGCAAGGTTGTAACGAAGGCAAATAGGAGAAACGGTAAGGAAAGTACAACAATCAACCCAACCGTTGCTAAGGCAAAAATCTGGCGAGAGCTGCTCCACAATGCTAAAGCGGAAGCCAAGGCGAAGAAAATAACAATTAACCAGACCATGATTTGGCCATAGATATCCCCAAAGGTTAGGGTACAGTTCATACGATACTTTTGTAGCTTATCCATATTGACACTGCTGATGACATTACTCTTAAATTTCTAGATTAGAGGTTGGATCAGGTTTTGGAAAGAATCTCAACATTTTGATAATACTTGTTACCAAACTTAACTTTTTCAGCAGCCTTCTGGAGACTTACTTTCTAGAGACTTACCTTATGTCGGATATAGTCATAGACCTCAATATACTGAGTGGCGGGATAATTCCAAGAGTAGTCACAGGTCATCCCTTGACGAATCAGTTGTTGAAACTCTTCGGGTTCCTTGTACCAGAGATCAATCGCTCGGTCTAGCGCAGATTCTAAGGCTTCGTTGTCGGTTTGATAAAAGACGTAGCCATTGCGTTCTTCTGGGGGTCGATTGTAATCATAATCCCGATCAAATACGGTATTGACTAGACCTCCCACTCCTCGAACAATCGGAACTGTGCCATACTTTAGCCCAATCATTTGAGTTAATCCACAGGGTTCATAATTGCTAGGCACAATAATCAGATCTGCCCCGGCATAAATCAAGTGGGATAGTTCTTCATTAAAGCTGAGTTCTAAATGACAATCAGAATTCTCATTCAGATGATTTTTTTCATGCCAGAACCAGTTATGAATTCCAGATTCTGTTGCTGATCCCAACAACACAAATTGAGCTTCATGATGCAGGGAATAGTACAAGGCATGATGAACTAAATGGACTCCCTTCTGACGATCTAAGCGACCAATGTAAGCCACAATTGGCTTGTCACTATAGCTTAACCAGAGACGTTCCTGGAGGGCTTTTTTATTCTTTTCCTTCGCGGTCAAATCATCCACACTGTAATGTTCGGGAATGTAGCGATCAACCTCTGGATTCCAGACCTCATAGTCAATTCCGTTGAGAATCCCGCCAAATTTGTAGTGGTGTTGATTCAAGGTTTCCTGTAGTCCACAACCAACCTCAGAAAAACGCGCCTCCCAAGCATGGTGAGGAGAGACCGTATTCACATAGTTGGAATAGACAATTCCCCCTTTCATGAAGTTAATTGCTGTGTCATGGGTGTTATCCTGCAAACGGTCTGGATTGAAGTAATACTCTTGGCGATTCAACCCCGTAGCCCAGAGAACATTAGCTCCAGCAACCCCTTGATGTTTGAAGTTGTGAATCGTGTAGCAAACCCGTTGGTGGCCCAGTCCATGAAACTTATACATCTCATAGAGCATCACAGGCAATAATCCGGTTTGCCAATCATGGCAGTGAATGACATCGGGGCGCTTGTTCGTTTGCAGCAAAAATTCTAAGGCAGCCTTACTGAAGAAGGCAAACCGTAAGTGGTCATCAACCGCACCGTAGTAAAGACCTCGATTGAAGAAATTATCTTCAGAATCAGGTTCAATAAAGAAGCAGAGCCGCCCATACACCCAGCCGCAATAGACAGTACAGGAAATCACTCCCTTGTACCAGGGAACCTGCAGGTCTCGATACGCCTCATGAATTCCCCAAATATGGTCGTATCGCATACAGTCATATTTCGGCAGAATAATTTCAACAGTGTGACCCTGAGTCTCAAGCTCTGCACTGAGTCCATACACCACATCGCCCAAGCCTCCAGCTTTGATAACAGGGGCACATTCAGCAGCGACTTGTACGATGTACATTCTTAACTAGCTCCTTTCTGCTATAAAACTTTACCTTTACCTATATGAC
This sequence comes from Microcoleaceae cyanobacterium, assembly GCA_051652765.1. Taxonomy (GTDB): domain Bacteria; phylum Cyanobacteriota; class Cyanobacteriia; order Cyanobacteriales; family Microcoleaceae; genus JBHJGO01. The sequence continues at coordinate 3,670 of JBOFUV010000109.1, read as the reverse complement.
CTCTGAGGACATTGGTCAAGAGTGAATAGGAACTACCTACCCTGTTGGCCGATAGGGTTTCTATTCTCCAGTCTCACTTTGTCTGCCAAAAGGTAAAACTAGAAAATAAAAGAGCACCTGAAGCTTCAGATGCTCTTATTTTAACTCTGGCTTTGATTGCTTTAAAACTTTAATAAATTGTCAAAAATAAATTGTCAAAAAAAAGCTAAAAAACAAACAGGTTTCAATCCGATCCAAAAATAGATTAGAACTGAAATGCCGGGAACTGCCTGCCGTATCACTTGATCTTCAGTATCTTCAGCCAATGATTGGGACGAATGCTATCAGATTACTCAGCTCAGTTCCCTCACAGGCTTCAGGCTAAATTAGCCTCTGAATATTCAATCTAATATTGAACATTCTAATAAACAATACAGAGTCTCAGGTTCTAATCAATCTTAAAATCTTAACCTGAAACTGCTATCGCCACGATGATTAACCCAGTCACTAACAGGGTTCCTAAAACTCCCAAAATCACAAAATTGCGTTTCTGGTTCTGAGTTGGGGGTTCTGCTTCATAGACTTTTGGCTCAGCCGCAAAATTATTCAGCTTTCCATCTTCCAGGGTGTAAGGCATAGGTAAACATCCTCAATAACATTGATTTAACTTAGAGTAACAAATTTTGTTCCCTTTAGTTAGGGTTTCGTTAGGGGGCAATTGTGCCTGTGAGAGGAGAGGAGGCTACCGCATAATCCTTGACTGGAATCCGTCCGGCAAGATAAGCCAAGCGACCTGCTTCTGTGGCTAAGCCCATGGCTCTTGCCATTCCGGCGGAATTTTGGGCTAGGGCGATCGCTGAGTTAATTAACAGGGCATCAGCGCCCATTTCCATAGCACTGGCGGCTTCACTCGGGGCCCCAATCCCAGCATCCACAACGACGGGAACTTGAGCATTGTCAATGATGATTTGAATATTCGCCGCATTTTTGATGCCCTGACCCGAACCAATCGGAGAACCCAAGGGCATCACGGTTGCACAGCCAGCTTCTTCCAAACGTTTGGCTAGCAACGGATCGGCGTTGATGTAGGGCAATACAGCAAACCCTTCCTTCACTAAGATTTCTGCTGCTTCTAGAGTTCCAAAGGGATCGGGGAGGAGGTATTTGGCATCCGGGATCACTTCGAGCTTGATAAAGTTGTTGTCTTCTTGACCGAGTAACTTCGCCATTTCTCGTCCCAGTCGGGCCACTCTGACGGCTTCTTCGGCTGTCTTACACCCTGCAGTATTGGGAAGCATCCAGATTTTTGTCCAGTCAATTGCCTCAGCGAGTCCTTCATGGCCAGGAGCTTGGGTCTGTACCCGTCGTACAGCTACTGTGACAATCTCGCACCCGCTCGCTACAATGCTACGCTGCATGTCTTCAAGACTTCGGTACTTGCCTGTTCCAGTCATCAAGCGAGAGGTGAAGGTTCTTCCAGCAATAACTAGAGAGGTATCAGTGGCGTGGGGGGTTGCAGATCTATCTAGAGTTTGCATATTAAGTTTGCACCTTGAGTTTATACATTAAACTTACACATTGTAGTGTGTAGGTTTTAAGTAAGCATCATTCAGTAGAAGAACCCCTGTAGTCTCCCTTGTCAAGGGGGATAGCGAACACCAAGGGTTAGGCAAAGGCTCTATGTTCGAATGAATCGATTCCACTTAACTGAGTCGCTTTTGCTCAGAGGCGATGCGTCGTGATCGCCTTAGATCTTCCCTGAAAGGGGAAATTTAACTGGCTGAGATGTCCTTAAAAACCGCTGTATTAAAACTGCTGTGACTTTAGTATCTTATGTTTTTCCTAAGTAAGAGCACCAGTCACTCCAACTTCCGGCATAGAGTTTTCCGTGCGAGATTCCTGCTACCTCTAATGACCAAAGGTTAACACAAGCCGTTACTCCCGAACCACAGTAAACAATAATTTCTTCAGGGCTTCTCTTGGAACTTTCCTGAGCATCTTCTGCAGAACTTTCTTGGGCAGTTTGTAGATCTTGCCACCGTTGTTTCTGTTTAGACAATCTAGCAAATCCAGACTCCTCAGTTGCATCCTGCCAAGGATAATTCACAGATCCCGGAATATGACCCGCAACTGGGTCTATAGGTTCATATTTCCCGAGATAACGATCGCGATCGCGGGCATCTACTAATACAACTCCGGGCTGATCTTGACGGGCTTTGACAGTATGAATATCCACAACCCGTTCGGACTGAAGCTGATAGTTGAATTTTCCGGGTTGAGGCGTGGGCAATTCAAGGGTGAGAGGATGACCTTGAGCTTGCCACTGACTCCATCCTCCGTCTAGAATGGCAACTTGCTCATGTCCAAAATAACGCAATAACCACCACAAACGAGCCGCAAACGCAAATCGTGAATCATCATAGGCAACCACAAAGGTTTCTGAATGGGTAATACCAATTGCAGATAGGGTTTGGGCAAAGTGTTCAGGGTTGGGCAGCGGATGACGACCGCCATGGGCTTGGACGGGACTGGACAGATCCCGGTTCAGATCCAGATAAAACGCTCCAGGAAGATGACCTTGTTGATACTGTTGCTGTCCTAACTCCGGATTTGTCAGAGAAAAACGACAGTCAACAATCACCAGACTGGGATGATTTAGATGGGTCGCTAACCACTGGGGAGAAACAAGCAGATCTGGAAATTCAGTCATGGCCAGGACAAATTTGGGCAAGTTGATTTGGGTTGAGCAGGGCTATAGGCATGGGATCTCAGCGATATCAACAATCTTAACCGTTGGGGAGTTTTTCTCCTGGTCAGCAATGGCTTGTTTAAATGCACTCAACTGGTCTTGAGTTGGACAATGGGCAGATCCCCCTAGATATCGACAGGCATAAGCTGCCCATAGTCTTGCTTCGGCGATCGCTGCTTTGAAGTCCGCAAAGGAAAACTCAGGATCAAGTTGAGCGGTCAACGCTGCAGCAAATGCATCTCCTGCTCCTGTTGTGTCTACGAGATCTTTGAGGTCAACGGCGCTGGCTAGAATGATTCCCTCTTGACCTTCTTTGTAGCAAGCAACAACTCCAAACTGATCCAGAGTAATTACAGCCGTAATGGACTTAGAGTTCAGCCAATGAATCATGTCTGCTAGGGCAGGGGATGAGATCAAGGGTTGCAAAAGCGTCCTCATTTCAGCCACGTTAAGCTGCAGAATGTTTAAGGGCTGGAGCCATTGCGCCCAAAAGGGCTGACCCAAGATGATTTGGCTCATGCCGGGATTTGCTAAAACCATTGCCCGGTGGGTAAACCTGTTAACCAAATACTGAGTACAAGCGCCAGCAAGTTCAGGATTAATCACAGGACTATCTGCCTGAATATCGCCAATCATGATCGCTTTGATCTCGACCGGAAGTTGATCCACCCTTGCTTTTAGAGCCTCAAAAAAATGTTGAGCCCCTTGGGGACGTTCGGTAAAAATCGTTCTCAGTCCTTGCTGGGCTCCTTGTTGAACCAGAATGGTAGATTGCTGAGTTTTGAGGTGAGGGAGCAGAAAGAGTTCGCTTTCTAGCCATTCTGTAACAATAGCGGGCATCTGGGACGCAACCGCTTCCCTAAGGAGTTCAGCCTGAATTTGATGGCCCAAGGCATCCCGTCCAATGGGTAAAATAGGCAGAACTGGAAAACCCGCTTTCAT
>JBOFUV010000108.1:0-21694 GCA_051652765.1 Microcoleaceae cyanobacterium | reverse complement strand
CAGTAAGGTCACGGGCAGATTACCCGTTGATAGGTGCTCGGTGGAAGTGCAGCGATGTATGTAGCCAAGGCACACTAATAGACCGAGGGCTTGACCTTCTCCTCTTTCTCTTCTCTCTCTATGCAGTCTTTAGGGTTCTCAGATGACTTTAAAGGATTAAATGTATTTGTTATGGCTAAAGGCGTTCGTATTATAATTACTTTGGAATGTACTGAATGTCGTACTAATGCTAATAAGCGTTCTAAAGGGGTCTCTCGTTACACTTCAACAAAAAATCGTCGTAATACTTCTGGACGTTTAGAACTTAAGAAGTTTTGTACACATTGTAATAAGCACACGGTTCATAAGGAGACAAAGTAATGTCTCTGTTTTATTTACAGCTTAACTGTAGAGGATACCAGCTATGACTTATTTCCGTCGTCAGGTTTCTCCCGTTGATCCTAAAATTCCCATAGATTACAAGAACGTTGAGTTGCTTCGTAGGTTTGTTACAGAGCGTGGTAAGATTCTTCCTCGAAGGATCACTGGCTTAACGTGCAAACAGCAGCGAGACTTGACCAAGGCAATTAAGCAAGCTAGGATTTTAGCGATGGTTCCTTTTGTTAATAAAGAAGGTTAGCTTTGATTGGTGGAAAGGGGAACTCTGGTTGAATTTAAATTGAATGGAGAGCGCCGACTTGCTGTTGCTGAACGCCCCGAGGGTAAGAAGCATTGGATCTTAGTTGATGAGCAGGGAAATTCCCATGCCATACATCCTCGTCAGATTACTTATGAAGTTCCTGGGCTAACTTTTCGCTCCTCTGAAATTGTTAGGTTTTCTCAGGAATTGCAGGTTTATCTTGACCCCTCAAGTCTTGAGGTGGCTTGGGAGTTCCTTGTTGAGGGAGACGAAGCTGTTACTCCAGAGGAGATGGCACTGCTGTTATTTTCAGAGGCTAGTCCATCTCAGTGTTATGCAAGCTATTTGCTTCTGTCTAGTGACAAGCTTTATTTTAAGCAGAGAGGTGATCGCTACGAGCCTCGTTCCCTGAATCAAGTTGCCGAGATCAAGCATCAACAGAAGGTTGAACAACAGCGTCAGAATGAAACTCAGGAGTTTTGGGAACGAGTTCATCGATGCTTGAAAGGGGAACCTGTAAGCTGGGAAATAACTGATTTTTCTCGTTTGGAGTCTTTAGAACGGCTTGCTCTCTATGGTGATGAGGCGCTGCATGTGGTGCTAGCCTTTGAGACTCTGTCTGCTCTCGGACGTGCTCAGACTAATCATGGCTCTTTTCAACTCCTGGTGGATTTGGGAAGGTGGAGTCAGCATGAAAATTTGTCATTGCATCGTAGTCAGCTCCCTATTGAGTTTCCAGTTCGGGTAAGTGAAGTGGCACATCATTGCTTAGACGTTCAGCCTGTTGATCCTGATATTAGTCGCTTAGACTTGACGCATCTTAAGCTCTATACGATTGATGATGAAAGTACGCGAGAGATTGATGATGGTCTGAGCTTGGAGTTTCTTGATGATCATCGACAACGTCTATGGATTCACATTGCAGATCCGACTCGTCTAATTTCTCCAGGAGATGAGCTTGACTTAGAGGCTCGCCGTCGAACAACGACAGTATATCTGCCAACCGGCATGATTCCGATGTTCCCTCCTGAGTTGGCGACGGGTCCAATGAGCTTAGTCCAGGGTCAAGTTTGCTGCGCTCTAAGTTTTGCTGTCATTTTAGAGGAATCAGGGGAAGTTCAGGAGTTCAGTATTCATGCAACTCAGGTTAAACCTACTTATCGCCTGACTTATGAAGATGTGGACGAGATGTTGCAGTTAGGAGTTCAGGCTGAGCCGGAGATTGAGCGGATTGCCTTCTGGGCCAAGCGTCGTAAGCAGTGGCGGGACTCTCAAGGTGCCATTAGTATTTATATGCCTGAGTCTTCAGTTAAAGTTGAAGCAGATGAAGTAATGGTTACAGTATTGGATGACTCCCCGGCAAGACAGATGGTTGCAGAGATGATGATTCTTGCAGGAGAAGTTGCCGCTCGCTATGGTCAGGCTCATAATATTGCATTGCCCTACCGCAGTCAACCCCAACCTGATCTACCCCCTCAAGAAGAGTTGATGAGACTGCCAGCAGGAGCAGTTCGGGCTTGTGTCATGCGACGATACATGCCGCGAAGTGAAGTGACTCTAACCCCAGCGCGTCATGCTAGTTTGGCTTTAGATACCTATACTCAAGTGACTTCTCCAATTCGGCGTTATAGTGATCTTTTGACTCATTTTCAAATTAAAGCCCATCTGCGAGGTGAAGACCCTCCTTTTTCTAATGGACAAATGCAGGAAATGGTGATGAGCTTGGGAACGACAGTTAAGGAAGCTGCCAAGGTTGAACGAGAAACAAATCGTTATTGGAGCTTAGAATATCTGCGTCGTCAAGGCAACCAAGTCTGGCACGCAATGTTGCTGAGGTGGTGGCGCGAGGAGAATGGGATTGGCCTAGTTTTACTTGAGGAGTTGGCTTTGGAGTTGCAAATGCGCTTTAATCACACGATGCAACTCGGCGATCGGTTTAAGGTGAAGGTTGTTCATGTTGATCCTCGTCAGGATGTTATTCAACTTCAAGAGGTGCTGGAGATTGGTGCTGAAGTGTAGTCTTCAATAAAGATGGTTTTATAGTTTGAAGTCTGAACAATCAGCATCAATACTTAGGGCGCAGACTCTGGTTTTAGCTTGTTCTCAAGGACTTGATTGGTTAACTTTGGGTCAGCTCGACCTTGAGTTTTCTTCATGATTTGACCCACAAAAAAGCCTTGTAGTTTGGTTTTTCCAGCTCGATATCGTTCTAATTCAGTAGGATGGGCGGCCAAGACTTCATCAATAATTTTCTCAATTTCTCCAGTATCAGAAATCTGAATCAAACCTTGCTTTTCAACGAGAGCCTGAGGAGAACCCCCTTGAGCCAGCAATTCTGGCAGAATGTCTTTAGCAATTTTTCCGCTGATTGTTCCGGAGTCAATCAAATCAATCAACTCGGCTAAATGTTCTGCTGTTAAGGCGATATCAGCAACATTGAGCTTCTCATTTTTGAGGTGCGCTGTAATATCTCCCATGATCCAATTTGCGGCTTGTTTGGCATCGGCCCCTGCTATAACTGTTGCTTCAAAATAGCCAGCGATGGTGTGGTCGTCAGTTAATACCCTGGTATCGTAGGGAGACAACCCCAACTCAGTTTCATAGCGGTGACGCTTATGGGCTGGCAGTTCCGGCAGATTTTTGTACCACCCTTCTAATTGTTCTGGGGTGACTTCAAGGGGAGGTAAATCTGGCTCCGGGAAGTAACGATAATCGCTTGATCCCTCTTTGATCCGCATACTAATAGTTCGTTGGCTGCCTTCCTCCCAAAGGCGAGTTTCCTGAACGATGGATTCTCCAGACTCCAACGCAGCAATTTGCCGTTGAATTTCATATTCAATCGCCCGTTGAATCGCACTGAAAGAGTTCATGTTCTTAATTTCAACCTTCGTGCCGAACCGTTCTCGTCCGACAGGGCGCACAGAAACGTTAACGTCACAGCGCAGGGAACCCTCTTGCATATTGCCATCACTCACCCCCAAATAACGCACAATCCGGCGTAGTTCTTGGGCATATTCAGCGGCTTCTTGACCTGAACGCATATCTGGTTCAGAAACGATTTCAATCAATGGTATGCCTGCGCGGTTGTAGTCCACCATGGAGTAGGTAGACCCAGCGAGGCGATCGCTCCCACCATGAACTAGCTTTCCGGCATCTTCCTCCATGTGCAGGCGAGTGATACCAATTTTCTTGCGGGTGACATTGCCCTGTTCATCAATCATTTCGACTTCCAGCCAACCGTGTTCAGCGATGGGCAAGTCGTATTGGGAAATTTGATAATTCTTGGGCAAATCAGGGTAAAAGTACTGTTTGCGGTCAAACTTGCTGTAGGGTGCAATGGTACAGTTTAAGGCCAGCCCTGCTTTCACCGCATATTCCAACACTTTCTGGTTCAGAACGGGCAAGACTCCCGGCAACCCCATGCAGACAGGGTCAATATTTGTATTGGGTTCGGCCCCAAAGGCTGTAGAGGAACTGGAAAAAATCTTAGTCTCTGTGCTGAGCTGACAGTGAGTTTCTAACCCAATAACAGCTTCGTACTCAGTCTTTACAAGCTCAACTTTTGTAGGGATGGCAGTCGTCATAGATCCAACCGATGTGATGCAGGATTAATCCCATTGTAGCGTCCTTAGGGAAATGCGACTCAACATCTAGCTCTCAACCTAGCATCAGCCCTGACCAAGAGGCACGGTGACTTCACCTCCGTTCTTCTCGACTGGCCTACAGTGACTCAGTCTTCCACTCCGCTATGGTTTTCTCATGATTGATTTGGGATTGCCATAGCGTGATGAACTATGAGTTAATTTGCACCGTAATCCGAACGATGCCATTGACTCCAGTAGGAGGTCGCCAAGTTTGGAGCGATCGCCGAATTCGATCAACTGTAATCGCTGGATTACCCCCCTGACCTAGTGTCACAGTCGAAGTCAAGTCATCAAAAATAATCCGTTGGACATTGCCATTCTGAGTGAACACCTCAAACACTAACTGACCCTGCACCTTTGGCGGCAGACTCACACCTTGCAAATAACGGTTGAGTTCAACTGTTGCTGCTGGGTCTAATCCCTTAGCCTGAGTTACCTTCAAGGTTGAAGTGTTCGCGGCTACTCCAGTGGCAGGGGGCAAACTGGGTTGAGGACTGATGGGAACCGTTGGCATTGGGGCAATTTCAGCTCCTCGAGCCCCTCCCATAGATCGACCTGCAGGCATCGGTTGTTGCTGAACAGACAAACGACTTCGGACTAAACCTTGCCCGGTGAACGAGTCTGAAGTTGGCCCAAAAATACCAGATCGGCTCACCCCTTCCGGCAGTTCCACCGGAATCTGAACCGTGCGACGCTGACCATTGGGATCGACTCGAACCTCTTCACTCACAGCAACAAAAGCTGTGTAAGCAGACAACAAGCGATAATCCAAAGCCGTTCGAGTCATGGCATCAACCCCAGATTTGGTTTCTCCTCCAAACATTTGGTCAGCCAGGTACTTAATTTTGGCACGACCCCAAAGTTGAGCAATGGCTGAGTTTCCGCCCGTTGAACCAATGGCAGAACTGATTGTGGTAGACCCGATCGGGTCTACCGAACTCGATTCAGGCACACTAACACTGGTTTTTGATGAAAAGTTAACGTCTAAAACTTGCTCGTAGCGATCGCCATTGGCTTGAGTTCCAGTAATTTTTAATCGACCACTCCCTTGATCCGGTGTCCGTCCGAACACAACTAAAGGTTGACTAGCAAACAAATCTATAGGAGTTGCCGGATAAATTTCAACGGCAGAACTTCCCTCCCAATTCACCTGGATATTGGTTAAAACGGGGTTATTAATCTGTTGAAAAAATTCTTCAACCACAGGATCATTGGGTTCATCGGGGCGAGTGATCTGAACGGTTCCCCGTCCAACTTCAGCCAGACGATTCAACAAAAATCGGTTGACCGAACTGCCCACTCCAAAACTATACAGGCGATTTCCAGATTTTAATTGACTTTGAACTTCGGCCAAAACCTCAGTCTCATTGCCAATGTATCCATCGGTAAGCAATACAACACTCCGCAACCGCCCGGTATCTGGGGGCGAAAAATTGAGCACCGCCTGAATCCCATTCAGAAGTTCTGTGCCGCCTTGGGCTTCGAGTTGGTTCACATAGGTGAGCGCCCGTTGGCGGTTGTCAGGGGTGTTGGTTAATGGAGTAGAAGACAGGGCCGTGGTTGTATCTGAAAAGTCAATAATTGTAAAAGTATCTTCTGGGTTTAATCCTTGAATAAACCGTCGGATTAACTGTTGAGACTTTGCCAGAGGCTCACCCCGTTGGGAACCAGAAGTATCTACTAGAAAAACCACATCTTTTGCAACAATTTCCTCGGGTTGATATTGCACCGCCGGAATTAAATACGCTGCAAAATGACCTCCTCTGCGGTCTGCTTCAGTCAACACAGTGGCCTGGGTTTTATTCCCAGAGATGCGATAGCGCAGGATTAAATCTTTGTTAGGAATCGTGTCTCCTTCAGCAAGGGTAACCTGTAGTGAATTGCCCTGTTTTTGGGTGAGAATTTGATGGGAAGGAGAACGCAGATTCTGAACAGGAACTCCGGCATTAATTTCAATCTGAACCTGGACATCGTGACCGGAACGAATATTGGGCGGTAACACTGGTGGGGTAATTCGAGCCCCATCCAGAACGCGATCCGTATTGGGTTGAGTCCCGTCGATCAAATTGCCGGGAACATAGCGAGGGCCAACCACCATCGGAAACACAAACTCATAATCCCCGTTGGAAAATTTAAGACTATCGGTATAACGAATCGTGACTTGAATTTGTTCACCCGGTTTGATATTGGCTAGGGACTGGGTAAAAATATTGTCCCGCTCCTGTTCTAACAATCCTGCCGTTCGCCCTTCTTGCTTGGCTTGTTGATAGATTTTTTGAGCTTCTTCACGGGTTTTGATCAGAGATTTAATTGTGCGATCGCCAATTTTGATCTCCATATCATCTACTGCCGCTGCGTCTGGCAATGGAAAAATATAGAGGGCCTCTAAAGGTTCTTTAAAAGGATTCTCAAAGGTTTGAGTGACTTCAACCCGTGAAAGATTGCCGACTATTTTGGCTTTGACTGCTGTTTGTTTGAGCGGAAAAGTTGAGGAAATGTCCGTTTCCGACTTTACATACAGTCCCCCAACTTGACAAGACGTTGCTGGGGTTTGGCGACAGTTTGGAGGAAAGTTTGGAGATGAATTGGGGGAGGCTTGAGGTAGTTGCATGGCGTACTGTAGCCCTTGCTGTGAGTTTGGCAGTTCTGGTTGTAAGTTGGAAGCCAGGGTTCGAGTCGTCGAAATGCCCAAGCTAGCCAAAAGAACAACTCCCAGTGAAAGTTTTGTGAGCAATAATAAAAGTGTATAGTTTCTATTCATTCTTAGTTTAGGTTTTTAGTTTAGATTTTTAGCTTAGATTTTTAGTTTAGGGATTTAACAATCGATAGAGCAACTCAACTTGAACTATGACTAAAGCAGCATCGGTTGTGCTAGTCCATCCTATAGGAAATTTACAACTCTCTGTAGTAGTTTTGATCGGTAGCAACTCGTAATGATGGATGAGATATCTGTGGCGCAGGGTTCACGCTTCAAAGAGTAATCCCAAATAACTTGTGAGATTAATTTATGAGATTAATTTATGAGATTGATTTATGAGATTAATTTATGAGATTGATTTATGGAAATAGAGTAAAAGGCTGTTGCGCCCGAACCCTTCTTTGATTTCGATGTATTGATTGATTCAGACTCTCCTGTTGCAGAAACGTTCCAAGGATCGTGGTCACGCCCCAAATAAATAGTGCGCTCTCAAGAGCGGATTAGGCTATCCACTTGCTTTTGTAGAGCACAATCCCTTCAAGTTCTCCAAGCAATCACTTCGGAATTCCGGTCAATTTGAGAATCTCAATTTGGATAAGGATAGCCCTGCCTTTCATCCACTGCTTTCAAGACAGTGGTTCTCAGGCACGTTCCTTATGGGTTACAATTCTTCAGAGTTGTAGCAAATCAACAGGGGAAGTGTTGACGTTTCTGAACAAATCGGTCTAGGTGAAACCCACAGGGGGAATATTTGACAGTCATACCCACGGATTCAAAAACTGAAGTAAAACTCCAAAATGGGAAATATATCCTCCACAGCTTGCTCCATCGGAGCGAGTTTGAGTTGGTTTACCAAGGCGTTTGTCTTTTACAAGGACAGCCCGTTGTCATCAAGACTCTCAATCCTCAGTTGCGTCATCGGCCCGATTTTGCCCAACTTCACTTTCACTTCAAGGCGATCGCGCAGCGCATCAGTCGGTGTCGTCACCCTCATCTGGCAAAAGTGCTAGAGGTATTTGAGGATCGGGGGTTGCCGTTTGTTGTCCTAGAGAAAATCTCAGGGCAAACTTTGGAAGATTCACTTCAGAATCAATCTCCTATGGCCGTTCACCAAGCTACTGCTATTGTGAAGCAGATTGCCTCTGCCCTTGGTGCGATCCATCGACAAGGTGTTCTTCACTGTGCCCTTTGTCCAAGGGTTGTGATGAAATGGCCCAAGGCTCAGCATATGGTTTTGACTGGGTTTGGGCTTGTTAGTGAACTGATTCAAGGTTCAGATCAGTCTCCGATTCGTCACCGGAGTTTGTTAGGAGGATATGCCGCCATTGAACAATATCTACCCCATGAGCCCCTGAGTCCTGCAACCGACATTTACAGCTTGGCAGCAATTTTTTACACCCTACTCGTTGGGAAACCTCCCCTAGAAGCGCCTCTGTTGGTCAGTCAAGCCACTCGAACCCTGTTAAGTCAGTCCAAGCCCAGTCTACAATCTCTCCACCCATCCCTCAGTCCTGCGGTTGAACGTTTGATCTTTTGGGGTTTAGAACTAGAACAGCAGCACCGACCTCAGACCGTTGAGCAATGGTTATCTCTCTTCCCTCAACTTCCTGACCTCACCCCTGATCTAGAGTCAGAATCTGGGAAAGCAGCTTTCCCTCAGGCCGTCAACCTAAAAGTCAACCTAGAATCGGTTGCCGGGGCAACAAATCCAGTGAGTGCCCTTGAGCCGATTTTTCAGCAACCTTCAACGGATCAAACCCATTCTGGTTTAAAGCAAGACTTTCCCGCCCAACTGGTTCAGATCCCTCAGTCTTGGAAGATGGTACTGGGTTTGTTTGTCTTCACGGCTTTGTTTTCTGGATGGCTAGGGTTTGCCTTTACGCGATTTTATAGCCGTACCCTTGCTCCAAAGGCAATTTTGTCGCGGCAGTCGATTGGCGATCGGCTCCCGAACTACGATCCCTCCAAACCAATGTTTGAAGATCCTTCTGTGATCCGCCAACGGAATCGACCTTTATTTCGGTTTCAAGGGGAACGGGATTTTGATCATGGCAACCGGGATAATCCTGAACCTGAAGCGGGGCAAGACGATTTAGGAAAAGATCCAGAAAATACTCCCAATGTTGATGTGTCTCCTTCGACCTTAGCAGAGCCCGAATCCTTGGAGACTTCCAAAGACTCAACCGCTCCGAGTAGCCCGGATTTACCTGAACGCCCCGACTCGACCCTCGAGCTTGAAACTCCTGAATCGTTAGATCCGACCCCCGTTGAGGAAACCCGGAATATTCGACCGGCTCGGGATTTGTACTCTCCGGATGCCCTCTATCCCCTCAGAGACTTGACCCCTGAGGATTTGCCGCCGTTGCCTCAAGGGAATCAGACCCCTGACCGAGCCGAGCCTTTGCCCGAACCCGATGTAATTTCTGCGCCTAATCAGTTCGAGTACGATCCGTCTGAACTGCCACAAAAGTTACCGCCGATTCCGTTACCCAATCCCTCAGATTACAATCCAAACCCTGAACTCTACATTCCAAATGACCCTGATTCTCTGCCTCCTGCTGACACTCCCGGTCGAAGCTCCAACTGGGAATATCAGAAAGATGTGCAACCCTTGGATTCAACCTCATGACTAGGATCACGATTTACCCCCTTGCTCAAGGGGTTAAGTTCATACTTTTTTGTTTTAAATAAAGCAACAGACTGTGAGAGGAGAGCCAGAGCAGTTATAATTTGTTACGGAAGTTATCAAAAATTAGTGAGTAAAAATTTTATGACTAAGCCAGCCGTTGATGCTTTCTTTGTGGGCCGAGCTGTTGCTGAAGGTGTTTACGAGCAGCTAGAAAATATCTTTACCAATACCTTAAGTGAGCTAGGGAAATTTGATGCTGAGCAGCGGGAACGCCTACGGCAGTTTACTGAGCAGGTGGTGGCACGGGCTGACCGGGAAGCGCAAATGGCAACACCCGATCCTTCAGCCTCTCGCTTTGTAGACTCTGGCATTTATTCTCGGCCTACAGATTTGCAAGCTACCATCGATGAGTTGCGGGCAGAGGTGGCTCAATTGCGTTCAGAGCTGCAACGTTACCGGAACCATGCTTAGTAGTGAGTAGAACTCTACTTCCAGAGATCTATTTCAAGTTTTAAGATCTTCAGTTAATTTAGTTCAGTTTAGTTAGACTAGTTGTTTTTTCAGAGCCAAGATTTTGGATACTCGAGTGGCTGCTCCTTTCGAAGATTCGATCCATTCTCAGCAACGCGGTGACCGTAGTACTAGTGGATCATCTGTTTCATTGACCTCCTCAAGATCAAAGCGAGATCGGGTCTATCGCTGGAATCGGAAAAACTACTCTCGACAGCGGCGTTCCCTAGATATTTGGGCTTTTGTCTTAACCTGGTTGGCTTGGTTGTGGATTGATGGGAAGCCTTGGAGCTATCGAGGAGGCTACATTGAGGAAAACAAGCTAGCACGACGACGTGCCCAGGCCATTTGGGTGCGGGAAGGTCTGCTAGAACTTGGGCCAACGTTTATTAAGCTGGGCCAACTGTTTTCGACTCGGGCTGATCTATTCCCCAAGGAATATGTCGAAGAGCTTTCAAAGCTGCAAGATAAAGTTCCTGCTTTTAGCTACGAACAGGGCGAAGAAATTATTCAACAGGACTTTGGCAAACCTGTTTCTCAATTGTTTCGGCACTTTGAGCCCATTCCTCTAGCGGCGGCAAGTTTAGGTCAAGTTCATAAGGCCAAACTACACTCAGGGGCAGAGGTTGTTGTTAAAGTTCAGCGACCTGGGCTGAAGAGGCTTTTTGAAGTTGACCTTGCGATTTTGAAAGGAATTGCTCGTTATTTTCAGAATCATCCAGATTGGGGCCGAGGCCGTGACTGGATGGGAATCTACGAAGAGTGTTGTCGAATTTTATGGCTGGAAATTGACTACTTGGCTGAGGGCCGCAATGCAGATACCTTTCGACGAAACTTCCGAGAGTGTGAATGGGTTAAGGTTCCGAGAGTGTTCTGGCAGTACTCTTCGCCTCGAATTTTGACCTTAGAGTATGTTCCGGGGATTAAAATTAGCAACTATGAGGCGATTGAAGCTTCTGGGTTAGACCGCCGTAGATTAGCTCAGATGGGCGCTGAAGCCTATCTTCGGCAACTGCTGAATGATGGCTTTTTTCATGCTGATCCCCATCCCGGCAACTTGGCGGTAAGTCCAGAGGGACAACTGATTTTTTATGACTTCGGTATGATGGGGCAGATTACGTCCAATCTGCGGGAACGGCTGATGGAAACCCTGTTTGGCATTGCTCAGAAAGATGCGGATCGGGTGGTAAAATCCCTGGTTGACATTGGGGCCTTAGTCCCAACTGGGGATATGGGGGCTGTGCGCCGATCGGTTCAGTACATGCTGAATAACTTTATGGACAAGCCCTTTGAGCAACAGTCAGTTGCTGCCATCAGTGATGATTTGTATGAGATTGCTTACGATCAACCGTTTCGATTTCCAGCAACGTTTACGTTTGTCATGCGGGCGTTCTCAACTCTTGAGGGCGTTGGAAAAGGACTAGATCCTGAGTTCAACTTTATGGAGGTCGCTCAACCGTTTGCGATGCAGCTTATGTCAAATGCAAATGTCCCAGAAACTGCGAATAGTCTGTTTAATGAATTAGGAAGGCAGGCGGCTCAGGTCAGCTCTACGGCCTTGGGCTTGCCTCGACGCATTGATGATACCCTGGATCGGCTTGAACAGGGTGATCTGCGAATGCGAATTCGTGCTACAGAGACGGATCGAGCCCTGCGACGGGTTAGCACCATGCAAATGAGCACAAACTATGCCCTACTGATTGGTGCATTTACGTTGTCTGCAACTTTGCTCTTGATCAGCAATAAAGTGGGTCTAGCTCTAGTTTTATTGTTTTTAGCTCTCTTGATGGGGTTTGCTTTTTTTCGGTTACTTCAGCGGATTGATCGTCTTGATCGAATGTAGGATGGATTTCCTGCAGTCAGATTTTGCTACCCTGCCCTCGTAGTGGCAGGGTTCGGTCGTTTAGAGGGAAAAAGGTGAACCTACCGTATTTACTAGCCAAAGGTAGCTGCATTTCAAGCTCAGTTGCTCTGAACTTTGATTCTTAACCTTGGCGTTGCTTAAAGGCGATCAAAGTCCCCATCAACTGCGCCCCCCGGCCCCCAATTCTGGGGGAGCCAGATTTCTCAAAGTCCCCCTTAAGATAAAGGAGCAATGTAGCATTATAGGGTTCAACAGATTCATCCCTCAGTTCAGCAACGCCCTTAACCTGATTAACCTACTTTTTAAAGTTTATTTAACCCATACCAAGAACTTAAACTGCTTCAATTGAGACCCATCTTGGCTATCTAAGTCAGGCAGGATGCTTAACTCATAAAGTTTCAAAGCTTAAAGTAATATTCATGATATTCAGCCGTCATCCAATTTACTTAGGATTGAGTCTCAGTTTGTTAGTAGGGCTTTCTGTACCCAGTTCTGCCGCTCCTAAATCTGCCTTGACTTCTACTCAAGAGCCTGCCAAAGTTTGTAAAACAGCAAATTCTCAATTTAGCTCCCAATCTAGCTCTCAGCAGGAATTAAATAGTTCAACACCCTCTACAAAAGATTGGCTATTCACCGCTGCTAATTTACTGCTAAATCCGGAGCTAGGATTAACCCATTTAATTAAACAAATTGGGACTCAAGCTATCGTTCAAGCCAATATTAGTCCTTGGCCAACTATTCATGATCAGGCTAGATTGGCACGAGTTCCAGTGATGATGTACCACGATATTTTACCTAAGAAACAGGTTTCCTTTGATGTCACTATTGAGGCATTTGAGCAACATCTAGCTGCCATTCAGGAGAATGGATTAACCCCTATCAACTTAACGCAATTAGTAGATCACCTAAGAACTGGATCATCTCTCCCTGAAAAACCCATTGTTTTGACGTTTGATGATGGCTATGTGGGTCATTACGAAGTCGTTTATCCACTGCTAAAAAAGTATAATTACCCGGCAGCATTTTCAATCTATACCGATAAAATTGATGGCAAAATAGCAGGTCGATCCACCTTGACCTGGCAACACCTGAAAGAAATGGCAGCTAATCCATTAATTACAATTGTTTCTCATAGTCTAAGTCACCCAAAAGATTTGACTCAGGTTTCTGACCTGCAACTTCAACAGGAAGTGATCGCATCTAAAAAAATCTTAGAAGATCGGCTGAATCTTCCAATCCGATACTTTACTTATCCAGAAGGAAAATATGATGAACGGGTGAGTGCTTGGATGAAAGTTGCAGGGTATGAAGCTGCTTTAACCATGGAGAACAATATTAGTCGTTTTAGCAACGAATCGAAAAGTTTACTAGCAATTGATCGCTTTGGTCAGGCCGGAATTGAACGGGCAATTGAACAAGCTTCTGGAGGATTACAATTGCCACCTTGGAAAACGGGTTTTGATTTTAATGCCCCAGTGATGAAGCATGAGGTGACATTGGGTGAGATTCCTTTGACTTTAATTTCTGGGGGACAGCCGATCACGGTTTTAGCAGATAAACGCTATCCCTTGGAGGAGATTTTGGCAAAGACAGAGGCTATTGCTGCGGTTGATGGCGGCTTCTTTTCTCTGAAGCATTCAACGTCTAATATGGTTGGCCCTGTTCTCAGCCAGAATCCCGGTCAATTTTTTCCGGGAAACAGGAGTGAGAATCCCAAACTCAAAGATCGTCCTCTGATTTTAATTAGCCCTGAACAGGTACAGTTTATCGCTTTCGATCCTGATCGACATGGTAGCCTTACAGGCATTCAACAGGCGTTACCAGGCGTAACAGATGCTTTTGTCGGCGCAGCGTTCTTGGTGAAAAATTTTCAACCTCAGCCCGAAGCAACATTTGGGAATTTGTATGGATTTGATGCAGCTCGTCATCGGGCATTTTGGGGAATTCATCGCAGTGGCCGACCTGTGATTGGAGTCTCTGCTGAACGGGTGGATTCAGTGACATTAGGGCAAATTTTAGCTCAGGCAGGATTTCGAGAAGCTGTGATGGTCGATTCCGGAGCCAGTACGTCTCTGGCCTATCAAGGGAAATCTTTGGTGAAAAAGTACACCCCACGGGAAGTTCCCCATATGGTAGCGTTAACAGTATCTAAATCAACTACAAGTTCTGGGTGTGAAGTGGCTAATCAGCAGTAGGCTTGCCCATTAACCCTCAGTCTAACCAGGGCACAAAATTTGAATCAACAAATTATATAAATCTGGTTCTGGAAGTGGCTATTTTAGGCATCTCTACCGTCATCCTCCTTGATTTAAGACTCGTTACAGATGGGTTTAGAGTAGTAAGTTTAGAGTAGTAAGTTTAGAGTAGTAAATTTAAGGTAATAAAAAGCCCTGGAAATTTTTCCAGGGCATCAACCAGGGTGCATCTACCATTCTCTTTATCGAGAGAAACCTGATACTATCCGGAATTTCTGGAAAAAAAGTTGTGTTTTTGACGATTGCTGATGAAAACTTCTGAGACCGTTTTACTTCGACCCGCAGTCTATATTGTTGGGGCAGGGCCGGGAGACCCGGAGCTATTGACGGTAAAAGCACAGAAATTGATCGCTCGGGCAGACGTGATCCTATTTGCAGATTCTTTAGTGCCGCAACAAATTCTGCAGGAAACTCGCCCTGATGCTGAACTGATTAAAACTTCAAATAAGACCCTGGAAGAGATTATCCCGCTGATGATTGCACAGGTGCGTCAGGGACGAGCAGTTGTGCGCCTGCATTCAGGTGATCCAAGTTTGTACGGGGCCATTTACGAACAGATGCAACTGTTGACCGAAGCTGGAATTGAAATTGAAATTGTCCCAGGGATTAGTGCGTTCCAAGCTGCTGCCGCCAAGTTGCAAATTGAACTCACGGTTCCAGAACTGGTGCAAACCATTATTCTGACCCGAGTCAGTGGGCAGGCAACAGCAGTCCCATCCAGGGAAGATTTGTCCAGTCTCGCCGCCCATCAAGCGAGTCTGTGTTTGTACCTGAGTGCTCGTCATATTGAGGAGTCCCAAGCGCGTTTATTAGAGCACTACCCCTCAGACATTCCAGTTGCTATTTGTTATCGGCTGGGTTGGCCTGATGAAGCGATTTGGATTGTCCCACTCACTGAGATGGCAGCAGTAACTCGCAGGGAAAAGTTAGAACGGACAACGCTATATCTAGTCAGTCCGGCTTTGACTCCGGTTCAAGCCCAGCAGCACAGACGCTCTGGCTTATACAATCCGAACCATGCCCATTTATTTCGTTCTAGGGCATCGGCCCTGTGAGTCTCCATCAATACCATGCCATCATCACGGGCGGCTCCAGTGGCATTGGCAAAGCAACGGCAGGATTGTTGGTGCAAGCTGGAGCAAATGTTACCCTAATCGGTCGCAGCCCAGAGAAACTGGCGATCGCCAAGGCTGAACTTGAAGCTGAACTTGAAGTTGAACCTGAAGCTGATTCTGCTCAATCCCATTCTCTTCAATCCCCAACCCTACCCCGAACCGTATCCCAAATCCTAACCGTTACGGCTGATGTGGCAGAGAGATGTCAGGCCGAAGATGGGATTAACAGAGCAGTGAACCACTTTGGCCCCCCTGATCTGCTGATCACTTCTGCTGGCATGGCTCAACCGGGCTACTTTCAAGACTTGCCCATTGAGGTGTTTGAGCAGACCATGGCGGTGAATTACTTTGGTTCCCTTTACTGTATTCGAGCAGCCTTGCCGTTCATGCAACAGCAAAACCGGGGACATCTGGTGTTAATTTCTTCTGGGGCAGGGTTGATTGGGCTTTATGGGTACACGCCCTACAGCCCCACTAAATTCGCCTTACGGGGCTTGGCAGAATCCCTGCGAGGGGAACTGAAACCCCTAGGAATTGAGGTTTCTATTGTTTATCCTCCTGATGTTCAAACTCCTCAACTGGAAGCCGAAAATCGCACCAAACCCTTAGAAACAAAACGAATCACTAGAACAGCTCAAATCTGGCAACCGGAGGCGATCGCCCGTGAAATTCTCCAAGGCATTCAACGCCATCAATTTGCGATTACCCCTGGCTTGGAAATGGGCCTGCTAAATCGGTTTCACAGTCTCATTGCCCCTGGACTCCATTGGTATTTTGATCGGATTGTTACCAAAGTCCGGGCTGAACAGTGACAACAAACACTGACAGCAATTTTCAGAGATTAAATCACCTTAAAGCCCCTCTTTGGCAGCTTGATAAATCTCAACAGCCTGTTGAATGACTGATTTGAACTCCTCCGCATCCCAAGGTTTAGAAATACACTTAAAAATATGATTAATTCCCAACCCTTTCATATCGGCTTTTAGTGCTTCTTCGGAATAGCCGGTCAGCAACATACAAACCGTTGCTGGGAAACAAATCTTCACCTTGCTCAAAAATTCAATCCCTGTCATTTCCGGCATACTTTGATCAGAGACAACAATGGCAACCTCTCCCTCAGTCTGCAACAATTCCAGGGCTTGACTAGGGCTTTCTGCCCTCAAGACTTGGAACTGACGACGAAAGGTTCGATAGATCAAGTCCAAGTTGTCCTGTTCATCATCTACGATCAGTAACTTGAGTTTATCTTTAACCATGGGCTCAAACCAAAGAAGTTTACAATCTGACTTCAGCCACTTGAGTTTTTAAGAACTCTGTATTAACTCCCGATTCTCGAATCAGGGAAATCTTCCCAGTTCGGGCAATCTCCCGCAACCCAAACCGACTCAAGACTTGAATAATCGCAACCATCTTACCCGGATCACCCACGACTTCAACAGTAACGCTATCTTCTCCAATATCCACAATTCGGGCTCGAAAGATTTGGACAATTTCAATAATTTCTGAGCGGGTGACATTGCTATTACAGTTGACCTTGAGCAACATCAGTTCTCGTTCAACACAAGGAACTTCGGTAACATCCTGAACCTTCAAAACATTAATCAACTTATAGAGCTGCTTGGAGATTTGTTCAATGACTCGATCATCCCCAGATACGACCATCGTAATTCGAGAAGCCCCAGATTGCTCTGCTGAACCCACAGCCAGACTCTCAATACTAAATCCTCGACGGGCAAATAAACCTGCAATGCGCGTTAGTACTCCTGCCTCATCCTCGACTAACACCGAAAGTGTATGCTTCATCTTTACTCCTGCAAGCTGGAAATAGGAATCAAGTCTTGATACCAGCTTTTGCCTTTAAAATTTCTAAAATTGCTAACTTAGATCTTACAGTAGCAAATCCTCAGTCAGTTTAACCAGTAGTCTTTCCTGAATGTCGGTTTCCCACAACAAATCCTCAGTCAGTGCGTCAACACAAGCATTCACGTCCAGTGCAAACGGCCTTGTATTTTCCGATCAGAACGGCTGGTCATCCCCAGACTTAGAACTTGGGTTAGAACTTGGGTTAGAACTTAGGATTGCCCTGAACAATATACTTAAACGTCGTTAGCGCCTCTAGCCCAATTAACCCTCGGCGGTAGCCTGCTTGATTGGACATCCCTAGAAAAATCGCATCTCCACGATTTTGATGGCGAGAAAATTTCGGAGACGAATTGATAAAACTGAGGGCACTGTTCACATCTAGGGCAAACTGGCGACTTTCACCGTAGGATTCTGTGGCCAAACAGTTGGCGTGACCGCTGCTATACTGATTCATCCAAGTAATGGCCTCCTCTAAATTCTCCACAAATCGAAACGCAATGGTTTTATTCAGGTAAGGTCTTGACCATTCCAGGGGATCAGTTAGGCTCAGTTCTGGAAATTCTTCGACCAACGCAGCATCGCCCTTGAGGTAAAACCCCTCTTCCCGTAAACCACTCCAGAGTCGAACCAAGAAAGACCGCCGCTGACAAGGGTCAATCAAAACCTTTTCAATGGCGTTTACTGGGTCAGGGTTGCTGGCGTGGCTTTCCAAGATCATCCAGCGGGCTAGATCGACTGTGGCTGTCGCTGACCAATAGAGATAGCAATTTCCCATGGCCGATCGCAACACAGGCACTGTCGCCTGTTTGACGACTTGTTGCACCAGGTAAGGTCGCCCATAGGGAATGATCAAATTAATATACTGATCTTGGGTCACCAAATTTTGTAAGGGAATCTCTTGAGCGGGCGAAAGCAGGGTAATACATCCAGTGGGCATTCCTGTATCTTCTAGGGACTCTTGGATTGCTGAGGCAAGCACCTGATTAGAATAAGTTGCTTCGCTGCTTCCCGACAAAATTAAACTATTGGCGGTCTTGAGACAAAGTCCTGCGGCGATCGCCCCGAGTTCTGGAAATGCTTCGTAGATTAAGGCTATGACTCCCAGGGGAACCAATTGATAGTAAGTCTGTCCCTGTTCGAGCTGATAGGATGTCCCTAGCACTCGCCCGATTGGATCAGGCAACTCTCCTAGCCGTTGCAGAATCTGAATGGTCGTATCCAACCGTTCGGGAGTGAGCTTGAGCCAATCACCGACCAGTTCAGAAACCCCCAACTCTCGACTGGCTTCTAGATCCAGAGTGTTTGCCTCTAAAATCTCATTTTGTCGATGCCGAATTATGGCTGCCATGCGCTGCAAAGCTCGGCTCCGAATACTGCCCTGAATCTTGGATAAGGCGATACTTGCAGCTTGAACATCACGCAGGACATGGGTCAGGTTTTGTGAAGCGTCGGAACTGTTGATCAACATATCAACTAACGCCTATATGCGAGCCAGACCATCAAGGCAGGCAGCATTGCCAGCATGACCGCAACCATTGCCCAAAGAATAATATTCGGGCCTGGAGCGTATAGGGCCAAGGGCAACCAAATGACGAGAGGAACCAGTAGCATTCCTAAGACCAGGGAAAGGTAATGAGATCGCAGTCCTGTCGTTGTCCGACTCCACTGATGACCCGTCCAACGCCATACCTGCTTGTAAGGATAATGGGTTGAAAGCTGCTCCAGGGAATAGCCAGTTTCATCGACCACAAAAATTTGTTGGCAGCGATCGCAGCCAAACGCTTCTGTCAATGTAATGGGAACCAGGCGACCCCGCCGTCGGCAGGGACAAGGGTAATCTCCATTCAAATCAATTTTTTGAGCTTTCTGGGATGGCACAGGTAGTGGCAGAGGTGTTAAGCAACTTTAGGAAGTCAAAAATCGAGAGCTTCATAATAATGGATCATACTGATCAATACAGCCTTGTCAAACACCTGAATAAATTTAGTACAGGGGAAAGGACTCCCTTCCGAGGAATATTAGAATTCTTTACATTTGTTGCGTTTTTCTGGGGTGAGTAAGTCAGAAAAGAATAAAGCCCAAAGGGAATGGCTATTGACTCCGTTAATCTAGATGAAGAGGAACAAGTTACAAAAAACTCGCCTTGAAATTCTCATCAAGACGAGATTCTTTAGTATCCCAATTCAGGATTGAATCGGTCTCAAACGTTCTGGGTTCTAGATTCAGATAAAGTTACTTTGCTACTAATTCCCGATCTTCAACAGTGTCTAAAACCTGTTCAATTGGAACATCAAGCTCTCCGCCCGGAGCCTCAGGGTGTTCATTGGCAAGGAATTCTGCTAAGTCAGCTTCTGCCCTGACCTCATCCAATCCCTTGATGGCCCGACGGCTGAGGTAAACGCCACCCAGTCCTAATAGTCCGATCGCAGCAGACCCAAACCCTCCGATTCTGGCCATTTTGGCAGTGGAGAACCGAGCCGGAGTGGTGAGAGCATCTAGGCCCGTAGACGTTGAACTCAGTTTGGATTTAAACATACACCCCTGAGCACCAGCAGCAGTCGTTGTAGCGACAGCAACAGAGAGAGTTAAAGCCAGAGCTTGATAGAATTTCATACCATCTCATCCTTGATAAATGACTTCGCTGATATTTTAACGGAGAATTTGTAACATCTGGTTACCCCCGACTTGAAATTCATAGGGTACGGTTTGCAGGCTCAATTGGTAGCCCCGTTGAGAAAGCTGATCGAGAATCAGGGCTAAAAACGGAGACAATTCGCCAGATAAGGTTAGAACTGGAAAGATCCTGACTTCCTGAGCCACTCGACATAATTCTAGAATTGACTCTAGGTGAAACTGTTCAGATAGCAGTTCGGAATAGGTAAATAAAAAATGACCACAAAGCGCTAGGTCAAATTGATGAGTCTGAAACGGCAGTTTAGGTAACTCTGCGGTTCTGTAACGACCGTCGATGAATCCTTGGGGAAAGTCCTGTAAGAACTTTTGCATCGCAGCGATTCTGATTTCACCCAAGTGTTCTGGGGATTGAATATCTTGCCAAATATAACGATCAAGATTTGCTCTCACCCCTGAAATTACGATTTCATAAGTGTCTTGAATCCGTTGATTAATTTCTTCTGCAGAAAACTGATACGCGGGATCACAAGAGATGATTGAATACCCTTCCTCTGTCATCTCAGCATTAAAACTAGCAGGCCCTCCCGCACAATCCAACATTGATCGGGTAAGGTCTTCAGGAGAAAGGCCAAACATTCTAGTATACTCATCCTTGCTCCGACCCCAAGGAATCACCGTTTTGAGTTGAAGTCCCATGAGCTTTTAAGAGTTATTTCAAGTCTAGTAAACCACTCGTTTTCAGTTTTGGATTAAAGCGAATGTCCTCATTCACCCCCCGTTGTTTCAACAGGTCTAAAATCGTTGCCTCAACTCGTCTTGAGACATCTCGCAGAATTTTTTCTTGACCTATTTCATCGGTTTGGTCGTAGGCGCTGATTTCCTCAGTCGTCATCAAGGGTTTCACATCAATTGCCTCAGTCCAGGCTTTAAATTCATCTCCATTCCCCTCTGGAACCGAACCATTTTCAGTGATCCAAGCCTGTTGAATTTCTGCCAAAATTGTGCGGCTCAGTCGGTCGATGACTTGGACTTTTAACCCGTAACAATTTTGTGGTTGACGAACCAAATGTTGTTTGAGGCTGAGATAAATGTCACGGGAATATCCGATATACTTCAGGGTTTGATCAGAGTTGAAAATGGCATAGGTTCCAATTTTTCCCTGTAGGGATTTGGGCAGTTCGCCCTGGCTATTGAGGTAGGAAATATACTCTAAATCATTCAAGGCTAGAATCTTGGGTTGAGCATTCATAACGGTTTGAATCACAATGGATTGAACAGGAGTTGGTTTTGGCAGGGTTAACGCTTGTGGGTCTGTTTAACTTTCTAGTTCTAGTTAAAGTTCTAGTTAAAGTTCTAGTTAAACCAGATCCTAACCCTCTGCGCTGGCAATTCGAGGCAAGCGATGTTTAAACCCACACAGAATTTCCCAGGAAATCGTTCCCAAACAGTCTGCCCAATCTTCAGCCCGGATGGAGCGATCGCCGACTTGACCAAGTAATGTTACCACTTCACCCACGTGCAGATCGGGAATATGACTGACATCAATCATTAGTTGATCCATGGTGATCGCTCCCACCTGCGGGGCAAATTCACCTCGTACCAAGACTTTCATCTGGTTTGATAAATTACGGGGGACACCATCTGCATAACCGATGCCAACTACAGCAATTTCCATCGGCTTCTGAGCAATAAACTTGTGGCTGTAACTAATGCCTGTGCCCGGTTCAATGGATTTGACCTGGGTAATCCTAGCCTTAACTTGCAAAGCAGGTTTTAGACAAACGGCGGATTTCAGGTGCGGCGCTGGATACAGACCATAAAGCGCGAGGCCCACCCGTACTAGATCATGATGAAGAGTCTGAT
>JBOFUV010000107.1:0-7736 GCA_051652765.1 Microcoleaceae cyanobacterium | reverse complement strand
ACAGCCTAATCAGCGGTGCAGCCCAAGCCGTGTATTCCAAGTTCCCCTACACCACTCAAATGCAAGGGCCAAACTATGCGGCTGACCAACGGGGTAAGGACAAGTGTGCTCGGGACATCGGTTACTACCTCCGCATGGTGACCTATTGCCTGATTACAGGCGGAACTGGCCCCATGGATGAGTATCTGGTTGCAGGGATTGATGAAATCAACCGCACCTTTGATTTGTCTCCAAGCTGGTACGTCGAAGCCCTGAAGCACATCAAGGCAAGCCATGGTCTGAGTGGAGATGCGGCAGTTGAAGCCAACTCCTACCTTGACTATGCGATTAACGCTCTCAGCTAGAGCTTTTCCCTATGCTCGGAACAGTGGAAGATCTTTGAGTCAACATCTCTGAGTCAACAGTTACAAGGCTTAACTGTCTTCTGAGGTTCCGGGCATCTTTACTCAGCCTGTTTCACCCTACGTAGTTCACGACCTTACCCTCAACCCAGCTCCTCTCACGCCGCTTAACCTCCCCATATTCTGACTCCTCAATGGTTTCCCCTCAGGCAAAAAGGGCTCAAACGGGTAAAGGTTCAATAAGATATCCTCCGGCGATCTATAGTGAAGGCTTTCAGCCTGTGTAGGCGAGATACCTACTTTATGTTCGCACTTCAAATCAGATTGCGACTCATAACCAAGGTTTCATCTCAAAACATCAGCTCCACAGCATCCAGAATCTTTTGGGTTAGGTATCCTGCCTGACTCAGACAAGATGCCTAACTCAATACTTTACAATCCTTAACTCACAATCCTTAACTCACGATCCTTAGCGAGTTGTCGTATGTCGTGTACCAATGGATTCAAGATGCTCAGATCGTACCCATCCTCCTTGTGCCAATTCTGCCCAGTCACTTTTGAACAAACCGGATAACGCTACCCGTTGGCCATCATTGAGAGAGCCGATAATGTCATAGCTGTTATCAGGGCCTGAATGAACATTGGCGGCTCTACCATGGCTTCTCACCACTGAATCCGCTCGCTCGCGACGGGCATAACCCCGTGATCGATCAAGGTTATTACCCCACCACCAAATCAGGAAGGGTAAAGCCAATAGGGGAAGCAAGATGAACCAAGGGTTAATTGTGGAACGAGTCGATGTGGTCGATGTTGTGGTCGATGTATCATCGTCAAATACTGCTCCAGCAGTAGAATATCCACAGGTAAGTCGAGCAGGTTGTCCATCTCGCTCCACACTGAGAACAACATTCACCGCATCAATAGCTCCATCCCTGGGTTCAATAGAGTCAACATTCTTAACAACTAATCCCTTCGCTTCTGCTGAACGAATACATTCTTCCTCAGCAGTTTTTGCCAACTCTGCAGGAACGTTTTGAGCAAAGACTGGGGACAAGGCAAGGGTTAGGCCCAAAACGGGGGCCAACAAGACTGATCGACGGACTGTTCCTGGTTGATGTCTCATAAATCAATAGCTCCGTTTCAATAGTGAACTAAACCAACTAAAATAGCCAACTTAATTTCGAGTTAAAGCTTAGGTTGGAAAAATAACAAACTCATAAAGATAACAAGGATTTATTTTTTCTTAAAGATTGAAGACGCTGCGAACGGTGAGGTGATACCAAGTCTAACTAAACCTGCTAAACTTACTCCTGTCTTTGGGTATCAAATGACACATTGTACAGAGGGCTTAACCCATTGATCAATAGCTTGTATGTCTAATCAATCAACTACTGTCTGTAATGTTTACTACTTTTGGTTGTCCTAAGGCTTTGAACTTGCTAATCTTCAAAGCAAAACGGTGTGTCTGAACTCTTTTATTGTGTTGTCTATCATGAGAATTCTCTTACTAGAAGGCGACCAATCAACAGCTAGTCTGCTTTTGAGCAAGCTCACAGCAAGTGGTTATGTTGTCGACACAGCATCAAATGGCCAATCTGGGCTAGAGCTGGTTCTCTCCTGCAGCTATGACCTGATTCTGCTTGATGCAGACCTGTTCATTCCTAAACTTGAGGGAATTAGCTTCTGCCGTCACCTCCGCTTGCGAGGGTACGAAATGCTAATTCTTTTATTGATTGCGGAAAGCTCCACTTTAGATAGCGTTGCAGGACTAGATGCCGGAGCAGATGATTGTATCCTCAAGCCCTATAAGCTCCCCGAACTATTAGCAAAAATTCGGGCTTTGCTGCGTCGTCGAACTGTTCCGCTTGCCCCTTGTCACCTGACATGGGGAGATTTAGGGGTGAATCTGCTCTCTGCAGAAGTAACCTACCAAGACCGAACGATCTCCCTGACAGCAAGGGAGTACAGCCTACTTGAACTGTTCCTGAGCAATCCCCAGCGGGTGTTTAATCGGAATGCGATTATTGATCGCCTTTGGCCTTTGGATGCCTCTCCTTGTGAAGGCGCTGTTACCAATATGATCAAAAACTTACGGCAAAAGCTAAAGTCATCGGGGGTAACCGAGGAGCTTTTAGAAACTGTTTATGGATTGGGCTATCGACTCAAGGCTGCATCCCATGCCCAGGTTGCCTCAGACAGGCTGAATCCTAAACCTAATTTTAAAACGCCAATTCCAGACAGACACAGCCAGGACGGGCAGAGCCTTCAGATCTTCATGATTGATCATGATCTATGCTTTTTTGATCAACTTGCAGCCGAGGCTCCAGTTTGGGGGTTTCAGATTGAACAGTCGGCTGACACTGCTTTTGCCAAGCATTGGATCGCTCAGAATCATCCCGATCTGGTTTTAGTGAATCTTTCCTTGGTCAAGCAACTGGCTAACGGTCTTGTACAAGAATTGGTGACTCAGTTTCCGACGCTGCCGATTGTGCTCTCGATTGATGAAGAAGGCAGCTTGGATGAACGGGTGATGATGTCTCGCTTGGGGGTGCGCTACTTCCTGCATAAAGCAATGATTTCGGTACCGCAAATTTTTGAGGCGATCGCCCAAGTTCTGGCCAAACCCTCAACGACCTCAACTCGGGTGATGGTTGTAGACGAAAACCAACTGATGCTGGAAAACTTAAGAAATTTAATGCAACCCTGGGGATTACAGGTCACCACACTCCAGCATCCGAGCCAGTTCTGGGATATTCTGACGACAGCTCAGCCAGATTTGCTATTGCTGAATCTAGAGATGTCAACCCTGAGGGGGATTGATCTGTGTCAAGCAGTCCGCCAAGACTTGCTTTGGAAGGATTTGCCGATAGTAGTGGTAACTCATCAAGCTGATATGGTGGCTCTGCGACAAGTCTACGTGGCCGGGGCAGATGACTTTATCAGAACACCTGTTTCTGAGCCAGAACTCATTACTCGGATTCTCAGCCAAATTGATCGGATTCAGTTGCGCGCTCAACCCGAGACTGTTGCCTCTGAGAGAAAACTGGCACCCTTGAAAAAAACTCGTCGGCAGTTGCTGCAATATTCATCTTCTAGTTAGTCGGCAGGAATTTTTCCTCCATCTAGTCCACACATCAGCCCATTAAAAGTCAATCCAAGTGTTGTTCCTAGGCTATTCCTGAACGATTAGGAAACTTCGATTTGGGAGTTAAAGCAGATTACTAACAAAACTTAATAATTTTGGTAAAATATGGTGGTTGTTTAGGATTTCTTCTTAAAGACTAAGTCCTTAAATTTTACTTCTACCCAAGTTTTTACTTGCGAGAGCAGCAATGAGTTTTAGTCCCCAGCCCTCCAATCCTGACCCAGGGGCAAGCCTCTCAGGTTCCTCTGGCAAAGTTGAGCCCCAACCTAGCTATGTCAAGTTGGCAATGCGGAACATGGTACGCAAAGGTGGAAAGTCTCTATTTCACTTTGCCCTTACCAGCACTGGACTCCTGGCTCTGTTAATCGGCATTGCTTACCTCACCCGTTAAGCCAGAATGAACCAGATTCAGGTTGAAGCCAATATTCAGGATCACTTTTGGCAAGTTTCTAACTTAAAGGCAGTTCAGGGGAATCCGGCAGATGTTTTGCCGCCAGTTTCTGAGGCCGAGTGGCATTGCTGGTTTCAGCATTGGCTAGATCTCCTAAAGCCAAATCTAGTCGAGGCTCCAGCCTATGAGCTGAGTTTGCGGCTGACCAATGACTTAGACATTCAGGCGCTCAATGCTCAATATCGGAGTCAAAATCAACCCACCGATGTGTTGGCCTTTGCCACATTAGACATAGATAGCCCCCCATTACAAGAACTGCAATGGTTTCAGCCGCTTTACTTGGGTGACATTGTGATCTCTGTTGAAACTGCAACTCAACAGGCTCGCAATCAGGGCCATCCTCTCAGAGTTGAGTTGGTCTGGCTGGCAACTCACGGTTTGCTGCATCTTCTGGGCTGGGATCATCCTGATGAGATCAGCTTGACTCAGATGTTGGAGCAGCAACGCATTCTGCTTCGATCTCTCGAATTGGAGATTGATTTATAGGGTTTGTTGGGTCATCTGTGAGAACAAAGTAAAGGTTCAGTGAAACCGTTCCTATCTGAACAAAATCAAGTTAACGTGAAGTTGTAAAGTAGTGGGGCTATGAAAAAAGTAATCTGAGCAGGGCAAGAGTTCTGTTTTGGAGCTAAGGTTAATCGCAACTTTCTCAAAAACTCACTCAACTTGTAAAAATCTTGACTGAACCTGTGTTAAATTTCATCAAGCATTGAGATTAACTTGTTCAGTATAACCGTCTGATTTCCTAGCTAGCAATTCATTGAGGAATAGTCTACGGCATGTCACCGACGAATTCTAACCCATCTTCCCTAACCTCCCTGCAACGGCCCTTGCCTAATGCCAAAGCAGTTAATGGTTCTTTGCCACTGCACAACTTGCCGCGATCGCCTTTGGCTTTTTATGATCGCTCCCATTCTTGGAAAGTTGCTAACAACCTACTCACTAGTTTTAGATATGCCGGAGAGGGCGTAGGGTATGCCTTCAAGACTCAGCGAAACTTCAGAGTTCATACTGTTATTGGGATCGTGGCAATCAGTTTAAGTGTCTTTTTACAGCTCAGTTCTATTAAAATTGCAGTGATTGGCCTAACGATTGGTGCTGTAATGGCAATGGAGCTGCTAAACACTGCCATTGAAGCTATTGTTGATTTGTCAGTCGGTCAGGCGTACCATGACTTGGCAAAGATTGCAAAGGACTGTGCGGCTGGAGCCGTCTTAATTTTTGCTCTCACTGCTGTACTGGTTGCTGTTGTGTTAATCCTGCCTCCTCTAATGATTCAGGTGCAGGCATTACTTTAGGTCATTACTTTAGGTCAATTCAAATCAGTTGGGGGTTAAGTCGGAACTCAGTGAGTTTTGAGCAATACTTTAGGTTACGCTCTAATCTAAGATTGCCTGAACTGAGGAGGGCCAAGAATTGATTCTAGTGATTGATAACTACGATAGCTTTACTTACAATTTAGTCCAGTATGTGGCGGAACTGGGGGCAGATCTTTCAGTTGCTCATCAGGTTGAAGTCTACCGCAATGATCGGATTTCCGTTGAACAGGTTCGAGCAATGAAACCTAACGGGGTTGTTATTTCGCCAGGGCCGGGTCGTCCGGAAGATGCTGGAATTTCCCTAACGCTAATCCAACAGCTTGGAGAACGTTTGCCTATTTTTGGGGTTTGTCTGGGGCATCAGAGTATTGGCCAAGCCTTTGGTGGCCAGATTGTTTCGGCTTCAGACCTGATGCATGGTAAAACCTCTGAAATTCATCATCATGGGGTTGGGGTATTTCAAAATATAGAAACTCCCTTCGTCGCAACTCGTTATCATAGCCTCGTGATTGACCCTCAAACTTGTCCAGAGGTGCTTGAAGTAACGGCCTGGGTTGATGATGGGACTATTATGGGAGTACGCCACCGCCACTATCCGCACATTCAAGGGGTTCAATTTCACCCAGAGAGTATCCTAACGACAAAGGGTAAATCTCTGTTGAAAAACTTCCTAGACTCTCTGTAGCTCTCAGAACAATAGGATTAAAGAGCGACAAGCTGATTTTTTCTGCACAGCGGAACCTCTGAATCTCACAAAATGTGCAACTTAGTCAACAGCCTCCTGTGAAGTTTTTCGGTTAGCAGGCAAGCCTGTACTCACCAACCGGCAAATGTTGGCAAATTTTTTAAAGGATTTCAGGCGTTTTGTCAGCCAAGCAGGTACACACGATGTCCTATACTTGATTTCACTTGAATTTCAACGAATTTTAGTGAATTATACTAAATGGGGATTGGGGTTTTTCTACGTTTTTATTAAGTTTTCCCTTGAATTTTATGAAGCGGCGGCGATTTATTCATTTAGCCCAAACGGGTGCATTAAGTGTTTTCACAACGGTTCTAGCCACAAGTCTGACACCCAGTTGGAGGGCGCGATCGCTCCGGGCAACCGCTCAGGGCAGCAACTCAGCTCTCAATATTCAATGGTTGGGGCATACCTGTTTTCTCTTCACTGGCGGGGGGTTGAGGATTTTGGTCAACCCATTTCGACCGATTGGTTGCACAGCAGGCTATCGAAATCCTAAAGTCAATACAGATCTCGTCTTGATCAGTAGTCGCCTACTTGATGAAGGCTCTGTAGATGCATTCCCAGGCAATCCGTCCTTGTTGTATGAGCCGGGAGTTTATCAATTTGAGGACACCAAAGTTCAAGGGATTCGCACGATCAAAGATCGCAAGCAAGGTCGGCAATTTGGCACGAATGTTGCCTGGTTGTGGAATCAAGCGGAGATTAAAATTTTGCATCTAGGGGGATTAGCAGGCAGCATTGACCTAGAGGAACGGATTCTGATTGGTCGCCCAGATGTCCTGTTTGTCCCCGTTGGGGGTGGCCCAAAATCCTATACGCCAGAAGAGGCAAAACAAGCTATTAGCATCCTGAAGCCAAAGGTGATTGTCCCAACGCACTACAAAACTGCGGCCTCTGACCCCAAAACTTGTGATTTGGCTCCCCTAGATGATTTTCTGAGCGTCATGCAGGGAACTCCCGTTCAACCAGTGGGCAAAGATACGCTGGTACTGAACCGGAATCAGCTCCCAGATGGAGAAAAGCCTGTTATTCAAGTGTTTAGCTACTCCTTGAATTCAATATCAACTCCAACTCCAGCCCCAAACCCAACTCCAACTCCAGCGCTCTAGACGCTTACTAAAATCCCTTACTGCTGGTTGAGAGACCAATCATAGTCCAGATATTTAACGGCGTAATCTCCTTGACGGAGGTATTCCTGACTCGGGCGGTCAAGATATTGACTGACAAAATTAAGCACCGCCCGTTCCTGGGCTCCTCCAGCGAATTTATTCTCAACTTGATAATTCGGTTCAAAGTCCTCGCCAAACCACTTAAAAATAGAGGAAAGGTGAACCGTTTTGTTATCTTTGTCGATCTTGAAATTGCGATTTAGCGCCAGAAACTGTTGAGTTTGATCGTCGAGTTGTTCAACCAATTTCGCTCCCGTAAATGGTTCCTGACGTAAAACAGGACATCCAATAGAAGCACAAACTAAACCCATATGAATGCGTGGCTCATTAAATTCTTTTCGCAAAATCTCATGCTCAATTTGATCTAGCGTTAAATCCTGACCCATCACATTAAAGGTCAGCCGTTTCCAAACACCCGGAATATCTCGAATACTTTTCGTCGGATAGTGGTCAATAATTGCTTGCAATGTTAAGGAGTTGTAAATATTCACCCAAAATGCAATTTTCTCCGGTTCACTCCAGCTTGCAAACGTATTGGGAGATAAACGAGATAAAGAAGCATTAAA
>JBOFUV010000106.1:0-60372 GCA_051652765.1 Microcoleaceae cyanobacterium | reverse complement strand
CGAACGGCACTGCTCGAACCGGGAAGCGAAAAAATCAGCTTTCCTTGACAAACCCCGGCTACAGCTCGAGAGGCGATCGCCCGTGAACCGATTTCGGCATAGCTGAGGGAACGGAACAGCTCCCCAAATCCGGGCAGGGTTTTCTCCAGAATTCCAGCGATCGCGTCGTAGGTTGTATCCCTAGGGGCAATTCCTGTGCCACCATTGATGATGATCACTTGAATTTCGGAGTGTTGACAAAGGCTGATCACTTTCGCTCGAATGGTTGCTGGATCGTCCCTTAAAATCTGATAGTCCTGAATCTGATGACCCGAACTTTGAAGCAGCATTTGAATCAGTTGACCACTGTTGTCAGTTTCAAAGGTGCGGGTATCGCTGACTGTAATTGCAGCGCAATGAATTGAAAGTTGGGCTTGATCAGGATGGGGAATTTCAGGATTCATCATTGTAGAAATTTGGGGCGGACAGGGCCGCACCCTGATTCTGTTGACAAAAATTTGAGAGAAATTTGACAGCAAGAAATTTGACAAAAATTAGGAATTTTAGGACTTATTAAATCCAAGACCATTTTGTTCCCCGTATCGATCCATAAATCGAATGAACCGATCCCATTCTTCTGAACTCCGCATCAAATACTTTGCTTCAATCACCTCAGGCTTACCATTGACAAACTTTGCTTTGACATCAAAGGTTGAAAGCTCTCCTTCGTCATCGATCAGGTACATCCCAGTAATCTCCTCGGCAAACCCCTCGGCCAAGGCATCTGGTTTATCAAAATAGAACTGGGCTGTTCCCTGGCTACCATCCTGTGAACGGGTGAGACGCACATCAGGAATCACGGTTTCATTCATTCCTCGGGAAAATTGAATCTTTGCCATAACTACAAATTGAACCTTAAACAATTGTTAATTTGATCATTATCCCATGTTTCCAGTCTCTAACTGTTGGCTGAGCCTACTGCGGCTGTAATCGAGGGCAGTTGATTTTCCTGCAATTTTTGTAAGATTCCACCGAGAATCCGTTTGACCATCCAGGGGCCTTCGTAAACCCATCCTGTATAAACTTGAATTAAGCTCGCACCAGCCGTAATTTTTTCCCAAGCATCTGCGGCGGTAAAAATTCCACCTACTCCAATAATCGGCAGTTGTCCTTGAGTCTGCTGCCAAATCAACCGAATGACTTCGGTAGAGCGTTGTCGCAGGGGTGCGCCACTGATTCCGCCAGCTTCTTCTGCCACCGATTTGCCTGTTTTGGCGATGATTTGAGGGGTTAAGCCTTCGCGTCGAATGGTGGTATTTGTGGCAATAATCCCAGCTAGGTCAAACTTCTGAGTCAGTTCCAGGATGTCAATAATAGCTTCATCGGTTAAGTCTGGTGCGATTTTAACGAGAACAGGTTTATGACTTAGATTAGCCTGTTGTAAACGGTCAAAAATTTTACTGAGTTGATCAACGTCTTGGAGCGATCGCAATCCCGGAGTATTCGGGGAAGAGACGTTAATCACAAAATAATCTCCCCAATCCTGCAACCGTTGAAAACTCTCGAGGTAGTCATCAGCCGCATGTTCCAGGGGCGTAATCTTTGATTTGCCCAGGTTAATCCCGATCGGAACTCCAAACCCTTGACTCAACCCCTGATCCAACCTCTGTCCTTTAGCCCGTTGTAAGCGTTGGGCCAAAGCGGCGGCCCCTTGATTGTTGAAGCCCATCCGGTTCAAAACTGCTTTGTCTTCTAGCAAACGAAATAGTCGGGGCTGGGGGTTTCCGGGCTGGGGGTGACAAGTAACCGTTCCGAGTTCAGCAAATCCAAAGCCTAAATTGCCCCATAACCCAGCAGCTAACCCATCTTTGTCAAATCCTGCCGCCAAACCCACGGGATTGGGAAAGTTCAGGCTCCAGAGGGTTTGCTGTAAGCGCAGATCTGCCAAACTAAAGGATAAAGCAATCCGACTCACGACTCTATTCAGCAGTCCATGAGATTTTTGTTGATCAATCCAACTGAGTAGTTGAAGGGTGTGATGGTGTGTCCACTCTGGATCAAGGTTCAACCCAGAAAATAGAATAGGTCGTATCCCCTCGCGATAGAGATCCAAAAGATTGTCCTTAAGACGTGATCACCATGCCTAAACTGTGCCACGAACACTCCAGATTATCAACCCATGTTCCCCAGGTTCCCCTTCCCCAGGTTCCCCAACCGGATAGACGCAAAGATCGATCGCCAGTCAGATTCACAGAACTCTCTTCAATCTTCCACTCCAACAACGGTTGGTGACTGTTCACCCACTGAACTGAGGTTGAAACGCTAAAACGATTCCCAGTGAACAGCAACAGTGAACGGGTAACAGTGAACGGTAACTTTTAGAATGTTAGGGGTTTCAACATGGGTCAACTACAGACGAATGCTGCCGGAGTTGCCAGTCCAACTGGAATGACACTAGGACAATTGCTCCAGAGGATTCAGGAGGAAGAAAATGCTGATGTTTTACTGGAGGTTACCGTTGCCTACCTGCATCAACGATTGAATATGCCGTTGATTTGGATTGGTTTGTATGATCGACTGACCCATCAATTAATTGGGAAAGGGGGAGTGACTCCCACTGGAGAGCAGGAATTTTTGTTTCAGAAATTTCAACTGCCGGGGGGAAGTTATCTGGAGCAGGTGGTAATCCAGCAATGTCTTGTGGAGATTACAGATTTACAGACAGACCGTTGGGTGGGTCAGTGGCGAAAGATTGGACAAGCATTCAACATTCAGCAGGTTGGCCTGTTTCCCTTGCAATACCGCGATCAATGCTACGGTGTGGTGCTCTTGGGTTCAACCCTAGCCAAACGGTTGCTAAAACCAAAAGACCGGGAAAGGCTGACGATTATTTTTAGAGCCTTGGCAACGGCCCTTCACCATATTGAAAGTGATTGGCAACACCATCGAAATAATCACCCGAATCAACTGATTCTGAGACTTGTCTCCCAATTTCTTCCGGCTGCCACTGAAGTCCACTCCTTTTTTGACTCCTATCTAGAGCACGTTGCCGAAGCTGCCCAACAGTTTCTAGAACCCAGTCGTACCAGTGTTTATTGGTATCAGCCAGAAGGACACTTTTTTTGGCGACGGATTGGGAATTCCAGGAAAATTCCAGAACTCCCTTCTAATCGACCCAGCTCGGGATTGATCTTGCAAGACTTGGAGGAATTTTACCAAGGGCTGATCACCGACAAACTCGTTAGTATTGGTGAAGCCCAAAGTTCCCTGACCTTGGAGACGACCGAATGCTTGCTTGAAAAGCTCCGAATTCGATCAATCCTGGCGGCTCCCATTCAATCCCACCAAGGTCTACTGGGTTTTATTGCTGTGGAGAGCCAGCAGCCTCGCATTTGGCAAACGGCGGAGAAAACCTTTCTTCAGGATATTGCTCAATTGTTGGGGATTACTGCACCTTTGTCTGAGCTAGACACCAGTCTGCAACAAACTGAACAAGATTGTGCCTTTATGACTCAAGTTGCCCAACTGATTCTGGCCGCCAATCAAGGCGAAATTGTGGTTCCCAAAATTGTGAACGCCCTCTGCCAGCATTTGCATGTTGCCCGTTGCTTGCTTTTGAAAGCGACATTCAATCACCCTCGCCGCCTTCATGTTTTGTATCAACACCAACCCGCCAACCGTCGGTTAGTGACCCATGCGCTTCCAGTTCCGACCCATTCAGAGGATCAGAGACTACAACGATCTAGGGTGATCGCCTTAGAAACTTGGGATGAACGCAAGCCGTTCCAAGCTTGGAGACAGCCCTTAGAATCTCTAGGAATCCGGTCACTCCTAGTCTGTCGGATGGAGTCTGAGCCTTATACCCTTTTGGTTGTGGGCCATGAGATTGCCCGAAGCTGGACTCAGCGAGAGCAGGAATTGATTAAAATGGTCAGTCAACACCTTGGCATCAGCCTAAAGCAACAACAGGATCATCAACGGAACCTGCTGCATCAAAAGCTCACCGATGCGATCGCGGCGAGTTGGGAGTTTTGGCAGCAGACTCAACAGATTGACGAACTAGAGTGGCACTTTATTCAGCAACTTGCCCAAGTGCTACATAGTCCTTGGGTCGCACTAATCACGGGGCTAGATCTCAACCTCCAAAGTCGAGTTGTCTGGTTTGATCGGCAGGAAGAAACGTTCAAATCTAGGCCAAATCTAGCAACTCTCAAGGCAGATGACCCCCTGATTCAGCGGGTGATCAACGCCAACGGCCTAATTTGGATCAGTCCTCAGGAATTGACCGAACAAACCCGACAGTGGTTCAATCTCCCCAAACTGAAGCAGATTATCCTGATTCCCTTAAAAGCTCAAAGTAATCAACCTCCGGTGGGGGCAGTCATCATTGCGAATCCGGGACAAGACCTTGCTGATCCGATCTCCCTCAAACTCATGCTGGAGTTCGTACAACAATTGGCTTGGCAGCGGCAAGTGTCAACGTCCCTGAATATGGCCCAGGCTCAACACATTACCCTAGAGCAACTGAACTGGTACAAGCAATCTCGGATCAAAAATCTGCACTGCACTTTGGAAAAGCGTTTAGAGGACTTACAAGAGCTAGAACAGTTACTCTTTTGTGCCACTGACCCCCATCAACAGCAAATTGCCCAGCTTCGCTATCAACAACTGTTGCGCCAAATTAACCAAACCTTGAGTTCAACCTCAAACCTGCTGGAACGGGAACAGTGGCAACTTCACAATTCTCAAGACGTGATTCATACAGACAAGTTGTTGCGACAGATTCGGAATCGCCTGCAACCCCTGGTAAAAGCTCGCCAGGTGTTATTGCAAATTCATCAAAAAAACCGACTGGATATGATTGGCGATCGCTTCAAACTGGAACTGGTCGTGTATGAGTTACTCAAACTGGCCTGTGAGCGATCGCAGCCCACCGAAATTGTCCGAGTTGATGTAGTCGCCCTTAATAATCAACAGTTTGAACTCAAGATTACTCACCCAGGCACAGTCCGACTCCCCTCGACCTTAGCTTCGACCTTGCCTTTAACCCCTGTTCTCCAGGATCAGCACTTCACTGCTCCATCCGAAACAGAAGGGATCTCTGCCCAAAATTTACTCAGGCTTTGCCAAGGATTAATTCACTGGACAGGAGGGCAGTTACACCTACAACAACTGGAGACTGGACAGTTCATGAGTCGCTTAATCTTACCGTTGTTACCGGGTGAACCTTGATCCCCATTCTTAAAGTCTTAATTGTGTCTCCTATTTTGCCCAAGGATTTAGCATAATCTGATCAGGTAATCAGAATTATTGATCATAATGATGAGAGAGAAGACAGGTTAACCAGGTAAGTGATTTACAGCAATCTTTCAATCCAATGTCTCCTCAATCTATTCCATATAGCAATCTGATTTGAAGCGAAACGTGGAGCGGGCATCTTGCCCGCAAGCTAAAGGCCCGCACCACGTAAATCTTATAAATCATTTGTGATTGCTTACGATATGCCCACCCATATAAAGTTTTATCTGCCAAGTGTAATGGTTTTTAATTGGTTTCGTCGTCAATACGATACAGATAAGGAGCCTGGGAAGGAAACGGCTAAAGAGTCCTCCCCATCCACTCCACCTGCCTCTGCCCAACCCTCAGTTCCTGTTAACTCCCAATCGCTGCAGCCAAAGACTGCTCCGTCAGACCCTCCAACAGATTCTGCCTCTCCAGAAGACTATCTGAAGTGGGCGAAGGCAGCCTATCAAAATATTCAGAAACAGCAACATGGGCCAGAAAAAACAGAAGTAGAAAAAACAGAAGTAGAAAAAACAGAATCCGCCAGTCAGCTACCGCTTGCAGAAATGGTTGAAGTAACGCTTGAAGCAGCCGAGTTCAGCCCTGAATCCCTAGTTAATGAGCACCCTGAAATTGAGTCTGAAGTCTCTGAAGTCCCTAAAAGCTCTTCAGAAAACGTTGCAGAACCCATAACTTTAGCTGAGCCCCCCAAACGGGAGATCGCAGTTGTCCCAACCCCCTCTCAAACTCCAGTTAAAGCAACCGCAGCCAATTCCCTGAAAGAGGCTCCAGACCTTGAACCTGCTTCTGATTCTGGAGCAACCTTACCCTTTTGGGCCAAGGCCGAAGCCGAACGTCAGGCTCGGATTGAACGCTTGAAGGAAACTGCCATTGCAGCCCCAGAACCAGACCTGAAGATTAAAACCCCGGAAATACCTGAGCCTTTTCCCAATCGTCCTGATGTTGTCTTTGATGAGCGGTTCCTCTGGTCAGCAGAAGTCTTAGCCAGTCAGGGTCGCCGACCCGATGAAGTCTCGGCGGAGGAAATTACCTGGTTGGGCAAACTCTGGCAGGGCTTGGGACGCACCCGACGCACCCTCTTGAACCAACTGAAAGCCATTGTCGGTCAAGGGCCGCTCAATCAGGCAGCCATTGAGGAGATTGAGGCATTGCTGCTCCAAGCGGATGTGGGAGTTGAAGCTACGGATACAATCGTGGCAGCCCTTCAGGAACGCTTGCGTCAAGAAGCCCTACCGCCAGAACAGGCGATCGCCTATCTCAAGCAAATTCTGCGGGACATTCTCGAAAAACCTTACCAGAACGGATATTCTCCCACCTTTGCCCCCGAAAAAGAGACTTTAAATATTTGGTTAATTACAGGGGTTAATGGCGCTGGCAAAACGACCACCATTGGAAAAATTGCCCATCTCGCTAGCAAGTCAGACTATCGATGCTTAATCGGAGCTGCCGATACATTTCGAGCTGCTGCCGTAGAGCAAGTAAAAGTCTGGGGACAGCGGAGTGGGGTTGACGTGATTGCCAATCCAGGTCAAAATACTGATCCGGCTGCGGTCGTGTTTGATGCAATTGAAGCAGCAAAGTCCCGGAATGCAGAGTTACTGTTGTTGGATACGGCAGGTCGCCTTCAGAATAAAAAAAACCTGATGGAAGAGCTGAGTAAAGTCCGGCGGGTGATTGATAAAAAAGCACCTGATGCGCTGATTGAGTCCTTGTTGGTCTTGGATTCAACTTTGGGTCAGAATGGTCTCCGTCAAGCAGAAGTGTTCGCAGAAGTTGCCCAACTTAGCGGTGTCATTCTCACAAAGTTAGACGGCACAGCAAAAGGAGGTGTTGCCTTGGCTGTGGTTCAGCAACTGGGTCTACCCATCCGGTTTATTGGGGTTGGTGAAAGTATCGAAGATCTGCGCCCTTTTTCGAGCTATGAGTTTATTGAGGCATTGTTGAGTGGCTAGTTCCTCTCTATGATGGTGAGAACTTCAATCATCAGTTGCATAATTCTAGAATCTCACCTTAATACTACTTCTAAGGGTTAAGCTCTCTACAGGCAATAGTTGATCTAACGCCTTGAGCTTAGTTTAAAATTTATGTTCCTGTTGCTCTCCGGTTAGTCCTTCCACGGTTGAAATGAGTATGACAGCTCTGCCCCTCCCACATCCTTCTAATCAAGTTCCTGATCCGCTTTCTAGGCCAAAATCTGTGGATATTAGCCCAGTGATGACATTGAAGGAGCTGGTCGCCCGGTTGCAGCGAGAGCAACAGAGTGTGAATGAACTGCTCAGTTCATTAGGCTTTGCCCTTCGCAGTTTTAGCAATCTCAACCAGTTCTTGGAGCTAACGCCCTTGGTCGCCAGTCGGGTTACGGATGCTGATGGTGGGGCGTTAGTGCTGTTCAAGCCCAACGGTCAGCTTCGGTTCCAACAGTTACATTGTCAAGATGGTCGCCAGTGTCAGGATATTCGTCAGGCGATTGAACTGGCAACTCGCAAGATTACCACTCAGCAGTCTAATTCGATTGAGCATATCCCAGCCAACGTGCTCCGATCCTACATTGCAAGCCTGGATTGTCAAGTGAGTCACTGTCTAGGGCCAGATATCAAGCTGTTCGGGACAGCCGTTTTAGTCAACAACGTTGAGCGGGGGCGGCTCTACGTCTTTAGCCATGATTCAAGTTACCGTTGGACACCGACTCGCCAGAAGTTGATTCGCTTAATTGCTGATCAAACAGCCGTAGCCATTTCTAATGATGAATTAGCGGTTTCTCTGCGGGAAAAAGAACGACTGGATCGGGAATTGGAAATTGGCGCAGAAATTCAACTGCGGCTGTTGCCCCGCAAATGTCCAACGATTACTGGAGTTGACCTTGCCGCCAATTGTGTCACTGCAAATCGAGTTGGGGGAGACTACTACGACTTTATCCCCTCAAATTTTGATCAACCGGGAAACCGCAATCCCAAGATTCGGAACTCCAGAAGTACGGCGCAAGACCAACCTTGGAGTATTGTGATTGGGGATGTAATGGGTAAGGGAGTCCCGGCTGGATTGATCATGACGATGACCCGGGGAATGTTGCGGGCAGAGGTGCTCAACCGCCATTCTCCAGCTCGGATTCTGCAACACTTGAATCGAGTTATGTATGCCGATCTGGAAACCTCTAGTCGCTTTGTGACGTTGTTCTATTCGGAATATAATCCTGCAACTTGCACCTTGTCCTACAGTAATGCGGCTCATCACCCCCCTCTCCTTTGGCAAGTGACTAGCCAAGTCATGCAACGGCTTGATACCCTAGGAATGTTGATTGGTTTGGATGCAGATACACGCTACTATGAGGCTCAGGTACAACTTGCCCCAGGAGATACGATTCTCTATTACACCGACGGTGTAACAGATGCTGCAAATCAGCGGGGCGATCGCTTTGAGGAAGAGCGATTGCAAGATTCATTCAAGTGGGCCTGTGAAAACTGTTGTGGGTCTCAGGCCATTTTAGATTATATTTTTGAGGCTGTGAATCATTTTGTTGGCCCCGGTAGCCATAATATTGACGATATGACTTTAGTTGTGATGCAGATTCAACCTGTTGCGACCCGAGAGGAACACCATGACTGTAATTGATACATTAACGCACCTACCCTTAAACCAGGATGTTCTAATGGACGGCTGGCAACAGCTTGCCCTCAACCATTTCTTTTTGGCAATTGAAACAAGCTTAGTGGAAAATCTGCAAAACACTTGGAATAACTTGCTGAAAACCGGCCAACTCTGGGCTTTTTTAGTAGGAATGTTTGTGGGTTGGTGGATTCGGAGTGTCTTACCGTCTTAGATTGATCAAACCTCAACGCTAGGGCTCACTGTAGTGAGCCTTAGGTAAACACTCCTGTAAAACCTATCCTCTAGAGCAATTTTTTAAAGCCCTCATCTTCCAGCCCCCTTCTCCCAAATTTGGGAGAAGGGGGCTAAGATCTATTCCCTAAACTAGAATCTATTTTTGCAATTATTTAGCAATATCTAACGCTCGACTGTTTAAAGCTCCATCGGTTTCTGAGCAATCCAGTACTTGCTAACAAAATGATTCTCAGTCCTAATATTTCGAAAACCTATTTTTTCCAAACGGTTGACTAGATCATCCGTAATATAGTGACGATAGTAAGGCTCATGGAACGTAACTGGGAAATTTTCCAACATCAGTTTCATTTCTGGAAAATCAATTGCTTGGATTGAGTCACAGATAATAAACACTCCACCGGGCTGAGTCACCCGGAAACATTCTTCAATCACATGCTGACGAACTTGAGGCGGCAACTCGTGGAATAGGAACACCGATGTTACGGCATGAAAGTAGTTATCCAAATAAGGCAATTCTTCTGCATTGCCCTGAACTAATTGGGGGAGTTCCCCTGGAATTTCTAAAAGGAGTTGGTTGGCTTTACGCAGGTAGGCTGGGGACAAATCAACACCATACAAAGAGGCTTGAGGTAAGGCAGCCCGAATGTACCGCAATGTTCGACCTGTGCCAGTAGCCACATCCAGAACCCGGATTTGCTTTGCAGAAACAGACTGAAATTCGGCCAGCCCTTGCTTCAGT
Organism: Microcoleaceae cyanobacterium; assembly: GCA_051652765.1. Taxonomy (GTDB): domain Bacteria; phylum Cyanobacteriota; class Cyanobacteriia; order Cyanobacteriales; family Microcoleaceae; genus JBHJGO01. The sequence goes on along the minus strand of JBOFUV010000106.1, from coordinate 50,510 downwards.
GGAGCTAGAATTCGCCGCCGCATTGCGTCGGCTCCTCCGTTAAATAAAATATCGACCTGTAAGTCATATAGATCAGCCGATTGATCACTCAGATAGCCATCCGTTTGGTGATGGAAGTTTTGTAAGTAGTAATCCGGGTAACCTTCTGTATCAATCTCTGAGTCAAACGTCTGATACTGTTTGCGATTCGCCCGCTCTTGAATCATACCCATGTCGAGCCAAAGTGCCGGGTAGTGCTGCAAAAAATCTCCCCAAGCATTTTCAAACAGCACAGACACCGGATAAACTCCCTGCTCCGCATCCTGCCAATCAGTCTCAAGAATTTCATCTAGCCAGATCCGCACTTGATTTAGTGCCTGAAGGTTGACAGGCTGAGGAATACGCTCTGGAATTGGAGGATTCACCCACTTCAACACTTCAGTGCTAAGGGTCTTGTGAGCGATGCCAAAATAACTTTTCCCTTGCTGGAGGGCTTGATAACTCAGTCTAGTTAGGAGATCAGCCATAGGAATGAATCGGGTGAATTACAAAACTTAATGATTAGACTACCGTAAATTATTGTGACACTTTCCTCAGAAATCGCAACCTCTGTTGTGTTGACTTTTAAATCAGGTTAAATTTAGCCTGCTCCAGTCAGTTGATGGATGAGAGCACGCTGCATTCCTTGGCGCAAAAATTTGAGCCTTAAGAACTCTGCCATCCAGAAGAAAGCAGGGAGTAAGGCATACTGCCTAGTCTGTAATGATTGTGGAGCTACATTGAAGAAACTACTCTAAGATGAAAGACCGCTCACATTACAATCTCACAGTTCAAGTCGGATTATCTTGATTTGCCGACTGAGTAGGTTACTAAAATTTGAAAATAAAAAGTTAATTCTGATACTATATCAAAGTCTATAGAACTCTTGCGTCATGCTCAGGATCAATTTCTTGAATATTGCATTGATTCAATTCGGATCTTTAATGTTGGGTGTTGAATTTTCAGGTCAGTCGTTGCAAAATGAAAAAGTAAATCTTTGATTTAAAAAAAACCATCTCAGTATGAATAACTTAAACAAAGAAAAAATTCCAAATCAAAACATAGAAAACACCAAGAAAGAAGACTTTGACTTTGAGAGCTGGGTAAAAGCAGTCAGACCTCAGTTGCTTTCTGCACTTCGAGGCAATTTTACCCTAACTCAGGTAACCCAAGAAAACCCCAAAAGTGAAGAGTAATCCCTAATTTTTAACTTCATTTACTGTGTTCTCTGATCATCAAGGGAAAGAATCAAGCTTTCTTTCGTTTTTTGGCGTTAATCTAGGGTCAGAATAGCCTCAGATCAAATGCTTGAGCTAACCGTCAAGTTAATTGTCAAGCTATCGTCAAGTTATTAGGACATCTTTGGTTCATGCGACCTTTTGTTTTGAATTATGTCTGTTCCTGGTTACTAGGGTTAACTACATTTGCCTTTCTCTCTGCTTTTTCAGCATATCCTTCATTTTCAGCTCCAAGTCAGTCTTTTTCAAGTCATCAAGTCGAAATCTTAGACGCTTTACAACAGGCTAATGTTGTTTATTTGGGTGAAACCCATAATCAACTGGATGACCATCAAGCTCAGCTCAGAATCATTCAAGCGTTGCAGGCAGAAAATCCTAGGATTGCGATCGCCTTGGAGATGTTCCAGCGACCCTATCAATTTGTTTTGGATCAATATTTAGCTGGAGAAATTACCGAGGAGCAGTTAATTCAAGATAGTCAATATGAACAACGTTGGGGATTTCCCTGGGAGTATTACGCAGATATTTTGCGGTTTGCTCAGCAGAATAACTTGCCTCTCTTGGCATTGAATACCCCAACCGAAGTCACTCGAAAAGTTGCAAAATTAGGACTACAAAGCTTAACAACAGCAGATCAAGAGTACATTCCTGATTTGGCAGAGATTTCCATGGATCATGAACCTTATCGCCAAATGCTGTTGGAGATTTTTCAACAGCATAGTGATCAAACAGACAATGGCGTAGAAGATAACAATGAAAATCAGTTTAATCACTTTTTTGCGGCTCAAGTTCTCTGGGATGAAACAATGGCAGAGACAATTGCAAGATTCCTGCAATCAAAGCCAGATTATCAGGTGATTGTAATTGTGGGTCAGGGTCATGTTGTTTATGACTATGGGATTCCCAGCCGAGTTGAGAGACGACTCAACTCTCAGCCTTTAATTCAACATTCAGTCTTATTCCAGTCTCCCCAAGAAGACACCAACTTGAATCCAAAAATTGCTGATTTTATCTGGAGACACTGAAGCGATTCGATTGTTTGTTGGTTAGTCTACTATTCGTCTACGGGTTTAAATGGGGTGACTTTCTCTAATCGCTGATTCGAGACCGTAGCAATTTGATTTGCCGAGTCAATCAAGTCAGTCATACGCTATAGCTTCAAGGTTATAGCTTCCAGGGTATCAGTGATGGATTCAAAAAAGTTAATCTATCTAAATGCTTCGTAACTGAATATATTACATTTTTTTAGCAAAACTATTAATTAGCATTTGTACCTGCTTATAATCTCTTCCAACGGTAGTTTGCTACCTGAACGCACCTTGAAAATTCAACTTAGCACTCATAAAAAATTATGACTACGACTCTACAGCAGCGTGAAAACGCCAATCTGTGGGATCGCTTCTGCAACTGGATCACTTCTACCGACAACCGTCTCTATGTCGGCTGGTTTGGGGTATTGATGATTCCTACGTTGTTGACTGCGACCATCTGTTACATTATTGCTTTTGTTGCAGCTCCTCCCGTTGACATTGACGGCATCCGCGAGCCTGTTGCGGGTTCTTTGATGTACGGAAATAACATCATCTCTGGAGCCGTTGTTCCTTCCTCTAATGCGATTGGTCTGCACTTTTATCCCGTTTGGGAAGCAGCTAGCTTGGATGAGTGGTTATACAATGGTGGCCCTTATCAGTTGATTGTTTTTCACTTCTTCATTGGCATTTGCTGCTACATGGGGCGGCAGTGGGAATTGAGCTACCGTTTGGGAATGCGTCCCTGGATCTGTGTTGCTTACTCAGCTCCTTTGTCTGCGGCAACAGCAGTATTCTTGATCTACCCAATTGGTCAAGGTTCCTTCTCTGATGGGATGCCTTTGGGAATTGCTGGCACGTTCAACTTCATGATCGTGTTCCAAGCTGAGCACAATATTCTGATGCACCCCTTTCACATGTTGGGAGTTGCGGGTGTATTCGGCGGCGCTCTGTTCTGTGCGATGCACGGTTCGTTGGTGACATCTTCTCTGGTGCGGGAAACCACTGAGAGCGAGTCTCTCAACTACGGTTACAAGTTCGGCCAGGAAGAAGAAACCTACAATATTGTCGCAGCCCACGGCTACTTCGGTCGTTTGATTTTTCAATATGCTTCCTTTAATAACAGCCGTTCCTTGCATTTCTTGTTGGGAGCATGGCCTGTCGTTGGCATCTGGTTCACCGCTTTGGGGGTTAGCACCATGGCCTTCAACCTGAACGGATTCAACTTTAACCAGTCCATCATTGATTCTAGCGGTCGTGTGATCAATACTTGGGCAGACATTATCAACCGGGCCAACCTGGGTATGGAAGTCATGCACGAGCGCAACGCTCACAACTTCCCCCTAGACCTAGCCTCTGCTGAGTCTGAGCCAATTGCTCTGGTTGCTCCTGCAATTAATGGCTAATTGAATAGCTAATTTGGCGTTGCTTAATGAAGAGATGAACAACAATTTTGGATGCTCACTAAATAGGCGTTGCACAAAACATTCATCCTGAATTCACCCCTGAAATCAGCAACGCCGCTAATTTGATAGCTAATTGAATAGCTAATTTAGGTTAGGTTTCTGACCACTGTAAACGCTCTCCAGCTTGGAGGGCGTTTTTTATTGTTTTCGTTTTTTATTGTTTGCAATCCGTTTCAAGATTGATCTACACATTTCTGAGTTCCTTCATGATCCACTGACCAATTTTTTAATCAAAGCAACCTTACCTGTGTAAGGAGCATAGCGCCAGTTCAAGTCAAGCCAGAATACTTTTTGCAATACACTCTTGTAATGGGAAAACGTATCAAAACTAGCCCTGCCATGGTAGCTGCCAATCCCACTTTCTCCGACTCCCCCAAACGGAAGGTCAGTGATGCCAATATGCATTACAGTATCATTCAAACAGACTCCGCCAGAGGAAGTTTCCCGGAGAATTTGTTGCTGTTTTTTCACATCCTTGGAGAAGAAGTAAAGTGCCAAGGGCTTGGGACGGGCATTGACTTGAGCGATCGCAGTCTCTAAATTCTGATAGTCTAAAACGGGTAAAATTGGCCCAAAGATTTCCTCCTGCATAACTGGATCATCCCAGGACACTTGATCGATGAGGGTTGGAGCAATATACTGAGTGGCTGAATTGACTTGACCGCCAATTAAAATTTTGCCATCTTCTAACAATCGAGTCAGCCGTTCAAAATGATATGGGTTGATGATCCGGCAATAATCAGGGCTTGCCTCAGGATTTTCACCATAGAATTCTCGCACACTTGTTTGGAGAGCGGCTAACAGTTCATCCTTGATTTTAGAATTAACCAGCAAATAATCGGGGGCAATGCAGGTTTGTCCGGCATTGATGAACTTGCCCCAGGCAATGCGCTTTGCTGCGGATTTAACTTGAATATTAGCATCGACAATACAGGGACTTTTGCCCCCCAATTCCAAAGTAACAGGGGTCAGATGCTTGGCGGCAGCTTCCATCACCACTTGACCGACTTTCTTGCCTCCCGTAAAGAAAATATGATCAAATTTTTCAGCGAGTAGAGCTTGTGATACGTTCACACCTCCTTCGATGGCCACAATATAGGCAGGGTCGAAGGTATTCTGGATGATACCTGTGACAACCCTGGAAGTATTGACTGCAATTTCAGAGGGCTTGAGGATGGCGCAATTCCCTGCAGCGATCGCCCCAACCAAGGGAGAAATCATCAGTTGAAACGGGTAGTTCCAGGGGCCGATAATTAGCACAACTCCCAACGGCTCAGGGTAAATTTGAGCGGAAGAGGGAAATTGATCAATCGAGGTACGGACTTTTTTGGGCTTTACCCAAGATTTCAGGTGTTTAATGGCATAGTTAATCTCTGATACTGAGGCAATTTCAAAATAGGCTTCAAATTCGGGGCGGGCGAGGTCAGCATTCACCGCATCCACAATAGCGGCTTGGGAGTTGGCGATCGCCTGTTTCAGATGCTTGAGTTGCCCTAGACGAAACTGGACATCCTTTGTTTGACCCGTTGCAAAAAACTGCCTTTGCGCTTGAATCAGATGAGTCACGTTCATAGGCTTATGACTTTATCTCGTTCTCAAGGTTTATGAACTATTACTACAGGTTACAACAGGAAGAGGTCATAAGCAAAAGTACTTAATTGCCAAAGTTGATCATCTAGTTACCCGCAATCCTCAAGATAATCCCGCTGCGACTTAACGTTGGTACTGAATTAGTCATTAATAGTGTTGCCCGCAGGTGAGAGCATTTGCAGGGTTCAAATGCAGACAGTTTGTGATGGGAAAAAACTAAAACCTGAGAGTGATGAACAGTTGCAGAATTTAAGACCGTGTAGTCTGAGGAGTAATGTTTCAAATACCAATTTCAGGCCAAGGTTTAAGCTAGATTCAGGCATGAATAATAAGTATTTTTAACCAGAGGAGTGATTGCTCAAAATCACTCACTTCATCAGCAAGCTTAGTAAACAGCCTGAACAAACCGGTTTAACGGATAGGTTTAACAGACAGCCCACAAACACAAATCAAGGGTGCCAGTGGGCTAGGTTTTAACCAACGAAGAATAAATATATCAGGAGATATTTATTCTTCTTCGCCAGCATCATAGTCAGCTCTTCCTTCAACTTGAATGAGATGAATGTGCTTGTGACCCAACCGGATTTCAAACTGATCTCCAGGTTGTAATCCCATGGACTGAGTATAGTTTGCTCCAATCACAAGAGAACCATTTCTATGAACGCAAGCTCGGAAACTTGCCTCTCTTCCTCGACCATCTTTCGAGCGACCTGGATCTAATGAAATTCCCTTGGCAGCCAGCAATGCATCATAGAATTCTGTCATATTTGCTCGCATTTCATCGTCTTTTGTGGCCGTGTAATAGCCACATAGCTTTGCGGTCTCGCGGCGAGGGATGCTGCCCAGGGATTTCACTTTCTGAAGTAAAGCTTTACCTGTAAGTGGACTGAGAGAAGGTGCTTCTGCTGTCATTTTTGCCATGGGTATACTCTAAATTGAACTGCTTAATCCTAACACATGAATCTGTGGATTTCTTACATCATATAACTGAACTGCTCCAGTTGTAACCTGTTTTAACTTGACTTTTAATATTAAACGAACTCTCCTTGGAGAATTGGGTAACGCCAGAGATAATTCTGTCGTTATATGTGCCCTAGATCCACTAACCTATGAGCTAGAGTGATTCATCTATCAAAGCATTCTGAAAATTGACTAATACATCATTTTGAGTGAGAGTTACCAACATTAGCGACTGTTTGAGGCTTTAATTTTGTCATGCTGAATGCAGTATAGCAACGCATCAACAAAGCCTGGGATCAGCGATGAAATCTTGATTTGAGGTCAATTCTGGGGAGACTTCACTGTTCGTTCACTGAGTTCATCAGGGGAGTGCCATTTGTTTCAAATAACTCCTTGGTCTCTGCCTTGATCAATGGGGATTCTAATTCTCTAAGCAAGACTCCTCCTGTTAATCCTCTGCTGGAATTTAAGCTTGCAGAGTTACAAACTAGACCCTCAACTGAGATATCAATGAAACTTCAACCCAGTAATCCGATGAAAACTTACCGCACCTTTTGCGCCACCCACTCCGCTAATTCTCCCGGTGTCATGGCTCCAACTTGTGCACCAAGGGCTACCATTTGAGACGCAATTTCTAGGTCATAGCAGGGGTTTGCCTGTCCATCTAATGCAGCTAATCCCAATAGATTGACACCACTCTCAACGAGTTGCTGAGTCACAGACAACAATCGATTCACAGGAGCGCCCTCAAAGAAGTCAGTAATCAAAACAATAATCGTTCGACGGGGATTATCGATTAACTGATCTGCATAAGCCAGGGCTTGACCGATATCGGTTCCTCCTCCCAGTTGAACTTTCATCATTGCTTCAACTGGATCGTTACAACTTTCTGTTAGATCAACAACTGAGGTATCAAATAAGCACAGGTGAGTGCGAACACTTTTAAGGCCAAAAAAGATGGATGCAGTAATCGCTGAGTGAATCACACTCTCTAACATGCTGCCCGATTCATCCACCAGAATAATAATTTGCCAGCGATCAACCTGACGACGAATTCGGGAGTAAAAATAGGGCGTTTGTAGATAAAGTTTCTGACGGGTTGGATCATAGAACTTTAAATTCCGGCGAATTGTCGTCTTCACATCAAAGTTTTTGGCAACTTTGAGTAAAGAACGCTGTTGGCGATTAACGGCTCCTAAAAACGGAGATTGAATCGGTCGAGCAAGTTTTTCCATCAATTGATCAACCACTTTTCGCACCAATTGACGGGCAATCGTCAGAACCTCCTGGTTCATCAGATGTTTAGTTCGCAAGATGGCTTTGAGCAAGGTTTGATTGGGCTGAACCCGCTGGAGTACTTCCGGATTAGTGACGATTTCTTCCAGTTTGTAGCGCTCAACGGCATCTTTTTCGAGCCGTTCAATGGTCTGTTGAGGAAACAGTTCATGAACTGCGTTAATCCAGTCTGGAACCGTTAATTGTGCCTCCTCTTGACCACCCCGGCGTTCTTCGGGGCGAACATTTTGAGATGACCCATACTCCCGATCATAGAGAAAGCCTAGGGCACAATCCCGCTGTGCCCAGAGGCCCTCCAAGGTCGCCCCCAGGAAGGATTCAGTCCCATTCCCTAAGATTAAACGCCAGCGCAATTTACAGAGCTGTTCGTCAAATGTAACTTGCGAGGCATTAGCCGCGTTTGGAGCCAGATTGATTAAGGGGTCTGAAGGCGAGGGTTTTGAAGTAGATTGGCGCTGAAGGGTTGACGACAGACTGAATTGACCCGCATTGACCGAAGAGCGTAACCCATATTTTTGCAAAGCTTGAAAAATTTCAGTTTCAAACGCCACCATTTGAGCAGCGGTTTCAGGGCTCACGTCTAATTCGGGCAAGAGTTGAGTTGTGTCTAATTTCAAAGACTGCAATAAAGTTCGAGCAATGTGATATTTTTCCCGAGGTGTAAAGTAGGAAAATGCCAATCGCAACCCCGGTAGCCCTGCCAAGAATTCTTCATCATCATAGTCCAGAATAAATTGATTAAGCTGCATCATCAGATCAGGATGACGTTGAACAATTTCTCGTGCCAAGCCGAAGAAACCCGTTAAGAAGTCTCCCAATTGATCCGGATCTGAAAAGTAATCAAGATTCTCCTTGACTGTCTCTGTACTAACTTCTGCCAGCGCCCAAATTGCCCCAGTTGAAGCCCCTCGGAGTAGAGGAGTTTGCGTCTGATCAACACTGGTTCGATACAGAACTTCGATCAAAAAATCCCGATCAAGTTGTATTGAACTTTGTTCTGAACCGGGTGTTAAACGTTGATCAACCCTAGAACATCTTTCAAACGTTTCTAATAAAGTTTTAAGTCCTTTCAGCAATTCAGGATCGCGGTCTTGAACCCGACCCAAGTTTTCTAACAGCCATAATCCTCGCTGAAATGTTTCTGTTAAAAGTTGACCGATTTTAGCATCTCCTTGCGTTTGAAAGATGTCATTGTAGCTGTAGAGATACAACAAATGTCCTAACCCTTGAGTGACAGTGAAAAAATTACTATCAGCGCGAATAATGTCAATTAAATTGGAGTAGCCATTAGAATAACAATCCTCTAATTTTGTAGCTAAGCCCATTAAACTTGCGTTGACCAGAATGACCGCCGCCGCCGCTGCATTTCGTTCCAGGGTTGAAATTTTTTCCTTGAGTTTGGCAATTGTTGAGTCTGCCAAAGTTGCTCCATAAATGGCTGCTTCAATACAACTTGCTTCAAAGTCTGGACTCCAACACAGTAACCACTGTTCATGAATTTGTGACAAATCCTTGCGTTGTAGCAGGTCTGTTCCCCCTGTATAGCTATAGCCGATAATGCCTAAATTCTTGAGTTGATGAAGGATTTGACTGCGAACTAAATCAGAGGAATTATACAGATCTAGATTTAGTTTTTCTGCCCTCAGGGTTAGCTCTAACTGATATTTCTCCAATAATATTCTTAACTCTTGAACCAAAGGTGGTGACTGCGTTCCATCTGCTAAAACACCCCGTTCATCTCCTCGAAAACTTTGATAAATCGCCAACAAAAAAGGATGATTGAGTTGATGATCCAGTTCTTCCTTAACCAGAGCACCAATAATCCCATCAATCAAGTCTTGTCGCCAAATTCGAGCATGATTCCGAAATATTGCCAAGCCTCTCGCCAAGGTTTCAACTGCAATTAAATCCGCAGAGCTTACGACTTGATTTTGGTGTCGCAGGGCTTGAGTTGCTATGATTAACAATTGACGATACGGTTCAATCTTAGAAGTGGTGTCTTGAGCCAATTCTTGAGATAACTCTTGAGCCAATTCTTGAGATAAATATTGTTGCCAAACCTGATGATAAAAGCCTGGATTTGGCATTCCTGATTCATAGCCCGTTAGATTGTCAAGCCGTTCATAGGAATAAGGAGTGAGGGCAATTCCACCCTCTGAATCCAACAAATGTTCCAAGGGTTCAGGAACAATTCCCAAAGTATCTTTAGAGAGGGTTTGATGGAGGGCAGAACTGTGAAATCCTCCGGTAACCACAAGCAATTGCCCTGAATATTGAGTGTGAGCCTGCCGAATTTGAGCGACCATAAAGGCTTCTCGCTGTAAGTCAATAGCAGAGATTTTTTGATCTAGTTCATCCATTGAGCGTAGATGAAAACAAAAGTGATGGCACCGTTCTAAATATTGGTTAACTGTCAAAGAATCATCAATTTCAAATAAGGTATCCCAGAGGGTATCAAAGTCCTCAACTCCCAACTTTTTGCACAGCAAACTAACATATTGACTCTGCCGTAATTGCCCATCAGCATAGCGATGACTTGCCATTTCAGGGGTAGCAATTTTTGTCCAGGGTAAATCAATAAATCGAATCGGAATATTGAGTTCATTTGCGGTTTGAATAGCCTGCCACTCTGGAGAATAAATACAAAATGGATAAAATGCACCCCGTCGAGTTCCGTCAGCAAGTTGGGTGTAACTGTAAATGGCGATGGGCAATTGATGGGGCAACTTAAGTTCATCTAAGCGAGAATTAAAGTCAAATGGCCCCTCAATTAACACGGCTGCAGGTTGAATCGATTGAATCAGTATTCGAACACACTTTGCAGCGGATGGACTATGATGACGAACTGGGAAAAATAGAATTGGGGCGTTTAAATTAAGGAGTTCTGAATTCATATTAACGAGGTAGGAGAGCCGCTCAAAAGAGAGTGATCTTGACAATTTCCTATTCAAAGGGATAATACATTCTGAATGTAGCAATCCTAAATTGGTTTTGAAAATATTAAAGTTGGGTTTGGGAACAAAGTTCCTGAGTAGAGTAACGCTCTTTACCTCATGACCCCCAACTATTTAGGATTACTGTTTAGGATTACTGTAAATATCGCAATCTGATTTGCAGCATGAACGTGGAGAGGGCATCTTGCCTGCCTAGGCTAGAAGCCTGCACCACAGACAGTTCATCAATGATTACTGATTGCTGTAGTCTTCTAGTAAATTTGGGATACTTTATGCTGACTCTCAACGATTTATTTGGTGAGGATTTCTACCTGACTCTCTATCCTGACGTGGCTCAGGGAATTCAGGCTGGGCAGTTTAGTTCGGGTTTAGACCACTATTTGCAGGCTGGCCAAGTAGAGGGTCGTCAGCCCGGTGCATTCTTTAGCGAAACCTACTATCTCAATTTGTATCCAGAGATCAGTGTTGCTGTTGATCTGGGAGATTTTGTCTCAGGGTTAGATCACTATCTGCAATTCGGCCAGTTCGAGGGACGGGAGGCAACCCCTTTATTCGGCGAGGAACTTTACCGCGAGGCCAATCCAGAAGTTGCTGTAGCGATTGATGCAGTCACCGGGGACTTAGCGAACTGTTTAGATCACTATCTCACCTTTGGCATCGAGGAGAACCGAGATCCCTTTGCCCAAACCGTGGTGATTTGGGATGAAGTCGCTCAACAGACTATTCGGAACACTTCTCCGGGCCCGACAGTTGCCTCCCGAACCTATGCCATGGTACACACAGCCCTGTTTGATGCTTGGGCCAGCTACGATCCTGTCGCTGTTGGGACTCAACTCGGGGATGATCTGCAACGTCCTTTGGCAGAGAACACCCTCCCGAATAAGAGTGAAGCGATGAGCCATGGCGCTTATCGAATTTTGCTGAACCTGTTCCCGGCCCAAAAACCGCTGTTAGATGCAGCGATGACACAACTGGGTTACCATCCCACCCAAAGCAGTACAGCGAGGGATATTGGGGCGGCTTCAGCCAATGCTATTCTGGACTTTCGAGTCAATGATGGTTCAAATCAGTTAAATAATTATGCAAATACGACGGACTATCAATCGGTAAACACCCCAGACGCAGTGGTTGATATCAGTCGTTGGCAACCTTTGCGAGTGCCTTTGAATGATCCAAATGGCAAAGCCCAAAGCTTCCTCACGCCTCAATGGGGAACGGTCACTCCCTTTGCCCTAACCTCTGGCGATCAATTCCGTCCGCCTGCCCCAACAGCACTGGGTAGCCCTGAGTTTGAGCGGCAAGTTCAGGAGGTGTTGGACATCAGCGCCAACTTGACCGATGAACAGAAAATCATTACAGAATTTTGGGAAGATGGCGGAGGAACTTCCTTCCCTCCTGGAACCTGGATGACTTTTGGTCAATTCATTGCAGATCGGGATACTCAGACCCTGGATGAAGATGTCAAGCTATTCTTCACCCTGAGCAATGCTGTGCTGGATGCAGGTATTGCCGCCTGGGATGCTAAATTGGCCTACGACTCTGTGCGTCCAGTCACAGTGATTCGCACGTTGTTTGAGGGACAACCGATAGACGCTTGGGGCGGCCCTGGTCAAGGAACTCAAGTGATTGATGGAGGAGACTGGCAGCCCTACCAACGTGTGAATGCTCCGACTCCGCCTTTCCCAGAATATGTGTCGGGTCATAGTACCTTTAGTGCTGCGGCAGCAGAGGTTTTGAAGCAGTTCACGGGGAGCGATGAATTTGGCGGTTCGATCACAGTGGCTCCGGGTGGCTCAGCACTTGAACCAGGGGTGACTCCGGTTGAAGCAGTTACCCTCTCCTGGCCAACGTTCTCTGACGCGGCTGAAGAAGCTGGAATTTCAAGACTGTATGGTGGCATTCACTTTACGGATGGAAATTTGAGCGGACAGCGATTGGGACAACAAGTCGGTGCAGTGGTTTGGAATGAAGCGCAGTCCTATATTAACGGCACAGCCCTTTAACCCTTCAGACTTGTGGACTGAAGTTTATGGGAAGGCCACACTAACTTCCGGCTCTCCATGAAGCCGTGGTTAAAAGCAATCCGCAGGATGATACCGCCTGACAAATGGGCAAGTTTTAACTGGGTCGAATCACACTGGACTGAAGGCAAAGGGGGGTAGGGTTATTGAAGAGCCAGACTCAAGGACAATTGTGGCGATAAATTTTTCATCCCATCCTCCCGAAACCTGAGCAAATAGACAGTAATAGTCCTCATCAGCCGTTACCTGTTCTTCGACTAAAACCGCGATCGCGTCACTGATTCTAAAGGTGAGATGACTGGGAAGAGCAGCCCCCGAGGGAGTTCTCAGAATCACTGCCAATGTCCATTCTGGGATTGCCCCAAAGTCCAAAGCCCAAGCCGCAACCCAAAGACGAAGGGGCACTTGATCCAGTTGCAAGTCTTGATAGGCTAAGCGAGTCTGGGGAGGAATGGTTATTCCCTGATTTTGCAGGGTTTGAATGACTTCTAAATAGTCTGCTGTATGGTCTGCTGTCAACCGCATCTCTGAAGGCGACAAGTTTGTTGCCGTAGAGCGCATGGCTCCAGCCCAGGACAATTGTGGCGTTAACACCCAGGACAATTGCGTTGCGATATCGTCTAGTTCATTTTGCAACCAATAGCCAACATTCAGAGCGGGCTGAGTCAACAGGTTCAGTAAATCTGACAAATGGGCAACCGGGTTCAGGGTAGCAGCCTCAATATCCCTCACGACCCTAACGGGATTTTGCTTAAAATAGACCCACCGCAACAGTTGAGGCTGGGTCAAAACAGCCGCTCCCTGTTCCCAGGTTAAAACCTGCCAAAGCTGCGGGGATTCTCCCGTTCGTTGGGGGTTCAGTTGGGACAAAGCAGTCACCAACTCCGGCTGAAGTTCTGTTAGAATTTCCTGATGATTCACGGCCACTGGCAAAGGAATTGCAGCAACCTCTAAACAGCGCAAATACAGCAATAACCGATTTGCATCTAGGTCAAACCAGTCCAGAGGAACGGAATACGTCCAATCTGCCTCTGGTTGGAGGTGGGCTTGGGCTTGATGAGTGAGCCAGTCTTGATGAGAGAAAAATCCGTAGACAATTGCGGTTTCAATTTCCTCTTGAACTTCGACCAATACGTAAAAATGGGCAGCATATTCGGGTAAATCAAGCAGGGCTCTAGGGATCTGAACTGTATCATCCATGAGCTTGCCAGTGGTGAGGAGACAAACCCTAAACTGACCGACTTGTAGATCACAAACTGCATCGATCATCTGGGCAACTTCTGGTTTGAAGATCGAGCAATTGTCTCGGCTGATATTCAAACTCCCATCTCTCCAAGCCAACCAGTCTTCGAAGCCAAACAATGCGAGAGCATTGAGATACAGATGCCACTGACGGGCTGTTCCCTGAACTTGTTGGCTGAGTTGAGCCGCTTGCTGAATTTGTTCGGGGGACAAGCTCTGAACTTGATCCGACTCAAATGGGCCTGAATTAGCCCTGAAAGCGGTGAGGTCAAGTTCTGGATCTGAAACGTTAGTTGAAACATGATCTGAAAAGTTAGACATTGTAACGACTCCTCTTTAAGTGTTGTGTTTGACTGTTGTGTTTAAGCGTTGTGTTTAAGCGTTGTGTTTGACTGTTGTCTGTGATTGATGCTGAAAGGGTAGAGTGCGGCATCGCAGGTGTGCTAAAGGTTTTGTTCTAAAGGTTTTGTCCTAGATAGTTATGCTTAATTGTTGTGCGAGTTTCGATGAATCTGGATTGCAATCTTGACAACTGTTATGGCGATCTGATTTGAAACGTGACCGTGGAGTGGGCATCTGCCCCCGCAAGCCAAAAGCTTGCACCATACACATCTCATGAATCATGCCTGATTGCGATAGATTCAGCAGGTTTCGAGGGATCAATCTGACTGCAAAGTTGCTTCGCAAATACACTATTCAGGGGACGATTGTTGGCAATATGGGAGTTTGATTCCTCTGTCTGCATCACTTTAGCGACTTCCTCGTCGAGAGCTGCCTCAATTTCTTGATCGAGGGCAACTAATCGCTTTGCGTCTACATAGTTTTTGGCAACTTCGAGAATGCGATCGCGCAATTTCAGCAATAATTGTTGTCGGATATCGGCTCGAAACGCTTTTAAGTTCAGTAACCGACTCACCTGATACTGGGCTTTGAGACCCAGTTCTTGGGCGATTTCTCCCATGGAATGCCCACGACAATGAAACAAACGGAGAGCCTTGAGAAACTGTTCTGATTTGCTTCCCCGTTTTTGCAACTGAGTTTTACGACTTTGGGTGACTTCAGCAATGGCGGCATCTAGACAGTACAGCAGTTCTTGACGGTAGCGCTGTAAAAATTCAACGGTTTCTGAGGCTACTGCTTCATCTTCTATCGGTTCAAATGAAGATCCCAAAATCACTTCACCCCGATCTTGAACCAGTTTTTCTAGGGACTGAGTGGCGGTTTGCCCTCCCCGCGCGTAAACCCGGTAATCCCGTAACCGAGTTGCCAGAACTTGTAGCTCTTTGGCGACCATCTGGACTGAAACCTCTCGACCTCGCTGAGGGGCTACGAGTTGAGCAATTTGTTCATACTGCGCTTTCGTTGGCGGTTGACATCGTCTGTGAGACCCTGACTGTCGTTGTTGCAGCCGTTGAGTGCGGTAGATCGTATGGTAACTGGAGAGTAAGCCAATATTGTCGGCAATCTCACTGGGTGTCAGTTGATGGAGCGTTGCTAAAAGTCGTGGCAGTTGTTGAGGGCGAGTGTCATTCAAAATTGCCCAATTGCTGACCAGGTAAACGCCTTGTTCTAACAGGAAGGCGTTGAGTTCGATGTGGGATTTGACTCGTCGATTGACCCAAGTGCCTAGGCTACTTTGTTCAGGATTAAAGCTCTGCAAAATTTCACGGGCAAAGGATTGATACGGTGAGGGGTTCGGCCTATGGATTTCTCCCTGTTCATCGAGCACAAACGGGTACAGATCGTGGCGGTTGAAGTGGTGATCTTTGCCATATTTTCCCTCCAAGTGGGTGCAGACCTGTTCAATCTCCTGGGAAATAAAGCACAGCAAACACAGATCGGCATAGACTGGGTCGAATTCAGGGGAGTGGATGGCGGCAGGGGTTTGTCGCCAACACAGCAAATCTTGCTGGATACGAGTATCGGGAACCTCTGATTCTGGCTTGAATTGAGGGAATTTTGAGGTAAAAAATGCTTTTGCCAGGGCGATTTCAGCAACCTTGCATTGTCCCGAGCTTTCAAGCTTGACTAGGTTCCAATATCTTGATGCATCACCCATTGGGACAACTTGTATGACTGATAACAGGACATTTCTCCACCGCTGGGGAGAGACTAAGATGAGAAACATGTCTCAATTATTTCACCTCAACTGCTTAGATTCTAGGTAGAAGATTAAAGTTCTCTCATCTAAACTTATGTCTGAGGCGATCGCGCTTATGCAAGTGAGTATGCAAATTAACCCAGCAGATTGGCTGTACCGTTATCAGCCCTTGCAGTCGGGGGTTCTGATCCAGCGTTACAAACGGTTTCTCGCCGATATTCAACTGAGTTCTGGGGAGATCGTGACGGCCCACTGTCCCAACACAGGCCCCATGACCGGGGTTTGTACCCCTGGAAGTTTGGTTCAGGTGTCTCACAGTTCAAATCCCCAGCGAAAATTGGCTTATACCTGGGAAATGATTCAAGTCATCGACCCGCAACCGGTTTGGGTGGGGATTAATACGGCCATGCCCAATCGGATTGTAAAGTTGGCCTTGGAACAACGATTGTTTCCTGAGTTGGGAGCCTATGGGGCGATTAAACCGGAGGTTCCCTATGGTCAGAATCGCAAAAGTCGAGTTGACTTTCTGCTGACTGGAGAGTCTCAGCCAATTTATCTGGAAGTGAAAAACACAACTTGGGCCGTTGGGGACACTGCCCTATTTCCTGATACCGTCACCGAACGGGGCCAAAAACATTTAAGGGAACTGACTGAAGTTGTGCAACAGGGTTCAAGGGCAATGATGATGTACTTGATTAACCGGGGAGACTGTACTCAGTTTGCGCCGGGAGATGCCGCCGATCCGATTTATGGCCAACTGCTGCGGACTGCGATGCAACAAGGAGTAGAGATATTGCCCTGTCGGATAGAGGTCACGCCGGAAGGGGTGAGATATTTGGGGATTAGCCAGTTGAACTTTTAGAGAACTTTTAGAGAACTTTTAGAGAACTTTAAATCCTTCCCGTCAACAACAAGATGCAAACAGTTTGAGGATGGTGCGATCGCGCCCTGCTTGTTTGGCTTCATAAAGGGCTTGATCGGCGACTTTGATCAGGTCTTCCGGGGAGAAGTCAAGGCTAGGAACCCAGCTTGAAACCCCGAGACTCAAGGTAACAACCTCACTGATTTTGGAACCCGCGTGGGGAATGCGGAGAGATTTAACGGCTTGACGGATTAATTCTGATACGGTAAAAGCTCCTTCTGCTGGAGTATTGGGCAAGATCACCACAAATTCTTCTCCGCCATAGCGAGCGGCCAAATCCCCCGGACGTTGAACGGTGCGGCGAATGACTTGAGCAATTTGTTGTAAGCAGAGATCTCCCTGGGGATGACCATACCGATCGTTATAGTCTTTGAAAAAATCCACATCGCAAAAAATCAAGGATAAGACTTGTTTTTCCCGCATCATCCGGAGCCATTCATGGGTGAGAAAGGCATCGAACTGACGACGATTAGCTAATTCAGTCAGGCTATCGGTAATTGCTAACTGTTGCAGTTCAAAATTGACCTGTTGGAGTTGCTCCGCCATTTGTTGCAACTCCTGGTTCATTCGTTGGAGTTGTTGGGTTTGCTCGGCCAGTTTCTGATCTTGTTGATAGCTATTGATCGCTTCTAACACTGTCAGCTTCAAGTCTTCAGATTCCCAAGGCTTGGCAATGTATCGATAGAGCTTGGCATAGCGAATGGCGTTACCAATGGCAGGTAGATCCGCCTGCCCGGTCAGTAAAATTTTTAGGGTTTTGGGCGATCGCTCATGAATTTGGCGCAGCAGTTCATCTCCCCTCATTCCTGGCATGATATAGTCAGATAAAACAACTGCAACCTCTTCCTGCCCTTCCTGAAGTTCGTTGATCAGTTCTAAAGCTTCCTGGCCTCCCTCCGCCGTTTCGATCATACACCGACGGCCCAGAACACTTTTTAGCTCAACTTTGAGACTATCTAAAATTGTGCGTTCGTCGTCTACACAGAGAATAATGGGCCTACCTGCCATAGTTTTTTAACCCTGACTTGATGGTGACAACTAACTCTTCACTACTCCAGGGTTTAGGCAAGCATCGATACAAACCAGCTTCATGAATGGCTCTCTCGATGGCATCTCCGTCGGCATGACCTGTTAGCATAATTTTAAGCACACCAGGAAACTTTCGATGAACTTGAACGAGGAATTCATCTCCTTTCATTCCCGGCATTAGCCAATCTGAAACAATCACTAACACGTCAGTTTGATCGTCTTGGAGACCTTCCAACACTTCCCACGCTTCATCTGCGCTCTCTGCCATTTCATAGACATAAGCATCTTTGAATGCATTTTTAAGTTGAATTTTGAGACTGTTTAAAACAACAGTTTCATCATCCACACAGAGAATCACAGGTTTACCCATGGTTTTTTCAGCTTTTGTTGACTCTAGTTATTGACTCTAGTTACTGACTCTGAATTGGCAAAAAGACACTGAATGTCGTACAACCGGGCTGGGATTCAACTTCAATTTTACCCTCATGCTTTTCGACAATTTTCTTGACAATATCTAACCCAAGACCGCTCCCTTCACCAGCAGGCTTTGTCGTAAAGAAAGGCTCAAAAATTCTAGGCTGAATTTCTGAAGCAATTCCCGTTCCAGTATCTGTTATTTGAATCAATAGAGCGTTGCCTTGTTGTACCACATCAATGGTTAGAATTCCCTGATTATCCATGGCTTGTAAAGCATTGTGGATTAAATTTGTCCACACCTGATTGAGCTCATCCGGATAACAGAGAATTGCTGGCAAAGATTGATCGTAATTCTTGGTAACTTCAACCCCATGTTTCAACTGATTGTAGTAAAGCGTTAATACGGTTTCAATCCCTTCAATAATATCAGATTCTATCTTCTGACCCGAATGATCATAACGAGCATAGGTTTTGAGGGCAAATACAACTTTTGCGGCCCGATCAGTGGCAGTTCTAATGGTTTGGGCACTTTTCTGAACACTAGAAATTTGATAAGCCATATCTAGAATTTTTTCCCCTTGAGGATCATTCAGGAGGGGGAGGACAGATGAGATGTCATCTGATGCACCTAGATCCACGAGGGTATCTGCAATCACATCAGCATTCTGAACACTTTGAGATTCTAGTTGTTGGCTAAGATTACGCCTCAATTGGCGCTTTTCTCGACTTGAAAAAGAATTGCGTTGTTGAAATGCGTATTGAGAGAGTTGGAGTAAATCTTGCTGACGCTCAAGGCTTAATTGCTGTAGAAACTGGGGGAGTTCTTGAAGGTTGTGATTGAGAAATGACATGATATTCTCAATGGAAGAGCGAATCGCTCCGAGAGGAGTATTAATCTCATGAGCTATCCCTGCAACCAGTTGCCCTAGGGCCACCATTTTTTCAGACTGAATTAATTGATTTTGTGCAGTTTTAAGCTGTTCTAGGGTGACTGCAAGTTCCTGATTTTTTTCCTGCAAACTCTTTTGTAGCGAATGAATTTTAAGATGAGTTTCGACCCGAGCTAAGACCTCCCTAACTTGGAACGGCTTGGTAATGTAGTCTACTCCTCCAACTTCAAATGCCTTGACCTTATCTAAAATATCATCAATTGCACTGATAAAAATAATCGGAATATCCCTATGATTCGAATGAGTTTCTAGGTTTGATTTTAGCTTTACACAAAACTCATAACCATTCATATCAGGCATCATGATATCGAGCAGAACCAAATCCGGTGGAGAAAGTTGAATTGCAGCTAGGGCAAGTTCTCCGTTGGGTACAAGCCGAACTTTATAACCCTGCTTTCTCAGAATATTTCCCAATAATCTAAGGTTGTCAGGAGTATCGTCCACAACAAGAATATCGCCTTTCTCTAAACTCTTTTCTGAGTTGCTTTCTAGACTATTCTCAACTTCATACTCTGGGTCATCCTTGGACTGATTCATACTATAGCTCCTGTTGTTTGCTCTCCCGGATTAGTTCCAGAATTCTATTATATTCAAAGTTGTCAAGATCGGCTTTTAATGCAGAGGCCAAGGCTAAATCCCGAGTTTTAATTTGTTGCAGAGCCTGATCCATTAACTCAGTATCAGCTTTACAAATTGCTTGTTCTAGGTCTTCTTGCCATTCTAACGGAAGTTGTTTCAGTTGAGCTTTTAAAAGGGTTTTTGAGAACCTGTTGACAGTCTTTGACTGTTTATTTTCGGTTAGATTCTTGATTGAATCTTCTGTTAAATCTTCATAGATATACTGTACCCCAAGATGTTTACTGATCATGTCAAAAATTTCTGCTTCTCGAAATGGCTTCCGCATAAAGTCATTACATCCAGCCGACAAAACCAATGCTCGCTCCTCCTCAAAAATACTAGCCGTCAAGGCAATAATTGGTGTTGCTTGACCCTTTGGAGTCGCTTTAATTTCCCTTGTTGCTTGGTATCCATCCATCACTGGCATTCGGACATCCATCCAAACCAGATGAGGTTCCCACTGTTGCCAAATGTCAATCGCTTCTTGACCATTGGCAGCTTCCTGAAGCTCGAAACCTATGGGAACAAGCAGTTTGACGAGAAGCTGACGATTTAAAGGTTTGTCATCTACGATCAAGATTCTATGGGAAAAATCATGGGATTGTAGGGCAATGACACGGCGTTTACTCTGAACATTTTCGACAGTAACCTCCTCCACAATTTCTGCTGGAAGATTAAACTTGAATGATGTGCCTTGGCCGAGTTGAGACCTCACGGTAATTTCCCCACCCATGAGCTGAATAAATTCCTGGCTGATCGAGAGTCCTAACCCTGTTCCCTCTTGGGCATCTCTGCCCACTTGAGTTTGAACAAAGGCATCAAATAAAGTATGGAGTTCTTCTGGTGCAATCCCTAAGCCTGTGTCTTCGACTTCAAATAACAGCTCGACTTTTTCCGGGTCAAGCAATTGCCCCTGAACTCGCACAATGACACTGCCTTCTGTAGTAAATTTCAAGGCATTGCTGAGGAGATTAATCAGAATTTGCCGTAATTTCAAGGCATCTATCTTAATATATTGTGGAGTGTCTGAATGGATTTCAAAGCGCAATTCCAATCCTTTTTCATCTGCTTTAAAAATAAACAGATCCTCTAAATCACCGATGAGCTGATAGAGATCAATTTTTTGAGGGGTCAGGGCAACCTGTCCGGCTTCAATTTTAGATAGGTCTAGAACCTGATTAATTAAGTTTAAAAGATGCTCTCCGCTACGGGCAATAATGGTAATGTTTTCCTGATCTTCACCCGCCAATAAAGGCGATCGCATCATAATTTGAGCAAATCCAAGAATGGCATTGAGGGGCGATCGCAGCTCATGACTCATATTGGCAATAAAGGTACTTTTAGCTTGGTTGGCGACTTCAGCTTTTTCCTTGGCAACCATTAATTCGGCTGTCCGCTCTTCTACCTTTTGTTCCAGATTTTTACGGTATTCTGCCAACAATTGTTCGGAAACTTTATGGTTAATCGCCAGGGCAACGGTATTAGCCAATAATTCTAATCCTTTAACTCTGGCCTCAGAGAGGGGCTCCTGGGTAAACAGGGTCATCAGTCCGATTTGTTGATTTTCGAGTGTCAGGGGATAGCCTGCAAATGCCGCCACGTTATGCTGAGTTGCCCAACCGCAGCAGTTAATTCGTTGATCATTGACCAGATCATTGGTGATGTAAGTCTCCTGGGTGGTAAAAATTGACGAGATTCCTGAGTAGTAAGCGGGCAAATAGCAGCTTTCTTCTTGCTGTTGGGGTTGCATCCCAGAGATTGATCGCAGCTCCAAGCAATTATTGTTAGAGTTCAATAACCAAATCTCTGCACAATAAGCATTTAAATAAATCACCATAGACTCGGTATGATGTTGCAGAATCTCATCCAAGTTTTGTCCGCGAGTCAAGCTCAGCCCAACTTCAGATTCGACTTCTGCTAGTCTTGACTGCGCTTCTAGGTTTTCATTGACAGATTTTAAGTTGATGAATGAGGTTTGCAACTGTTGGGCCATGCTGTTGAACGATTCACCCAGTTTTCCGAGTTCGTCGGCTCGATCAATCTCGACTCGGTAACCAAACTTTCCGGTAGCAACTGCTTTTGCGGCTCGATTCAGGGTCTCAATCGGTCGAATCACCCAACGAGTTGTCAGCAACCCAGCCAATATAGCCGAAAACAGAGTGGCTAGACAGAGCAGAGCGCTCCTGCGAAGATTCAGATTGATCTCTCCCATGAAGTCGGATTCAGGGATGACGACAATAATCAACCAATTCAATCCGTATTGCTCTTTTAAAGGAGTCACATGAACAATTTCGCGCTGACCATTCAACTTAAAGATGAACTGTTCTTGCTGACGGATCTGGCTAAATCGACCAAACTCTTTCAAGAGATGCTGCGCTGTTGATCGAACAATCGGCATCTTGCTATCTACAATATTGGGTCGTTGTAGCAAGCCTTCTGCTTGAACGGTGGGTTCCTCCGAAGTGGATGCCACTAGGGCCCCAGAGGAACTGATAATCATCGCCTGACCGGAAGTGCTAATCTCCAGCTCACTCAGAAATTCAGTAATCGCGTCTAGGGTCACCTCACTATGGAGCACCCCAATCAAACGGTTATCTGGGTCGTAAACCGGGGCGCTCGCTGAGAATTCAATCTCGTTCTCACCTGGAAGGTAGTAAATGGGACTCCAAGTGCGCTCTCCTGCGAGTACCGCCGCCTGATACCAGGGACGGATTCTGGCATCGTAGGGCGATCGCTCCAGTTGAGTGGCTAGCTTGCAATCTGGGCCAAGCTCATAACTGACTCGTTCTGGGCGAGTGAATTGATCTCGGATCTTGGCAACCAGGATTCTAGACTCATCTTCGCGCTCTCCCCACTCCACGGAAACCGTATCTCCATTTACGTCACCAAATCCCAAGTGATTGACTAACTCTGGTTGCCTGACTTTCTCATAAAAACTACAGCGAAGTTGAGTAAAATCGGTTGGGTCTAATTCATTATTAGCAATAGAGCTTAAAATCACATCTAGGACAGTTATGGGCCTGTCAAGTTGACTATAAATATGGTTTTCAATCTGTTCTGATGCTTCCTGGCTCAGGCGAATCACCAGTTGATTTACGACACTTTGCCCGCTGCGATAGGACAAATATCCGACCAATCCAACTGCGCCGACAATTTGGATCAGAAAAGGCAGAACCAACGCAGTTCTCAGCGGCAGCTTTGACCAAATTTTTTCAGTAATTAAGTTTACATATTTCATGGATGTTAGACTATAAAATGCTTGGCGCAGTAAGATTTATTTGGTTGTAATCCAGGGTGATTCCCCTATCAGAAATTAGAGGGCATTTGAGAAGTGTTAGAAGATTTTTAAAGGGAATTAGGTAGGGAATTGGGTTACGAAGATGTCCTGTGTTGGCTTGAAAGCTACTGTAAGTGAATGATTCCAGATATAAAGCAATTCCTTTATCTTAACTTGCTTGTTCAAGCACCCTGTACTATTGATGGTCTAGCTTAAGGTCAGTGTTGGTATCGTTGGCTGTCTTAACTTGCTTGTTCAAGCACCCTGTACTATTGATGGCCTAGCCTCTGCTTTCATCTGCCCAAGATTTCATCTGCCCAAGCCCTGTCTTCTCCCAACTCAAGTTGCACTATCCTATCGTCTTCCTGGATACAGTTAATTCGGGTTAGAGAGGGTGAGTTGTAGGCTATAGGTGTTTCGTCCCTGCTTTTTGGCTTGGTAAAGTGCCTGATCCGCCGCCCGAATGAGTGCCTCTGGCATTCTATTCTCCGTGGGAATCATGCTAGAAATTCCCTGACTGAGGGTAACGTACTCGCTCACATCCGATTGAGCATGGGGAATCTTCAAGTTGTGAATTTCCTGTTGCACAAATTCAGCCACCTGCCGCGCCCCTGAAACACTCGTATAGGGAAGGACGAGGGCGAATTCTTCTCCGCCATACCGGGCGACTAGATCCGCAGGGCGTTTGGCTGCACGGACTAGGGCCTGAGCTACTTTTTGTAGACAATCATCTCCCACTTGATGACCGTAGGTGTCGTTGTACCGTTTGAAATAGTCAACATCGCACAAAATTAATGAGATGAACTGCTGTTCCCGAACGGATCGCTTCCACTCATTTTGTAGGTATTGGTCAAGGTAGTGACGATTGGCAACCTGCGTCAAGCCATCCATTGTGGCAAGGCGTTGTAGTCTTCGGTTGGCACTTTCTAGCTCTATCTTATTTTGGGCGAGTTCTTGAACTAGGAAACGAATCTTGAGGTGAATTTTGACTCGAGCGATGACTTCTTCTTTTTGAAAGGGCTTGGTAATATAGTCAACAACCCCTAAGGACAATCCTTTGACTTTACTCTGCGGATCTGACAAGGCCGTCATGAAAATAATCGGGATATCCTGAGTCAGGGGATCAGCCTTGAGTCGTTGGCAGGTCTCAAAACCGTCCATCCCAGGGGGCATTTGGACATCCAACAAAATCAAGTCAGGCTGTTCATACTGCACCAGTTCCAATGTACTCTCGCCATCGACGGCTATTCGATATTCAAAACCAGCGCTATCCAGGGTTTGAGCCAGAATAGACAGGTTAACCGGGTGATCGTCAACAACTAAGATGACTCCTCTTTCTTTTGGGGGATTCATGGCGAATGGAATACGGTAGCGATCTCAATTCTAGTCAGGTACAGGGAGTTTGCGGTCTTCACCCCTGAACCTTCTTGGAGACAATACCTCCTTCTAAAAATTATTGTTTTTTCAGACTGTTAGCTGACATTTTGTATAAAAAACTACAATTTTTAATAGTGAACTCCTCTAGGATACGAGTCCATGCAGCAATAGAGCTAAACAGTTGAACAATCACTTCATCAGGGAACATACTGCTGTTTGATTCTGGATAGCTACTGAATTGTTATTTCATCATTTAGAACATAGGAATCAATATGAGTAATGGATTAGGGAGACGGAGATTTTTAATATATAGTTCTGCAGCGCTCGGAAGTAGTGTTCTGCTCAAAGCCTGCACGACTCCAACTCCACAAGCAACCGATCAGACAACGCCGACAGCAAGCCCTGAGAGCACGGCTGAGAGTCCAGCGAGTTCTGGAGGTGACACGATCAAAGTTGGAATTCTGCATTCGCTCAGCGGCACGATGGCGATTAGTGAAACAACGGTCGTTGATGCGGAAAAACTCGCTATTAAAGAAATTAATGCAGCGGGCGGGGTGCTTGGGAAACAGATCGAAGCGGTTGTGGAAGATGGGGCTTCTGATTGGCCAACCTTTGCGGAGAAAGCAGAGAAGCTAATTGATCAGGATCAAGTTGTTACCATTTTTGGCTGTTGGACATCCGCGAGTCGGAAAGCCGTTAAGGATGTGTTTGAAGCCAAAAATCACATGTTGTGGTATCCCGTTCAATATGAAGGGCAAGAGTGTTCTAAAAACATTTTTTATACTGGAGCCGCCCCGAATCAACAAATTGAACCTGCGGTGGATTGGTTACTGGAAAATAAAGGAAAAGAATTTTTCCTGGTCGGCTCAGACTATGTTTTTCCCAGAACTGCTAATACGATTATCAAAGAGCAATTGGCAGTAAAAGGCGGAACTACCGTTGGCGAAGATTATTTGCCGTTAGGGAATACTGAAGTCACCCCAATTATTACCAAAATTAAGCAAGCTCTACCCAACGGGGGTGTGATTTTTAATAGCTTGAATGGAGATAGTAATGCGGCCTTCTTCAAACAGATGCAAGGAGCAGGATTAACTCCAGATCTTTATCCTGTGATGTCGGTGAGCATTGCCGAGGAAGAAGTGCGCCAAATTGGGAAAGAGTTCTTGTTAGGTCACTATGCTGCCTGGAATTACTTCCAAACGGTAGAGTCTCCGGCGAATACAAAGTGGGTTGCAGACTTTAGGAAAGAATATGGGGAGGATCGGGTGACCAATGACCCGATGGAAGCTGCCTACATCATGGTCTATCTGTGGAAACAAGCGGTTGAAAAGGCTGGAAAAACCGATTTAGAAGCAGTGAGATCTGCCGCAGTCGGTCAGGCCATGGATGCTCCCGGCGGTAAGGTGACCTTGAATAGAAACCATCACTTGTCCAAAACAGTGCGGATTGGTCAAGTTAGAGAGGATGGCTTGTTTGATATTGTTTGGTCAACAGAGGGGCCAGTTGATCCCCTGCCTTGGAATCAATACGTTCCAACCACAAAGGGTTTTGCCTGTGACTGGACAGATCCAAACAAGGGTGAAAAATTCAAGCTGGAAGGGGCTTAAGGTTCGTACTCCAAATTCAACCTTCAAATTCAACCTTCAAATTCAACGTAGTTTCATTTAAAGTCCTCCTTTAAAAGGGGGCTTTAGGGGCTCAAACCCTCACAGAAATCTTCATTTCTCCTGATTAGTGATGCTAGACCTTCTCAGTGCTATTTTTAATGGAATTAGTGTTGGCTCAGTACTTTTAATTGCAGCCCTCGGTCTATCAATTGTATTCGGACTCATGGGGGTAATTAATCTTGCTCACGGTGAGTTAATGATGTTGGGAGCCTACACAACATTCGTCGTCCAAAATCTCTTTAAAACCCTAGGAGGGTTTTGGTTTAGCACCTATATTTTCTTTGCACTTCCCCTGGCTTTTTTGGTCGCTGCGTTAGTCGGAATAGCCCTAGAACGGGGGGTGATTCGATACCTTTATGGTCGGCCATTAGAAACGTTGTTGGCAACCTGGGGAGTTAGTCTAATTCTGCAACAGTTTGTCCGCAGTGTCAGTTGGACTTTTGTAGTAGGAATTGTTGCGTTTTGTTTGTTGTTCTTTGGGGGTTTATTTTTTCTCAAACGACAGCGAACTCAAGGCATTCAGCCCTGGTTAACTAGTGTGATGTTTATCCTCTCTGGTGGCATTGCGGCAACAGCAGCAGGGTTGATTGGAAAAGCTAATGACTCCCTGGCCAAACCCTGGTTCAGCGCCAGAAATGTAGATGTGACTCCACCAGAATGGCTTCGGGGAGGATTCCAGTTAGGCACGTTACAGTTTCCTTATTCCCGAGTCTTTATTATTGTTTTAACAGTTTTATGCCTGTTAGGAACCTACTGGTTTCTGAACCGTTCAGATTGGGGTTTAAAAATTCGGGCTGTGACTCAAAATCGTCAAATGAGTGCTTGTTTAGGGATTCCCACTGCCAAAGTTGATGCACTCACGTTCGCCATGGGTTCGGGACTGGCGGGAATTGCCGGATGTGCTATTACGTTACTCGGTTCTGTTGGCCCCAACACGGGGCAAAATTACATCGTAGATACGTTCATGGTGGTCGTGGTTGGTGGAGTCGGAAACTTACTTGGGACTGTGATTGCAGCGTTAGTCATTGGCACCATTTCTTATCTGATTGGTTCAGGGACATTAGCGCTGATCCTATCGCCTTTTGAGATTTTCCAACCCCTAGTTGATTTGTTTAATTTCTTTGCAACTACAAGCATGGCAAAAGTTCTAGTGTTTGTCCTGATTATTGCTTTTCTTCAAGTCAAACCTGCTGGAATTTTTCCACCAAAAGGACGAACGGCTGAACTGTAAAGCTTAGAGTTTGTTCTGTTTGATACTTCTATTGAATACTTCTGTTTGACACTTGTGTTTAGCACATTTCAGTCGTATCTTATTCAACCAAAAGATGGCATTGAAGCCTATAATTGAAGCCTTAATTACAGCAATTTCTAAACAATTTCTAAGCAATTTCTAAACAATTTCTAAATCAGTGAGGAACATCTCAGCGCCTCAAATCTCCCTGATTAAACGGATCAAAAAGGGGATTTAGGGAATCGATCTGTATCATGTCTGAACAAAAAAATGGCTGTAAGACTACAGCAAAATCATGAAATTATGACAGAAACCACAGGTTATTTGATTAAACGAAAACAGCAGAAAAAAAAGTGGCAGATTGAAGCTGCAATTGGTTTAGGAATCGCGCTTTTCCTAGCAACGGTGTTGCCATTTCTTCTGCCTGTCTTCCGACTGAAATTGGTTGGACGATTTCTAGCACTTTCAATTGTGGCCTTAGGAATAGATTTAATTTGGGGCTATACAGGATTACTCAGCCTGGGACATGGCATCTTTTTTGCCTTGGGAGGATATGCCTTAGCAATGCATTTACAGTTGCAACTTCCTGAAGGAGAACTGCCAGAATTCTTTATCCTCTACGGCGTTGAGAAACTACCTGTATTCTGGCAACCATTTTACTCTTTTCCCTTCACCTTAATTGCAATTATTTTAATCCCTGGAATTATTGCTGGCTTACTCGGATACTTGGTCTTTCGCAACCGAATTAAAGGCGTTTATTTCTCGATTTTAACCCAAGCCGCTCTGTTGGTTTTCTTCAATTTTTTTAATGGTCAACAACAGTTAATCAATGGAACAAATGGATTAAAAACAGACACAGAAAAAATTTTTGGACTGTTAGCAGGCTCTGATCGGGCGCAGTTAATTTTTTATGAGCTTACCATCTTATTTTTGATTTTAACTTACTTGCTCTGTCGCTGGTTAGTCAGTGGGCGGTTTGGTCGTCTCCTAATTGCTATTCGAGATGACGAAATGCGGGTACGGTTCTCAGGCTATAACCCGACAGGATTTAAAGTTTTAGTATTTGCTATTTCAGGAGCGATCGCTGGAATTGCAGGGGCACTTTACACGATTCAGACTGGAATTATTACCCCAAGTTTTATGGAGGTTGCCTTTTCCATTGAAATGGTGATTTGGGTGGCAGTGGGTGGGAGAGGAACGTTAATTGGAGCTATTCTAGGAACACTGATTGTGCGATTAGGGAGAACCCTACTGAGCGAACAATTTCCCGAAGTTTGGCTATTTTTTCAAGGCGCACTCTTTCTGTTAGTCGTAACTGTAGTTCCGGATGGAATTGTGGGTTGGTTCAGACGAACTGGGCTTGAACAAGTTCAATCTCTCTTTGGATTCCGGCGGCAATTAATGACTTATCCAAGTATTGAAGAGAGTCCTGAAGTTCAGCAGGAACGTACTGATCTTGAGCAAGTACTTGAGCAAAAGTCTGTGGGTTCTCACTCATCCGATATTAAAGGTCAACAGGGAGATTCTTAAAGAGTATGATGGCAACTCAAAAAGTTCTTGAGATTGAAAACTTAACGGTCAGTTTTGACGGTTTTAAGGCTTTAAATCAGCTTAACTTCAGCATGGATACTGGGGAATTGCGAGTGATTATCGGGCCGAATGGAGCTGGAAAAACAACATTTTTAGATGTGATTACTGGGAAAGTTCAACCGACAGAAGGTCGAGTCTTATTTCAAGGGAGGAATCTGCGAGGAGTTCCAGAATATAAAATTGCTCAGTCTGGCATTGGCCGCAAATTTCAAACCCCTAGAATTTATTTGAATTTAACAGTTCGTGAAAATTTAGATCTGGTCTGTAACCAGCACAAGGAAGTCTTCAAAACATTATTGAGACGAGCCTCTTCCGGAGAAAAAAGAAATGTGCTCAGTTTGCTAGAAACTGTTGGGTTAGAAGCAAAGGCTGATTTAAAATCATCTTTGCTTTCCCATGGTGAGAAACAACGCTTAGAGATTGGCATGTTAGTCGCGCAATCTCCAGAGTTATTACTAGTAGATGAACCTGTGGCCGGGTTAACAGATGAAGAAACTGAAAATGTGGGAAATTTACTGTTGGCGTTAGCTGAAAGTCATTCTGTGATTGTGATTGAACATGACATGGAATTTGTTCGACAAATTGCTCGGAAAGTGACTGTTTTACACCAGGGTTCAGTCCTCTATGAAGGCACGATGGATGAGGTGCAAAATGATCCTCGAGTAATCGAAGTTTATTTAGGTCAAGCACCTTCTATTACCCCCCATCAGATGAAACTGCTACGGATTGTAGCAGCCATGGCTTGGGCAGATGGAAATCTGTCTCAGGAGGAAGCTGAATTAACTGCGAGTCGTCTCAGTGGTTGGTTCGCAACAGATCCTGAACAACAGCAAAGATTGCAACAGGAATTAACCCATTATATTTATCAGGGAGGTTCAATTGAAGCTTCAGTGGACGAGATTGAAACGATGCCAGAGCGAGAACAAATTCTGAAGTTGGCCTATACTGTGATGAAATCTAATCCTCGACTTTCTAGTGAACCTTTGGCTAGGGAGGAAGCATCCCAGGCTTATGAGCGCTTAGTCAGATTGCTTGCTTTACCGGAGGAAACTGTTCGGCAAATAGAAACTGAAGTGAATTGCCATTAATCATATTAATTAATCACAATCAATAGCAATTAATAAAAAAATGACTACAACTCAAACGTTAAATCTTCAAAAAGAGGCTGCTGTAACACCGATGTTGCAGATTCTGGGTTTGAATGCTTACTATGGTGAAAGTCATATTTTAAGAGATGTAGATCTTACTGTTTTGCCGGGACAAATGGTGTGCTTAATTGGGCGGAATGGGGTTGGAAAAACAACGTTGTTGAAAACAGTGATTGGATTATTAAGGGCTCGAACGGGAACGATTCAGTTTGCCGGACAATCCATGACTCGCCTTACTCCCGATCAACGGGCTCGACTCGGAATTGGTTACGTTCCTCAAGGTCGGGAAATTATTCCAAGGTTAACGGTCAAAGAGAATTTATTGCTCGGGTTAGAAGCCTGTTCAAGAACAAAAAAGCGAACAAAAGAAATCCCGGAGACAATCTTTGAACTGTTTCCGGTACTTAAAACGATGTTACTTCGAATGGGAGGAGATTTAAGTGGGGGTCAGCAACAGCAGTTGGCGATCGCCCGCGCTTTGATGGGACAACCCCAACTTTTACTGTTGGATGAGCCAACAGAGGGGATTCAACCCTCAATTGTTCTAGAAATCGAGTCCGCTGTCCGCCGAATTATCGAAACAACCGGGATTTCTGTCCTACTCGTCGAACAACATTTACATTTTGTCCGTCAAGCGGATCGCTACTACGCCATGCAAAAGGGCGGCATAGTAGCCTCTGGCCCTACTCAAGAACTCAGCCAGGAAGTCATTCAACGGTTCCTTGCCGTATAGTTGCAGAGCCAAACAGTTAACTGAACGGTTAAAGACTATATTACTATGGAATGGCTGGGGCAAGTTGAGGAAATTGACTCACTCCGGGCAAATTGCCTGGAATTGTCGTCCCTGCTTCAAATTCAAATTCAAGGTTCACATCGCCACCATAAGCCTCCATGAGCACTTGCTGAGCTTTGCGGGCCGTGGTTTGAAACTCATCATAAACTTGATAATACGCTTGCTCTGCTCGCTTGACCGTTTGAGCAAGAGCCTCCAAGCGCTTAACCGCTTTCAGGGCCTTAGCTTGACGAGTCCGCATTTGACTCTGAAGCGTCGCCAATTCTTTCTGTCTAGCCGCAAGAACGGACTCCGAAGTCTGCAACTGCTTAGTTTGCTCCTTGGCCGTTTGAAGGGATTGAAGGTGAAGTTGAAGACGCTCTTCCAAAGGCATCAATCGATGAGGCGGTTGAAAAACAGGAGCAACCTTTAACTTCTGGATGGTGACTTGCAGATGTTCAATCTCAACTTGAAGCTGAGACAGTTTCTGAGATAGAGCAAGTTCTAAAGATTCAGTAGAGGGCTGAATCGTAGTAATTGCCAGGGTAGATGTTGATTTATTCAGGGTTTGAGACTTAAGCGTCATAACAAAAATGTTGTTGCCTTTTAATCGAGATTCAGTCATGCTCCCTGATGTTCAGGACAATTGTCCAGAATTTAAGATTGTGATTAGCCACCCTCCAACCGATCGTTCAAATCCATTCAGTCTAATCTGACGAACAAGTCAAGCAAATTGTTTCAAGATACAGTCTACGGCTACCAGCATCTACTCCAAGAGCCAAGCTAGCATTTCCATGTCTCTTGTCAGAGAAAAGATATGAACACAGGCAAGATGCCGATACTATCTAATCCTTAATTTATCCAGTCTACTTAGGCTCTGTGGGCAATGCTTGATCCTATAGAATTGTATCAGTTGAGGGCTGCTTAAATCCATTAAAAACCCGTAGTACTTATTACAGGATTTCTATGATTTTACTTGGGCTTTAAGTAAGTATACAAAACTACATGTCAATCTTATACGGGGATCTGGCCTGAGTGGGTTTAACCCCTATGTACCTGTAGATATGAGGGTGTATGTACTGAATGTATATTGAACTCGAGTTAGTTTCTTGTTGTATAAATTACTGACTATGAGCTTTTGTAAAATCTTTTCTTTCTAAGGGTTAAGGCTCGATCCCCTAAACAAAATCAATCAAAGATAATAGATTCAAAGAAAGTAAATTTAGCAGGAGCCGACCCATGACTGAACCCAAGCCTGAACAGCTCACCAGAACGCTAAATCAACTCATCGAAGAACATGGCGTAACTGCCGTGATTCAGGAACTTTCCGTTCACTGCCTGAAGGAAGCTCAGTTCCTTAAAACAGATGGAAGCTTAGAACTCGCAACCTATTGGCACAGTCTGGGTGAACGGCTTCACAATGTTCTGAGTCAATGGCAAAACCCAACTAACTGAGAAGTTACTTTATTCTTACCTTTTTGCTTACCTTGTTTCTGACCTTGTTGTTAGTCCTCAAACCCTGACTCACTCAAAACCTGACCATAGAAGCTTGCTACAGAAGCTTTTCATAGAAGATGGCTGCTGAAGACTAACAGATACTTTGCAGCGACCCCTACGCTATTCCCTGACATAGAGCCCGTCTTAAGCTTAGAAACTAAACTGAGTTCGGATCGTACCAACCCAAATCAGGTCTGTGTCATCAAGATCAGGGTTGATGATTACAAAAGTTCCGGGAGTGATTTCAATGAAGTCGCTGATTTGAAACCGATAGAGGGCCTCAAGATGCCAAGCTGTTTTCTGGTCAACCAACGCTTCAATGTCATGGTCACTAACCACTGGAGGAATCCCAACAATAATTCCAGCTAAACTGTTGTCAATCAAGAGGTCTGGGAATGCCAAAATCAAGGCCCCGTTCAGAATGGTTGCTTCGTAATCTCCATTCTGTTGTTGAGTCGCCTTTGTGTAACCAAACCATCCTCCCAGTTCAACCCCCGAACTTGCTTCCCAGTTCACTTGTAGGCCCAAGCGATCGCTGGAGGTCGCATTGTTTCCAAAGGGTTGATTGGCCCCTTGAGTTCCAGTTGCCCCCATGAGATTCACATCTTCGCTGCGATGATAGGCATGGGTATAAGTCAGAGCAATACTCAGTTCGTCGGTGGGCTCCGCGACAAGTTGAGCCAGAATGCTATAGGAACTGTTGAATAGTCCTTGGTCTGCCTCTTGGGCATCACTCCCTGAAGCAAAGTAACCAAAATTTACCCGCAGTTGATCACTGAATTGATATCGAATGCCAGCACCTGTTCCGCCCGGAGCCCGAAAGGTAGCCGGATCACGTCGCCCAAATCGAGATACTGCTCCCCGACCCCCACTGGACAAGGGGCTTAAGACCTCGCCAATATCGTTCAATCCTACCCCTTGAGGGCCGACTAAAACTTGAGTAGAGTCTCCGATCGGAAATTGATAGGCCAACTCAAGAGTTGCCTCGTCATCATCACCGCCATCAGTTCCCAGGCGGGCCATGGCAGTTCCAGTCAGATCATCCAATCGGGCAATATCTCTGGCTTCGATGCGGGTACGGAGCAAATCCTGACCCGTAAAACTGGTGTCAAAGCTAAGCCGAACTCGGTAGCCCAGAAACGGTTGCCCTTCAGACTGGCCAAAGCTATCCCCAAACTGAAACAGGGTTTCCCCTGTCAGTCGAGTTGTGGTCGAAAACTGCTCTGACTCTAGTTGACTGACCTGATCGTCCAAAGCGTTCACGCGATTTTGCAAGGGTTTTAGCTCACTGGCAAATTCTGTGGATAATTTTCGCAGGATGGTTAAATCGTTCTGGCTGACCAACTGACTTAACCCTGGTTGCTGAGTCAGTTGCTCCAAACAAGCTTGTAACAGGACTGCAAATTCAGCGCGATTTAGGGCGACGTTCCCGCCCAAGGGATTTGGAAATGCCTGAATACAGCCATAGCGCCCCCCCAAAGCTTGCAAGGCTTGAAACGACCAATCCTCAGTCCAAATTTCTGTCAACTGATGGATCGGCGTAACATCTTCAAGGGGATCTACCGTTGAAGTGAGTTGTGGATGTTGAGGGTCTGCAAAGGCTCTGGTCGGGCCTAAGAGTAGAAAGACGAAGGTTCCAAGGATGGAGACGGAGCGACGCAAAACAGTTTGTAGCATCAACGGGTTGCTAGGTGACAGCAAGTTCTGAGAGGTTGTTAATGGGTAGCAAGCCTTGCAGAATCGGATGGTGATGTCCTTGAGGATAGTGAACCACACCGAACCCAGCAGCTGAATTTAGCAAGGCAGCGGGGTGAAAAATCTTAGTCATAATCTGAGTTAACAGTTGCGGATTAACCACGATTAAACTAGTCGTTAATCTGGAATTGGGGACGGGCTGTACTTTTTGCTTGGCGGCAATGGTCTGTTGCCAGACCTCCAAAAAATTGGCGTGATTCACGGATAAATGTACCGTACTCGGGCATACCGTACACCAGTTTCTAGCCATAGTTTCAGAAGCGTCGGAGTTATCGCTGAGAACCATTTCAATCGGCTCTTGGGAGAGATGATCCTGAAACTGATGCAGGTTCTGAAGTTGGTTTGAGATCAAGACCCAGCGCCAGCCCTGCTTACCTTCCTTCAATTTTGGGAGAGTTTCTCCCAGGTGACTGGTACAATTGAGCCACTTTATTGTTCCAGTTAAATTTCCTGGAACTGGAAACTCCAGCCAGTTAATACAGGTATTAGACTGTTGCATGGTGTGATAGTCTTGGGGATTTAAACCGATGGCCGTACTAATCAAAGCACGATTTGTGCCTCCGTGGGCCACAACTAAAATTCTCTGGCCACAGTGTTTGACTAAAATTTCTTGCCAGAATAATTGCGCCTGTTGATAAAGTTCTGGTAGGGGAAAGTAAGGCTGACCGGATGCAGAGTTGAAGGCGAACAGATGGGGGGTTTGTTTCCAGCAAGTGTAATCTTCTGTCAAATGTTCTCGAACATGTTGATAGGTTAAACCTTCCCAACAAGCCATATTAATTTCTGTCAGTCGAGTATCTACCCACAAGGGTGGTGAATATTGTCCGAATTCGTTGAGTGCTTGCAGAATTTTCCCAGTGGTTTGACGAACTCGTTTGAGTGGGCTGGTATAGATCGCATCAAATTTAAAATCACTTAGAGCCAATCCAGTTTGATAGGCCGCTTCTCGACCTTGATCGGTTAGAACAGACTCATCACTGCATCCTTGATGGCGGCCCTGCTCGTTGTAGGTGCTGCGACCGTGCCTGACCAGAATGACTTCAGTGGCCTTGTGGCGTTGGGGCTTCTGGGCGGATTGAGCAGTAGAGATTAAAGATGGGGTAGAAATGAGGGATAACGTCATGATGGGACTCCTTGCGGTTAAGTTGGCTTATCCTGGGGTAACAGACAGTTGAACGGTTTCCTGCAATCGATACAATGTTGCATAATGCTGACCCAGACCCATGAGTTCCTGATGGGTTCCCCGTTCTAGAATGGTTCCATCTTCCATGTAGAAAATTTGGTCAGCGGTCTGAGCGCTGTGCAGATCGTGGGTGATTAGAAACGTGGTGGAGTAAGCTGTGAGACGTTCCAAAGCTTCTGTCACGATCCGTTCGCTGCGATTGTCTAGACCGACTGTGGGTTCATCCAGGATCACAATCGGGGCTTTGCGAATGGCGGCGCGGGCGATCGCAATTCTCTGGCGTTGTCCCCCAGACAAGGTTGCCCCTCGCTCCCCAACAACGGTATCGTAGCCTTGGGGCAGTTCCAGAATAAAGTCATGGGCATTGGCAAGGCAAGCCGCTTGTTCGACTTCTGCATTCGTTGCCTTGGCATGACCGTAGGCAATATTATCTCGAATCGTGGTAGCAAACAGAATACTGTCTTGCAGCACGACGCTAATCTGTCGCCGCAGGGACTCAAGGGTGTATTCCCGGATATCTCTCCCATCGATCAGCACCTGACCTGTTTGGGGATCATACAGCCGCAGCAGCAAACTCACTAAAGTTGACTTTCCGCCCCCAGAGCCTCCGACTAAGGCAACTTTTTGACCGGGAGTGGCCGTAAAGCAAATCTCCTTGAGGATTTCTCGACCCGGTTCATAGCCAAAACTGACATCCCGGAACGTGACTTGGCCATTGAACCAGGGAGCTGGATAGGCATTGTCCAAATTCTTCACCTCGGGCTCAATTTCTAGCAGATCAACAATCCGTTCCCCAGAGGAAATCGCCTTGGCAATTTGACCCACATACTTGGCCAATTGACGCATGGGCTTGAACGCTATCTTGAGATATGTTAAGAAAACCAATAGATCCCCTGGAGTCATGACCCCATCCAAAATCAACAACACCCCTCGCCAGAGCACAAGGGCGATAACAGTAGAAACCAATACTTCTACTGTGCGTTCCTGCCCTGCCCGTAGCTTTTGAGTTTGGGCGCTTTCATCTAGACTCTTGCGGTTTTCCTTGGCAAAAGAGGTTCCTAGAATTGATTCCAGGGAAAGAGCTTGAACGACTTTAATTGCTCCAATGGCCTCTGCCGCTGTGGCTGCCATTGCTCCTTCTCGCTCTCGCTGCTGCTTCGAGACCTTGTGAATGCGACGGCTCATAGTTGCAGTTGTTACCAGGAACACGGGGAAGATAGCCGTTGTAATCAGGGCCAGTTCGACGTTCATCCAGAACATCACCCCGACCATCCCCACCATGGTTAGAAGGTTGGTCAGTAGGGGCAGGGCTGCAACCACCGTAACTTCCCGCAGGCGCTCGACATCGTAGGTGACCCGAGTAATCAAGTCTCCCGTTTTGGCTTTGTGGTGGAATGAGAGGGACAGGCTTTGCAGATGGGTATACAAGTTAGCCCGAACATCCGCTAAGACCTTCGTGGCAGCAACGGCCATACCGGCGGTGCTGAAGTAGGCCATCATCCCCCGAAAAAAGGCGGTGACAACGATGGCGATCGCCAACAAGGACAGTAGCTCAAAAGCAGTTAAGTTATCTAGGAACGGAACCCTGAATCCGTCAACCTTGAACTCCTTAAACAGGATCTCGTCAAATACAAACTTAATCGGCCAAGGCTCTAGCAAGCGAAATCCTGTCTCACCTAGCAATGCCAAGAACGACAGTGAAATCAAGCGGCCTTGCTTGCGGATTTGGGGCCAGAAATGGCGGAAGATCCGCCGAGTCCCTCCAGCAGCTTGATTTAAGTTCTTGGGAGGCTTCTTTTTTTTCATCGATTTTTGTTACAACTGACAGTAAATGTGTCGTTAATGGCGAGGGATTTCACCCTGAAGTAGATGGCCCTGGCTGTGACTTTCTTTCTACCTCAGAAAATCTTATCGTGATCGATGATGGAGCAGACTGAGGGTTAGGTATTGGTGAGGTAAATGACTTCAGATGGGCAGTTCAAGGGAACTGTTCAAGGGAAAGGCGAAAGGGAAGAACTGCTCCCTGAGCAGGTTACGGGGTTAGTTGAGTATCATAGCGCTTGCTGACAAAGGCATTCAGTTTCCGTTCTCCAACAACCAATAGCTTTTCCAACCAGGTAAAGTAGCCCCCAAAGGATAACTGACGCACCATCGGACGGAGAAAGACTTGATGGCGACGGCTCCCCAGGCGATTGTAACGCTTCTTGAAATACTTATCCTTCTTAGTAACATCCCATTTCTGCACAAAATGTTCTAAACTTGCTACTTCCCAAGCATCGCTCCACCGCAGCATAAAATAGGAGACATCACCATACTCAAGGTTACAACCTGGAACATAGGTAACAACAGACTCTGGTTCACAGTAGATTTTTCCACCCGCATTAGTCACGGTTAGGCAGAAGTCAATATGTTCCCGCGTACTAAGTAGCTTTTCATCAAGTTGCCCAATGGTTTTGAAGATATCAGTTTTGACCAACATACAGTGGAACTCAGCAAATTCACACTGACGGCGGTGCAGTTGATCCTCGATATCAGCAACAGGACGATTGACGAAGTAATGCTTTTCATGAACTTTGCGGCGAGTTTTACCATTTTTTACTTCTAGTACAATTCGAGCTTCACCCCCGGCAAGATGAACTTTTTTGCCCCGTTCTTTGCCAATACAAACTAAGGGACAAACCACTGTCGCATCAGTTTCTTGGGCGCAATCAATTAATTTCTCTAACCAGCCAGACTCAACATAAACATCATTGTCAATAAATAGAACATAATCCGTATCAACTGCGGGCAAACTCAGATTTCGAGCTTGGTTTGGAGCCAGATAATGTTCAGTCCGAATTAACTTAAATCCTCGGGTTTTAGATTGTTCTTGCAAATAGTTATGAATCAGCTTAGGAGATCCCCCGTCAACATAAACTAGTGAGAAAGGATACTGGGTATTCTGATAGATACTCTCCAGGGATTCACGGCTGTAGCTAAACCGCTCCCTGGGAGAAACAACAATTGTTACACTGGGTTGAATAGAATTGGGTTGAATGGAATTGGGTTGAGTCAAATTGAGTTGAGTCATGATTTTCGTTGAGTTTTAGTCAGGTTTACAGAGTCAAACAGAAGAATTAATCAGATTAAATTCAAGCAATACTAGCAACGGCAAGTTGAGGCTTCACAGAAGTCCCCAAAACCTTGGCGTAAATGCTCTCCCAATTTGCTTGTTCAACAGCAGGGCTGAGCTGCTGCAAAACTTTTTGCTTCGCCGCTTTTCCAAACCGCTGATTCAACAACGGCTGTTCGATTAACAGATTTAAAGCCTCTGCTAATTCTTCACTGGAGCATGGATTAACCAGTAAACCATTGACACCATGTTCTAAAATTTCCCCAATCGCATCCACATTGGTTCCAACAATTGCTCGCTCTGCCAACATCGCTTCCAACATGGCATTCGGGCAGCCATCATTGAGGGAAGGAATCGCAAAGATATCCATGTAAGGCAGATAAGCAAGGGCTTCTTCCCGGCTAATTTTCCCGGTAATTACAATGCGATCGCTGAGTCCACTTCTGTCTAGTTCCTGTTGCCAATACTCCATTTCTTTGGATACAAAATCCCCAACAAATAGCAGGGTGAATTCCAAGTCTTGAGGAAAACTTTGACAAGCATCTAGAAGGTATTCAACGCCCTTCTTATCTCTGAAATTCCCCACTGAGCCAATAACAGTTCCCCTTAACTGATTAACCAAAGCTGGAGTAGGCAAATTGTCAAATTCTACGGGTACAATCGAGTTCCAAAATGCTGAGGATTTAGGCGTTACAGCCGGAGTGAACAATCTGGCGCGCTTCATTAAGTCTCGACTCACAAACGTTGCCCAAGAGGAATTTTCTAAAGTCCAGGCAATTTGCTTTTGTTGCTGACTGTCAAAAATGTGTTTATGCAGGTCTGCACCCCGCACGCTGTTGATCACAGGCAAGCCATTTTCTTTCGCTAGCATTGTTGTAACAAAGCCTGTTTCATTGATAAAAAAGGCATGAAGTACATCAAACTGATGCTGTTGATGGAGAGACTTTAATTGCCCATAAATATCCATTAAGTAATCTTGATCCCGAGCAACCGTAGACCGAATGGCTGGATACAACCGATGGACAAAAATATCATCTTGTTCTGTTGTCTCACATCGAGAACGTTGCCACTCTCCTGCTTCAGCTAACTTTCTTTCCCTGCGAAAAACTGCTCGGAAAATTGCAACGTGAACTTCATAGCCTAAGTCTTGCAACAGTAAAGCAATTCGCTTAGCAGATTCACCCACTCCGCCTACATCTGGCGGAAATTCTTGGGCGGTTAAACAGACTTTTTTCTGGGATTGCATGGGTCAATTCTTCCTTAATCAAGGTGTAAACATTCGATGAACTCAGGCGTGGTGAACTCTGACTAGGCAACACTTTTTTGTTCAGTGATATTTTCTTCAGTAACGTTGTCTTTAAAAGTATTTTCTTCAGTAACATTCTCTTCAAAAATACTGTCTTTACTAACCAGTTGACGTAAGTAGTAAGCTGTATTCGTAACACCGTCTAAATCCAAGCGCAAAGTCATCGGACTTTCTTGTAGATAACTCACAATTTTCTCCGCAAACTTATAGGGCTCTAAATCTTCCGGTTCAATCATTCTCACTCGACCAATTTCCGCCAGTTTTTGAACCCGAGTCAGTTGCTCTAAATCACCATTTCCTAGAAATGGCATCATCATTGCTTTTACTCCTGTGCTGAGAATATTCATTGTAGTGTTGTAGCCTGACATCCCGATCGATAAATCTGCTTGCTGCATGTAACTCAGAAAGTTTGGAGTATATCGATCAACAGTCAAATTGGCTTGTCCAACGGCAAGATCTTGGAGTTGATTAAATACAAACTCAGGTGAAAATGGCCCTGTAAAGACTTGGATATGATGAGGAATTTTTTCCTGTAAAATAGGCGCAGTTTGCACCACACATTCTAGTAAATCATGGCCGAATCGTCCTCCCCCAACACTCACTAAAATAGTGGGCTTTGGTAAGTGAACTGGCAAGGGAGTTGACAAAGACAAGTTGGGTTGATCAACGGCGGTTAATCCGGGTAATGGTTGAGTAACGTAGCCTGTGTAGTGAACGGCACATTCCAAGTCATGAACCCGAGAAAAACTTAGATCCAATGTAATAAATTCGGGATCGCCATGAATGAGTAACAAATCAAAATACTTGTTCATCAAGCGACAAACTTTCTCTTCATGGCGCTGTTGATCTTGCTTTGTAACAACAATATCCCGCAAGCTACACACAACCTTAATCCCTGCTGCTTTTGCCTGTTCTAGCAGGGGAATCAATTCAAAAGAGAAGCGCCGTCTGCCAAAGGGAAATAACTCAATAATTAGAATATCGGGCTGAAAGCGATCACAGATTGCTAGCAACTGCTCTGTTCTGGCTTCTTCTACCTCTGCCATTGAGAGTGTTTGATCGACAGGTTTCAGCTCTTGAAATTCTGCATCAGTTTCAACTGCGGGGATATGTACAACTTCAATTGCTTCAGGGAACTGAAACTCTTGAATTGCCTGTCCGCCATTGATAAAACAAACTTGAAATTCAGGAATCAAACCCCGAACAATTTCCATGCTTCGAACCAGATGCCCCATGCCAAGAATATGTTGGCAATAGAACATTACTTTCTTTTGAGAAACCGAGGGAGTTAATGAAGGAAGAATAGAGTCTAAATATTTCATGGAAAAATCTCTGTCACTTTACCTTAGAGAACCTTGCTTTAGAGAAACTTGCTTGAAAGAACCTTGCCTTAGAGAAGCTTACTTCAGAAAGTTAGCAACTCTTTCTAGGCAGCTAGATAAGTAACAACTTGCTGGCGTTCTTTTAAGAGCTGACAAATATCTTGTTCGATTTTCAATAAACCTTCTAAGTTTAAACCTGGAAAAGTAGGGTGTTCCCGCTCACCAAGTTCAAGCTCTTGGCAAATAACTTGGCTCAGATTTTCTGCGGTTAAATCATTGGGAGAAATCATTCTTAACCAACCTTTTTGAGCCATTTTTTCGGCTCGAATCGACTGTTCCATTGAGGGTTTCTGCCGAGGAACAACAACGGCTCGCTTGCCTAGGGAAAGAATCTCAGTCACGGTGTTGTATCCCGTCATAGCAACAACCAAATCAGAAGCATTAATATAACTCATCAGGTCATCCGTAAAATCTAACGTCTTGATGCCTGAATAGTGTTGAATTTTTTGGGCTAAAGCGTCTTGCTCTGACTGCGGCATTTCAATCCCAAAGACGATTAAACTTTTAACCTTCTGATATCGAGAAAGTTGCTCTAAAGCTGACAGATAAGTATCCACCAAATGGTAGCCATCTCCACCCCCACCGGGAGTGACTAGTACCAACTTTTCTCCCTCACCAACTTCTAGTTCTCGACGAATTGCCTCAGGGCAACTAGGTTGAAAGTCCTTGCGGATATACCCGCAGAATTTTGTTTTCTTCGCGATCGCCTGGGGGAATTGATACTCTTGAACGAGGTCAAAAATCTCCGACATCCCAACCACTAAAACACGGTCATAGTAAGCTTGAACGGCTTGGTAATACCCTTGCTTTTGCCATTCTTCAATTGTTACAGTCGGATCATCGAGAATATCTCGCAGCAATAACACAAGCTGAGTCGTCGGTGACACAACCTTCAAATAGTCTAGGGCTGGTTTCAGCTCGTCCAGTAAACCGTGGGGCTTCTTGTCAACCAGGATTAAATCGGGTCGGAAGTTGGTTACCGTCGTTTTAATCAGGCTAGACCGCAGGCGAATGGTCTCAGACACATCAGAGGCCAAATACCTCGCGCCCAGTTGACCATTGCGATCACGCCCAAAACAAGGCAGCTTGATATAGTCCAACCGTTCAGGAATGCGAAAACTATGAATCGCTGGAGATCCGGATAGAACCAGAATTGACAACTCAGGAATGGTCGCCAGCAGATGTTGACAAATTGCCAACATTCGTCGGATATTGCCTAGACCAAATGCATCGTGGGAATAAACAATAATTTTCATTCTGGATAATCCTTCGCTGATGTTGGTCACCTTCAACTTTGCTACAGATTTATAAAGTGATTGTGAAGTTTTTGTGAAGAAAGATGAAGTCTTGAAGAAAATACTTCACGTTTCCAATTTTCAGTGCATTGCCAGATCTGGCTAGATTTCAGGCTATTGTCCAAATTTTTTGGGTTAATCTGCGAAATTGTTCCTGTTTGACCTCATAACTAAGTGAAGTGCATCTAGGAGAGTGGGCCCCTGTGACGTGTTCAATTCGACGCGACGTAGGTGGGTGTTGAGCTTAGGAGACCGAATACGCATCCTAACGAATCCGTAACAGAGGGGAGGATGGAGAACTTAAGACAGAATGATCAATCAACCATAGGCAACCAACCTCGTTCAGAGCCTGACCCGAATTCTCCGAAACCAGAGCGGAACCTCGCTGATGCTACAAAATCCTGGAAAGCGCCTCGCCTTTTTCGAGAGACTCGTACCCGGATTCTGGCCTGGTACACTCTTCTGATGGCTTCTTTAGTTGGGTTATCAATTCCTATTTTTACTAGGTTAGTTATTCTCCAAGTTGATCAGAGGGTGAGGGAAGATCTAAGTGAGGAAATCGCAAGTTTCCAGCAATCTGTTGAACTGCAAACTCTTGTTGAAAAAGAGACTAATCCCGCAAGGATTTTTGATGCTTTTTTATATGATCAAGTTCCTGCTGATAAAACGTTTTTAATTACAACGATTAATGGCAAGTTTTATCGTTCAAGTCCCTTGAGTTTACCTGAATCAATCTCCCGTGATTCTGCCTTTATCAAGAAACTTGTCCAGACGACTCAGCCGGTCTGGGATGTGATTGATGACCCCAGGGAAGGGAAGATTATTTATAAAGCGGAACCTCTTAAAGTCAATCAACAAGTTTTAGGACTGTTAATTGTTGCTAATATTACCGCAGGAGAACGGGAGGAGGTCTTAGAAGCAATTTTTATTGTGATTGATGTTTTATTCAGCTTATTTATTATTGCTCTGATCCTGGCTTGGCTGATTTCAGGGCGAGTGCTTCGTCCAATTCGCTCATTGATTTATACTGCCCATGCCATTAGTGAAACTGATCTGTCTCAACGAATTTCTTACCAAGGCAAGGGGGAAATGGCAGAACTGGCAGAAACATTTAACAGCATGATGGATCGTCTAGAAAAAGCATTTGTCAGCCAGCAACAATTGGTGAATGATGTCAGTCATGAACTCCGAACACCCATCGCAATTGTTCAAGGACATTTAGAATCACTGGATTACTATTCAGCGGAAGAAAAACCAGAAGTGATCAAAATTGTTCTAGATGAACTGGATCGCATGACTCGTTTTTTAGAAGACTTGCTCCTGTTAGCAAGGTCAGAACGTCAGGATTTTTTGATCTTTAAAGAGGTTGATCTAGCTCAATTCACCGAGGAAGTATACCTCAAAGCTCGAGCTTTGGGAAGGCGAAATTGGGTACTAGAGACCAAGGGAATCGGGCAGGTTAAAATTGATCCGCACCGTGTGACTCAGGCAATCCTGAATCTGATTCAAAATGCGATCCAACATACCCAAGAAACCGATACAATTACGATTGGTTCTGCCGTCGAACAATATCCCAATAGATGTCATTTATATCTATGGGTCAGAGATACTGGAGTTGGCATTGCTCCCCAAGATCAAGACCGAATTTTCCAGCGGTTTGTTCGAGGAGAAAATAGTCAAGGTGCTTCGCAGGGTGCAGGTTTAGGTCTGGCAATTGTTACGGCAATTGTAGAAAGTCATGGTGGCCATGTTGAGCTACATAGTCAACTCGGTCAAGGCTCAATGTTTACGCTGGTGTTATTCATACATCAGGAAATGGGTAGAGTTTCACTGACCAGTCACAAATACAAAAAACGACAATGAACCGCATCTTAATTGCTGAAGATGAACCTCGGATTGTTTCCTTTCTAGAAAAAGGGTTGCGAGCCAATGGCTTCACAACCACAGTTACTCAAGATACCCAGGAGGTTGTTAATCTAGCTCTCACAAACAATTTTGATCTCTTACTCTTGGACTTGGGACTTCAAAAAAAGGATGGCTTGGTTGTGCTAGAAGAATTGCGAGGTCAAGGAGTGACCATTCCCATTATTATTCTGACGGCACGGGATGACATTCATGACAAAATCAAGGGCTTGGAAGGAGGCGCTGATGACTATATGACCAAGCCCTTTCATTTTGAAGAACTCTTAGCCCGAATTCGCTTACGGCTGAAGGCTACGGAAGCCAATGGCATGGATTCCAGTAGAACTCAGTCTGAAAATGTTTTGC
Organism: Microcoleaceae cyanobacterium; assembly: GCA_051652765.1. Classification (GTDB taxonomy): domain Bacteria; phylum Cyanobacteriota; class Cyanobacteriia; order Cyanobacteriales; family Microcoleaceae; genus JBHJGO01. Next base: position 5,800 of record JBOFUV010000106.1, on the reverse strand, counting down.
AAACGGGTCAACTGATCGTTGACTTACGAACGAGAGCAGTGCAAATGGATCAGCAGGAGATTGAGTTACCCGCTAAGGAATTTACCTTGCTAGAAGTATTTATGCGCCATCCCGGACAGGTGATGACGCGAGAACAACTGCTCGATCGAGTCTGGGGATATGACTACGACCCAGGTTCGAATATTGTGGATGTCTATGTCGGGCAACTTCGCAAAAAGCTGAACTGCAAGCTGATTGAAACCGTTCGAGGAGTTGGCTATCGGCTCCGAACCTAAAGGCATAGCTACCCTCAAGGCATTAGGACAAAGACATTTTTGTGGGCGCGCACCGTGACAAAAATGTCTTGAGCAGGGTGGTAACTGCTATATTTACGTAAGTTCTGGAAGTTCTTCAAGTACAGGACAAAAGTATTAGGGAGCGGAGAAACTTGCAAGCTTTCCGTTCTAATTTGAAGTTTCAAGTCATCTATTTTGACTGAACCCCGTCCTGATAGCGTTCCAAAGCAAGCTGAACCAGTTGATCAACCAAGTCAGGAAAGCCAATCCCACTGGCGGCCCAAAGCTGAGGATACATGCTAGTTGCGGTAAATCCTGGTAAGGTATTAATCTCATTAATTAGCACTTCCCCGGTTTGTTCCACATAGAAAAAATCAACACGGGCAAGTCCGGCAGCATCAACGGCTAGGAACGCCTGCACCGCCATTTCTCGAATGTTCTCGGCGATCGCCGGATCAATCTCAGCCGGAATCTGCCACTGGGCTCTGCCTTCGGTATATTTGGTTTCGTAGTCGTAGAAATCGCTGGTATAAGTAATCTCTCCAACAACAGACGCTTGAGGATAGTCATTTCCTAGCACCGCGCATTCTAGCTCTCTCACCGTTACCCCAGCTTCCACAATCACACGGCGGTCATAGCGGGCGGCGTTATTCAAGGCAGCTTCAAGTTCCTGGCGCGATCGCACTTTGGTAATCCCGACGGAAGAGCCTAAATTGGCAGGTTTGACAAAGCAGGGATAGCCTAGTTCCGCCTCTAGATCATCACAGAGCTTGGGAAAAATACAGGGATTTGACCAAATTTGAGTACGGGTCACGGCAGAATAGTTCACCTGGGGCAACCCAGCTTGAGCAAAGGCCATTTTCATCGCAATTTTGTCCATGCCCATGGCCGACCCTAGAACCCCTGTCCCAACGAAGGGCATCTGCATCAACGTCAGCAATCCCTGAACGGTGCCGTCTTCTCCATTGGGGCCATGGAGAATCGGGAACCAAACATCAATTTCAGAGAGAGCAGGAATCGGCTGCTGGGCGTTTGGAATCAGGCTAGATGGGTGAAGACCAAGAGACGGGGCTGACTCTTTTACACCGTTATCTCTTGTCGCTTGATTTTTGATGCAATCTTTCAAATCGTTGGCATCACTGTTTTCCGGGGTGATTTCTAACATGAGAGGCTGGCCAGAGGTCAGAACCTGTTGAGCGACCTCTCCCCCTTGCCAGAGTCCATCTTTTTGAATGTAAACCGGCAGGACTTCATACTTACTCTCATTGCAGTCGGTGGCTAAAGCACGAGCGATCGCCTGTGCAGAACGGATTGAAACTTCATGTTCTCCAGAATGTCCACCAAACAACAACCCTACCCGTACCTTTGTCATTTTTTCCTCAGTGTTAAGCGGTCAGTGTTGAGCAGTCAGTGTTGAGCAGTCAGTATTAAGCAGTCAGCGTCAAACCGCTATCGAATTAATATACCGGACTTTGGAACTGGCGCAACATGGGGAGTTGAGAGTTGGAGTTAGACAAGTGGAAGGAAACCCATAAAAATTGTTCTATGATCGAAGGGCAGAAAAAATTTACAAAAGTATACACAAAGTACATATCCTATGGCCGTGATCGCTCAGCAGTCTCCATTGAGTCGTTTTGAGACTCAAACCTTTGTTTGGAGAGACTATCCGATTCAATATGGTGTTCAGGGAACCGGACAACCCCTTGTGCTAGTTCATGGGTTCGGTGCGTCGATAGGTCACTGGCGCAACAATATCCCTGTACTAGCAGAGGCGGGCTATCAAGTTTTTGCCATTGATCTTCTGGGGTTTGGAGCATCTGCCAAACCAAAGGTGGAATATTCTCTGGAACTCTGGGCAGAATTGTTAAAAGAGTTTTGGACAGAGAACATTCAACGCCCTGCTGTGTTTATTGGGAACTCGATTGGAGCCTTGCTGAGTCTGATGATGGCAGCCAACCATCCTGAAATTACCGCAGGAGCGGTGCTACTAAATTGTGCTGGGGGCCTGAACCACCGACCAGAGGAATTGAATCTCCCCTTGCGCCTTGTCATGGGAGCCTTTACAACGTTGGTTAGTTCCCCTGTGATTGGTTCCTTGATGTTCAATCAGGTGCGCCAAAAGCACCGGATTCGGGGAACATTGCATCAAGTCTACGGGAACAAAGCCGCTATTACCGATGAGTTAGTTGAGTTACTCTATGCTCCCTCCAACGATCCTGGAGCCCAGCAAGTCTTTGCATCTATTTTAACGGCTCCTCCTGGGCCTCATCCTTCTGAGTTGTTACCCAAGGTTCAGCAACCGTTACTGGTGATTTGGGGCGAGGCTGATCCCTGGACACCAATTACTGGGGCAAAGATTTACCAAGATTTAGCAGACAACTGTCAATCCGTGGAATTCATCTCAATTCCTCAAACGGGTCATTGTCCGCACGATGAACGACCTGAACTAGTCAATAAAACAATTCTGCACTGGCTTCAGCGGATGTCAATGTTACAATCCGAGTTGGATTCATTTTAAAACTCACTTCAGAAGACTCAGTAAACTTCATGGTTGCAACTTGGCTTACTCGATGTTTGTCTAAGGCTCAGCATCTTGTTCAACAGATTGCTGTTCGTCAGATCGCTCCAGGTTTACTTCTGGTTATTCTCCTCACTTTAAGCTGGGGAATGTTGCCGGGACTGGCCTGGGCTGACGTGACTGCCCCTGTTGCCACCCCAACTTCAACCTCAATTCAGCCCTATCTTGATCGAGTCATCAACCAAGTCACGGAATTTCGCCTGGATAATGGGATGAAATTCATCGTGCTACGGCGGGACAAGGCTCCAGTAATTTCATTTTTGATCCATGCTGATGTGGGCGGAGCCAATGAACCCGATGGCATGACCGGAGTTGCCCACTATTTAGAGCATCTTGCTTTTAAAGGCACTAAACGGATTGGCACCAAAGACTTCCAAGCAGAAGAGCCCCTGTTAGACAAGATGGATCAACTGTTTGACCAAATTAAATTGGCTCAAACTGCTGGAAAAACAGAGGACGTTGCCCAACTGAAGACAAAATTTGAGCAAGTTCAAACTCAAGCTTCTGAATATATTCTTCAAAACGAATTTGCCCGCATTGTAGAGCAGGCAGGGGGCGCAGGTCTGAATGCCACAACTTCGGCAGATGCCACGAACTATTTCTACAGCTTGCCTGCGAATAAGTTGGAACTGTGGATGTCCCTGGAGTCAGAACGGTTTCTTGAGCCCGTTTTTCGGGAATTCCACAAAGAAAAGCAGGTAATCTTGGAGGAGAGACGACTGCGCTCCGAAAATTCTCCTGTAGGTCGGATGGTGGAGGCTCTCCTGAATAAAGCGTTTCAGGTACATCCCTATCGTCGTCCGGTGATTGGCTATACCGAGGATCTGGAGAAGATGACCCGCCAAAACGTTGAAGACTTCTTCTCAACTTTTTACGTTCCCAACAACCTCACCGTTGCCATTGTGGGAGATGTTGATCCGGCTCAGGTGAAGCAACTTACCCAAACTTACTTTGGACGTTATGCCGCCAAACCCGAACCCCCAAAACTGACGGTGGTTGAGCCTCCCCAAGATGGAACCCGTGAAGTCACCCTCCGACTCCAGTCCCAACCCTGGTATTTTGAAACCTACCATCGGCCTGAGTTCAATCACCCGGATAACGTGATTTACCAGGCGATCGCCAATATCCTCAGCAGCGGTCGAACGGCTCGTCTCTACAGGTCTCTAGTCGAAGAAAAACAAGTCGCCTTAGCGGCAGAAGGGCTGAATGGTTATCCCGGAGATCGATATCCAAACTTGATGCTGTTCTACGCATTAACGGCCCCAGGGGTGAGTACTGATGAAGTGGCAGTCGCCCTCAGAGAACAGATTGACCGTCTGAAAACAGAGCCTGTGACCCAGAAAGAGTTGGAACGGGTCAAAACCCAAGCGAGGGCCGCATTGCTACAATCCCTCGACTCTAATATGGGCATGGCCTTTGCCTTAGTTGAATATCAAGTCAAAACTGGGGACTGGAAAAATTTATTCCGCGAGTTGGATTTGATTGGGGCGATTACCCCAGCAGACATTCAACGGGTCGCTCAGGCAACCTTCCGCCCAGAGAACCGCACCGTTGGGAAATTGCTGCCGGAATAGTCTTAGTGTTTCGGGTCTGATTGGCTTGACGAGTCGGACAAACCCTTGATGAACGAGTTGCTTAACTTCTAACCCTGCTCAACCATGATTCCCAATTATGATTCCAAATTTTAAGCTAAATTTTCGTAAATCTCCGCTGTTTCTCTCGGCCCTAGCCTGTTCTATCCTGCTGCTGATTCTGCTATGGCGATCGCCTGCGGTGGCATCTACGCCGAAACACCACAACGAACTCACCTTTCCGCCCTTGCCTGAGATCGAGTTGCCGCAGTACACCCGCTACCAGTTGAACAATGGGATTATTGTTTATCTGATGGAGGATCATGAGTTGCCCTTGGTGGGAGGAACGGCGATGTTTCGGAGCGGTAGCCGTTTTGAGCCCGAGGACAAAGTTGGGCTAGCCAGTTTGACTGGAGAAGTCCTGCGAACGGGGGGAACTCAACGTCATGCCGCCGCTGACCTGAATCAACTGCTCGAACAGAAGGCCGCTTCTGTCGAAACGGGGATTGGAGAAAGTTCTGCAAGTGCCGGATTTAGCGCTTTGAGTGAAGATTTAACCGTTGTGTTTGGGCTGTTTGCAGAAGTCATCAAAGAGCCAATTTTTGATCAGGAACAACTGGACTTGGCAAAAACTCAAGAACAGGGGGCAGTTGCCCGTCGCAATGATGATCCCAATGAGATTGCTCAACGGGAGTTTCGGAAGTTGATCTATGGCCAAGACAGCCCCTATGCCCGATCGGTTGAATACACAACCTTAAACAATATTTCTCAACCAGATCTGATTGATTTCTATCAGCAATCGTTTCAGCCTCAAAACATGATTTTAGGAATTGTTGGGGACTTTGATTCTGAAACGATGAAACTGTTGATTGCCGATCAGTTTGGTCAGTGGCAGTCCCGTAACCCGACAAACGTTCCAGCCTTACCGAAGGTTTCGCAGGCCAATAGCAATGGCTATTTCTTTGTCAACCAGCCCCAACTCAATCAAAGCTATGTCCAAATTGGGCATTTGGGTGGGCAGGTGAACGATCCAGACTACGCTGAACTGACAGTGCTCAATGGGGTTCTGAATGGATTTGGAGGACGACTGTTTAATAAGGTACGTTCAGAAAAAGGATTGGCGTATTCAGTCTATGGGGTTTGGAGTCCACGGTTTGATTATCCTGGTACGTTTATTGCCGGGGGCCAAACTCGTTCAGATGCAACCGTTGACTTTATCAAAGCCATCCAAGTGGAATTAGAAAAGGTTCGTCAGGAACCTGTTTTACCCAAAGAGCTGGACTACGCTAAAGATTCAACTCTGAATTCATTTATTTTCAACTTTGAAAGTCCTAGCCAAACCTTGTCACGATTGATGCGGTATGAATATTATGGCT
>JBOFUV010000105.1:0-7625 GCA_051652765.1 Microcoleaceae cyanobacterium | reverse complement strand
ATTGCCAAGAAAGCCGGAGTAAAACAGGTGGTGATGTATCAGCATGATCCCTCCCACGATGACGAATTCCTTGACCAAGTGGAGAAGGAGATCAGGGCCGCTTTTCAAGGTGGATTGATCGCCCGTGAAGGGATGATTTTGGATGTGTTCTAGGAGAGACTGAGGTCAAAACCTGGGTAGAATGGGGAAGTGAATTTTCAGGATATTTCGGCATTTTGTGTTCCTGAAGGATTTTATGTTCATGTATTTTTAAGAGTTCATGTATTTTTTAAGAGTTCATGTATTTTAAGAGTATTTGAAGAACTATTCGGCAAGTTGGTTGTGAGATTGAGTAGTGAGATTGAGTGGTGAGATTGAGACGCAAACTGAAAAATAAAAATTGGCAGGAGGCTCAGTTGAACGAGGAAGCCTACTGCTGGCAATTACTAAGGTTAAAGGTTTCAGGTTGGAAGGTTTCAATCCCAGCCCTATGTTTGCTAACCCTTGTGATCTGTGGAGTTGCTGGGAGCCTTGCCAGGGCCCAAGCGGTTGTCAGTCCTAATGCTCTGAACTTGGACTTCTCTGCTGTAGAGCAATTAGAACAGGTGGTGATCGCCCCACCTCCTGCTTCAGGGACTGTAGATTGGGTTCCAAGCAAGTATCAATTAGGGCAGCAACTGTACCTGGAAAATTGCTCAACTTGCCATGTGCCAGTACCCCCTCAAACGCTTCCTGCTCAAACCTGGCAACAACTTTTGCAAGATGCTCAACATTATGGGGTACAGATTCAGCCGCTGATTGACCCCCAGCGAATTTTGGTCTGGAACTATCTCCGACTGTTTTCTCGTCCCCTAGATCTCAAAGAAGAACAGATTCCGTTCAAGCTCAGTCGGTCGCGTTACTTTAAGGCACTTCACCCCAAGGTAGAGTTTTCCCAACCAGTGAACCTGAGTGGGTGCGTCACTTGTCACCCCGGTGCGGCTGAATATAATTTCCGCAAACTGACCCCCGAGTGGCAAAATGCTCCATAACGGTTTTTAGGACGGTTTTTAGGACGGGTTTTAGAATTGGGTTCGGTGTCACACACTCGTTTTTGAGACATCGATTGCTACAATAATCAATAATTTAAAGTTATTAAACACTCTGTAGTGTGTTCCTCAGAGGTTGAATTGAAAGACAATTCTTCACCTGATTTTGAGAGAACCTTGGGGTTCTGGGTTGGGAACGTGACCCCTGATTAACTGCTTCGTTCCATCGTTTTGTGTTGCTTAACAATTTAGAAACGATTTAGAAACGGTTTAGAAACGATTTTTAGATTCGCTATACTGGAAAATTTACATTGCCATGTTAAAAGCTCTCCTGGGTGACCCAAACGCTCGCAAACTCAAGAAATATCAGCCCCTTGTCGTAGACATGAATCTCTTGGAAGAAGAGATTCATGCCCTATCCGACGAACAGTTGAGGGGGAAAACTGGAGAGTTCAAACAGATTGTTGAAAAAGCAACCACTCAGGAAGAACGAGAGCAAGTTCTGGGTCAGATTTTGCCGGAAGCGTTTGCAGTTGTACGGGAAGCAGCCCTACGGGTTCTGGGAATGCGCCATTTTGATGTGCAGTTGCTAGGAGGAATGATCCTGCACAAGGGCGAAATTGCCGAGATGAAAACGGGAGAAGGCAAAACTCTAGTTTCCACGCTTCCAGCCTATTTGAACGCTCTCTCAGGGCATGGGGTGCATGTGGTGACGGTGAACGACTACTTGGCCAGACGGGATGCGGAGTGGATGGGTCAAATTCATCGCTTTCTGGGCTTGAGTGTGGGTCTGATTCAGCAGGGCATGAATCCAGATGAACGCCAGAAAAACTACGCCTGCGATATTACCTACGCAACCAATAGCGAGATTGGATTTGACTATCTGCGGGACAATATGGCGACTGCGATGGAAGACGTGGTACAGCGTCCATTTAATTACTGCATTATTGACGAAGTTGATTCTGTTCTCGTTGATGAAGCCCGTACGCCTCTAATTATCTCTGGCCAAGTCGAACGCCCCAGCGAGAAATATATTCGGGCATCCCAAGTAGCCAATACATTGAAAAAAGAGGAAGAACATTACGAAGTGGATGAAAAAGCCCGAAACGTCCTGCTCACGGATGAAGGGTTTGCCAAGGCCGAGGAATTGCTCAACGTGAAAGATCTCTACGATCCAAATGATCCCTGGGCCCACTTCATGTTCAATGCCCTCAAAGCCAAGGAACTTTTCCTCAAGGACACCAACTACATCGTCCGTAACGAGGAGGTCGTGATTGTCGATGAATTTACCGGGCGGGTGATGCAAGGGCGGCGATGGAGTGATGGACTACACCAAGCAATTGAAGCCAAGGAACGGGTGGAAATCCAACCAGAAACCCAAACTTTAGCGACGATTACCTATCAAAACTTTTTCCTGCTTTATCCGAAGTTGTCCGGGATGACCGGAACAGCCAAAACGGAAGAGGCAGAATTTGAAAAAATTTATAACCTGCAAGTCACCATTGTTCCGACCAACCGTGCTACCGGTCGAAAGGACTTGTCCGATGTCGTCTACAAAACTGAGGACGGCAAGTGGAATGCGATCGCCGACGAATGCGCGGAAATGCACCAAGTCGGTCGTCCTGTTCTCGTCGGCACCACTAGCGTCGAAAAATCAGAGTTGCTCGCCCATCTGTTGCAGCAGCGCCAAATCCCCCACAATTTGTTGAATGCCAAGCCAGAGTATGTTGAACGGGAATCGGAAATCATTGCTCAAGCGGGGCGCAAAGGTGGGGTAACGATCTCCACCAACATGGCCGGTCGAGGAACTGACATTATTCTTGGGGGCAACTCGGACTACATGGCACGGCTCAAGTTGCGAGAGTATTTCATGCCTCGGATTACCAAGCCGGAGGATGAGCGGGAACTGGCAATTCCCAGAATGATGGGCGGCAAGCGCAGCAAGGCCCAAGGATTTTCCCTAGACAAGAAGGACAAAACCTGGAAGGTATCCTCCCAACTCTTCCCAACGGAATTGTCTCAAGCAACGGAGCAGAAACTCAGAGAGGCCGTTGACTTTGCGGTGACCCAATACGGAGAGCGAAGTCTGCCGGAACTAACTGCCGAGGACAAACTAGCGATCGCCTCTGAAAAAGCGCCAACGAGTGATCCAGTTGTTCAGCGACTGCGGGAAGTCTACAACTCGATTGTGGCGGAGTATGAACAATACACCTATCGAGAACATGATGAGGTCGTTCAGCTTGGAGGATTGCACGTCATCGGGACAGAGCGCCATGAATCTCGCCGGATTGATAACCAACTCCGGGGGCGGGCCGGACGGCAGGGTGACCCCGGCTCGACTCGGTTCTTCCTCAGTTTGCAGGATAATCTATTGAGAATCTTTGGGGGCGATCGCGTGGCCGGGTTGATGGATGCGTTCCGAGTCGAGGAAGACATGCCGATTGAGTCAGGGATGTTAACTCGGTCTCTGGAAAATGCCCAGAAAAAAGTTGAGACGTACTACTATGACATCCGCAAACAGGTGTTTGAATATGACGAAGTCATGAACAACCAGCGGCGAGCCATTTATGCCGAGCGGCGACGGGTTTTAGAAGGTCAGGACTTAAAAGAGCAGGTGATTCGGTATGGCGAACAAACCATGGAAGATATCGTCAATGCCTATATTAACCCCGAACTACCCTCGGAAGAATGGGATATTGAGAGTGTTGTCTCCAAGTCTAAGGAGTTTGTTTATCTCCTCCAAGACTTGACGGCTGACCAACTGATTGACTTGAATGTAGAGGAAATTACAGCCTTCCTCCAGGAACAACTTCGCAATGCCTACGACATTAAAGAAGCCCAAGTGAACCAAATTCGACCTGGGTTGATGCGAGAGGCTGAGCGGTTCTTCACCCTCCAGCAAATCGATACCCTCTGGCGAGAACACTTACAGCAAATGGATGCCCTGCGAGAGGCCGTTGGGTTGCGAGGCTATGGTCAAAAAGACCCGCTGATTGAGTACAAGCGAGAAGGATACGAACTGTTCCTTGATATGATGACCGACATCCGCCGCAATGTGATTTATTCAATGTTCCAGTTCCAACCTCAGCCTCCTACTGTTGCTTAGAGCCTGTTGGCGTTCAGGTCTGGTTCTCGTTAAGTCTGGTCTTATTAAGGGTTCAGACCTTTAGAGCACCCTTAGAACTAATGCAGCCTTGCCCAAATCCCGGCCCATTCTGACAAATCCTGGCAAATCCTGGCAAAGTTATGAGTGTTATGCCCTCTCCAACTACGCCCCTGAGGAATATTTGGCTCTCTCCCGGCAGTCATATTCTTATCCCTAACGTGACTTGGGAACAATACGAAACCTTACTGGCTGAGCTTGGAGAGGGTCGTAGTATTCCCCGGATTAGCTACTGCAATGGGACTCTAGAGCTGATGAACCCACTTCCTGGCCATGAACAGCCCCATCGAATTATTGGTCGGATTGTCACAGAACTTCTGGAAGCCCAAAATCAAGACTGGTACGATTTTGGGTCATCAACGATCAAGCAAGAACAGATGGCTGGCGTAGAACCGGACACTTGTTTTTATATTCAAAATCTTGAACGAATGCGGAACAGAAAACGCTTTGCCAAGGACGATCCGCCCCCCGATTTAGCGATTGAATCTGATGTTACCTCCAAGACTGTTCTAGCAGCCTACGGGGCGTTGAAAGTTCCTGAAGTGTGGATTTATGATACAGGCCAGCTAACAATCTGGGTATTACAAGTTGAGCTGTTACCAGCGGGTGAGTATCAGCAGTCAGCAACAAGCCCAATCTTCCCCCATTTTTCAGTTGTGGACAGAATTCCTCAGTTTGTCGAAATGGCACTGCATCAAGGAACGTTGCAAATGCTGAGAGAATTGCGGAAACTATTGTAAAGCTAGGGTTTGTGTAGCCCAAGCTATTGACAAGCATAAGCCCTCGTGTATACTTAGGTCAGTGTGAGGAGTGAGGTCTGAAAGAAAAGGAATTTGGGGTCGAAACTCGGCCAGACTCCCAAGTTCCTTTTAATCTTTCTGACCGTTTTTTTATGTGAATTTTTTAGTGATTCAGTCATCCTTAAGTCAGTTATTTCTGAGTATTAAGTATTGTTTCAATCTTTCATTTAAGTGAGGTCAGCGCTGCCAAAATCTCTTAATCTGAAGGGTGATATCGTGTTTCCGACGCACTCCATTGCACCCTTTTTGGGGCGTGATGAGTATCTCTAACAAAACGACATTGAAGTACGAGATTAAGGAGATTTAAGGTGGCGCTTCCTTTATTAAGCTACAAGCCCTCGAGTCAAAATGCTCGAGTTGCAGGATATGAAATTCCAGGTGATGAACAACCCAGAATCTACTCTGCTGAGAATTTACCGTCTCAAACTGAGTGGGATGATTTGATCTGGGCTGCTTATCGTCAAGTTTTTAGCGAGCATCAACTGCTCAAAAGCAACCGTCAAAAAACTTTAGAATCCCAACTGAAATTTGGTCAGATTACTGTTCGTGATTTTATTCGCGGATTGATTACATCTGATCCATTTTTGAGCCGAAACTACCAAACCAACAGCAACTATCGCTTTGTTGAGATGTGTGTGCAGCGAGTTCTGGGTCGTGATGTCTACAGTGAGCGGGAAAAGATTGCCTGGTCAATTGTAGTTGCGACTAAAGGCCCTAAAGGGTTTATTGATGTCTTGCTCAATAGCGACGAATACCTGGATAACTTTGGGTTTGATACGGTTCCTTATCAGCGCCGTCGGGTTCTGCCTCAACGCAACGTTGGAGAAACGCCGTTCAACCTGAAAACGCCTCGCTATAACGAATACCACCGCAATCAGCTTGGTTTCCCTCAGGTGATCTGGCAAAGTTCAGTCCGTCGCTTTGTGCCTCAGGAACTGCAAGCTCGGGCTGGAGATCCTTCCGTGTTTCTCGGCATGGCACGGGAAGTCACTCCTTCCGCCAATGTTGTTTCTCGCGTTTCCCTAGGCAACATCAACATTGAAACGATGGTTCCTTATCGCTCACGCTAGGAGTTAGGGCCACCTAGTTGGGTGAGTTTAATTTCTAGTTCCGTGAATCGTTGTCAAAAATTAGCTTTTAAGTAACCTGGTAGGAATCAGGGGTTCTTGATCGTTAATGGTTGACAACGATTTTTACATCTAATATTGATCACCTGCAGGAGACAACCCAACTGTAGATAATGGGTCGTAGGTTCCCAGTGAAGATGAATCTTGAACCCCCTACTCGCAAACACCCTACACACATCTCCGCCAAACCGAACCAACATACGACTGTCGCAATCGTCCCTACCCTCTAAAAATAATTTCTTCATTTAATGAAGGTGTCTTCGGATTAATGTGTATTTAGAGTGAGGGACACTAACTAAGGTTTGCGATAAGATCAAATTAGTGTAAAGATTTATGTGGACTAGGCTACGGATCACTAATCTGCCTGCATCAGTGGGCCAAACAGTGAGAGTTCGCCCTCAGCCTATAGACTGATTGGGCTAGTGAACTCTCTCTGGTATAAAACATTAAAACCCGTTAGAGAGGCACGAACACAATGGCTTTTGAACTTCCAACCCTTCCCTATGCGGCTGATGCTCTAGAATCCTCTGGGATGTCAGCTCAGACCTTTTCCTTCCATCATGGCAAGCACCATGCTGCCTACGTTAACAACCTGAACAAAATGATTGAGGGAACTGACTTGGCAGGCAAGTCCCTCGAAGAGATTGTCAAAGCAACGGTGGGTGATTCTGCTAAAGCGGGAATTTTTAATAATGCTGCTCAAGTTTGGAATCACAGTTTCTTTTGGCAATGTATGAAGCCTAGTGGTGGCGGTCAGCCTTCCGGTGCTCTTGCCAAAAAGATCAGTGCAGACTTTGGGAGCTTCGACAAGTTTGTTGAAGCCTTTAAAACAGCCGCAACTACTCAATTTGGGAGCGGTTGGGCTTGGTTAGTGCTAGACGGCGGCACTCTCAAAGTGACTAAAACATTAAACGCTGAAAACCCGCTAACGACTGGAGTAACACCCCTGCTGACATTGGACGTTTGGGAACATGCCTATTATCTTGACTTCCAAAATGCTCGCCCTGGCTACATTGATAACTTCTTGAGCAAGTTAGTCAATTGGGATTTTGTTGCCGCAAACCTGGCGCGAGCGCTTAAGGGCTAGTCGTCTTCAAGATTAATTTTGCAGTTGGGTAGTAGCTGACTTCTGCGGAGCAGTACAAAGTGAAACCCAACACTTCTCCAAGAGCGTTTGGCCTCGCAGGTTCAACATAAGCCCATATACCCACACTAAGTTGGACAAACCCCTAGCAATTTTTAGCAACTTCTAGAAACTTCTAGGAACAGACCAGATTAAAGTAAGGTGGATGCTAGCCTACCTTACGTTTTACCGCTGTAAGCTTCTTAATCCCAAGTCCGATGAATAGTCAAGATCTCGCGAGATATATTGAAGCCACTGAAGGCTACGCTAAGCCTTGGCTACTAGTACAGCTTAGGCTGAAAAAGCTGCAAGAACGGCGAGCTTCACTCTCTGCAACAGAGTATGTTCAGGAGTTGGCTGACATTCAGCAAGATTTAGGAAAGCTTGGAGAGTGGTGGGTTGGCA
>JBOFUV010000104.1:0-11170 GCA_051652765.1 Microcoleaceae cyanobacterium | reverse complement strand
AGTATAGCTATAAGCATTAACAAGATTTCAGCTCCGATTCTGGAATGTTGAAATTGAGCAAGCAGCTGACGAGTCACAGGAAATCTCAACTGATTCCTTCATCCAATGCTAGAGGGAGGTGAAATTTCTCTCTAGAAGCCCCCTGAAGGCAGTTACTAACCGTTTGTAGCACTTAACCAAGAGAGCAAGTATGAAAGACCTCGCCCTTTATCGAAACATCGGCATCTTCGCACACGTAGATGCAGGCAAAACCACGACCACAGAGAGAATCTTAAAACTGACTGGAAAAATTCACAAAATTGGTGAAGTTCATGAAGGGGCAGCAACAACAGACTTCATGGAACAGGAGCAAGAGCGGGGAATCACGATTCAGTCTGCGGCGACAACCTGTTTCTGGAAGGATCACCAATTCAACATCATTGATACTCCAGGTCACGTCGATTTCACGATTGAGGTCTATCGTTCTCTCAAGGTTCTAGATGGTGGAATCGGGGTTTTTTGCGGCTCTGGTGGTGTTGAACCTCAGTCCGAAACCAACTGGCGCTATGCCAACGACTCTAAAGTTGCTCGCATCATCTACGTCAATAAGCTAGATCGGATGGGCGCTGATTTTTACCGGGTGATCAAGCAGGTTGATAAGGTGCTTGGGGCCAAACCATTAGTGATGGTACTCCCCATTGGAACCGAAGGCGAATTTGTTGGTGTCGTTGACCTACTGACTCGCAAAGCCTGGATCTGGGATGACTCCGGCCTGCCTGAGAACTATGAGATTACAGATATTCCGGCCAATATGGTGGATGACGTTGAGCAATACCGTGAACAGCTGATTGAGATGGCAGTTGAACACGATGATGACGTGATGGAACGCTATCTGGAAGGGGAAGAGCCCGACATTGATACCCTCAAGCGGTGTATTCGCAAGGGAACCCTTGACCTAGCGTTCTTCCCAACCTACGGCGGATCTTCCTTCAAAAATAAAGGTGTGCAGTTGGTACTAGATGCAGTGATTGACTACCTGCCCAGCCCAACGGAAGTTAAGCCCCAGCCCGAAGTTGATTTAGAAGGAAATGCAACCGGAGGGTTTGCCTTTGTTGATCCGCAGAAACCGCTGCGAGCCTTGGCCTTCAAGATCATGGACGACAAGTATGGAGCCTTGACCTTTACCCGGATTTATTCTGGTACCTTATCCAAGGGTGACAACGTCCTGAATACCGCAACCGGCAAAACAGAGCGCATTGGTCGTTTGGTTGAAATGCACGCCAATAACCGGGAAGAAGTTGAATCCGCTCAAGCGGGAGACATTATCGCAATCGTCGGGTTAAAGAATGTTCAAACTGGACACACCCTCTGCGACACCAAAAATCCTGCAACCCTGGAACCCATGGTCTTCCCTGAACCTGTAATTTCTATTGCGATCAAGCCGAAGGACAAAGGCTCGATGGAGAAGATGGGAATGGCCCTGAGCAAAATGGTACAAGAAGATCCCTCTTTCCGGGTTGAAACTGACAAGGAAAGCAACGAAGTCATTATCAAGGGCATGGGCGAACTGCATCTGGATATCAAAGTGGATATTCTTCGGCGCACCTATGGAGTGGATGCAGAAGTAGGTAAACCTCAAGTGGCCTATCGGGAATCAATTACCCGGCAGATTTCAGACACCTACATCCACAAGAAGCAATCCGGCGGTTCAGGTCAATATGCCAAGATTGACTATATCCTTGAGTCCGGTGAAACAGGAAGTGGCTTCCAGTTTGAGTCTAAAGTGACTGGAGGAAATGTCCCCAGGGAATATATTCCTGCGGTCAACAAGGGTTTTGAGAGCAGTATTGACAAGGGTCTACTGGCGGGTTTCCCTTGTGTAGACTTGAAAGTAACCCTAACGGACGGCGGCTATCACGCCGTTGACTCTTCTGCCCTCGCCTTTGAAATTGCGGCACGGGCAGCCTATCGACAGACATTCCCCAAGGCTGGCCCTCAGTTGCTGGAGCCGATCATGAAGATCGATGTGTTTACCCCCGATGATCACGTTGGCGATGTAATTGGCGATCTGAACCGTCGTCGAGGCATGATCAAATCTCAAGACTCAACTCCCATTGGATCGCGCATCAAGGCAGATGCGCCCCTAAGCGAGATGTTTGGTTACATTGGGGACTTACGAACCATGACTTCTGGTCGAGGTCAGTTTTCCATGGAGTTCTCCCACTATGCCCCTTGCCCCAGTAATGTGGCAGAGGAAGTAATCAAAGAAGCCAAGGAACGTCAGGCTGCGAAGTAGACCAAGTTGAACAGCGCGGCAATTTTTCACAAGTTGAAGCGTGGTTAAAGCATGGATGACTGAAACTAACGGGATCTGATCGCTGCTGCCCCTCACTAAAAGCCCTTCTCCTTGGAAGAGAGGGGTTTTTAGTATCTTTGAGTTTTATCCTGAATCCCGCTCTGCTCAACGGAAACTCCATAGGATGGGTTGGAGCGGGAATAATGTTTGGAGAGTCCCCTTTTGATTTT
The DNA here is from genome assembly GCA_051652765.1 of Microcoleaceae cyanobacterium. GTDB lineage: Bacteria > Cyanobacteriota > Cyanobacteriia > Cyanobacteriales > Microcoleaceae > JBHJGO01. The sequence continues at coordinate 8,665 of JBOFUV010000104.1, read as the reverse complement.
CGTTGGCGGCTAAAGCCAGAAACAGGAGCAGATGCAAAAACAGAACGGCGTTGTCGCTCGAACAAAGGCACTACTTTGCTCCTCCTCTTGGGCAGTTGCTCTGGGCTGTATGGTGTTCAGCTTGCAAACTTACAGCTTGTTCAGGGCGAATCCAATCGACAGTGGGCAGAGACAAATCGACTGCGACTCGTTCCAGTTCCGGCAAAACGAGGCCCATTGGTGGATCGCAAGGGTCAGGTGCTGGCGACAAACCAGCTTTCTCGGTCTATTTATTTATGGCCCAGGGAACATACGCCAGAAGAATGGCAGGCGATCGCCAAAGAACTTGAGCCAATTTTAGACTTTCCAGCAGATGAAATTCTGAACAAACTGAATACCATTGGCTATCACTCTAAGCTCCCCGTTCGCATCAGTCGAGAGATTAGTGCGGCAGCCTTTATCGCTTTAGCTGAAAAAGCAGGAGATTGGCAGGGAATCGAAGTCCGGAGCGAACCCCATCGCCACTATCCCCAGGGTTCTCTAGCGGCTCACAGCTTGGGGTATATCGGTGAAGCAACCCTGGAAGAGTTAAACGCCAATCCTGAATACCCGATGGGAATGCTGGTCGGTAAAACTGGAGTTGAGCGCCTAGCCAATCCTGAGCTAGATGGCGTTTGGGGGAACCAATTGATTGAAGTCAATGCCGGGGGCGAAGAAATTCAAGAATTGGGAATTCAAGCGCCCGTTGTCGGAGAGTCCGTATCCCTAACCCTCGACCTGAACCTGCAACAAACGGCTGAAAAGGCTTTGGGCGATCGCAAGGGGGCAGTGGTAGTGCTCAATGCCCGGACTGGAGCAGTTCTAGCCTTGGTAAGCTACCCGACCTACAATCCCAACTGGTTCACCAAGCAGCTCACGTCTGCCCAATGGCAACAACTGCAAAGTGAACACAATCCCCTCTTGAATCGAGCCGTCCAGGGATATCCTCCCGGCAGCACCTTTAAAGTCGTCACGGCAACGGCAGGAATGCAGTCTGGCAAATTCTCCCCGGACTCTCGCCTCCCCACCTACTCAGCGATTACCATTGGCGGGATCTCCTTTCATGAACATGGTGCAGGCTACGGGGTGATTGGCTTTCGAGAGGCGATCGCCTACAGCAGTAATACCTTCTTCTACCAGATTGGTACGAGGACGGGAGCAGATCAAATTGCTCGCTGGGGCAAAGAGTTGGGCATTGGCGGCAGCATCAATCTGGATTTGCTGGGACTTGACGGGGCAAATCACGGCCAAATTCCCACTCCAGCGGAGAAGGAGCGGTTGTATGGAGAACCCTGGTATATGGGGGATACGGTTTCAATGTCTATTGGTCAGGGAATGGTGTTAGTGACTCCCTTAGAATTGGCGGTGATGGTTTCTACTGTTGCTAATGGCGGATGGCGGGTGCAGCCTCATTTATTAGCGACCCAGACCGATACAGCCCTCACTCAACCTGTTAAGACGGCGATCAGCCCAGAAACCCTGGCAACCGTGCGTGAAGGGCTAGTCGATGTGGTCAGGAAAGGCACAGGGCGACAACTGAATAATGGCGCTATTCCCCTCACGGGTGGCAAAACCGGAACGGTGGAAATTCCAGGCAAACCGGATAACTCGATGTATATCGGGTTTGGCCCAGCCAACAAAGTCGAGATTGCGATCGCTGTGGTAGTGGAGGAAGGGGGTTATGGCGCGGTATCTGCTGCCCCAATTGCTCAAGCCGTTTTTCAAACTTACTTTACAGAGCAGAAAAAAATTAAGAATTCCCCGTAATTATCCTTGAACTTGATTCCTGTGGAGATTGGCTCGACCGCATGGGATCAGGTTTGACCTCTAATCGGCGATCGCCCTTAGACAGGATGACTAACGCTTTGTCAATATCCCGAACTTTGATTGTTCTCAAAGCAATCAGCAATGAGCGAATCAGCCCCACCTCATCATCAGAAAATGTCACCATCAGTTTAGCCTCAATCAATCTTTTGTTATCATACACTTATAGTTACATAGTCACAAGTGCTTAAGTTGGTGTGGGACTATAAGGAGTTGTATTTTTTCTCCCTCATGTCCCCCGAGAAGAAAAGCCTCAGAGTCTATCTAACCGCTGATATTGAAAGAATCCTCAGAGTTTTGAGTGCGTTCAAAAACCAGAGCATCAGCGAAACAGTGCAAGTTGCTCTAGAGGAACACTTTGCCAAACCAGATAATCAAGATCTGATTGACCGCCACCGAATTGATGAAACTAAAGAGTAGATACTCAAACCCTTAAGCTGACCTGGGTTACCCCTTGGCGGAGTTCCTTTTGCCGTTTGATCCAAGATTCTTGCAGCTTTTGGCGAAGCAGAGGGGACTGTTGTACGAGTTGCATGAGGAGTGAACGAACAATCCCATGGGTTCGGAGGAGTTCCCCTTGACGAGCTTCTTGAGCTTGCAAACGTTGGGCTTGAATAATTTCCGGTTCACGTTCGGCCTGAATTCGAGGGAGAGCTAGGTCAAGGGCGGTGAGGTTGCTTCCGGTTGTCAATTCGGGAACCAGATGATTCGCCGCCACAATCACATCCCGCAGCGCCAAATTAATTCCTTGGGCTCGAACCGGAGACAGGGGGTGGGCAGCATCGCCCAACAGCATAACTCCGGGTTGGTGCCAACAAGGACAACGACCCACAACAACAGACAGTCGAATCGGAGATTCAAGCGTTTCGGCAGTATTGCGGAAATGCTCGGCCATCCAATCAGGAGAGAGAGAGGCCAAGGTTTCTGGCCAGTTTCGATGTTTCCAGTTAGTTTTGTCCTCGGCAGAGAGTACCCAGGCGAGATGAAGCTTTCCGACCTCTGCCCCGTGAAAGACGCTGAATCCACTGCCAGCATTCAGAATGGAATAAAATACATTCTCTTTTACAAACCGAGGATGAGCTGCCAGCTTGAACCAAAGCACATCAATACTCTTCGGCTGTGTGACCAACTGTAACCCCGCCCGCTCTCGGATCGTTGAGGCTCTACCGTCTGTTCCAATCACCAATTCAGCGCTAATCTCTCGTCCATCGGCTAACTTTACCCCTGCAACCCGATCATTTTGCCAGCGTAAATCCTTGACTGGAACTCCTTGAATCAGGGTAAATGCTTCATGCAATTGAGCTTCTGCGACCAAGGCTTCCAGCAGGGGCGGTTGCGAGACCAGGGTACAGGGTCGAGTTGCGCCCATCGGTTCATCGACTCGAAACAAGGGTTGGTCACCGAGGATAAACTCCCAAGCATCCAGGGGTCGGTGGGGAATCCGTTCAAGCAGGGTGGAGAGTCCCATCTGTTCTAGGGCATCTAATCCACTTGGCATTAACCCTTCACCTCGAAAGACGCGGTAGGAATCTTTTGCCGCCTCAACTAACGTTACAGCAATCCCGCATCTGACCAACACTAGGGCAAGGGCCGAACCCGTTGGGCCTGCGCCCACAATTACAACTTGCGCCATTCCCCTATTCTCCTACTGTTTGATGGGTGTCTTACGGCAGTGTTTAGATTAAGCTTGAATTCAGGAACTCTTATCTACAAACTCTGATCAATTTACTAATAGCAATATAGCAATCCTAGAATATACAAAAAATTAAACAGGGGCCTGGGAGCAAAGCCTCCAGGCAGGGGTAATGTCATCCCATTAACCCAATCCTTTGGGATTGCTGTACCCCCTTAATCTTAACTAGATACAGGAGGCTTCCTTTGGTTGCAATACAGAGCGATCGCCCTGCCTCTCTCTTAAAAAAGGGAAAATTGATTCGTTAAGATGTCCCGTGCCGATCTAAAAACCACTGTAATCTTAAGCAGATAATCTTAACTACAGGAGACGTTCCGATGCGACATACCTCTATTGTCCTAGCTCTTTCAGCTTTTCTGTCTCACTTTTCTATTCAACCGGCTGCAGGTGTTGAACTAGAGGATTTATTATCAGGTCGTCAAGTTCCCCTCACCATTCAACTCCAGGCCATGGATAATTCCTGGCGACGAATTGCCATTGGGGGTCAGTTTGAACTGGGAGATCTGCTCCAATCCTATGGTCAACTCCTAGGCAACACTCAGCAAGGGTTGTATTACACTCAGGGTCGCACCGTTGTAGTTGGAGGAGAGACCTATGTGATTGCCTATCGCTTACCCGCCTCTGACAAAGCCCTTAACTTTACCACGTTACTGGAGGGAGTCTTTGGTGGGGGAACCGATTGTTCAGCCTTAGAGACATCGGTGCTAAAAGCGGAAACTTCTCTAGCGTTAGCCCTGCTGAACCTCCGAACCATTGGTAGTATTAATCAGGTTTACCCATTTAACCTAGATCAAGCCCTAGCCGAATCCCAAAAAACCTATGAAGCGGCAAAAGTTGCCTGCGAACAAGCTCAAGCCGAACAGATTGCCACAGAAGCCAATGATGACCTGTGGCTCTTGGGTTATGCTTTGCTGCTGTACTCCGACGAAAATGAAGGAACCTTGCCGCCGATGGAAACCCCGACAGCAGCCCAGGATGCTTTGTTTAACTGGATCGGAGATCGTGAGGTATTCACCTATTCCCAAACGTCCCAGCCCTATCAACCTAACACCAGCTTGTCTGGCAAAAAACTGGCTGAGATTCCCAACCCTGAACAGGTCGTTGCCTTCTACGAAACTCAACCCAGGGAAGACGGCAGCCGAACGGTTGTGTTCCTGGACGGTTCTGTAAACCAGGTTACTGAATCAGATTGGTCAAGGGTCAAGCAAGTTTCCGGTCTCCCCTAGGAACCAATACAGACGCTCCCGCCACAAAGTTCTGCCTGAACGCGATACAATTATTAAGAAATTTAGACAATTTTCAATTTCTAGAGAAAATTCGTACCTGGACTCTTCCTATGTCTCTCCCCATTCGCAACGTTGCCATTATCGCTCACGTTGATCACGGCAAAACCACCCTTGTAGACGCTCTATTGAAGCAATCCGGCATTTTCCGCGAGGGGGAAGAGGTTCCGGACTGCGTCATGGACTCCAACGATATCGAACGGGAGCGAGGAATCACCATTCTGTCGAAAAACACAGCAGTCCGTTACAAAGAAACCTTAATTAATATTATCGATACCCCCGGCCACGCTGACTTCGGCGGCGAAGTCGAACGGGTGTTGGGGATGGTTGATGGTTGTTTACTGATTGTTGATGCCAATGAAGGGCCGATGCCCCAGACTCGCTTTGTGCTCAAAAAGGCCCTAGAGAAGGGTCTGCGCCCGATTGTTGTGATCAACAAAATTGACCGTCCTAACGTGACTGATCCTCATCAGGCCGTTGACAAGGTGCTGGATTTATTTTTGGAACTTGGGGCGGATGATGACCAGTGCGAGTTTCCTTATTTATTTGCCTCTGGGTTACAGGGCTACGCCAAGCGAACCCTAGAGGATGAAGGCATTGATGTGCAGCCTTTGTTTGAGGATGTTCTAGAACACGTTCCCCCACCAGTCGGCGATCCAGAGAAACCGTTGCAAATGCAGGTCACGACCCTAGACTACTCCGAATATTTGGGTCGGATTGTAATTGGCAAGATTCATAATGGCACCGTGAGAACAGGGCAACAGGCCGCTCTGGTGAAAGAAGATGGCTCCATCGTCAAGAGCAAAATCAGCAAGCTGATGGGCTTTGAAGGGTTGGCGCGGATTGAGCTACAGGAAGCGACGGCTGGAAATATCGTTGCTGTTTCAGGCTTTAGTGATGCCAACATCGGTGAAACTATTACCTGCCCGAACGAACCCCAAGCTCTACCCCTGATTAAGGTCGATGAACCGACCCTACAAATGGGATTCTCAGTTAACGATTCTCCCTTTGCAGGTCAGGAGGGGACTTTTGTCACCTCTCGGCAACTGCGCGATCGCCTTTACCGCGAACTAGAAACCAACGTTGCCCTGCGGATTGAGGAAACCGATTCTCCTGATAAGTTCCTGGTTTCCGGGCGGGGAGAGCTACACCTGGGGATTCTGATTGAAAACATGCGACGGGAAGGCTATGAGTTCCAAGTCTCCCAGCCTCAAGTGATCTACCGTGAAGTCAGTGGTCATCCCTGTGAACCCTTTGAATATCTGGTGTTGGATGTTCCTGAAGAGGCTGTAGGCAGTTGTATTGAGCGTTTGGGCCAGCGGCGGGCAGAGATGCAAGATATGCGAATCAGCAATAACGGTCGAGGTCAGCTCGAATTTGTAGTTCCAGCGCGGGGCTTAATTGGCTTCCGGGGTGAGTTTATGCGGATCACCCGAGGGGAAGGCATTATGAACCATAGCTTCCTAGAATATCGCCGCATGGGTGGCGATATTGAGGCCCGTCGCAATGGAGTATTGATTGCCTTTGAAGAAGGAGTCAGCACCTTCTACGCCATGAAGAATGCAGAGGATCGGGGTGTGTTTTTTATTACCCCCGGAACAAAAGTCTACAAAGGCATGATCGTTGGCGAACACAATCGTTCCCAAGATTTAGACCTGAATATCTGCAAAACCAAGCAGCTCACAAACCACCGTTCAGCTACTGGAGATGAACTGGTGCAGTTACAAACTCCGATTGACATGAGTTTGGAGCGAGCTTTGGAATATATTGGCTCCGATGAATTGGTCGAGATCACGCCAGAATCCATCCGATTGCGGAAACTCAGCAAGAAGTTGGTCAAGCGTTAGGGGAATCTATCACCGGGGCAATTACTCATCCGTTAAGGGTTTGGGGCGCAATTGCTTGCTCCCCACCCCAGGGAAATAATTGCTTGCATCAGTAGAATAATAAAACTGGTGGGCAGTGCCCACCAGAAAAAAATTAACCCTACGAGACTGGGCAAGACTTAGTTACCAATTGCTTGCTTAACGGCCTGAGTGGTTTCATTAAGGGCTTGATCCAAGGCTTGTTCTACTTTGTTACCCATGGATTCAATAGCGGTATTAACCGAGTCTAGATCTAGTTTCATTTCGGTTTCTTCAGCAGTTGCAGTTGCTTTCTGAATCGCTTTTCCACTCTCTTGAACCGCCTCTGTGACTGCGTCAGAAACCTTGTCAACAGATTGCTTCAAAGTCTTTTTGAGGGAGTTGAGCGCTTCTCCTGTGGCCTCTCCAGTTGCATTCACTTGATCTTCAACCGTCTCCAGGGAACGTTCAACTTGAGCTTGTACCTTCTCTACAGCAGCAGGAGTCATACTGGTCGGAGTTGTGGTCTGGGCAGTGGGTTGGGCACAGGCAGTTGCGAGAAACAATACTGCTGCAAAGACTAGAGTCAAAATCCGTCTGCTGTAGTGGGTGAAGTTGAATTCCATAAGTTTAGTCCTTAAAGTTTAGATAGAGGTGCTCAGAGAGGTCTGTTCGCTTGATCGGTCAGCGTTGAAGCTGAGAGCAAAAAAATTGCCAACAGGATGATAACAGATTCTAAGGTTGCCGTGGGGAACTGACTCTCAGCTCTGATATCCCGAATCCTGGACATCGCCAATTCCCTCCAAAACCAAGGTGTCTCGGCATTGCTGTAGAACATTCAGTTGTAGAACATTCAGTCGTAGAACATTCAGCTACAGAACCTTCAACTCTCGAGTAACACAACTGCATAAACTGCAATGCCTTCCTCTCGGCCCACTGGCCCCAATTTTTCATTGGTTGTTGCCTTGATGCCAATTTGACTGGGCTCAACCTGGAGAACTTGAGCAAGGCGATCGCGCATCGCTGAAATGTGAGGCTTTAACTTCGGGCGTTCGGCAACAACAACGGAGTCGATATTGCCGATGCGCCATCCCCGTTCTCGCACCATTCGATGCACCTGGTCTAAGAGAACTAAACTATCCGCCCCAGCCCACATTTGATCAGACGGAGGAAAATACAGGCCAATATCTCCCAGGCTTAAAGCACCGAGCATGGCATCCATAATCGCATGGGTCAGCGCATCGGCATCGCTGTGTCCTAACAGTCCAAGGGGATGTTCAAGGGTTACACCGCCTAAAATTAATGGTCGTCCCTCTACCAAGCGATGAATATCATAGCCATTGCCAATCCGAATGTTCATAATTTGTTCATCATTATTTCATCAGGGCTTCCAGGGCTTTCACAGGCTGAATCAAGCCCCAACCCCAACGGTTGTCAGGACGGAGTTCTTCTCCTCCGGGATGAAACGCAGTCTCTTTCAACGCTTCAATAATTTTGCTGACTGGGGCATCGGGTTTGGCCGACATTAACAGAGCGGCAACTCCAGCCACATGGGGAGTCGCCATTGAGGTGCCATCCATGTAAGTGTATTGATGGGGGCCATCGGGCTGTTGGGTGGGAGGAATTGCAGAATACACCTGAGCCCCAGGGGCAACCACATCTGGCTTCGTCACCAAGCGATTAGGGGCATCCCCTGGAAATACCAGACTTGCTCCACTACTAAAGAAAGCAATATCCAGCTTGGAGTTGGGCTGCTGTTCCAAGGCACCGATGGAGAAGGCATTGTAGGCATTGCCTGGAGAACTGGTATTGCCGTGGTTCTCATTCCCAATGGCGACGACCGGAAGAATATTGTATTGGCCGATCAGCAGATCAAACACCTGGGCAAATAGGGGTTCGTAGTAGCTCAGCCCGAGGGACATATTGATAATATTCGCTCCCTGTTCAATGGCCCAGGACATACCTTCGATCAAAGTTCGAACGGTTGAGTCCCCAATCAGAAC
>JBOFUV010000103.1:0-7647 GCA_051652765.1 Microcoleaceae cyanobacterium | reverse complement strand
TATAGCAGTCGCCAGATAGATTAGGACATAATAAAAGGGTCTACCCTAATCAGAGTATCTCCATGCCGAAATCTTACAGCTATGACCTGCGGTGCAAAGTGATTGAAGCAATCGAACTCAATGGCATGAAACGGAGTGAAGCCAGTGAAGTGTTTGGAATCAGTCGGAACACGATTCATCAGTGGCTTCAACTCAAACCGGAAACTGGGGACGTGAAACCGAGAGCAAGCAACCACAACAGTCATAGCCATAAAATTACCGATTGGGAGAAATTCCAAGAGTTTGTCAGGGCTCACTCGGATAAGACTCAGGCGCAACTGGCAGAACTGTGGCTGGACGATATGAGTGGGCGGACGATGAGTCGAGCACTCAAGCGGATTGAGTTCACTCGTAAAAAAACCCATGGTTATCGAGAGCGAGATGAACAGAAACGCGCTGATTTCCTGGCTCAGTTAGGGACGGTTGCCCCTGAGCGACTGTGTAATCAGCAATTATTGGCTCCGTTCACGGTCGAAGGAGCCTGTAATCGAACGATGTTTGAATTGTGGTTGGAAGTTTGTTTGATTCCATCGTTGCGACCAAGGCAGAAGCTTGTAATTGACAATGCCACCTTTCATAAGGGGGGGCGCATTGAACAGTTGGTGAAGGCGGCGGGCTGCGAGGTATGGTACTTGCCTCCCTATTCCCCTGACCTCAACCAGATTGAGCGGTGTTGGCATGGCTCAAGAGCCGCATTCGTAAGAGCTTAAATGAGTTCGATACGTTGCGAGCAGCAATGGAGCACGTTCTCAAGACAGCGTCCTAGCTTTAGTGGCGATTGCTATAACTCAGCAAAACGACCAGCGCAGATGATGTAAACCCTCTCTCAACATAGTCAGTCGCCCTTCGGTTCAACTCCACACGAAAACTGTTGTGCGGCTGGCAACTCACCGACTATACTTATACTTCGCAGCATCGACAATGACTTGATAAATGTTGGGAGGATGCTCTGCTAAACGATTGCACAGATATAAATGCCACTCCTGACCATAAGGCAAATATACACGAGTTCGATACCCACGATTTTTCATTGCTTCTAATCGTTCTTGAGTCACTCCTTTCAACATTTCAAATTCAATGTGGTCTAGCTCAATTCTCTGCTCTTGAACAAATCGATGCGCGTATTGCAGTGGAATCGGATCGAGTAAAGTGGGATCATGGGTCGCGATCGAACATAGATGTCCACTCGTTAATAATCTTTCCATCAACTGGCGGTAAGACTGATCAAGTCCTGCACCACGAGGTTTAGCTAGACCATCGGGAGTAGCATAGGCTCCTTTAACTAATCGAATCTTTCCTGGACGCTGCAACGCACTTTCAAGATCGTCTGGTGTGCGATGAAGATATGCTTGCAGGGTAATTCCAACATTGTCAAACGTTTCACACAGCCGTTGATGAATCTCCAAAATCAAGTTCGTGCGATCTGTTCCTTCCATGCTGATCATCATTTCCAATCCTGCACTCTGGGCTGCTTCAGCCAGAATACAAGCGTTTTTATACCCTAACTCAGCATCAATGACCATACCAATGTGAGACAAGTCTAAAGATACAGACGAGTCTAGGTTCTGCTCGGCGATCGCCTGAATCACGCGAAGAAATTCTTGTGTAGCTTGCTGCGCCATGTGAGCGTCACGAGTGCTTTCGCCCATATAGTCGATCGTGACAGCAAATCCTTGCTGATTCAGCAATTTTGCCGTTTCTACGCAGTCTGACAGTGTTTCACCTCCAATAAAGCGTAGAGCAGCATGAAGGAGGGGGTGATAGAGCGATGGGTGCTGAAGCACGAAGCCTTTGATCTCTTCGTCCAACGCGACTTGCTTTAACATCTCCGCAGCTTCAAATTCAAGACTCATTTTGCGCTCCAACTCTCTTTACAAGTTTAGAGGAATGAGTAGACATTCAGCACAGAAACAATCACTTGAAACAACTTAATCTTGCTGACTTACGACTAATTTCTAAGCTACCGCCCGACCAATAACTCAAGCCGCACAACTGGTTATTAGGTTGAAACCTTCAGTCTAATCACCCTATTTGAGTACGTTAGGCTGACTTTTGCAGTCTAACACTCACGTTAAGCCGATTATCCCGAAACTTTCCGGATATCCTCACGATGAAACACAGCAATGTTCGGCCTAGCATCGATTTATTCGGAGCATTACCTTGAAATTTTCTGTATAAATCCCAGATGGAACAACGCCCGAAAAAGCTACTGGATCAGGTGCGTGATCTGATTCGGCTCAAGCACTATAATAGAAGAAGCTATTTCTAGATCAATAATTGAATAGATCCATAGTGGGTTACGTTTAAGTTCAGATTGATCTCATACTAAACCCGCGTTGATCTCACACCAAACCCGCGTTGATCTCACACCAAACCCGCGTTGATCTCACACTAAACCCGCATTGATTTCATACTAAACCCGCGTTGATCTCACACCAAACCCGCATTGATCTCATACCAAACCCGCGTTGATCTCATACCAAACCCGCATTGATCTCTCACCAAACCCGCGTTGATCTCATACTAAACCCGCGTTGATCTCATACCAAACTGCAGTACTGGGGGAATTTAACCAATGAACTAAGAAGGGGTGGGGCCGTTTTTGTCCGGGTGCAATATAGGGTGCGATACAACAGAGCAAACCCCTAAATCTCCTATAAAAAGTAGGACTAGAGGGGCCGAGATGTCCCTTGCTAGTTCAAAAAACTACTGTAAGTTTTGCATAGTGATTCCGGCTTGAACGATAATTGAGCTTTAAAGAGTAACTATATATATGTATTTGAAAAATCTAGAGGTTTAGCTCCAAAAGAATCCCTCTGAACTATGCTATTGAGGCTCACTTTTACACTCACCTGACCCATGACTAGTACTCAAACAATCGTTCCTTTTGTTGATTTAAGTATTCAGCACCAACCCATCCAAGCTGAGCTAGACCAAGCGATTCAAGTAGTGGTTCAGCGGGGGGATTTTATCCTGGGCCAAGCGGTAGGAGAATTTGAGGCGAACTTTGCTCAGGCTTGCGGGGTTGCCTATGGGGTTGGAGTGGCAACCGGAACCGATGCGATCGCTCTAGGTCTCGAAGCTTGTGGCATTGGGACTGGAGATGAAATCTTGGTGCCTGCCAATACCTTTATTGCAACGGTGCTCGGCGTTGTCCAAGCCGGGGCAACTCCAGTGCTAGTGGACTGTGATCCCGATACCGCTTTAATTGACCTGGATGCAGCCCATCAGTTGATAACGGCGAAAACTAAGGCGATTCTTCCGGTTCACCTCTATGGGCAGTTGGTCTCACCTCAGCTATTGTTAGACTTTGCCCAAGTCCATGACCTGATGATTTTTGAGGACGCAGCCCAAGCTCACTTAGCGGATCGAGAGGGCTATCGAGCAGGGTCGATTGGAATTGCAGCAGCTTTCAGCTTTTACCCGAGTAAAAATTTAGGGGCCTTTGGGGATGGGGGCATTGTCGTTACCCAGAGTGAGCAGATTGCCAAAAAACTGCGAAGTCTGCGGAATTATGGTTCACCAACCAAATACATTCATACAGAACCCGGTACCAATAGTCGCTTGGATACAATCCATGCGGCAATTCTCAAGGTGAAATTGCCCCATTTAGAGCAGTGGAATCGCGATCGCAATTTGGCAGCGGCAGAATATGACACCCTGCTCTTACCATTAAAAGAACAAGGGATTTTCTCAATCGAAAACCAGTCTGAAACAGGTCATATTTATCATCTCTACGTGATTCGAGTCACTGACGACTGTCCCTTGGATCGGGACACTTTAAAGGAGAAGCTAGCTGAACTGAATATTCAAACTGGAATTCACTATCCTATTCCCTGTCATTTACAACCTGCCTATGCATATCTAGGTTACAAAGTCGGAGATTTTCCAGTCTCTGAAACTCTGAGTCGTCAGATTCTTTCCCTCCCCATGTATCCCGGTTTAACAAGTGCTCAGGTTCATCAAGTGGTTGATGCGATTCAAATTGCTTTAAATTGATCTTAACTATGATGCAAATTCCCCGCAAAATTCCCATTTCAATAGATCAATATTTCCTGAATGGAGCCATCCTTGGATTATTAATCCTGCTGTATGCTCCAGTGATCTGGCATTGGTATGATGGTTGGCTGAATAAAAATATTAGTATTGAGCATGAATATTTTAGTCATGGCTTAATTGGCCTGCCCTTTGCTGCCTACATTACCTGGACACAACGACATCAGTGGGGACAGTTGCCCAATACAACTCATCTTTTCGGTGGGGTTTTATTGGGATTGGCAGCCGTATTTTACCTAAGCGGTTTGTCGGATTTGGTCAACCTTTCTTTGCCCATTATTCTGGCTGGACTTTGTCTCTGGCTCAAGGGAACTGCAGGGTTGAAATTACAGCGAATGCCGTTAATTTTTACGCTCTTAGCAACTCCAACTCACTTGCCATATTTGATTGAACCCTTGGCCTATCCACTACAGCAATTTATTGCGTCGGTGGCTGGGTTTATTCTCTGGCAATTTAATCTAGACGTGAGAGTTGAACAGATTTATTTATTTGTGAATGATCAAATTGTTGAGGTGGCTCCCCATTGTTCTGGATTAAAAATGTTATTCACCAGTCTCTATGTAGCGTTAATGTTGTTGTATTGGACAGGGGCTCTTTCCTCCCGAACTAAAACCATTCTTTTCCTGATTAGCTCTGTTGTGATTAGTGTTGCCGCAAATATTATTCGGAATACCTTGCTCACGTTATTTCATGGGACTGGACAGGACGAATTATTTGATTGGTTGCATGACAGTTGGGGTGGAGATCTTTACTCCGCAGCAATGTTGGGGGTGTTGGTTTTACTGGTGAATTGGATGCAGGATTATTTCCCCGATGACCCTGAACCTATGGCTGACTGATAAATTTCTGAACTTCTGAGCGATCATTTGGGGTTTAGATTAATTGTTTCAATGAAGGGTTGTAACTTATTTGACGTGATCACTCCGAACAAGGACACTCCCACCCAATTAAAGTTAGGCGTGCCACTATAGCAATCAGAAGTCAATCACAAGAAATCTAGAGAGGGGTTTTGGGACTTCGTCCCCAAGAAGGGGGCCGCCCCCGTCACCCCCATTTTACAAATCATTTGTGATCGCTATAGTCACTTAACACTGATTAACTTGGATTTATTTTGATATGGTTTCTTCAGGGCAAATCAAACAAAGTCGTTCTAGACTGATTGCTCTAGCGGTCTTGCTGTTACTGGTGATTCTAGGGGCAATTCCTGGGTATCTTTCGGGTCAATGGGATTGGGCTGATATTCCTCAGCTTCAAGCCCTACCCCAACTGCAACAGGTGCGGAAGCAGGGATTAGAACTTTCCGAGTGGAAGACCTTGGCAACCAAACCCATCAAAATTCAGGGTCAACCTTGGCTAGTACAGACCGTGGAACGGGACGGCCAGAAGGCGATTGTGATGTTGTTCCCCCAGGACTATTACAAAGATCGACCTCAGGTTGAATGGATGGATCTCAATGGGTTTCAACGGTGGAAAACAGATTCCTATCAGCGCTTGCCTCTAATCGTGGAGCTTGCTGACGGGCAATCCAGACCTGTAAAGATTCAGACTCGGTTCTTTCGAGGTTGGACACAGAAAGTGAACAATTTAGCGACCCTGCTCTGGTCGTCCTGCACCTCTGATGAACTCTGCCAGTTTTATCAAAGACAGCGTCTGAAACAAACCTATGCTGTGATGGAATGGTATGCATGGCCTAATGGCGGCAGTCCCTCTCCGAGTCACTGGTTTATGGCTGATCGTCAGGCTCAACTGTCGGGAGAGAGAGCCCCTTGGGTGGCGAATTGTATTTTGATTCCGATTAAACCCTTGGGTAATATAAAAGAGGCAGAATCTGTTGCCCAATCTCTTGGACAGGATGTCCAAAGGGCGTTGATGGTACAGGCGTTTGGGTTAGGCAAGTTGGATGGATCATCTGAAGATGAGGAACTTGAAATGGGTCATTTGAAGTAAGATGTCGAAACATCAACCCATTGGGTTATTTCTAGCCAGTCTGTACTCTGGGTCTTGGACTCTGGGATGGGGGATTCTGGTCTGGGGAATGGATGCCAGTCGATTTTCCCCAAAGGTTCATGCTCAGGACATTCCTCAACGCTGCGTCCTGCCTGCAGATTTTGTGGGTCGTTCCCTGGAGCAACTGCGCCAAGATGCCAAAGCTGAACAATCTGTTCCAGAAGTGTTACGCCTGTTTCAGCAACCTGGTGCTCCTAGAGTTCCCCAACAAGCCAACCTGGTTCCGGTGGATGTGTCCTATTTCGAGCGGGCCAATGAAAATCAAGTGGATCGCTACCGCCTCGGCCCTGGAGATCAGGTGTTTATCGATGTCTTTGTGAATGGGCAACGTTCACCAGAGTTAAGCATTCCTCAAGCCATTGTTGGCCCGGAAGGAGTGACCTTTGTACCGTTGATTGGGACAGTGCGACTGGAGGGATTGTTGCTGAGAGAGGTAGAAGAAGATGTGCGATCGCGCCTCAATCAGTTTGTGAAAGGCCCTGAGGTTCGAGTTTCCCTGCTCGTTCAGCGCCCCGTACAGATTACAGTGACGGGTTCAGTGGCTCGACCGGGGTTTTATCCCCTCGCAGTTGCCCAATTGCCTGTCGCCCTCAGTACCGCTGGTGGCACAACCCCCGATGCAAATTTGCGGGCGGTGCAATTGCGGCGTACCTTACCCAATGGTCAGATTCTCGCCGCAGAAATTGATATTCTGACCCCGTTGACTCAGGGAATTGTGCCAGCGGATATTCGCTTAGAAGATCGAGACGTGATTTTCATTCCGACTCAAGAATTTCAAGCGGATCAAGGTCGAGAACGGGACATTATCGAAACCTATAGTTTGGCGGCTGCCCCAATTCCGGTTCAAGTTACGGTTGTCGGAGAAGTGGTCAAGCCAGGATTTTATACCTTGCCTGCGGGTTTGGGTCGGATTTCATCTGGAATTTTAGCTGCCGGGGGAGCAACGTTGACGGCAGATTTGCGGGCAGTGTTGGTTTGTCGCGTGACCTTGGATGGTCGATTAATTCAGAAGCAAGTGGATCTGTACACTCCCCTCAACGAAGCCACCGCCCTGCCTGATATTGCATTATCGAATGGGGATTCGATTATTGTGCCCCGCCTCTCCTTGGAGGATCAAAGGGACTATAACCGAACGTTGGTGGCCAATTCAACCCTGGTGAACCAACAGATTACCGTGCGGATTCTGAGTAAACCAGGTGGGGCCATTGGTGCCATCAACTTACCCAACGGCAGCACCTTTGTTGATATTCTGGGAAGTGTGCCTTTGCAAACCGCAAACCTCCAGAAAATTACCTTAATCCGGTTTGATCCGGGGACTGGGCAGGCGGTGACTCGCCCATTAAACGCGGAGGAAGTCTTGCGGGGGGGGCCTGATGATAATGTTTTGTTGCTCGATAACGACGTTTTTATCATTGATCGCAATTTTGCAACTGAAGTCAGCTACCTCCTGAACAACTTTACCCAACCCTTTCGAGATATCTTGGGGTTCTTACTCTTCTTCCGAGAGTTGTCAAATGCGGCTGACAGTCTATTTGGCCCATCAGG
>JBOFUV010000102.1:0-78958 GCA_051652765.1 Microcoleaceae cyanobacterium | reverse complement strand
TTCTCTAGCCAAATTTTTGGCTAGAGAGTAGTTTGTCTAAATCAAAATGATAGGTTGAGTTGACCCTCAGTAATCCAATAAACCTTCAAGAACCTTGAGCTTCAAGTTCGAGGCCAACCGACACAACCCAATCAAGTTTGAAAAACTATCGGTTAAAGCACCTTAAAGCACCTTAAAGTACCAGTTTAGTTGGCTAATTCTTGTGGGCCAAATTTCTGGGTTTAACCCCAGAGAAATCCTCAAACCAGCCCCGTTTCCAGAAATAGAAGATCAAACTGGCTGCAGTCAATATCATGATTCCTATACAGATGGGATATCCCCAGTACCAATTCAATTCGGGCATGTTGAGGGGGGATGTATCAGGATCAAAGTTCATGCCATACAACCCTGCAATGAACGTTAGCGGAATGAAGATGGCTGAAACAATCGTTAGCAACTTCATAATTTCGTTCATTCTGTTGCTGATCGAAGAAAGATGCAGATTGGTTAAGTCCGAGGCCAGTTCTCGATAGGTTTCTAACATATCAACCACGTTGACGGCGTGATCATAGCAGTCCTGGAGATAAACCCTAGTCTTTTTGCTGACTAGGTTGGTTTTGTCCCGTACCAAGCTGTAGAGCGCTTCTCGTTGAGACCAGATAGTACGCCGCAGGTATAGGAGTTCCCGCTTGGTTTCATAGATTTTTTCCAAGGTTCCCGGCTTGGATACGAATAACACTTCCTCCTCCAGACTTTCTAGGCGATCGCTATACGCTTCCAAAACGGGAAAATAACCATCAATAATCGCATCAAGAATGGCATAGGCGAGGTAATCGGCTCCGTATTTGCGAACTGCTCCCTGGTTGCTACGGATGCGATCGCGCACAGGCTGCAAGCAGTCAAACCTTGGCTCTTCTTGAACCGTAATCAAATAGTTGTTGCCCAAAATCAAACTGACTTGTTCCCGATGGATTCCCTCCTCGGAGTTCAACATCACCATTTGCGCCACAATCACAATGTGATCTGGGTTTTCATACACCACAACTTTGGGTCGTTGGGGAATATTCACCACATCTTCTAAGGCAACGGGGTGAAACTGAAACACGTGGGACATTCGCTGCCAGGTATCTGTATTCCCAAGCCCCTGAACATCTAGCCAACAAACAGATTTAGTGTCTGCCAGGTAGGGAAGACAATCTTCTGGATGATTCAGCAAAATCCGAGTTGCCGAAGCCTGGTTGTAATAAATCAGAATTAGCTCTGGAGGAGGATCGGTGGGATCGAGATCTAAAGTTCCTGGCAATGTCCCAGGTTCATCGTAGAAATAATCAAGACCGGACTCCTCTTCCTCAACCGCAGGAGCATCTTCTAGCACAGAAGCAGTGGAAAGACTGTGGGCCATAGCGATAGGTTTAGATGGTTTGCGGGAAGGGACTATGAACTGAGGTCTAGCTGTTCCTGCTGAATTTTTTCTAGCAAGCCTGCACAGGCATCCAGCAGCAAATCAATTACTTGGTTAAACCCTGCTGGGCCACCATAGTAGGGATCAGGAACTTCCCGTTGACTAGAAGATCGACAGAACTCGCACATCAGCCTGACTTTGTCCTGGTAACGGTGCTGAGGGTCAAGCGATAAAATCTGGGTGTGGTTATCCTGATCCATCGCCAAAATCAGGTCAAATTCCTCAAAGTCCTCTCGGGTAAATTGGCGGGCTTTGCCCTTCAGAATAATCCCCCGTTCGCGGGCCGCCTTTGTCATCCGTTGGTCGGGAGGATTGCCAATGTGATAGCTAGAAGTGCCCGCAGAGTCACAGACAATGCGATCGCCCCAGCCAGCCTGCTGAATCAGGTGATTCATAATATTCTCAGCGGAGGGAGAACGGCAGATATTTCCCAGACAAACAAACAGCAATTTGTACGGCATTGGCTCTAACGGTCTGAAACTACTTCTCAGTTTACGGAAGTTCTCTTAAAACTTGACGCAACCTAGGGGCAGTTTTCCATGCCCCCAATTAAAAGCCAACCTATCTGGCAAAATTACAGTCCGGGGAGATTTAGGCCGCCGGTTAGTTCTTCCATTCGTTGACGCATGGTTGCTGTGGAATTGTTATATGCCTCCTGCATGGCAGTTAAGACTAGGCCGGAAACTACGTCTGGGCCTTCTCCCAGAACATCTGCGGAAATTTCAACTCGCCGAGGCTCTTGGTTCCCACTCAAGTACACCTTCACTAAACCACCACCTGCTTCTCCGGGCACTTCTAGCTCATCCAACTCTTCCTGAAGTTTTTTCGCCCCTTCTTGAACTTGCTGGGCTTTTTTGAATGCCTCAGTTAGCTCCTTCATTTTGCCGAGGCCAAAACCAAATCCTTGTCCTTGTTTATTCATAGTTCAACCATTAATTCGGTAGTATCTGGGATACCCTAACACTGTGCATCACTCAGAAGAACACTTAGCTCTTCACTATTCTAGTGTTCTTACTCCTCAAGCTTGACAATCAGACAAAAAGTTCCCTAGCAACTCCAGGAATTTTTATCTCCGAATAAGATTATCCTGACTCGGAAAAAACGTCAACGCTTGACTCTCCTCAACGACAGAGAACGCCTGCACCCTGTTTGTTCTCTCTTTCCTCTGAAGTTTTTAAAGAGGTCAGTGTTGAAAATTAAAGACGCTGTTGGACGGATTTGGGATGGCACTCAGTTTCTAGAGCAATTTCTAAAGCAACTTTAAACCAACTTCAGGCCAATTGAAACTCTCCTAGGATTTTGACTTCTGTCTCTAAAGCGAAAGACCACTGCTGCTCGACTTTTTCCTGAACATGACGAATCAACTGAAAAATATCGTTCGCTGTTGCGTTGCCACAGTTCACGATGAAGTTAGCATGGCGCTCCGCGACTTGTGCTCCACCAATTCGATGCCCTTTCAAGCCAGATTGTTCGATTAACCAGCCTGCTGCCTTGGAGCTAGGGTTACGGAATACACTGCCACAACTGGGTAAGTCATAGGGTTGGCTGGTGCGTCGCCGTCTCAGATGTTCTGAGGTTTCGGCTAGGACGTGAGCTGGGTCAGATCCAGGCTGCAGTTGAAAGGTTGCTTGGGTAACAATCCGATTACTGCCTTGCAAGTTCGAGGTGCGATAGCGATAATCCAAATCTTGAGAGGTGAGTGCTCTCAACTGACCTGTTGGCAGTAACACCTCAGCCGTGACCAACAGATCGGCTGTACAGCCCCCGTGGGCTCCCGCATTCATCACTACAGCCCCGCCAACAGTTCCAGGAATCCCCACAGCCCACTCCAGACCTTGCCAACCTAAACGAGCTACTTTCCAGGCCAAGCGCGGCAAAGATTCTCCAGAAGCAACTGTGACCCGCCCTGTCTCTAAATCAAAGTGGCTGTGGCGCAGCCGTCGAGTCCCAACAACCAATCCAAACAGCCCTGTATCACTAATCAAAAGGTTTGAGCCACTGCCTAAAAGTGTGGTTTTCAAGCTTTCTGCATTGGCCCATTCCAAACTGGCGCGCAACTCATCTAGGTTATTGGGGGCTACATACCATTCGGCAGGCCCCCCGACTCGATAGGAAGTCAGAGGAGCGAGGGAAACATCAGATTGAATTGCACAAGCTGCCCCTAAAAGAGGGATGCTGCGCTCAGACCGCCAGTTAACCTGGCTCGGGGAATCATAGGAAAGCGTCATGGTCATGATTAAGTCCTGGAGTAATGTCTCAGATAAACAGCACAATCTACGCAGTGAGAGCTTAGCAACCCAATTTAGACATCACGGGTGCCTAAGTTTGATTCACCTGCAAGTCAGGTTAGGCTTGATAAGATGCCATAACCTCTGGGATGATCTTGTTCAGATTCCCAGCCCCCAAAAACAACGCCAAGTCTCCCGGTTGAAGAACCTCAGCCAATCGGGTTTTAACGGACTCAAGGGATGGCTCATAGAAGACCTGGGAGTGAGGGAGTGCAATCAAGTTGGCCAACTGCTGCCCACTCACTAGACCTGTATCAGGCTCACCTGCGCCGTAAATATCTGTAATCACCACTAAATCTGCTCGATCAAAGGACTCAGCAAAGTCTGCCAGAAACGTCTGAGTGCGGCTATAGCGATGGGGCTGAAAGATAGCGACGACACGCCGAACCGGAGCCTGAGTAGAATGACATTGCGCTTGCTTTTTCAGGTTGGCTGCTGCCAAAGTCACCCGAATCTCGCTAGGGTGATGAGCATAGTCATCCACAAATAAAATGTCGTTGTAATAGCCCCGCTGTTCAAATCTTCGCCTTGCCCCCTCAAACCCGGCGATCGCTTGAGCAATCACATCAAACTCCAGCCCCAACAGTCTCCCTGTTGCAACTGTTGCCAGCACATTCTGCAGGTTGTGTTGACCCAGCAACTGCACCCGTAATTCACCCAGGGCTTGGCCCCGCTCCCAAACTTGAGCGACCGTCCCTCCAGCAGAGTACTCTACACAATCAACCGTGTAGTCTGCCCCCAAATCAGGGTTCAAACTATAGGTAATGTCTGGGTTCAGATATTCTCGTACGGTCGTGCAGTCGATACAACCCACTAAAGTTTTGCAATTCTTGGCAAACTCCTGAAAGATTGAGACAACCTGCGCCAAACTTTCATAGTGATCCGGATGATCGAGTTCAATATTCGTTACAACTCCAATCTTGGCTGTCAACTTAACCAGGGAACCATCGGACTCATCTGCTTCAACAACCATGTACGGGCTGTTTCCTATGCGGGCATTACCTTCCCAGGCACTCACCTCACCCCCCACCAGAATAGTGGGGTCTAAACCAGCCTGAAGCAGCATAAATGCCGTCAAGCTACTAGTCGTCGTTTTGCCGTGGGTTCCAGCCACAGCAATTCCGTCATAATCTCGAACCAAAGCGGCCAGCAAATCTGAGCGGTGAAAGATAGGACAGCCCAAGGCAACCGCTGCTCGATATTCAGAGTTGTCTGGATGAATTGCTGTAGAACAAATCACCTGAGGCAACTCTAGCGATGAAAAAGCTTTGCCATTGGAACTTGCCAGGGAAATCTCAACCTCAGGAACCAGCCCCTCAGAAGATTCTAGATTTTTCATTCGGGCTTGGACATCGGGATCACCGAGAGGCCCAGCTTGCTGAAAGACCTCAAAATTGC
The DNA here is from genome assembly GCA_051652765.1 of Microcoleaceae cyanobacterium. Taxonomy (GTDB): domain Bacteria; phylum Cyanobacteriota; class Cyanobacteriia; order Cyanobacteriales; family Microcoleaceae; genus JBHJGO01. The sequence goes on along the minus strand of JBOFUV010000102.1, from coordinate 73,831 downwards.
TCGCGTCCTGACCCCAAAAGATATGAGCACCCAAAGACTGAAGCCGTTGGGTAATATGGCTCATTTGCAGATCAGAGCCATAGATTGGCAAGTTACGCTTTGCTAGAATATAAGCAAGAGCAGACATCCCAATTCCACCGATGCCGATGAAATGGAAGGGTCGGCCACTAAAATCAACAGAACTATGCATTTTAGCTCCTCAACACACCACACCATGCCAATAACAGGCGATATCATATCAAGAATTGAACTTTCTCGGGGAAGTTTGATTCTTACTTTTAGAGTGCATTCTATGTGATCCTTTCAAAAAAAGGGTCAAATCCTGTAGTAGTTGTATACTATATCCTCCCCCCAAATGTAAATTACCGGACGTCTCCTAAAATTTAGATTCAAGTTTTAGTTTGAATAAACTGGCAACTTTTCAGGCTCAATATTCCCCTTGGGAGGATTCCTGATCGAGAGTAGGAATGGATCAGCCTTTGCTGTATGATTGGGGTCATTAGGAACTTACTTTGAGAAGGCTATTCCGAGTTGGGAAACGCCGCGTTAGGAGGAATAAGGTGATTAAAGTCGCAATTAATGGATTTGGACGCATTGGACGAAATTTTATGCGTTGTTGGCTGACTCGAGAAAATAGTAATCTCGAAATTGTTGCAGTCAATGACACTTCAGACCCAAAAACAAACTCTCATTTGTTGAAATATGACTCAATGCTGGGAGTTTTGAAAGGGGTAGACATTAGCGCCGATGAGAACTCAATGACGATCAACGGCAAAACCGTTAAGTGTGTTTCGGATCGGGAACCCCTAAACCTGCCCTGGAAGGATTGGGGAATTGACTTGATCATCGAAGCTACAGGTGTTTTTGTGACCGAGGAAGGGGCTTCTAAGCACTTGACGGCGGGCGCTAAAAAGGTACTGATTACTGCTCCTGGTAAGGGCGGCAATATTGGAACCTTTGTCATGGGCGTGAATGACAAAGACTATAAGCCTGACGAATTCAACGTGTTCAGTAATGCGAGCTGTACAACGAATTGCCTTGCTCCAGTCGCAAAAGTCCTGAACGACAGTTTCGGCATTATCAAGGGAACAATGACAACGACCCACAGTTACACTGGGGATCAGCGGCTTTTAGACGCGAGTCACCGAGATGTTCGTCGAGCCCGTGCAGCCGCAGTGAATATTGTGCCAACCTCTACCGGGGCAGCTAAGGCTGTAGCACTAGTGATTCCTGAACTGAAGGGCAAGCTCAATGGAATTGCGATGCGAGTACCAACTCCAAACGTCTCAGTGGTTGACTTTGTTGCTCAAGTTGAGAAAAAGACTTTTGCAGAGGAAGTGAATCAGGCCCTCAGAACCGCAGCAGAAGGGCCTATGAAGGGCATTTTAGAATACAGCGATCTTGAGCTTGTCTCCTCCGACTACAGGGGAAGTGATTCTTCTTCTATTGTTGATGCTAGCCTCACCATGGTGATAGATGGGGATCTTGTTAAGGTAATTGCCTGGTATGACAACGAATGGGGCTATAGCCAGCGGGTTGTTGATCTGGCAGAACTGATTGCAAAGCATTGGCAAGGCTAGAAAACACATCGAGTAAAAATTCTATTTGAAGTGCTGAGGGGATTAGGTAAAGCTACCCCTCAGTTTAATTCTATTTGGAACCTTCAAAATTCCTTCAATTCTTAATTGAAAATTAAGAACTAAGATAGATTGAGGGGTCTTGCCCCCTTTCTAAGGCTCTGGTGAGCCGATCAAGCAATGATTTAACAGTAATGATTTAACAATAATGATTTAGAAGTGCTGAAATCCTGCCTCCAGAGATAGCTCTCGTTCAACGTTGGCTCGTTGGCTTTCTAGATGATTAACCAGCAGAACCCTGGGGTCTTGAGTCGCAATTCCAATGATTGCGGAGTTGCTCCCTAGACTTTGCACCAAGGGTTGAGCCGATTCAGCAGGCAGGCACAACACCAATTCAAAATCTTCGCCGCCATAGAGCGCCCAATTCAAGGCTTGTTCCGGGCCAACAAATTGTTGGAGCGTGTGGGCAATCGGGATCTGGCCTTGGATGATTCTAGCCCCTACCCCACTGGCTCGACAGAGTTGCAGTATGGCATCCGCCAACCCATCACTGCTGTCCATGCCTGCAATGGTTAAATTGGGTTCGGCAGTGAATAGTTCTTGCAGCAAGGGCAGAACGTCTAACCGAGGTTGGGGGCGCTGATGGGCTTGAATTAGGCGATCGCAAGTATCCGGGTGAAGGGTTTGCCGTTGTTCGGGATTGAGTAGAAGTTCCAGTCCAGCGCGAGAACTGCCATGATATCCTGTCACGATGAATCTATCTCCCGGTTTGCAAGTGGAACGCTGGATAACCTGGCGAGGCTCAACCTGACCCAATGCCGTAATTGCCACTGTCCGAACGGCAGATCGGCAGAGATCCCCCCCTAAAATCGGCGTTTGAAACTGACCCAAACAAGCCGACATGCCCCTGTACAATTCCTCAACCCAATCTACTTCGATCTCTCCAGGAAGCCCCAGAGCAACGGTAATGCCTAGAGGAGTTGCTCCCATGGCCGCTAGGTCTGATAAATTTGCCGCCGTTGCTCGCCAACCTACATCTGTAGCCGATGTGGTTTGATCGCTAAAATGCACTCCATCCACTAACAGGTCGGTAGTAATCACTAAGTTCTGATTGGGATTGGGGGTCAGAATTGCGGCATCATCGCCAATGATTTCTCTCGGACAAAACTGTTGTACCAGTTTCAATAATCCCTGTTCACCCAGTTCTCGAACTTGCATAAAGTTCTAAATCTAAAGTCCTGAATCTAAAGTTCTAAATCCAAAGTTCTGAATCCAAAGTCCCGAATCTAAGGGTCTGAGCCTTAAATATTAAACCAATGCTTTTAAAAGGGCCTGAAATTTGAGCTGAATTTCAGCAAATTCCTTGGCAGGTTCCGAACCCGCGACAATTCCTGCCCCCGCAAACAACCGCGCACAATTGCCTTGAATCAAAGCAGAACGAATGCCTACGATAAATTCGCCATTGCCATCCGCATTAATCCAGCCAATCGGTGCTGCATAAAGCAAACGATTAAAAGACTCATAGCGCCGAATCTGAATCTGAGCAATCTCTCGAGAGTTGCCCGCTGCCGCTGGAGTAGGATGAAGTTTTGCCAGAATTTCGAGCAGATGAATATCTCGTGAAAGATGCGCTTTGATGGGTGTCCACAGGTGTTGAATATTGGACAATTGCATCAGACAAGGGTGGGGCGATCGCTGAGGATCTAGCCCTAATTCTCGCAAACTTTGAGTAATAAAATCAACAACAACCTGATGCTCCCAGCGATCTTTTTCACTACACAGCAGTTGATTCACAAAGCGAGTATCTTCCGTTGCCGTTCTTCCCCTAGGGGCTGAGCCTGCTAGGGCATCTGTGATCAGTTCCTGGTTATGAACGGCGACAAGGCGTTCTGGGCTAGCCCCAATAAAAGTTTGTCCCTGGCCATTGCTGGTGGAGAAAATGCAACAATCTGGATAAAGCAACCGTAAATTTGCCAGGGAATGAGTCAAGTTAAAAGGCTGGGGGCCTTGCACGTCAATCGCTTGGGCAAGCACAATTTTATCTAACGTCTTAGAGCCAATCAAGCCAAGAGCAGAGCGAACCGCCCCCTGAAAAGACTCTCCTTGCTGAGGGGAGAGCCGCGTCAAATTCTCACTCAGCTTTCGATGTTGAGTGAGCACAAAAGCCTCCCTGGTCATAAACCGAATTTGATTGATTTTATCCCAGAGTTGAAGTGCTGTTGTTTCAATATCAAGTTGTGGATTGAGCGCCAGATTTAAGGTTAAGAAATAATCTTCTCCTTGCTTTAAAATTTGTAGGGCAGGCAGGAAAAGACTGGCCGGAGAAAAATTGCCGACCGGAAAATGAGAGCATTGTTCATCAGTTAGAGAAGAGTAGGCATTACAGTATTGAAATTGAGGCTGATGCAGGGAGTGATCAAATTGATCGTTGTCCTCAAAAAACGTAAAACTACAACAAAAATGAGGGGCGGCACTTGATTTGAAACTTCCGACTCTGACGATTTGCTTCTGCCATTTGCGAATAAACTCTAGACTCTGAAAAAATCGATTTTTTCCGTCTCCAGTAAAGTGGAGAACTGCATCAAATGCGGCGATCGCTTCCCCAAGTTCAGGCTTCTCACAATAAAAATGCAATTGATCTGTTCGAGAAAACCGGGCTAAAGCATGAAGGGGATCAATCGGATCGATTTCCTGGGTAATACTCAGAATCTTAGGAGACTCATGCAACGGTAAATTCTGTTGAAAATCTAATAGAAATCGATGAAATTCATAATGATCCTTCAATATTATTTTAGGAGAAGGTAAAACCAACATAGAACATTAAAAAAAGAGTTATAAAGTCAGCGAGAAAACCAGGTTTCTCTAGCTTAAGTCAAGTTCTTCTATGGTAATACCATTTTGCGAATTTTTTTTGTGCACGAGTATTGTGTTGCATTTTTTTTGCAAGTCGAGCAGAGAAGCATGATCAATTCTGTGACAGGATTAGGGGAAAACGAAGTTCTAGCCCATATAACTAGCCCATATAACTAGCCCATATAAAAAGTCTAGTGTAGAACAGAAAAAAGTCCCTTGAACTCCTTTGTAATTTTCTGTAAAGTCCCTTGAGTTAATTTGAAGTGGTACAATCAAAACCTGAAACTCGAAATGCTTCAGTCTGTTCTCGTCTAAGCGAAAAATCTATGAGATTGCCTGATGGCCCCAGGCTCCCTGCTTTCCTCCAAACCCTACAGATTATTGCTCAACCGCTTCAATTTCTGGAAAACTGTGCCAGTCGATATGGCAACACCTTTACCCTCAGAGTTCTGGGGGGCAGTTCGCCACCTGTCATCTTCGTGAGCCATCCCCAAACCCTAGAGGCGATTTTCACTACAGCAGCAGGGAAGTTTGAGTTGGGCCAGATTACCCATGTTTTCAAGCCTTTAGTCGGGTCTCAATCCCTGATTACTCAGGAAGGTCAGCGTCACCAACGTCTACGGCAACTGTTAATGCCACCGCTACACGGTAAACGCTTGCCCACGTATGGGAATCTGGTCTGCAAAATCACTTCAGAAGCAATTGCCAATTGGGTGACTGGGCAAACTATCCTCATCCGCAACTCCACGGCTGACATCGCGTTGCAGGTGATTCTGCGCGTTGTGTTTGGGTTGGAGGCGAGTTCCCGACAGACTCAGCTGAGTACCCTGATTAAACCTTTTTTGGAAGGGGTAAATTCTCCCCTCAATTCCCTCCAATTTTTTTGGCCGCCCCTCCAGCAAGATTGGGGAGCTTGGAGTCCTTGGGGCAGATTTCTTCGACAACAACAGCAAATTGACAAGTTAATCTATGCTGAAATTGCCAAACGCCGTCTCAGTGGAACAGGGGAAGATTTGCTGTCCTTGCTGATTGCAGCTCAAGACGAGGCGGGAGACTCCCTCACAGACCAGGAACTTCGAGATCAACTGATAACAATTTTGCTACTGGGTCAAGATACCACAGCTTCTGCTTTGGCGTGGGCTTTTTATTGGATTCACCGATATCCAGAGGTACAGGTTCGTCTCCGTCAGGAATTAGACCTTCTAGGCCCTGAACCCGATCCCTTGGTGATTGCTCAGCTTCCCTACCTGAATGCAGTCTGTCAAGAAACCCTGCGAATTCATCCCATTGCCTTGATTGCTCAGCCCCGTTTAGTCAAGGAGACGGTTGAACTTGAAGGGTATCCATTTCCTCCCGGAACGATTGTTGTTCCCTGTATTCACTTGGCCCATCGTCGTCCTCAGGTTTTTCCTCAGCCGGAAATGTTTAATCCTGACCGTTTTCTGGATCAAAAGTTTTCTCCCTATGAATATTTTCCGTTTGGCGGCGGCAGTCGAAGTTGTATTGGGATGGCCTTGTCTCTGTTTGAAATGAAGCTCGTTTTAGCAACAATTCTTTACCATTACACCCTTCAATTAACTGACAGCAAACCTGTTCGACCTGTGCGACGGGGGATTACAATTGTGCCTTCAGCTCACTTTCAGTTAACTGTTGTGGCAGAGCACAGCCAAAGAAAGACAGTGAGAGAAAAACAGTTACAACGGCAGGATTAGGGTGGGGCTAAACACACTCTAAAACAGTTCTAATCTCAATTTCTCCGCCTAGCTTCTACTCCTAAGATGACAACTTAAAATGGCAACTCATTATGACGACTCTCCTTGAAAATTCTGATAGAAAGCTTTGGCTAGCAGCGATCAAACCTCCAATGTACAGCGTAGCAATCATGCCAATCTGGCTGGGAACAGCCGTTGCTTTTTATCAAACCCAGATGATGAATTGGAGGATTTTCTCTGTATTCTTGGGTTCGGCAATTCTGATCTTGGCCTGGGAAAACTTACTGAATGATGTATTTGATTCAGAAACAGGAATTGATCAGAACAAACTTCACTCGTTGGTGAATTTAACTGGGAATAAAGCCTTGGTTTTTGGACTAGGTAATCTCTGCCTGACCACTGGAATGATCGGAATCCTGACAATCTGTTGGTGGCAACAGGATTTCACTATACTGGGGCTAATTCTGACCTGTTGTTTCCTGGGCTATCTCTATCAAGGGCCCCCTTTTCGGTTGGGATATCAAGGGTTAGGGGAAATTCTGTGTTTCCTGGCTTTTGGGCCTTTAGGGGTTTCTGCGGCTTACTACAGTCAAACCCAAACTTGGTCAAGTTTGAGCCTGATTGCTTCGATTATTTTGGGCATCACCACAACTTTAATTCTTTTTTGTTCTCACTTTCACCAAGTTGAAGATGACTTGGCGGCGGGCAAGCGATCACCGATTGTCCGTTTGGGTACAGAGCAAGGGGCCAAGCTATTACCCTGGTGTTGTGGCAGCGTTTTTGGGTTAGTGATTCTGGCAGTTAGTTTAGGATTCTTTCCCGTTGGCACCCTTTTGAGCTTTGCTGGGTTACCTGCGGCAATTCGCCTTTGTCAGCATGTCAGCGAAAATCATAATCAACCCGAGTCCGTGAGCAACTGTAAATTTATCGCCATTTCTCTACAGTTCTGGAGCGGATTGCTGTTAGGAATTGGCTTTATTGTGAGTGCGTAAATTCTTCGGTCAACTGTACAAGTCAACCGTACAAGTCAAATCTACAAGTCAAATTCAACGTTCAGTTTAACTCAGTTTAACCATGAAGCCCTTCTCCGCGTTAACGTCTTTTCCAACTCGAAGTTTTTCTCAAAAGAAAAATTTGGAGAAAAGTTTGCAGAACAATTTGGCAAAAAAGAATGATCGAGGTCGCTCTCGCAATCTTATATTTCTGACCTTGATTGGGCTGACATTGACAACACCCCAAACTTTGGCTCAATCTGAAGTTGGCTCCCCTGTATTTTATCCAGAGAATCTGCCAGAAAATTGCGAAACGATCATTTCCCAGCTCGAAGCAGGACAGTATCCCCTGTCCCTAGAAACCGGAACAGAACAGATCGGTCTGTCTCCCCAGTGGCAAACTCCGGGGCGATCGCCTTACTTGTCTTCCCGTTTACAGAGTCTCAGGTTTCTAGCGTGCTACATCCGAGCTGGGGAACGGGGAAATCAAACTGCCTTAAACACGGCTCGGTCTGTCATTCTAAACTGGGCAAAAGCCAACGCCCTGGGAACTTCTCCAGAAGCTTGGACCGAGAAAAATAATACTGGGGCTTGGGAAGCTCAGACCACGGCGGAGCGGGCTGTCATTCTGAGTTATTTTTATTGGGTTTACGCCAAATCCGACAAATCCGATCCGGAGATCTTGCAACAGCTACAAACCCTGGCCCAAACCCACGGTAATGTACTTGCCCGTCCCCTAGTTTACAAACCCGATCACCATCAAGGGCTCGCGAATAGTCTGGCGCTGCTGGCCCTGGGTTCAGTCTTTCAAGACTTGCCGGAGGCCAATTTATGGATCGAGTTGGGGGTTGAGCGCGCAGAACAGCAGATGCAAGACAACGTTTCAGCAGATGGGATTCACCTCGAACAGTCAGGAGAAGTGCATCACATTGCCGTGCAGAATTTTATGGCGATCTACCGGGCCGTTCAAGGAATGAACCTGCCCCTGTCTGCAGCCTATCGCCAAAAACTTGACCGCATGTTGGGAGCCTCGGCCCTAATGATGGGGGGTAATCGCCGGGTTGAAGGGTTGCCCGATAGCGATCCGAATAAAGACATGACCGCAACCTTGCTCAAAGCCTTTAATAATCTGGATTTAGGGTCAACAGCCCTGGGTCAAGGATTGTTGGTCAAGATGAAGCGGCGTGAGATTTCTCGGGGTCTACATCTCTACAGGCAAGGGGGATATAGTTTTTTTGTCCCTGGTTCCAATCAGGAACTCGAGGCCGTGTTTAAAACCCATATTCTCAACAGCCCCAATTTCCACCAAGATGCCCTGATGGTCACCGCTCGAATTGGCGATCGCGAGTTATTGATCTATCCCTCCAAACATACTGAAGCACCCCTTGACCCTTACTTTGTCAGTCCAGCCGGGAGTAATACCGTTCAGGTAAAACCTTCAAAACCCTTAAATCAACTCTTAAATCAGAGTCCAGCTATGCCCCGGAAACGAGAGATCGAAGGTTCTGGGGTAAACAGGCTCAACGTGAATACCCTGGTTAATCGTTTAGAGAGGCTCAATCCTTTCTCGCGGCAACCTGAAGCAGTTTCAGCAGACCCAATCCCCCTCGAAGCGAGAGTGGTACCCCAAAATGGTCAGGTTATGGCCTTTGGCAGTTCCTCAAGGCTAGATTTTGTTACAGCTCAACACCAAACTTATCCCGGCGTAATCCATACTCGAACTGTTGCTCGCATTGGCTCTGACCTCCTGCTGGTTTGGGATCAGCTTGAGAGTAATACCTTGCAGTCTTATATTCAAACCTTTCACTTCCCGCCCAATTTGCGAGTCAAGTTAACGGGTTCGGAAGGAATATTGCGCGAGGGTCAAGACCCCATTGCTCGATTTATTCAGCTCAAATCTCCAGTGTTAGGTCGAGTTTGTCGGGGCCGCATGGAGCCTCAAGCCTGTGGTTGGTACAGCGATCCATTGACTCTAAAAAAAGTTCCTGCCCCAGCCGTTCTCTATGAAACTCAGACTCAACACGCGGGTTTTCTCTGGATTCTGTCTGCTGGAGCAAGGCCCTTGAAAGCTAGAGTCGATTCCGTACAAGAAGGGGTAGAATCCTATCAACTGGTGACCCTGTCTAAAGGGGATCAAACATTTCGTTTAGTCCTCAAGGAACTCACTGTGCAACTAGAGAACTAACCCTAAACTAGCTCAACACTGACAAAGAACCTTAAAAATAGTTCAACATAGTTCAACAAGGATATCAATTTGTTGCAATTCTGACATGACTTATTCTTTCAGCAAAAGTTAGGTCAGGTTCAGCGTTAGGATGAAACTATAGAGATTTCATCTGGAGAAACTCCAAATACTGCTATGGGGATCGCTACAATTAATCCAGCGACGGGGGAATTGCTGAAAACGTTCGAGCCTTTGACCGATGCGGAAATCGAACGGTGTCTGGAACTAGCGCAGCAGGCATTTCAGCAGTATCGTTGGGTGCCAATTGCACAACGCGCAACGTGGATGCAGCAGGCCGCAGACATCCTAGAGCAACAAGCCGAATCCTGCGGTAAGCTCATGACCCTGGAAATGGGAAAACCTCTGAGTGCGGCGATCGCAGAGGCCAAAAAGAGTGCCTGGGTCTGCCGTTACTATGCCGAACATGCCGCTCAGTTTTTAGCCGATACTCCAGTGGCAACGGATGCAAGCCAAAGCTTTATTCGCTATCAGCCCCTAGGGCCAATCTTAGCAGTCATGCCTTGGAACTTCCCGTTCTGGCAAGTGTTTCGATTTGCGGCTCCAGCGCTGATGGCGGGGAATGTGGGTTTACTAAAACACGCCTCTAATGTACCCCAATGTGCCCTCAAGATCGCTGAGATTTTTCAGGCAGCAGGGTTTCCCGAGGGCACCCTCCAAACCCTACTGATTGGCTCAGACAAAGTTGCTCAAGTGATTACAGACGAACGGGTAAAAGCGGGAACCCTTACAGGGAGTGAACCTGCGGGAGCAAGTCTCGCCTCCCTAGCGGGGAAACATATCAAGAAAACCCTTCTAGAATTGGGGGGAAGTGATCCGTTTATTGTTTTGGAGAGCGCCGATCTCAATGCCGCCATCGAAGCCGCCGTCACTGCCCGGATGTTAAACAATGGTCAGTCCTGCATTGCAGCCAAGCGCTTTATTCTGGCTGAGTCCATTGCCGATGAATTTGAACAACGTCTGGCCGAAAAATTTGCTGCCCTGAAACTGGGCGATCCGATGATGTTGGATACGGATGTTGGCCCGCTGGCGACCCCAGATATTCTGCAAGAATTGGATGAACAAGTTCAGACTTGTCTGGCCAAAGGAGCGAGTCTCCTGATCGGGGGTGAAGCCCTGGATCGTTCAGGGAACTTTTATCCACCAACGATTTTGACTAAAATTCCCCCAGGCACTCCAGCCGATCAAGAGGAATTCTTTGGGCCTGTAGCGCTCATGTTCCGAATTAAGACCCTGGATGAAGCAATTGCCCTAGCCAACAGTACTTCCTTTGGTCTGGGGGCCAGTGCCTGGACAACGGATGCCCTAGAGCGTGATCGCCTGATGACCGAACTGGAAGCTGGAGCTGTGTTTATCAATGGTTTGGTCAAATCTGATCCCCGTCTCCCCTTTGGCGGCATCAAACATTCAGGCTACGGTCGAGAACTGAGTATTCAGGGGATGCATGAATTTGTCAACATCAAGGCTGTTTGGGTGAAGTAGGGTGTTAGAGCAACCCCTAAGTGTCAGTACGATCGCCATCTCGACTCAGCCGTGAGCCGTCGTGCAAACCGGCATTCTGCTCGAGAATAGGCGATGATGACTGCGCTTACGATCAATTCAAATTCGTTTTAATCAGTAGCTTCTTACCATGAACACAGCAGAACTTTTAGTCAAGTGCTTGGAAAATGAAGGCGTTGAATATGTTTTTGGACTGCCCGGTGAAGAGAATATGGCAGTTCTAGAAGCCCTGCAACAGTCCTCAATTCAATTCATCACTACTCGCCATGAACAGGGCGCAGCTTTTATGGCCGATGTCTACGGACGGTTAACGGGCAAGGCGGGGGTTTGCCTCTCAACTCTAGGGCCGGGAGCGACTAACTTAATTACCGGGGTTGCCGATGCGAACTTGGATGGTGCGCCCTTAGTTGCGATTACGGGACAGGTCGGCACGGATCGAATGCACATTGAATCCCACCAATACTTGGACTTGGTGGCCATGTTTGCCCCGGTGACCAAATGGAATTCTCAGATTGTTCGCCCGAGCAACACCCCAGAAATTGTTCGCAAAGCCTTCAAAATTGCCCAATCGGAAAAGCCCGGTGCGGTGCATATTGATCTGCCTGAAAATATTGCGGCTATGGCTGTTGAAGGTCAACCCCTCCGACGAGACAACCGAGAAAAAGTGTACTCTGCTTACCACAGTATGAACGAGGCCGCGATCGCGATCTCCAAGGCGAAAAACCCGTTAATTTTAGTGGGAAACGGAGCCCTGAGAGCCAATGCCAGTGACGCGGTTACCGAGTTTGCCACTCAACTCAATATTCCTGTGGTCAATACCTTCATGGGCAAAGGGGCGATTCCTTACACCCATCCCCTGTCCCTATGGACAACCGGATTACAAAAACGAGATTTTATCAGTTGTGCTTTTGATGAAACCGATTTAGTGATTGCCATTGGCTATGATCTGATTGAATACTCGCCAAAACGGTGGAACCCGAATCGAACGATTCCAATTATTCATATTGCGTCCACTTCAGCGGAAATCGACAGTAGTTATATTCCCATTGCCGAAATTATTGGGGATATTTCTGATTCCCTCATGGAAATTTTACGCCGTTCGGATCGCAGCGGCAAATCCGATGCCCACGCCCTAGAATTACGCACCGAAATTCGCCAAGATTACGAACAGTATGAACAGGATAATAGCTATCCCATCAAACCCCAAAAACTAATTTATGACCTGCGCCAAGTGATGGGGCCAAGTGATATTGTGATTTCCGATGTGGGGGCCCATAAGATGTGGATTGCTCGTCACTACCACTGCGATCGCCCCAATACTTGCTTGATCTCCAATGGATTTGCGGCCATGGGAATTGCCATTCCAGGGGCGATCGCTGCCAAACTCGTGAACCCCGATGTGAAAGTTGTTGCGGCGACTGGAGATGGAGGATTCATGATGAATTGTCAAGAACTAGAAACTGCATTACGAGTCGGAACGGCCTTTGTGACTTTGGTCTTTAATGACGGAGGCTATGGCTTGATTGAATGGAAACAGGAAGATCAGTTTGGTCACTCTGCCTACATTAAGTTCAATAATCCTGATTTTGTAAAATTTGCCGAGAGTATGGGGTTAAAAGGGTATCGAGTAGAGTCGGCAGCCGAGTTGGTTCCGATTCTGAAGGAAGCCTTGGCCCAAGATGTGCCGACCGTGATTGACTGCCCGGTAGACTATCGAGAAAATGCTCGATTTAGCCAGCGATCGCAGATTCTGTCTTGTCCAATTTAGGACGGCTGAATGACAAAAATGTTATCCATAGTAGTCAGAAATCATGTGTGAGAAACTGAAACAAAGCTACTGGTTAGTTTAATGGAAGAACTCGCTGCCTTTATTGTCTCTAATCCTGACCCAAGAGAGCTGAAACGAGCCCTTGCCGTCAGCATGACCCTACAGGGCTACACCCATGAAGAGATAATGGCAATCTTGCAGGTTTGTTCTGGATTCATTAGCAAGTGGAAACAGGCTTTTATGCTCAGAGGCGTGGAAGGGCTGAAATTGGCTTATCAAGGGACAAAAGGATACCTCACGGCTGAACAAAAGCAGCGAGTTCGGAGCTGGTTGAAACACAAGAATTATTGGAATCTTAATGAACTGGAACGCTACATTATGGAGCAGTTTGATGTGATGTTTGCGGCAAAATCAAGCTACTACGACCTGTTTCAAGAAGCAGGGATTTCTTGGAAGAAGTCTCAAAAGCAGAATCCTTGTCAAGACCTTGAGCTAGTCGATGAAAAAAAAGAGATCAACAATCGGTTAGAAAAGTACCGAGAGGAAATTGAGTCGAGAAAGTAATCGTTTTAGTTTTCATGGAAGTACCAGACGACTGACTTCCAACAGCCATTTAGGCTCTGCATCTGAAGGAAATTGCAATTCGATAAAGTCTACTTTCCAGAGTGCGAGCGATCGCGCTATACTGCCAATTGCGAAAACCGCAGCGTTATAACAACTTTATAACGCTGCCCTCTAACAACGTTCTAGGGCAGGGTTGCACATAGTATTTGGATCTTCACCCACCGCCACTGGATTGATCTTGTAGTCATAGAAAGTTTTCCCCGTTACTTCGTTAAAGATGAGGACACGTCCACTGCTAGGGGTCAGCACCACGCGCACCCGTCCATCGCTGCCCGAATAATCCGGCCCCGGCAGTTTGGTCAGGGTACCTCGGAAGGAGAATTCTCCTTCAGTAATCTGGACATTGATATGGTTGGGGTCGATTACGGTGGTAGAGGTAACTGGATTCTTGCTAGTGTTGCTCGAGGAAGGTAGCCCTGCAGTATCCCAATAAACATAAACTGACTCATTGGCAAGACGATAAATTTGACCGCGATCGCCCAAGCCAGCCTGACGGTAAGCGGCTTTGCCGTTTTGATCCAGATAGTTCCCTGGTTCCGAACCTGTTGGACTTAGTTCATGGGTAACGCCATCTTGCCGAGTAATCCGGACAGCCCCTTGACGTTGAGAGAAGGTGCAGGGTAGCACAGCAGAAGCCCTATCTTCGCCTTGGGGATAAATATCGCAGCGGGCATTAACGGTCTGGGCATTTGCAGCCAAAGGAAAAGCACAGACAATAGTGGCTGCCATAGCAACTCTAAAAATGGTTTGGATATACATGGCTGAATTTCAAAATTGAGGCAGATAAAAATCTCGGAGCCGTTTGATGAATGTCTCGCACAAAATTATACACATGACTTGGAATGTTAAGGGTTGATTTGCAAGGAAATTAAGTCAAATCACTAATTTCACGGAACTGTTTTCAACTCTCCGGATTTGGTCTTCCAATTCCTTGAAGAGAGGAGTAAGCAGCGTTTTCACTTTTTGTTAACTCTGGTTGTAACCGGGTAGACCGCATCGTTACAATGCTAATAGTTGGCCCTATACAAAACTTAAAGGAGGTGAATTGGGATTGAAACCGCAAAATCTGGCCAAAAAAGTTCAAATTGCCGACGGCATCCAGGTGATGACGTTCCTAGATGACGCTTGTATTCCAGCACTACGTTCAGGATTTGCAGGATATCCTGTGAATCCTCGCTGGAATGCAGTTAAGTTCCACGCTTGGAAACAAGGTGGTCAATTGCGCTTGGCTTTCAAACAGGGCGAGATGTGGGTGCGACCCGCAGATTCGATGTTGGTTCCTATTCCAGAGACAGAGGAAGGGGTAAACTCTCCTGTGAATCAAATTCTGGAGCGGGTTTCTTCAGTCACGATCTTGCTTGACCCTTCTAATCAACAAGGAGAATTGAATCTTGCTTAGTGGTAGTATAGTGGGACGGTTTAAAGGCCGTCCCCTTAAAGTTTCAACCCATCAAAAGTTTTGAACTCTACTTCTCCGATTGTTCAGGCAGCACAGCAACTCTTAGAAGAATTTACTTGCGTTAAAACTCAATCTTTCATTTCTTCAGAGAAAGTTGAGCAGGTTCAGGCAGCGCTAAAAAGTCTTGCTCAAGACTCTGAATATCAAATGTTTGGTATTTGTGCTGATTCTTTGGAGGAAGCATTCACTACATTGCATCAATATTTACAGGCATTCAACTATAGCACTATCGTTCTTGATCAGAGCAAACTGTCTCCGGTTGAGGGAGCCGTTTATCTCAAATTTAATGGCCGTGCTCAATCTTTTTACGCAGCTTCTTATGCTGAACAATACCGAGGAGTGTTGGTCTCCTATCAATCGCCAGAGAGCAAGGGATTCAACGGCATCTATGGGCATTTTCCCTTGGATTTGTTTGCCTAATTTGAACCGCTAACAACTTGCAAAGTTACTTACAAAATTACCTACAAAAGTACTTACAAAATCAACCGTAAAAAGACAGATGCGCCCCTTAATTTTTACTTTGGGTAAATCTAGAACATCAGATCTTCTGGAGGAACAGCAAAGAGTAAAATCTGAGTCACTTGTATAGGATTAAAGTTGTTGTCACTCACTAGGATCAGCGATCGCCGCCCGTCGGGCAATTCAGGGCCAAAGGTCATGCCCTCAACATTGTCCAAAGTCAGACCTAGGGAATTTAAGTTCAACCATGGGGTTTTATGAACCGGAGAAAATTGGGTAATTTGGTCTTGAAGACGGTCAATGCCTTGAACCTGATCAGCGTCATCCAGGGAAACTTTGAAAAGTTGAATCACGTTTCCAGCACTGATGGAAAAAGAACGTTCCAAGCTCAAAAAGCGAGTTTCATCTAAGGCTAAAAGTTCAACCAATCCACTCACCTTGAACTCCTGATCAAGATCAGATAAAACGGCAATAGGTTCAGACTGATAGATATATTCCCGGTCAGGTTTTCCAGTATTCAAATCATAGTGAATAATCCGACTGGGACTGCCCTGCTTGGGAGTTGCAGGCTCTCCATCTTGAATTAAAGCACCCTCTGTCGCTGTGAATAAAGAGGTTTTACTTGGGGTTAGAGTTAAACTTTCTAGGGCTAAATTGTTGCGCGTTCCAAAGTTTTTGTCATCTGCTGAAGTGAGAAATTTTGTAGGAATCGGGAGGTCTTGAAGTTCCTGACCTGCCAAAGAGAATTCTTTAATAAATGGGGGAATATTGCGGACGACATCTCCTTCTGAAGAAATAAACACACTCTCTCCAGCAAAGGCAATCCCTTCTGGATCAGCAGTATAGGCAGGCAATAGCTGACCTTGTCTATCCCGAAGGAAAGTTGCAGTTTGAATATTGACTAAAGTTTCATCAAAGGAACCCTTACTGGCACTGGGTTCGGCATCAGGATTAACCTTGGGTTGCAAACCGGACTTCACATCAATCTTTAAGGTATAAAATCTCGGGGGTGTTTTCTCGCCTCGATCATCAGAAATTACATAGTAAACATCCAGATCTGGATTATAAGTAATGCCTGACAATCCTCCGATCTCAGTCTGTTCAAACAGCGACCCCGTTGGGAACGTCGCTTGACCTAAAAACTCTAATTTTTTCGAGTCTGCCTGAACTATTAGGGTTTGATGCAAAAAGGCGATCGCCACAACCAACCCTAAGCCAACCATCAAAAACCCGCTAAATTTACGAATCATATTAAGCTAATTCTGTGTTAGTTCTGTGTTAGTTCTGCAAAAAACTTTTCTGTAAGAAATCCGCCAACCATTCTTTCACATGATAGGTTGCCCGACAATCATCCTCGTTATAGCGCACGATGGCCTCAAGGAAGGTGCGATCGCCTGTCCTGAGCCACTGTTCGTACCAGTAGACACATTGAGCCCCATTCGCATTGGCATCGCGCCATTCAAATCCCATCCACCGGGCAATCGGTTTGAGAGCATAGCTTTCCACGGGCAGGGTGACGGCTTGAGTCACTTTTTGATGGATGTCAACAGAGCGTTTGAGTAAGGGTTGCCAGAGATAACGGGGAGTGTTGTAAAGTTTAGCCAGCCGTTGAATTGTTTTGGATTCATAGTCACAAAAATGATAAATTGGGGCAATCGGATAAGTCCAAACCAACTCTAAAAATTGTTGCCAAACTGTTGCTCCCGCCTCTGGATGCTCTGCTAGGAGACCATGAAATGTTTGGGTATTGGAACGCTGATCAACCACTAGCACACCATGCAAATAATCTAGATTTAAGTCCGGTTGAGCTTCAAGATCAAAGTACAGTTCAACTGGAGCGGAACCCAAAAAATCCTCAGGTCTTTTCCCTGGGTCACTTGAGCTGCGATCGCCATTTTTTCGGGGTTGGCCAGAACCATTCGAAGGATTCCCAGCCCCTAATGAAGTTGAACCTGATGAAGTTAAACCTGTTGCAGTCGAAAGTGCCAAACTAGCTTGAGGCTCCAATCGTAAAACAGCTCGATTTTGCCAAATGGCCTGAGCCTGTTGGATCACTTGAACGGCGCTGCCATCCGAAAACTCTGGACAGTTTTCTAACACGTCCGGAGCCGCTTGGGCCAAGGCTTCAACACTCAGAAGGTTCAGATCTTGTAAACATAAATACCGAGTCGGCGTTACACCGGGCAGCAGGGATAGATGGTGCTGAGCTTGAGCCACGGCATAACAGCTTTGATACCACTGACACAAGCTACATTTTTGACGCGCAATGAACACCTCGGGTTCCTGCTTGAGCAGCATCATAGCAACATAGCTGGCCAAAATCTCTCGCATTTGGTGAAGGCGCTGACCAAGGTTTACGCCATAGGCTCCCTTCTCCCGCAGAATCAACCAAGAGACATCCGGCAGGGTTCCTTGAACAAAAGCCAGAACTTGAGCATGAAATGTCGCGATTATTTGGTAGTCTAGCTTAGGACGCTTGCCCAGACGAATATCCGTTGGGACATAGATCCAATCCCCAAAGTTGGAATATCCGGGTTGTTTCACTAGAATATCAGGACAACTGACTAACGTAACTTCCCCTGAAGTTGGGAGCCACTGTACTTGACTGAGTTGCTCTGGCATCACCATCAGAACCCCTCTGCAGATTCGTTCTACACCCTGTTGCATCAGCTCTAAGGTTGCCCGTGCCCCAGAAGCCCAGTTTCTCTCAGAATAGTTTGGAGTTTCATACACCTGATTCGCTAGAACGCCTTGCTGAAAAGCAGCACTATCCTGCATCAGCTTCAGCAAAAAGTCACTTGGAGGCTCTTTTTGGCCCGACTCTCCGTAAGTGTCCAGAAAAGCACGGCGATCGCAACGTTGATAGAACAACAGTTGCTGGTCTGTAACTAACATGAAGAAATTAGCATGAAGACATTAATCATAAAGACATTGATTAATATAAAGAAAAATTTATTTCTAAGTAATCTTTTCAGGAAATGACCAATCTTACCTTAGAGCACCATCAAAAACATCATCGAACCCTATTTCCTGCTTTAACAAATAAAGCTTATTTCAATTATGGCGGACAGGGGCCTCTTCCCCAGATTTCTTTAGACTCAATCTATCAATTTTATACCGCCGTTCAGCAAAAAGGGCCATTCTCTCTAGCCGTAGGAAATTGGCTAAAACTGGAGTCAAACTCTACTCGACAGGCGATCGCTGCTGAACTCGGTGTATCTTCTGAAACAATCACATTCACAGAAGATGTTACCGTTGGCTGCAATATTCCTTTGTGGGGAATGGATTGGCAACCCGGCGATCATATATTGCTCTCCGATTGTGAACACCCCGGCATTATCGCCGCGATTCAGGAACTACAACGACGATTTCAGCTTAAGGTTTCCGTCTGTCCCTTACTGGAAACCTTAAATCAAGGTGATCCCGTTCAAGTCATTGCTGCACATTTGCAACCTCGAACTCGATTGGTTGTAATCAGTCACATTCTCTGGAATACAGGACAGGTGCTGCCTTTGGCAGATATTATGGGTCTCTGTCATGATCAACCCCAGGGGAAAGTTCGGGTACTCGTCGATGCCGCCCAATCCGTGGGTGTGTTACCGCTCAACCTGGTGGAATTGAATGTGGACTTCTATGCCTTCACAGGTCACAAATGGTTGTGTGGGCCAGAGGGATTGGGGGGACTGTATGTGAGTCCTGAGGCCCGACTAGAACTCTCGCCTACGTTTATCGGTTGGCGCGGAATTACCATTGACAAAACTGGACAACCGATTGACTGGAAACCCGATGGACAGCGCTATGAAATCGCCACTTCTGCCTATCCTCTCTATGCTGGACTGCGAGAGGCGATCGCCCTGCATCATGACTGGGGAACTGCTACGGCACGATATCACCAGATTTGTCAATTGAGTGGCTGGCTTTGGCAACAGTTAAGCCAAATTCCCCACGTTACTTGTTTGCGAACGGCTCCTCCAGAAGCGGGTTTGGTCTCGTTTCAGTTGATTAACGGTATCTCTCACAGCGAAGCAGTTAGAGCCCTTGAAACCCAAGGAATCTATGTGCGAACAATTTTGCATCCAGCCTGTATTCGAGCTTGTGTTCACTACTTCACTGAGGTCTTTGAGCTGGAACGTTTGGTCAAAGCCATCAGTGATCTCAAATCTGCTTAAGGTGGCTACAGAGCAGCCAGGAATGATTCATCAAATATCTGTTGTGATCTGTGGCTTGGGCTTCCAGCCTGTGCAGGCAAGATGCCCGCTCACTTTACCTAATTCCTACAGGAAGCTCTAGTCTAACAGGTAGAATGAATGAAGAATAAGTCTACTCCTTGCTGACTCCAAACATGGCCATTATCTCCTCCAAGCCGCAACCTGCTGAACCCCGCCAAACCCCCCCGGCAAACTCTTTGGCCAGTTCAGCCAAGACAAAATCACAAGACCTTCCCTCTGAGAACTTATTGAAACCTCAAGAAACACCGGAAGAAAAAGGGAATATCAAGCAGGAGGAGACCCTGAGACCCCAACGGTTGGCGGAGTACATTGGTCAAAAAGATCTCAAAGAAGTACTGAATATTGCGATCGCCGCCGCCCAGTCCAGGAATGAACCCCTGGATCACATTTTGCTCTATGGCCCACCGGGACTGGGGAAAACCACAATGGCCATCATTCTTGCCACAGAAATGGGGGTGACTTGCAAAATCACCACTGCTCCTGCCCTAGAAAAGCCCCGTGATATTGCTGGACTCTTAGTCAATCTCAAACCCGGAGAGATTCTGTTTCTCGATGAAATTCACCGCTTGTCTAAAGTTGCCGAGGAAATTCTCTATCCTGCCATGGAGGACTTTCGTCTAGATATCACCACGGGTCAGGGACGCACGGCAAAAACCCGGAGTCTTCCCCTCAAGCCGTTTACCCTGATCGGGGCAACCACAAAAGTTGGATCGCTGACCTCTCCACTGCGCGATCGCTTTGGTCTGATTCAAAGATTAAGATTTTATGAAATCGATGAACTGAGTCAGATTATCCACCGTACAGCTCAGATCCTGAACACCCCCATCACTCCTAGGGGGTCTGAAGAAATTGCCCGCCGCTCCCGAGGCACCCCAAGAATCGCCAATCGTTTGTTGAAGCGAGTCCGGGATTATGTTGAAGTAAAGGCTTCTGGGTCGATCACGGAGGAGTTGGCAACAACGGCTTTAGAACTGTTCAACGTTGATCCGATTGGATTAGATTGGACAGACCGTAACCTGCTAACCATGATGATTGAAAACTTTAACGGGGGGCCTGTCGGTTTAGAAACAATGGCTGCCTCTACAGGGGAAGATACCCAAACCATTGAAGAGGTGTACGAACCCTATCTCATGCAAATGGGCCTCCTGCAACGCACCCATCGGGGACGGGTTGCGACTCCCCACGCCTGGAAACACTTAGGTTACTCCTATCCTGGAGAGCAGTTGTCCCTATTTTCACAGGAGTGCTGACGGCCAAGTTCAATTCAGGTGATCTGTGTTACCCTAGAACAGTAGTAAAACAAGATTCGGCAGTCTACTGCACGTGTTGACTTGGCTAGCGATTAGCTGTAGCAGATTTAAGTTCCGAACCCTTGTCTTTCCGCAGTAGGCTGAGGTAGGAAGTCGAACTTAGCACCGGTAACACTCACCGTTCATTCATTTTGTTTGAATTTGTTGAGGCAGTGCTGGGGTTTTCCCGAATAGAGTTTTAGTGATGTTGAGAGTTTCTCAGGTTAGAGGGCTTAGCGCCTTGAGTTTTTTTGATGTACTAGTGGACAAACAGAGTGGCTAAAAGACGTAATCTTAAGAAAGAAAAAGCAAAGCGCAACGAAATGCACGCCCGTAAGTTCCGGAAGAGTCCTGCTCGCAATTATTCTAAAGGCAGACAATATTCCGATAATCAGCAGACCAAGAGCAAAGAAGACGAAGAAGAAAAGGAATAGAATCCCTTACCATTCTTTGCGGTATCTAGATCTGATGCCCTATCTTGTTTTGGGTCTAGATTCCGCAGGCAATGATGCGAGCACAGAAGTAAACAATCATTTTTGCACCGTAGGGAGACTGCCACCACGCAGCAGGAAAACACCCTTCAGGAGCTGCCAAGCTGAAATTTAAGTCAGTGTAGGCAATCCATTTATTATTTTCCCGAGCCCCTAGGCGATCGCCAACTTGATGCAGTAAATCCATGTCGATGCGGGTGATATCATCGTTTCCGCCTAGCTCCTGATAGATTCGATTTTGAACACTAAAGCCAAACCGTCCGCCACTATACTTGACCCACAGTTGGTCAATCAACTGAATTGAGCTACAAGGAAATTGCAAGATACCCTCTGGAGTAATCTGATCCTGGCTACCCTGCCCAGAGATTTCTAGCATTACCCTCAGGGTTTCTTCGTCTGCCTCTCTAAATTGTTGGGCTGCTAGGAAATTCCTTAATTTTCCATAGCGATAAATATCTCCTAAAAGCTCAACGACCTGGCCTAGTTTTTCCTCGAGTTGAGTCACCTGTTGGGTCAGTTCAGCAACTGTGAGTTCTTGAGTCTGGGTTAGCGGGTCAGACCAAACCTCATCCGGTTTACCTGCTTTACGTTCGGGCTGTTCTTCGTTGAAATAGGTCATGGGTTGTTATTGCGAGATTAACCTTTGTTTCGGAACACTTCATCCGATTGAGCAGGGGATTTAGGAGCTTCTGGAACTTCTGGCTCCTCTGATTCTTCTAGTGTTTTACCATTCTGAGGAATTCCTTCTTCCATCTGCTTCTCAGTGTGCGAAGACTCTCCTTGCCCCTGCCTGGGAAGTTTTGGACTATCAGATTTATCGGGCTTGTCAGGCTTTTCTCCCTTGAGAAAACGACTTTCCAGGTTTTTGATTGCAACATACAAGTTGGGGGTGATCAACAAACTCAGCACAGTTCCCACCAACATTCCCCCAAAAATAGCCGTTCCCAGAGACCAGCGACTAGCAGAACCTGCCCCCGTTGCTACAACCAATGGCCAGAAACCAACGAGGCTAGATATCGCCGTCATCTGAATGGGGCGAAATCGCTGTTCTCCTGCTTGTACTGCGGCCCGAGAGATGCTCAATCCCTTGTCCTTCAACTGGTTGGCAAACTCCACGATGAGAATAGAGTTCTTGGAAGCCAAGCCGATCAACATGACCAAGGCCACCTGACAGTAGACATCATTCGTGACTACGGGCCATAGCCCCCCTGCCATTAGCACATTGGATCGAAACCAAACTGCTAAAAGTGCCCCTAAAACTGCTAAGGGAACTGACAACATGATAATCAACGGGTCAATGTAGCTCTCGTACTGGGCCGCCAGAACCAGAAACACAATCACGAAGCCCAATCCAAAAATCACCAACGGGGAACCAGAGGATTTTTCATCTAGCGCCGAACCTTGCCAAGCATAGCCAAAACCGGGCTCAAGGTTGGCCTCTGCAGCCTGCTCCATCTGCTCAATCGACTGGCCTGAACCGAAGCCAGGGGCAGTTGATCCCTGAACCTTCATGGAGCGAAAGATATTGAAGTGACTAATGGTTTCTGGCCCAGTAAAGTCGGTAGTCCTAATTAAGTTGTCTAGGGGAACCATGTTGCCATCTCGCGAGGAAACATAGAGCTGACGAATATCATCTGGGCTGCTTCGAGACGCTTGATCCGCCTGCACAACAACCCGATATTGCCGCTGTCCCAGAACAAAGTCATTCACGTAGGAGGAACCTAAATAAATTTGCAGGGTTCTAAAAATATCATCTACATTAACGTTGAGAGCTTTGGCCCGATCCCGCAACACCTCAATTTTTTTCTGGGCTTTGCTGGCTGAAAATTGACTAAAGGCATTCCCAATGGCAGGATGTTGCTCTGAGTTGGCAGCAGCGATGACTCTGTTGCCGTTATCTAGCAGGGCAGAAATCGGTAAATTTCCACCCCGATCCTGCACCTGAAACTCAAATCCCCCTGTGCTGCTTGCTCCTTGGATCGCCGGGGCATTCACCGCAAACGCCCTCAGCTCCTTAACGCTTTGCAATGATAAATTTGCCTGACGCAGCAGGCCGTAGACTGATTTTTCTTCTCCGGGACGTTCTTCCCAAGGCTTGAGGGTCACAAACATGATTCCCTGGCTAGGATTCACACCGTCAAAGCCAAAGCCCGAAACGCCAAAGGTTGCTTCCACCTCGGGGATATCGAGTAGTCTATCTGTAATCTGCTCAGATGCTTTGGCCGTATAGTTGACGGAAACGCCATCTGGAGCTTGAAACAGCACAATAAAATAGCCCTGATCTTCTTCTGGAACAAACCCTGCGGGAACCCAGGTATACATCAGAGCAGTTAATATCAATCCCCCAATAAACAGCCCCATAACCAGAGTATTGATCCGGATTAAAAAAGCAATCAACTTACCATACTGACTCTGTACCCAATCAAAGCCCTGATTAAATTTGTCAAAAAACCATCCTAATGGCCCAGTCACTTCTTGTTTGGGTCGGAGAAGGATCGCTGACATAGTCGGAGAAAAGGTCAGGGCGTTTAACGTAGAGAAAAAGACAGCGAACACAATAGTCAGGGAAAATTGCTTAAAGATAATCCCTACCGTGCCAGGAAAGAAGGAAACTGGAATAAACACTGCCAACAGTACCAAGGAAGTGGCAATGATAGCTCCGGTGAGTTCCTGCATCGTATCCAAAGCGGCTTGGCGGCCTTTCATCCCTTGGCCAATTTTGAGGGCAACGGCTTCTACAATTACGATCGCATCATCCACCACCAAACCTGCCGCCAAGGTGCAGGCGAACAGCGTCAAAGTATTTAGCTCAAACCCTACTATTTTCAGCCCACTCATGGCTCCAATCAATGACACTGGAATGGCAACCGCTGGAATTATGGTCGCTCGCCAGTCTTGGAGAAAGATGAACAAAATTAAGATAACAAGGCCGATGGCTTGAACGAGGGTTATCACCACCTCCCTCAAAGAAGTCGTGATAAACAAAGTTGTGTCGTAAGGAATGTCGTAGTTTAAACCAGGGGGGAAAGTCTTGCTCAATTCTTCAACTGTTGCCTTGACTCGACTGGCAACATTTAGGGCGTTGCTCCCTGGAACCTGATAGATCGCAAGGCCAACGGTCGGTTGACCTTTATAGGTTGCAACTGTATCGTACCCTTGCGCTCCTAGTTCTGCTCGACCCACATCACGAATTGTGACTAGATTGCCGTTCTCTCCCTGCTTGAGTACCAGATCCTCAAACTCTTCTATGGTTCTCAAGCGTCCTACGGCTTGGAGGGGAATCTCAAAGCGTTGTTCCTCTGGGGTTGGGGCTTGACCAATTTTACCCGCTCCAACTTGAATATTCTGTTCTTGCAATGCACTAGCCACATCTTGAGCGGATAATCCCCGTGCCGCCATCCGCTTAGGATCGAGCCAGAGCCGCATCGCATACTTCCGTTCTCCAAAGATCTGTGCTTGACCTACCCCGTCAATCCGCCTGATCTGGTCGGTCACATTCAGATCCATGTAGTTACTCATGAAAATGTCATCGTAGATAAATTTGCCATTTTCATCCGTATCTGAATAAAACGCGGCCAACAACAGAATACTGGGAGACGCTGCCTCGACCCGAATTCCAGTTTGCCGAACACTCTGGGGTAAGCTAGGCTCTGCCTGAGAAACGCGGTTTTGAACGTTAACTTGAGCGACGTTCCTATCCACCTCCACTGGAAACACGACTGAAATACTAGAAGATCCATTATTCCCTGTGTTGGAGCTAATGTACTTCATGTTCTCTACCCCGTTAATCTCACGCTCTAAGAGGGTGGTTACCGTGGTTTCTGTCGTCTCTGCATCTGAACCAATATTGATTGACGTTACATTGATCTGAGTGTTGGCCAGTTGGGGCAGTTGCGTAATCGGTAGGAGCGGAATACAGACTGCTCCTATCAGAAGAATCAGAATAGTCAAGACCGTCGTAAGAACAGGTCGCTTGATAAAGGCGCTAACAAACAGGAGCATAAAGAAGTGGGATAGAACAGCTAGATTTCAAGTTACCCAAACAAATTCAGCCAATGGTCATTCAAAAAGATTCCTCTCACAACGCCCTAGGCCACAAAGTTCACCAATGCCTCCCAATATTGTTTCAGAACTGCTTCGGAGCAATAGGTTCGCCACCGAAACTTGCATTTTGACTACAGTAATGCTGATTAAACTCAATTATTCAATAAGTCAGATTATAACGAGATTCACATACGGATCAACAATTTCCCGCAGCCAACCGTTTAAGGACTTTGCTGGGACGATTCACCGGGCTGGAGGGGAGATTGATCAGTCACGGCAAGGCCATCTCGCAACTTCACAATCCCATCGGTTACAATGCGATCGCCTGCCGTTATCCCGGAGATCACCGCATAGCTTTGGCCTTGAATACTCCCTAACTGCACAGGTCTTTGTCTGGCAACCTCTCTCTGTTGGCCTTCTGTATTGTCCTCCTCTACAACAAACACAAAACTCTGGCCCCCAATTCGACTCACAGCAGTCGTCGGAACTGTCAACCCTGGTTTTTGCTGCCAAATGACTCTGGCGCGCACAATCTGATCCGTTCGCAGTTGACCGTCAGTGTTGTCGTAGATCGCCTTGACTAAAATAGTTTGGGTCTGACCTGCACTGGGTGCAATATAGGAAACCCGGCTGGTTCCTACAGATCCCCCAGTGTCTTGACTAATGATTTCAACGGGCGTACCAACGCGAACTTGAGCAAGTTTTTCAACTGGAATTTCAATATTGACTTCTAGCTGCGTATTACTGCGGATACTGGTCACTTCCGTCTGACTGTTGACCAGATCTCCGACCTTAACGGGAACGTTCCCCACAATTCCATTAATTGGAGCAATGACATTGTAAAACTCAAGTTGAACTTGTTGACCAACAGCATCTGCTTGAGCGCCCTGAATTTCCCGCTGCAGTGAATCAATCCGAGCCTGCCCTGCCTGGATGTTGCGTTTTTGCCTCTCAAGTTGGGCTTCCAGAGTGGTCACTTGTCGGGCCAAATCATTCTCAGCACTTTTGACTCCGGCTTGGGCCCCTGCAATGTTACTTCCCTGTCGAGCTAGACCTCTCCTGGCACTTTCGACACTGGATTCAGCCGCTCGCACCCTTTCGGCTTGAGTGGCCACATCCGCTTCACTGGTTTCTCGATCCCGGAGTCGTTCGTCGTAAACTTCTCGAGAGACAACTCCCTCTTGATAAAGCTCATCATAGCGACTAAAGGATGCCTGCCGCTCAGTTTGAATGGCCTGCCGTCGCACGAGTTCCTGTCGTTGTGCTTGTAAAGTCTTCTTTGCGTTTTCCAACTCAAATCGAAGTCTCTCTTCTTCTTGCTTTTGGGCTGCGACTCCCTGTTGACTCTGATCTAAGTTTGCTCCCTGAGACTGAAACTCAAGCTCGGCTTGAGTCCGCTTCAACTCAGCTTCTGCACCTGCAAGCTCTGCCCTTGCCACCTCAACTTGTGAGCGCCTCGACTCAACGGTAGCTAGTCTACTCGCTAAATTGGCTTGCTGCTGTGCAGGATCAATCAAGAGTAGGGGTTCCCCTTCCTCAATGCTGTCGCCCAAACTAACATAAACTTGCTTGACTATTCCTTCAACCCGAGGCCGAATCACAGCATTATCAACTCCCTCCACTCTGGCGTTATAAATCGTACTATCTTTCACATCGGTTGACTCTACCCGACCAATGACCACAGCAACAGGAGGAGGAGTTGCGGCTTGAGGTTGGGCTGCACAAGCACCCAGGAGCGTACTCAGGAACAAGAAGAGAAGTTGTCTAGAAACGGCTTGCTGGTTATCCATTGACTTTTGAGAAGGTGATGCTAGACCACCTTGGCAGAATACTCTAAACTGCTTGGCATAAGGTTAAGAACTAGAGCACAAAACTTAAACTTCTTGACCCTAGAAGCTTAATCCTTGACCGCTTTAAATCTTAACAGGCCCTTAACCGCCCAAGCCCTTTGGTAGAGGACAAGATAGGTTGCCAGCCCTATGCTTCTCTGTAGATTAGCACGGGATAAAAATAATCAACCATCTTCCGTTCAAGAATTTACGTAATTTTAAGTTCTGGCTCCTAATCCTAACCGTTAGGCGGATGACTGTGAAGTCAAGTGTTCAACTTCAACTGCAACTAAGGGAGACCTGACCAATAGATAAACCAATGGCCCAATCAACGGCAGGAATGCGACAATCCAAAACAGCGTTGGACGATCCATGCCCCGTCGAGCCATGTCATCCCCGAGCAAAGTCGAAAATAAAATGCTCAGAAGACAAAAGTCAAGACTCATGACATGAATGAAGCGACTGGTTTGCCATTGTTGGACAAAGTCAGGCCAGTTTCCCTGAGTCAAACCATAAACCAGTAAGGCGATCGCCCCCAACATCAACAGAATCGCCGTCAATTGGCTATCCCACAATTGCAAAAAGGTATTCTTCGGCCCACTAAACCTGGGGTTGGGGTGACGCAGCGCTAGGTAAGGCAATATGGCAAATGCTCCTACCCCAAAAGACCCGATCACAAAGGGCCACGCCCGAATCCTTTGTCCTCGACCATCGACAAATAAAACACAGCCGTAAACCAAGGGCCAAATTCCCATCAAGTTGAATAGTGAAATCACCCAAGGGTTAATGCCCTGCCACTGTCCGGTAGACAGATTCTGAATCAACGTCAAGGTATCGGGTTGATCAGGGGGGCAAACCCAAAGGCATAGACTATCAGCCCAATCCACAGCAGCCCAAACCCCAATGTTCTCCAAGTCATTGTTAAGCACCAAAAAGTATTAACTGTTTCTGCCGTTACTTTAGCGTTTTCCAACAGCAGCCCTCAAGCGCAGACAATAGTATGGGCAACCGATCTAACCCCTGACTGGTTGAGCATTTGTTCAAAACTTTGCTAACTTTCTAAAACCCTGGCTGCCCAAGATTTTAGGATGGGGAGGCGGATTCAAAGTCTCCAGAATTAGGAGATTTAAGGGGCAAGTGCATCACTCCCAAGATTTTTAACTTAAACTGAGTCATAGCGGTTTTCGGTCAGATACAATACAGACCAATTCCCTAAATCCTCCTTGACGAGGGGAATCTAGGGCTAAGATCTCTCTCACTGACTTCAAAACCGACTGCAAAACTGCTGTAACTGACCTTTAAAGCAACTGGAATGAGAGATCGAATTGAGCGCCTGAAGCAAAATTTGAGTCAAACGATTGTTGGCAAAGCTGAGGCAATTCAGTTAACCTTGGTAGCCCTATTATCAGGTGGCCACGCTCTCCTTGAAGATGTACCGGGGGTCGGCAAAACCCTACTGGCAAAGTCTCTGGCTCGCTCCATTGCCGGACAATTTCATCGGATTCAATGCACTCCCGATTTACTACCAACAGACATCACGGGTACAAACATCTGGAATCCTCGAACCGGAGAGTTTGAATTTATTCCAGGGCCGGTATTTGCCAATGTTCTCCTGACCGATGAAATCAACCGAGCGACCCCTCGAACTCAATCTGCACTCTTGGAGGTGATGGAAGAGCGGCAAGTCACCGTTGATGGGGTTTCCCGCCCGGTTTCTCCGCCATTCTTTGTAATTGCAACCCAGAACCCGATTGAATACCAGGGAACGTTTCCGTTGCCAGAAGCTCAAATGGATCGGTTTCTGCTGTCTCTAACCCTGGGATATCCCACCGAATCTGAGGAGTTGCAAATGTTGCAGCGATTGTCTCAAGGCATTAGCACGGACAATCTACAACCCTGCCTTGATCTGCAAGAGATTCTGGATCTGCAGAAACTCTGTACCCAAGTCAAAGTTGAAACGTCTTTGCAGCAATACATTTTGGCTCTAGTTAGACAGACGAGAGACCATGAAGAAGTCACTCTAGGGGTTAGCCCTAGGGGAGCGATCGCCCTCCATCGAGCCGCTCAAACATTCGCCTTTCTTAATGGGCGAGATTATGTGATTCCAGATGATATTAAGTTCCTAAGTTCCTCTGTCCTATCTCATCGTCTGATCCCGGCAGGCGGAAGACGAGCCAGAACAATCGTTGAGCAACTTTTGCAGACTGTTTCTATTCCTTGACGCTGTTTACCCAGAGGCAGCTCTACATCTGACAGTAGATCCCTAGACCTGTGTAACGTTAAGGCTTGACAGGCTCATATTGAGTAAGGTTGCCGCAGTTATCTATTCCCCGTCTATTTCCTTTTCACCCATCATTGGGATTGTCTGATCGCTTTTTGATGCGCGTAGTTTTAACTCGAGTAAAGTCTTTGAACCATCCTCTACGCCAGAAGAAGCCTATCATGGCGATCGCGATGATCAACATCACCCCTAAACTGGCAACATACCCCCAGTACCAGTCCAGTTCGGGCATGTTAAACGGAGATGTTTCGGTGTTGAAGTTCATCCCATAAACTCCAGCGACAAAGGTCAGGGGAACGAAAATACTGGAAATAATGGTTAAGATCTTCATCACCTCATTCATGCGATTGCTGACAGAAGACAGATAAATGTCTGTCAAGCTAGAGGCAAGCTCTCGGTATGTTTCAACAACATCTAAAACTTGAACAGCATGGTCGTAGGAATCTCGCAAGTAGAGCCGCACATTGTCACTGATTAGCTCACTACCATCCCGAATGAGAGAATTGAGGACATCGCGCTGGGGCCAAATCGCACGGCGCATGATCAACAGTTCCCGCTTAATTTCATAAATCGTTGCCAAGGTTTTGGGTGTGGGGGCGGCAATCACTTCTGCCTCTAGATCTTCAATCAGTTCTCCATACATTTCTAAAACTGGAAAAAACCCATCGATAATCGCATCAAGCAATACATAGGCCAAGTAGTCGGCCCCTGATTTTCGCAGGTTTGATTTATGAGTACTGATCCGGGATCGAACAAACTCTAAGCAATCATAATCTGGCTCCTCTTGCACCGTCACCAGGTAAGACTGCCCCAGAATAAAACTCACTTGTTCACTGACGAATCCTCGGCGATCGTGCTTCAAAGTGATCATGCGAGCGATAATCACTAGTTGGTCGTCATATTCTTCAACATGAGGTCGTTGGGGAACATGAATAATATCTTCCAGGGCCAAAGGATGTAGATTAAAGACCTTCTGGAGTTGTCTCCAGGTTTCCTCACCCCCTAAGCCTCGGACATCTAGCCAGGTGACTGACTCACGCTCTAGGTAGGGCACACAGTCGATGGGTTGCTCAATCTCGCGCTTGGTGAACTCTTCATTGTTGTAATCAAATAAGACAATTTGAGGATAAGGTGTGTCAGTCCGAAAGTTCGGTGTACCCTGTCCGCTATGTTCACTAAAGAAGTGAACCCGGTCAGAGGTCATTTGATAACTGCGTGCCTGCGTCATATCGGATTCACCTTACTGAATTTAAGTTAACTTAACTTGATTTAATTTGACTTAACGATAATTCCGGGTCTCTCCTGACCTCTGAATTGTTGAGCATAAAATTGAGCATAGCGATCGCCCCGTTGCAACAATTCCCCATGGGTTCCGGACTCAATGATTTGGCCTCGTTCCATGACGATAATCCGGTTAGAGCGCTGCACAGTGGCCAGTCGATGGGCAATAATAAATACCGTTCGACCCTGCATCAAACGTTCTAGCGCCTCTTGAACTAAGGCTTCTGATTCGGAATCCAGGGCCGAAGTTGCTTCATCTAAAATTAAAATCTTAGGATTGAGCAACACAGCACGGGCAATAGAAATTCGTTGGCGCTGTCCCCCGGATAAGTTTACACCCCGTTCCCCGACGGCAGTTTGATATCCCTCAGGCAACTGGGAAATAAACCCGTGGGCATTGGCAATTTCGGCAGCAGTCTGAACCTCCTCAAGGTCATAATAGACCTGACCAAAGGCAATATTCTGAGCAATGGTTCCAGAGAATAGAGTAACCTCTTGGGGAACAATCCCAATCTGTTGACGCAAGCTATTTAGGGTCACCGTTTGAATATCTACTCCATCAATCAGAATTTGACCCCGTTGACAATCATAAAATCGAGGCAACAAACTGACCAGAGTGGTTTTTCCCGCTCCAGAAGTCCCCACCAAGGCAATTACTTCCCCCGGTTCTACCCGCAAACTCACAGCCGTTAAAACCGGTTGGTTCGGAACATAGGCAAAGGAAACCTGATCATATTCAACTCGGCCTCTAACCGAGGGCAGGACAGTGGCTCCAGGTTTCTCGATAATTTGAGGCTGAATCGCCAAGAGTTCTACAATTCGATCCCAGGAGGCTTCTCCCTCTTTAAATTCACTGTAGTTGCTTGTGGTTAGGGAAATCGGATCAATCAGCAATGCGACTGCGGTGACGTAACTAATAAACCCACTCCCCGTGAGATTTCCCTGGGAAATTTGCCAGCCTCCCAGCAAAAATAACACCACCACGCTCATCGCTTCTAAAAAACCGACTACTACAAACTGCAGCGCTTTCAGTTGTTCGGTGCGGAATTTGGCCCGACGGTTCTGTTCAGCTTCGACGGTAAACCGAGTCACTTCGTAGTCCTGGGCGGCAAATGCCTGTACCAAGCGAATCCCGCTAAAGACTTCGGTCAATAGAGAGGCCAAGTTAGAGGAACGATTCTGACTATACCGACTAAACTTAAGCAGCTTTTCCCCAAACCAACCAATTAATACCGCCATCAAGGGGGCAATCACCAAGGC
Source organism: Microcoleaceae cyanobacterium (assembly GCA_051652765.1). Lineage (GTDB taxonomy): Bacteria > Cyanobacteriota > Cyanobacteriia > Cyanobacteriales > Microcoleaceae > JBHJGO01. The sequence goes on along the minus strand of JBOFUV010000102.1, from coordinate 41,941 downwards.
TGCCGAGGTGAGCTGCCAATTGAGATAGATCATGTAGCCCAGCACCACAATCAGTTGCAGAATACAAGGCACAAACTGATGGAAAAACTTATTAATCACCTCCCCCACTCGATCAATATCTTCCGTCAGGCGATAGGTCAAATCCCCCGTTTTTGCAGTTTCAAAGTAGCTCACCTCCAGCCGATGTAGATGAGCGTAGGTTTGCTTCCGCAGGTTCAGAGTAATGGACAGGGCTGCTTTTGCGATCAAGGTATCCTGGCCATATTGCACGGTTCCCCGCACTAGGAAAATGACGGCAGCAACTCCAGCCAGATTGGCGATCGCCCTCACCTCTCCCTGACCGATATAAACAGCCATTCGACCCATTAACCAGGCTAACAAGGGCCAGAATACGGTGAATCCCAAGGTACAAGCCAGGGCTCTGGTAATGGTTGGCCACTGCGGTCGAAGATAGGGAAGAAGTTGCCAATAACTAGAGTTCAAGGGCGATCGCTGCAGAGTTTTTCTTACATTACCAGGTTTTTATCGTTGTCAGATCCCGCCGCAGATCATCTCATTGACGCAAGTCTGCCTGCTGAATTGGATTTGTTTAAACATTCAGTCAAACATTCAGTCTAAACATTCACCAAGTAAACATTCATCCAGTCCCAGTGAACTACTCAAGGGTTTGCTCTACGGTTAGTCCGATTTCCTGTCCATAGGACAGTTCAAGGGTATGACCATCTGGATCTTGCAAGAAAGCCCAATATCCGATTGGATATCCAGAGTCTTTTTGGGCTTGAAGCAGAATACCTGCCTGTTTTGCCTGTTCACACAGAGCATCCATGGATTCACGACTTTGACAACCGACTCCAAGATGGGCAAGGGGAGATAGAACGGGATGCACTGAATCGGTTTGGATCAAAACAATGACAAAAGGACGAGTCCGATCAGAAAGCCATACAACGGCTACCCCTGCTTCTGCATCAATCCGACGATGAATGACCTGCATTCCAGCATAAGTAGAGTAAAACTTGATACTGCGCTCAACATCTGCAACCGGAAGCGCTATGTGAGTTAGCCCAATGTCGATCCCTACCATCTATGCCTCTCACAGTCTAAACTCTGATCACAAATGATAGTTGTCTCCCTTCCCTTGTGCAAGGGCAATCTAAGAGTAACTGTAAATGTATTGGGAAGATCTGCAACATTTGGGCGATCACGTTCTTACATCTAGCAGATTCGGTACAGTTGGTTGCCCAGGTTGTTTACTTGGAAAGGTTACGATAATTCCTCCAACACCGGAGGCGGAAAAAGTACATTTTGCCGAATGTTTGCAGATTGGGTTCGACAAGAACTTCATTGGTTGATGCCACCCAATTTAGAGCAGGCAAAAATTATTTTAATGCGGGATAAAACTCAGGGAAAATGGTTTGAGAAATGGGAATTGATTACTCGTTCACGTTTGTAATGATAACGTCGATCTTATGTTGATGAATTATACTAAGAATTAGAATACTGGAGGACATCATAACTATGACTCAAAATCTAGAACTTCTTCAGGCAGAATCAGAGTTTGAAGGTATTGAATATCCGCCTGGTGATTTAGATAGTCAGGAGCCGCCCTTGGAAACTTACTTACATCTTCAGCAACTTTTACTCTTGATTAAATGTTTAGATTGGTTATGGCGCGATCGCACGGATTATTTTGCTGCTGGAAACTTAACGATTTATTTTAGCCCAGAACAAAAAAAATCTAGAGATTTCCGAGGGCCAGATTTTTTTGTAGTGTTAGACACAGAACGGAAGCCTCGCAAGAGTTGGGTAGTTTGGGAAGAAGGTGGCAAGTATCCAAACTTAATTATTGAGCTTTTATCGAACTCGACTGAAACCATTGATCGCACCGAAAAAAAACAAGTTTATCAAGATATTTTTCGCACCCTGGAATACTTTTGGTTCCATCCAGAAACCCTAGAATTTCAAGGGTTTGAATTGGTTCATGGTAAGTATCAATCAATGCCAACTAATGAGTCCGGGTTGATCTGGAGTGAACAGTTACACTTATTTTTGGGTGTGTATGAAAAGCAGTTAAGATTTTTTACTTCTGATCAGAAACTGGCTCCAACTCCAGAAGAATTTGCAACAGAAACTCAAGCGAAAAATGAAAGATTAGCTGCAAAGTTAAAAGAGCTGAATATTGATCCAGACACCCTTTAAAATCCCATGACCCTTAGAGCTTTTGGTCGTGCATCAAAGTATGGTTGGGTATTAGTGACAGATGATGGAACATACATCCTTAGGCACAGCCGGAATAAAGCGGCGGGTGATTGGGAACAGTGTATTGCTCAAGCTGTTGGTGAGGGCAGCAGTTTAAAGCATCTATTAAGTCCTAGATTCATGATCCCATCAACTGTACTGTTGAGTTGATGATTGCTCTGGGTCAAGATTGAACAGCAATTGCAACGTTCCCATGGCTCGACGACGCGCTTCAATATCTTGCTGTGCCCGCAGTTGCACCATAGGATCATGGAGAATTTTATTGACAATTCCGCGAGTGAGGGCCTCAATCACCTCTTGATGCTTTTCAGCAAACTCAGATCCGAGACGAGACAACGCTTTTTCTAACTCCTGCTCTCGGATACCTTCAATTTTGTCTCGGAGACAACTAATGATGGGCACTGTTTCCAAGCTGCGCCACCAGACTTCAAAGGCTTCAACTTCTTCTTCTAGAAGCACTTCTGCTTCTTGGGCCATCTGGCGGCGACTCTCGTGATTCTGAGCAACCACAGCCTTCAGATCGTCCACATTAAAACATTGAACATTGGCGAGTTCGTTCACATCGGCGGCCACATTCCGAGGAACAGAGATATCAACCATCATCAGAGAACCACTGAGGTCAAGACAGCTCTGGAGCTTGGCTCGATCTAGAATAGGTTCCGTTGCTCCAGTACTGGTAAAGACAATATCAGACTGACCAATGACGGCCATCATCTCCTCCAAGGAATGAAGCTTTAATTCTGCCTCCCGGAATTGATTGGCCAATTCCTCCGCTCGCTTCAGAGAGCGGTTCACCACGGCAATCTGTGTAGCTCCTTTTGAGATCAGATGCTGGACTAACAGGCGGGACATTTTCCCTGCCCCAATAATTGTGACCCGGTAGGAACTTAAATCCTTCACCTTTAACTGCACTAGTTCCACAGCGGCTGAACTGATAGAGACGGCCCCTGTGCCAATACTGGTTTCCGTCCGAACCCGTTTTCCTGCAGTCAGGGCTTGTTTAAATAACCGATTCAAAATTTGGCCAATGCCTTTGAATTGCTGGCCCAACTTGTGAGCCTGTTTAACCTGGGCTAAAATCTGCCCCTCTCCCAAGACCAAACTGTCCAGTCCGGCGGAAACCCGCATCAAATGCATGATGGCATCTTCATGCAGCAGCGTAAACAAATGGGGACGCAACTGATGCAGCGGCAGCTTACTAGATTCCGACAAAAATTGCACGACTTCCCGCACACCGGGTTGAGTTTCTGTCGCAACAATGTAAATTTCTAAACGATTACAAGTGCTCAGAATTCCAACTTCTTCAATGTGGGGATATCCCAGGAGATGGGCGATCGCCCCTTCAATCTGAGGTTCTGGAATACTCAGTTTCTCACGAACTTCAACAGGCGCTGTCTTATGGCTCAGACCAATGACTGCGATATTCATAAAGCTATTTATCGGTTTAGTAATGAATTCAGTAACTTAAAAATCAGCGATCAAAATCAGCGATCAAAAAGTTTTGAAACTTATTTTACACAGTTTGTTGTACCAATTAAGGCTAATAAAACTAGGCAACGGGAGCAAGTGTGGTGCAAGTTCCTAACTTGCAGGAAAGATGCCTGCACCACAAGCCGGATGATTATCGTTCTAAATTCACCCGCTTAAACCGATCTGGATATTCAATTTCCTGAAGTCCAATGGTTGAAGGCCAATGGCTGAAGTCCAATTACCTGTCCCTGGTTCTCTATGCCTCACTCCGTATTTCTAGTGTAGTTGTAAAGACTTGGGTGTATCAAACATATGGATGGTGTCAACAAAGCGAGCGGTCTTGGACTGGGAAGAAATCACCAAGCTTTGAGTCCGAGCCCCATTCTGGAAGAAACGCACCCCTTCCATCAGGGTTCCCGGTGTAATCCCACAGGCCGCAAACAGGACTGTCTGTCCCGAAGCCAGCTCTTCTGCGTTGTAGATGCGGTCAGGCTCTTCGATGCCCATTTCCATGAGCCGAGCCAGATTTCCTTCCTTGCTCTCCCCAATCAACCCTGTTTTCACCACTTCGGGATCATAGACTAACTGTCCCTGGAAGTGGCCCCCCAGACAACGCATTGCGGCTGCAGAAATCACCCCTTCAGGAGCAGCACCAATTCCCATCAGGGCATGGATGTTAGTTCCAGCAAAGGCACAAGAAATGGCCGCAGAAACATCCCCATCACTAATCAGACGAACCCGTGCCCCCGCCTGACGGATTTCAGCAATTAGCTCTTTGTGGCGAGGACGATCCATCACCACAACGACTAATTCTTCAACGGTACGATCCAGGCAATCTGCAATAATTTGCAGGTTTTGAGTAGGGGTTTTTCGCAGGTCAACATGGTTTCTGGCCACCGCCGGAGCAGCTAGCTTTCTCATGTAGAAGTCAGGAGCCGCAAATAGACCTCCTTTCTCGGAGATGGCTAGAACGGCCATAGAACCGTTCTGACCGTAGGCCACAAGGTTGGTTCCTTCGCAGGGGTCAACCGCAATATCAACTTCCATCAACTGCTTCACGTCACAGAATTTGGCGGCATCTTCGCGGGTACAGATCCCAACTTCCTCGCCGATGTAAAGCATGGGGGCTTCGTCCCGTTCTCCTTCCCCAATCACGATGCGACCTCGCATATGAATTTCATTCATGCGTTTACGCATTGCCTCTACAGCAACCTGATCCGCCATATTCTTATCCCCTTTGCCCATAAGGCGGGAAGAGGCGATCGCCGCTTGCTCAACAACTTCAATAATCTCTAAACCAATGACATTATCCACAAGATTGATCCTCCCAGTGTCTGAGTTTGCCAGGTTTAATTCAGGCACTCCCAGTGTTAAAGTCTATCAGCAGGGGGGATCGTCATGGTGTTATGCAAGCCCTGGGTTTTGTTAAATTTTACGTCTTTGGTCGGTTTCCCCAAGCTGAACAAAGGAATTCAGGCGTTCGGCACGAATGTAACGTCTTGTTTTGGTTTATCTTAGAGAGTAACAATCCAGGTATTATCAGATATCTTGCATTACTTCGTTTACTTATTTATTTACAAGTGCAAGTTACAAGCACAAGGAGCTAATGGTGCTTTACTAGCAAGGTTGCTCTTTGTTTCAATGTAAAGTTTCAATGTAAGTTTTGCCAGCACAGTTTGGTTTAGCAACAGAGTGTTTTGTGTATTTTTGTGACGGAAGTGAGTGTCGAAGGAACCCATGAGTCAATCTGTCGTTGTGATTCAAGATTCTGACTTTGAATCTGAAGTTTTAAATGCTGAAGTCCCTGTTCTAGCGTATTTTTGGGCAACGTGGTGTGGCCCCTGTAAGCTGGTTTCCCCTTCGATTGAAGCAATTGCAGGGGCCTATCGTGATCGCCTCAAAATTGTGAAACTCGAAGTTGATGCGAATCCTACAGCGGTAGGAATGTGTGGCGTTGAGGGTGTGCCTGCGCTGAGATTATTTCGAGACAAACAAGTTGTGCAATCCCATGAAGGAGCCATTACGAAGCAAAAGCTCATCGATTGGGTTGAGGCAAACTTATAGTCCAGCATTTCAACCTTTCTATCATGCAATTTGCTGAACGGTTAGCTGATTTCAAGTCGAATGTTTTTGCCGATATGGATCGAGCTAAGGCTGAGGCAGTTGCCTTGGGCCAAGACTTAATTGACTTGTCTTTAGGGTCGTCCGACTTGTCGGTTGCTCCCGAGATCTTGGAACGGATTCAAGCCTCAATATTTGAGCCCGCCACCCACGGTTATGCTTTATTTCATAGTACTCGGGAGTTTCGACAAGCCGCCGCCAGATGGTATGCCCAGAAGTACAGGGTTCCCGTAGACTCTGAAACGGAGGTATTGCAACTAATTGGCTCCCAAGAGGGCACAGCCCATTTGCCCCTGGCAATTTTAAATCCGGGGGACTTTGCCCTGTTGCAAGATCCCTGTTATCCCTCCCATAGCGGCGGTGTTTATTTGGCTGGGGGTCAAGTTTACTCGATGCCCTTGCGGCTTGAAAACCAGTTCTTACCTATATTTGCTGATATTCCAGAGGCGGTTTTGGCTCAGTCCCGAATGATGATCTTGAGCTATCCCCACAATCCCACCACAGCGATCGCGCCCCTCAGTTTTTTTCAAACTGCTGTTGCCTTTTGTCAGGCCCATGATCTGGTTTTAGTGCATGATTTTCCCTACGGAGATTTCGTGTTCACCCAGGATCAGCCTGTGACAGTGCTTGCCCCTTCGATCCTGCAAGCTGACCCAGAAAAAACCGTTTCGATTGAATTCTTTACCTTTTCTAAGTCCTACAACATGGGGGGGTTTCGGATTGGTTTTGCCATTGGCAATCGACGGTTAATTCAGGGCTTAAAACAGGTCAAAGCGGTCGTTGATTTTAATCAATATCGCGGGATTTTGAATGGGGCGATCGCCGCTTTAGAAGGGTCGCAAGATCACGTTAGGCAAACCGTGAAAACGTTTCAGGAACGACGGGATGTGTTCGTGAGGCAGTTAAGCGCTATGGGCTGGGATGTTGCTTTGCCTGAGGCCACCCTGTACATTTGGGCCAAGCTCCCTGAACCCTGGACTGAGAACTCGGTACAGTTCTGCACTAAACTGGTGAAACAAACCGGGGTAGCCGCGTCCCCCGGCATCGGTTTCGGTAAGTCAGGGGAAGGATATGTGCGATTTGCTCTGGTTCATCCCCCCGAACGGTTGTGTCAAGCCGTCGAGCGGATGGCAGACTTTTTAAAGATACTTTAGAGACACTTTAGAGATACTTTAAGATATCTTTCAGTCGTCACTCCTAGAGACTTATGGTAAACAAATTGGGCATCGCGGTAATTGGGACAGGGTTTGGCAAAAAGGTTCATATCCCTGGGTTTCAAGCCCATCCTCAGACTGAAGTCGTTGCTGTGTATCATCGGGACTTGGAGAAGGCACAGGCGATCGCGTCTAGCCATGGCATTCCCCATGCTTGTAACCACCTTGAAGACGTGATGGCCTTGTCAGAGGTGGTAGGTGCAGCGATTTCAACCCCGCCGTTTTTGCATTTTGAGATGGCAAAAACCGTGCTCCATGCTGGCAAACATTTGTTACTAGAAAAACCTACCGCGTTAACTGTGCAAGAAGCTCGCTATCTCCATCAGTTGGCACAGGGAAAGGGGTGTGTGACCACTATGGATTTTGAGTTTCGGTTTGTTCCAGCTTGGCAACACTTGGCCGAACTGTTAGCCGCAGGCTATGTGGGGAAAAAGCGGTTAATTAAAATTGACTGGTTAGTCTCGAGTCGCGCCAATCCTGAACGGCCCTGGAATTGGTATGCTCAAGCCGACAAGGGTGGAGGGGCGTTAGGGGCGATCGGTTCCCATAGCTTTGACTATGTGAGTTGGTTGTTTGGGCCAGTTCGTCGGCTCTGTGGACAGTTGAGCACGGCAATTGGAGAACGCCCTGATCCGTTAGACCAAGGGATGTTAAAACCTGTGGATGCGGATGATACCTGTATGCTGATGTTAGAACTGGAAGAGGGTACTCCCTGTCAGGTGTGTCTGAGTTCGGTCACTTATCAAGGACGGGGGCACTGGGTCGAGGTGTATGGCAGTGAGGGAACGCTTGTTTTAGGCAGTGACAATCAACAGGATTATGTCCATGGATTTAAACTTTGGGGGAGTAAACATGGGGATGCCTTGGTAGAGCTTGCTATTCCTGAACGGTTAGCTTTTTCCCAGGTTTATCCAGATGGCAGGATTGCTCCCTTCATTCGAGTCATTGATCAATGGGTGACAGGCATTCAACAGGGTCAATCCCTTGTTCCTTCTTTGTGGGAAGGGGTTTATTCTCAATTGTTAATGGATCTAACCCATGAATCCAACGCGACTGGAACCTGGGTAAATGTGCCAAGTTTTCCAGCGTTGATCCGTTGACAACTGTTGTTCAGGACTCACAAGGTTAACTATCCCGGCTGTTATTGGGGTTCAACCTGTTTCTGAGCGCGCTCAAAAATTTCCTGAAACTTTGCTTCAACAGCAGGAGGCTTTGAGGTAAAGCGGATATAAAATTTCCCGGCTTCGGCCTGTTCCTCTAGAACTTTGGCGTAAAAATCTTCTCGCAGTTCTGCTTGTTCAGACTGCAAGTTGATTTTGATATTCGTCAGGACAATGGGTAAAGCATTCTCGCCGCCTTCCGCTTGGATTAGACCCCCCCGCGTTGAAAGTTGCAATAACTGTCCCGTAAACAAGTTCTCGCCCACATGTTTGCCTTCCAGAATCGTATAGTGTAAAAACAGCTCTGGAATGGGGAAAAAGACTTCTTCTGCTTGTGTAATCCGTAAATTATAGTCTCCAGCAATACCTCCAACTTCATAAATATTAATTGGATGCTTCACCCCTTTAGGCTGAACCAATTTTTTACTATCAACTTTGATAATATTCTCTCCAGCTTCTTTGAGGGTTGTTTCTGAAATAATAATTTGTCCGCCTGTTGTGTAGGATTCAATCCGATAGGTCAAGTTCACTTGATTCCCAACAACACCATATTTTGTGCGCTTTTCCGAACCCAAATTGCCGACGACAACCTCTCCTGTATTAATGCCAATTCCCATTTCTAATAGGTTTAAATCCCAGGCTTCCAACTGTTGGTTCACTTCTAACATCTTGATTTGCATCTCAACGGCACAGGCAACAGCCCTGGTTGCATCATCTGCTCGTGGAGTTGGTGCACCAAACAAGACTAAAATTCCATCCCCCATGAATTCATCAATCGTGCCTTGATAATCCGTGATGACATCTGCCATTTGGGATAAGTAAAAGTTGAGAACTTTAACAACTTCTTCTGGCGATAATCGTTCTGAAAGGGCAGTAAATCCCCGTAAATCTGAGGTCAGTATGGTAATTTTACGGCGCTCTCCGCCCATCTTTAAACCCTCTGGACTTTCTAACAACGTTGCGACAATTTCATCACTCAAATACCGTCCAAAGGTTTTACGAATGTCAGCAGCAGTACGAGCAATGTAGGCAGTAATCGCGATCGCTGATCCAGACATGGCCAAAAATGGCGGAACCACAGGCAGCCACCATCCCTTGAGTAGAGCAAAATAGGTTATGGCTCCTAAAGTCCCCGTTGCCATCCCAAATAGACTCACTTGTCGCAGCAAAAATCGCCTAATATGACTCGTGGATCGAATAGTCCAAGTTAAGGCGGCCCCGACCCCTGACCAGAACAATATCCACAGCCATTCCTGAGATTCTGACCAGGTTTTGAGCAAAGGACGGTTGTCTAGGGCCGCATCAATAATCTGACTGGCAATATGGGCATGAACTTCAACCCCAGCCATGCGCTGATCTGCCGATTGGGTAAACGGAGTCGCAAACAAATCCTGGAAACTGTCCCCTACTGCCCCAATCATAATCAGGCGATCGCGTCCCCAATCTGCCGGAACCCGATCTGCCAAAATATCTCGATAGGAAATAGTTTCAAAAGAAGATCCAGGGGGGCCTTGATAATTGAGCAAGACTTGATAGCCGCCCGCATCAGCACGGATATATCCGCCATCATTCGCGTTGAAGGGCGTGAAGACCACATGACCAAACTGCCACCAATTATCCGTTCCTGGAATGATCTGGGGGGAAATACCTTCCTGCTCCAGATAGAGCATGGCGAGATACAAACCAAGACCGTAGAAGGTTTCGTCATTTTCATTCTTGTGAACCAGCAAGGCCCGCCGAATGGTGCTATCGTCATCTAGCAAGACATCATTGGCCGCGACTCGCCCCACTTGTTTTAATGCTGGAGGAGCTGCAACGGCTTGGCGGAGGCGATCGCCCACCACTTTTTCAATGCCCACTAAGTTCTCAGTGGTCTCAAAAATTTTTGTGAGTTCCTCATGACCGGGCTCGTAGGGTAAATCGCGGTAAATATCTAAACCAATGGCCCGAGGTTCCATCGCAATCAACTTGCGGAGGAGTTGGACATAAATCTGGTCAGACACATAGCCCTGACCGAGGTATTGCATGTCCGCCTCGTCGAGGCCAATAATGGCAATTCGTTTGCTGGGCGGGTCTGGCGGACGTAGCCGCATGTACTGATCAAAGATTGACCATTCTAGGGGTTCCAAGATCCCAGCAAAACGTAGGAGCAGAATTAACACTGCCATTGAAGGAGTTGCGATCCAGACCCCGCGCCAATCCCATAATTTCCTTTTCCAGGTGATCCAGAGGTTTCTCATGGAGAGAATTTAACGTCCGCAAGGTTTTAATTCAGTAGGTTTTAATTCAGAGGGTTTTAATTCAGTAGGTTTTAATTCAGTAGGTTCTGGATCGGCTGTACAGCAGGAGGTCAACGGGACAGAGGAAAGATCCCCTAATTTTACCGACTTGAGCAACTGTTCCCATTCCGTTTGGTTAGAGTCTCGGAGTTGAGCCATGACGACCAGGGTATCGAGCCAGACTCGCTCTTTTGCCAAGAGTTCAGCTTGTTTCAGCGGTTCTTTAGTGGCTTCTAGTTGTTTTTTTAGCTCCTCGCTCAATTTTGCACGAGTGATCGTAACTTGAACAAATTCAACTTCCGCTGGGTCGTCGGGATTACAGAGCACCTCGAACTGCCAGATGTAAGATTTTCCAACCTCTAGGGCAACGCTTTCTGGCAAAGGAACAGAAATGATTCCAGGCTGACTTGGTAAACCAAAGGTGTTCCTGTAGATCTCATCCCCTGTGTCTTGATCAATTAACGAAACCTGAGCCTGTTTGGCTGTTGTTCGGGGAACATAGGTGAAAAACTCTGGATTTGCTTTAACCGTTATGATTTCATCGTCCTCAGCGGGAATCAAGGCGGTTAGGGGAATCTCTCCCGTGGTACAAATCTGCTCTTGACTTTCTGGGCCACCCCGAGTTCCTCCGCCAGCAGTGCTTTTAGGGCCGTTGCGATTGGGGGATGGAGGAAATTCTAAGCTTGAAGCCTGCAAGGGTACACTTATCAAACTAACTGTTGTCAGAGACAATACTCCCACTAGCCTACTCAGAATCCGCAATGATTTCCAGAACATCTTCTGTCTCCTTAATATCAACCTATACGGTGTCGATGGCGTTAAATAATTTAACCTAGCCAGACTGTTAGCTAAATTTCACGGATAAACTTCAGGAGCAAACTTCACAAAATTTGCCAATACTTCCCTCGTCAATCTGTTCAGCTTATCTTAAATCTCTATATCTATTGCAGATGCTTAATCTTTCGCTGAATCTCTTTCTAGTCTAATTCCTAGCTGTAGATCTCTGACTCTATATTTCTGGTTCTACATCTCTTGTTCTAAATTCCGGGTAAATTGTTCCCCGGCGATCATCAGAGTCTAGGCGTTCTGAGGTTAATCCTGCTCTCTGATCGTTTCCATTCAGGCATTTTTGAAAGCAAGTTGAATGTTTTTGCTTTGCTCCCTAGCCCTTCACCCTAGGATTATCCTAGGCATATATGTTAAACCATATGTTAAACCTGCGAGACTCAATAAGCTCTTGAGTCTCGCAAGTTTGCATCAACCATAACCCATTCGGTTTGATACACGATCAGCCCGCTTGAAAACGGACAAGATTGTCTGAACTCCACCTGTTTACAAGCTTTGTTTGACCTAGCACCCCTCAAGGTTGGATCAATCAAACCAAGGCAGGCTCCATCTGCGGCCAACGCTTAACCGCCTTGCCAATCACAGCCATTTCCTGCATCAGTCGGTCGAATTGTTCTGGAGTGAGGGACTGAGGCCCATCAGACAGCGCCTTTGCAGGGTTGGGGTGAACTTCAATCATGAGAGAATCTGTCCCTGCGGCAATAGCAGCTAAAGTCATTGAGGGCACATATTCAGCTAGCCCCGTTCCATGACTGGGATCAATCATGATGGGCAAGTGAGTTAAGAGGCGGAGGACAGGAATCACCGACAAATCCAATGTGTTGCGAGTGTAATGCCGGTCAAAGGTGCGAATCCCGCGCTCGCAGAGAATGACATTGGGGTTTCCACCTGCTAAGATATACTCCGCAGCCATCAGCCACTCTTCAACAGTGGCAGACATCCCCCGCTTGAGCAACACCGGTTTATCCTGAGCGCCCACTTTCTTCAACAGCGAAAAATTCTGCATGTTGCGAGCGCCAACTTGGATGACATCGGCAACTTTCCCCAGCACAGGCAGATCTTCGGCATCCATCAGCTCAGTAATGATCCCTAACCCTGTTTCTTCTCGGGCCGTAACCAAAAGCTCTAGGGCACTCTCTCCATGGCCCTGAAATGCATAAGGAGAAGTCCGGGGTTTGTAAGCCCCACCTCGCAAGAACTTTGCACCGGCAGCTTTGACCCGCCGTGCTGTTTCAACGATCATCTCTTCATTTTCAACGGAACACGGCCCCGCAACAATAACTAGAGGATGGTTTTCCCCAAAATGAACTGTTCCTGCTGGAGTGGGAACAGCAACTTCGCTAGCTTCTCCATGGCGAAACTCTCGGCAAGTACGCTTAAAGGGTTTTTCAACCCGAAGCACATCTTCGATAAAGGGGCTGATTTCCCGTAACTGCAAAGGGTCAAGATCAGCCGTTTCCCCAACTAAACCGATAACAACCTTATGTTTGCCTACAATCTTCTCTGGAGTAACATTCCAAGTTGTCTGAAGCTCTTCGCCAACTCGTTCAATTTCGGACTCTGGAGAACCGACTTTCATCACGATAATCATTGAACTCTTTCCTATTGCCCTACTAGTTTGCAGTGAGGAGGTGGATAGTCAGCCTAGCTCTGGCACCCAACCTGCGCTTTCCCTAACAGTTAATGTAACGTACTCTGGGGAGATTCAAATCGTTGTTCCTTTTTTTTAACGTTCAGCGTAATGTTGAGCCATCATTGCTCAGTTTCTAACGCTTAGGACTTAAGGCTTGGCCCCTGGAGTGGGTTTCTGGCGATCGCTCTCCCGCCGCGCCTTAGACTGCTGTCTCCCTGCCTGGATTGCGCCCCAGGCCCGATCCGAGTTCAGCCGAAACTCCTGCCAGCCTAATCGACTACCAACATTCTCCTCGTCCCATGAGGCTGAAAGTACACCATAGCTGACTCCCACAACACTCAAACCAAACCACCCTAAACTCATCAGCAATACGGCGGTGCCAGGTAGGGGAAACATCTCATTAGTCACAATTAGATAACTGGCAATAAAAGTGCCCATTGCCATAAATAACGGCACACCCGAGAATGTTGCCATCCGAGCAACCATCCGGCGACTGACCGCTTCAGGAATTGCTCGATCGGCTGAACGAATCGAAGCCTGTGGTGAAACAGCCTGAACCTTCTGTTTGGGCTGACGGGTTTCTACCGCAGGGGAAGGCTCCGAGCTTGAAGGCATTCCTGAAGCCTCTGTCTTAGCAGGTTTTTTAACGTTTTTGCTAGGTTCAAAGGGAAGACGCTGACGAGACGGTTTAGAGGGCATAGGACTGTTTCATCAATATTACGCTGAACGTTATCACGCTGAACGTTGCATCAGTTTAACTTACAAGCTCAACTCACGTAGACTGGCAAACTTGGGTTCAAGCCCTAGCCCCGAATCCCCAACCGCTTAATCAGTGCCTGATATCGAGCCAAGTCTTGGTTGCGAATGTAGCTCAGTAGACGCTTGCGATGGCCAATCATCTGGAGCAAACCTCGTCTGGAGGCATGATCCTTCTTGTTGACCTTGAGATGCTCACTGAGTTTGTTAATTCGGGCTGTCAGCAGCGCTACTTGCACATCTGAGGAACCTGTATCGGTCTCATGGGTCTGATGGTCAGCCATGATTTCTTGTTTACGCTGTTGCGTGAGAGTCATAGTTCAGCTTGTTTCTAAAAATTGTTACAGTCTTCTAGTATATCAGACACCTCTGTGGTTCCGGTAAAATAGCCTACAAGTCACCCATCCAATCTGTTTTGGATATCATCGAACCTGACATCATAAAGACTAGCCCTAAACCTGAGCAAAGGTGCCATGGAGACCATAGGGAACATGATGCTTGAGGTGCAACTGGGCAATTGGAGCAGCATTCAAGTTCTGAGCATTAAGAATCACAATATTAGTTCGATGATGACTGGCATCATACACTAGAGTCAAGACCCAACCTTCGTCTTCTTGAGTTCCCTGGGGATGGGGAACAAAGATCGGTTCTCCGGTAAACCCTCGGGGGGCGGCACTCCAGCTCTGGCGATCGCCCGTCTCCAAATCCACCTTCAAAACAGCTTGCAACGGCGCATTTCCCGTTGCATGATGGGCAGCTCCCAGGTAGGCATAACGGTAAGGTCGTCCCATGTGTTCAGGGTGAATCGAGGGAAACTCACAACAACGGCTTTCAATCAATCGGCTCTGGACTGAACCCGTCTGAAGATCAAACTGAAAGCGCCATAACTGCCCCGGATCGAGATCATCAAAGTTGGTGTTGCGGAAATCAGCCTGGGGGTCAACACCAGGCAAGGTCGCGTAGCAAACGGAATCGACAATTAGTTCCCCGTCTTGTTCAAAGGCATTGGCATGGTGAAATACAAATCCAGCTTCTACTTCAAAGGTTTGTACAGACCGCTGGTTTTGAGGATCGCGGGGAATCACAATCACCCGAGTAGGTTTGCCAGACTGGAATTGCACACATTCTCCGGCTCCAGCCCAGCCCAGCAGGAACGGGAAGGGATTGTAACCCACGGGATTCTGGAAAAAAATGCAGGAGTTAGGCGTGATCACAAAGTCATGAATGAAGGCAAACCCTGGAACCGAATGGGCGTGTTTTCGGAGGAGTTGGCCCGTAGGAGAGAGTTCATAAATGGTAATCGTGGTTGAAAGGCCGGGTTTAATCGAGAAATTGACTAAACAGCGATCGCCCTGATCAAATTCACAGGCCGGATCAATCCGAGGATGGGCCGCAAAGGCATCTCCGGGCTGCAAAATCCCATCCAGATCATCCAAACCAAAGGTTTCGAGGGACCCTGGGTCAAGTCGATGGGGTTCGGCAGCTTCCCACAGGGCCAGTAATTTCCCACCCCAATAAATCACCTGAGTATTGGCAATATTTTTTAACCTCAGATCAAATATGTTTGCCAACACTCCTCCCGGTTTTTGAGTACCAAAGACTCCCCGGTAGAGGATTTTTCCAGCTTTCTGCTCTTCAACGTACCCTTGAGTCCGAACGTGGCGGTTACGATAGTGGGCCCGACCTTGGGAGAATTTAATCGCTGAAATCATGCCATCTCCATCAAAAGGATGATGAATCGGTTGGCCCTGAATATCGAGTAAACCGGGGCCATTTCTAAACAGGGTTCCCTCCAATGCCAGGGGAATTTCTCCTGCTATTTCTTCAATCCAATATTCATACTCATTGGGTTGAGAACGGTATCCTTGTTGCCAATCTTGGGGGTCGTAGGAGAGCCCTAACGGTTCAGAAGTAAGATGGGAAAGCTGGGTATTTGTCATAATTTCAAACAAAAAAATTAAAACGAAGGGATTAATCTCGAATGCCAATCCCTTCACATTCAGGGATGAATTCAGGCACAACATTTTTACCAATCATCTCTGGCGCAAGGATGAGAGCGGGTTCTTCCTCTCCTTGAGCGCTGACATCGGGTAACCAATTCAAGAACGGTAAGGGCAATAGAGTGGTTAAGTTGGTGAGCACGACCAGCAGCCATAAATTCTCGAAATTAGTTTCTGTAACGTGAAAAACATGGGTTAGCAAAGCGCCCGATTCATAGGACAACAACCCCGCCAAATTAGAAACAGACATCAGTAGCGCAAACAAGGTTGCTTCGACCCCAGCAGGACATAACCGAGCCGCCAAAACTAGCACAGGCATATAGGCAATTTGTCCCATCACAGTGAGGATCAAGCTATCTCCCAAACTAAACCAGTGATCGTCAATGCCCAAAGTTCGGTTCGCATGGGTGACCAACAGCAGCATCGTCATCCCCAAGACCGCAGAAGCAACTGTTGACCAGCCAAAAATAGTGCGGAATGGCACGGATTTAAAAAATCGTTGGAAGAGCCAAATCCCGCCCAAGGATGCAATGCTCGTCACTAACCGCACCCTTCCCAAAAATTCAGGCTCAAATCCCAACTCATTGGTGGTGAAGTAAAAGAAGGCCGAATCTGCAGTCGGAGTGGCTTGCCAGATAAACAGAAACGCAGTGGGCAGCCAGATTGCCCGCTGGGTTACAGCTTGACGCAGTTGACTGATTTGTCCCTTGACCGTATCCCAGCTTGAAAGACGGCTGACTTTTTCTTCGGTAATCAGCCATGCAGCACTTGAGATGATTAACGGGAAACTCGCGGTAATCAGAAAAATGGTTCGACTGTCAAATAGTTCTAGGAGAAAGCCACTCAGATAAGCGGTTACCAATCCCCCTAGGGCAGAGGTTCCCCAGCAGAGGGATTGTAAAGACCCGACATCGCTAATAGATTCATTGCGGACTCGTTCAACCACCAAAGAATCGACAATGACATCACTAATAGCGACAGAGATAGAACTCAACGTAATGATCAAGGTTGCCATCCAGGGAGTGTGAGCCCAAGTCGATAGCATGATCCAAGAAGCCGTTCCCATCAGTCCAGACAAGATCAGATAAGATCGTCGCCGATATCCTAACAACGGCAGACCGTCCGAAACAAACCCAAATAAAGGCTTAATTACCCATGGCAGGGCCACAATCCCAAACATGGCTGAGACCTCTGCTGGACTCATGCCCAAGTCATCTTTTAAGAAAAAGCTGACTGCCAACCGAGCAAGGCCCAGAATGCCTTGCACAAAATAAACCATGAGGATTGCAACAAGTTCCAGGGTGGGTTCATTCCCAAGAAACAGGGTTCGCTTGAAGAACTGCTTGATCTGGGTCGAGTAATCGGAGGAAATCAGCATTAGGCAGGCTAGAGCTATGTAAACAAAAATTAAGAATTATCAATGATGTATATCATAGCCTCTAATCCTCAAGCTCTTCTCGACTCAACTCAAAAACTGGAACGACTGTCCAACAAGGAACAACAGCTTTTAATCCCTGGCGACCGCTGTCCAACACAAATTTCTCTACCGCTAGGTGAGTCGGGAGCAAAATTTTTAATTTTTAGTCTATAGATTTGGGATTCTATACCCTATGGAGTAATGGAACACTGTCAATCCTTGTGGTTGGCAGTTTTTTTGGCCAGACTCGGGCTCTGGAGCCTTCTATATTAGAGACTAGCCCAGAATAAAAAACGTTCAATCTAAGTTCTAGAAATTACATCGGTACGATGAGCTTTTTGCTATGGTTCAGTCAAGGTCTCTTAAACTGAAAATTGCCAGAACAAAAAATTGCAGCTTAGAGATTTCAGCAGGCACAGATGGACAAGCGATTAATTCAGTTTGCAGAACAGGTGAAAACTTGGCATGAAAGTGCCCGCTTTCAGATGGGCGATCGCGTCATTGCAACCTGGCAAGGGGAGGAAATTGAAGGGATTGTGATTGGCTGCTGTTTGGCTGGAGCAGGAACCAAAAATGATTGGGATTTCCTCGTGACCAATGAACAGGAGGCGGTCTGGTATTCTCAGCTCGCCCTAAAAAAGGGTTAAAGCAGGCACAATCATGACGTTTACCCTTGAACGACTGTCTCTAAACTTACTATTTCTAAACTTACTATTTCTAAACTTACTATTTCTAAACTTACTATTTCTAAACTTACTTTCTCTAGAATTTTTTGGGGATGGGAAACACATTTTATCGGAGTCTAGGACTGAGAAATCGAGCTAATCCTTCCACACTGCGAGATTGTAAGTAAATCGTTCCACTTCCTTTCAATCGACTGATAAACCCTTCACCTGAGGTAATAGAGCTGAATAGACCTCCCGATAATCCCACTCCCAATTTAATTCCTGGCTCATAAGCGAGTAAATGACCTGTATCAACAATAAATTCTTGGGTAATTTGTTTTTTTGTAATCCCACCATAGCCCCCGAAAAATACAACTCCTGGCCCCGTAACTCTCAAGCGAAACAAGCCCTCGCCAGAAAACCAACTCGCAAAGCCTGCCCAGCCTACACCCAGTTTAGTGTTCTTGGAGCTAGCAATATAAGCTCCGGATTGAAAATAAAGTTGCTGGTCTTTTTTAAGCTCAATATACTCAATATCACCAATCATAGATTGGGATAAAACTATCTGTAAAGGTTGCTGAGTGTTGTTTGTAAATGTGTTAATAAATAAAGTTTCTCCACCCAAAAATTTTTTAACTACAGCAGGGAAAAAACCGCCAGAAAATGCTGTGTTCATAGATAACTTGGCATCCATACTGGCCATGGCTCCTGCTTCCGAAACAATGCTTTCTCCTGGATTCAAGGTGACAAAAATTGTAGCAAAAGCAGGCTTATAATTAATTTGGTACTGCAAACTTTCTCTCCTTATAATTTTTTAGGGATAGCAATGTTTAATGATTTTCAAAAAATTCAAATGATTTGTCAGAAATTTGGAGTGCCAGTATTTTAACTAATGTAGGACTAATGTAGGCAGAATTCCTGTACTACAATCCTGCAAATGACTCGAGATTGCTACAGATTACTGAGTTCGCTACAAGTTTGCCAAGCATTTTCCCTGAAAACCCTCCAATCTTACAAAATATTTACACACAATATTTACACACAATATTTACACTTACAAAGTCTTTACAAAATGCACTGATTAACCTATTGGCTAAACGACAAGCAGTTGAGAATAGCAATCAGCAATGATTTGTGAGAAGTCCCCAAACCCCTCTCTAACGTCTCTCATGATTGATTTAGAATAGCCATAACAAGCTGTGCTAGCACTTTATTACAGTCAAGTCGGCGCGGTGAAGTCTGTACAGCGAAGTCCTTGGCATCCAGGAAGTTGGGCGCAAAGGATAATAACCTACCTTAGTGTCAGGAGAAGATGACCTATTCCTCCTGATTCAGCAATCGAACCCTCAAGGGTTGTAAACCCAGGACTGCGGAATCGCTGTCTCGCCTTTGTGAAGTCAGGCCGGATCACTAATCCACAAAATCCCAGAAGTTATTCGATGACTCTGTAATCTTTCTGAAGCATTGCAGTCTGAAACATTGCAGTCTGAAACATTGCAGTCTGAAACATTGCAGAGTGCTGCGACTTGTCTGGTTGCAAGCCAAATAGCTTCATGCAGTTGTAAAGGATCGTAACGGTTATGTTAAAATGCGTAAATATTGCTTGACAGAAGAAGTAAATGCTTACAGAAATGCTTCTGGATCAGTGTTGGAACATGCCCTCCTTTAACATTTCTTAAAGTGCTAGGGATCAGGAGTTTCATATCCTGAAGGTGGTTTCTGTAGCATTTGCAATAAAAAGCAATAAAAACTACTTAAATCCCTTTTAAACCTAAGTGAGGTAGATCTATGCCATTCACCATTGATTCAGCTCGCAACATTTTTCCAAACACTTTAGCGGCTGATGCCGTGCCTGCCACGATTGCCAGATTTGTTCAACTGAGTGCTGAAGACCAACTCGCACTCATCTGGTTTGCATATCTAGAGATGGGGAAAACCATTACCATTGCGGCTCCGGGCGCTGCCAACATGCAGTTTGCAGAGGGAACCATGAATGAAATCAAGAAAATGACTCCCCTTCAGCAAACTCAAGTGATGTGTGATTTGGCCAATCGGGCTGATACTCCCATTGCTCGTACCTATGCCACTTGGTCTCCAAACATCAAGCTGGGCTTTTGGTATCAGTTGGGCGAGTGGATGGATCAGGGCCTTGTAGCGCCAATTCCAGAAGGCTACAAACTTTCTACCAATGCCGCAGTAGTGCTGCAATCCATTCAAGACCTAGAGCCGGGTCAGCAGATCACTGTTTTGCGAAATTCTGTGGTTGATATGGGATTTGACCCGAATAAAATGGGGACTTACGCTCGTATTGCTGAAGCTGTTGTGCCTCCTGTGGATATGGCCCAGCGTACCCAGGTGACCATTCAAGGCATCGACAATGCAACGGTGACTAGCTACATGAATAATCTCAACGCCAATGATTTTGATGCGTTGATTGAGCTATTTGCTCCCGATGGCGCTCTACAACCTCCCTTCCGTCGCCCAATTATTGGGAAAGAAGCTGTGCTTCGGTTTTTCCGGGAAGAGTGCCAAAACCTAAAATTGCTCCCAGAACAGGGCGTGGCTGAACCGGCTGACGAAGGCTATACCCAGCTCAAAGTGACTGGAAAAGTTCAAACCCCCTGGTTTGGGGGTGGTGTTGGGATGAATATTGCTTGGCGCTTCTTGCTCAATCCTGAGGGCAAGATTTACTTTGTTGCGATTGACTTGTTAGCCTCTCCCAAGGAACTGTTGAACTTCTCCCGTTAGATGTGAGCTGAGGATTGCTTGCCATAGCAATCACTCCCTTGAAATTTCTTTAAAATTTCTCATCTTTCCCAAGGCGCTCTCTCATTGAGGGCGCTTTATTGTTGTCAGGCTCTTAAGACTGGAACGAGCAACCTGAGGACATGACCCTCAAAACAAGCCCTAAACCGGCTAAAACCGAAGATACAAACGAAACTATAGGAATTGGGGATGAGGTCTTTGCAGAATGTGGTCTAGGAATATAAGATAGATTAATATTAATGATTGTGTAGTTTTTTAATTTTTAGGTCTAATAATGCAAGTTAGTGAGATTACATGGTCTGAAACAGAGCAAACCATTGCCAAGGCCGCTTTTGATAAAGCTTATGAACGAGAAACGCTAACCCTGATTCAGCTTATTCGAGACAGTGCGGGTGGCATCAGTGAATTAAATGATCTGTGGCGGTTGCATGATTTTTTGAGTGCCAGACGTCATGATATCGATGGCAAGTACGCTTATGATTATTCAGAACTGATTTTTACCTTTGCTCAGTTGGTCAAACAAGGATGGCTCAAACTTGAGGATCTAGAGGGCTTAGACAAGGACAAGGTGACTAAAGTCGCTGCTCTGACTCGAATGTAAAACAAGCAGTGAACGTTAGAATTCCTGAATTTCCTATTCCTGAGTGCCCAAATGTCAGCCTGGTTTCCTTCTATGGTTCAAAACCTCCTGATTTTTCAAGGCAAATCCTGGGCTTACAAAGCTATTTGTTGGGTCAATTTCAGGACAACTTTCAACCTTGCCCAATCGAGCAGGTTCATGCCACTCTAATCGGTTGTGAAGGGGTGAAAACTCCCAATGGAATTCTGAGTCATTGGTTTCAAGCAGAACGGGGCGAAACTAGATATGTTAATTGGCTGGGGTTTTTAGATTATCTGGATCAGCTTTCAGATCTGCCCTTACAAATCCAAATTGGCGGCTATTGTTCAACTGTGGATTATGGATTCCTCAGTCAAAATCAACCTCCCTTTGAGCGGTCATTCCAATTATTGGGCAACACTGTTGTCTTGATTGGTTGGCCGTTCAAAGCCGGAAATATTGTTCAGGATTTAAATCAATTCCGCAAAAAAGCCCAACACTTTAATCTGTTGCACAAGTATCACCGCCAGCCTGCAGCAGTGGACAACGATTTCTACCTGCGCCTAGGCTCGTTTCAACAAAACCCTAGCGATCAGCGTTGGAACCTTGTTAGTCAGAGTATTCGAGAATTTTTAGCCACTTCTCCACCCGTTTCCTTGACTGTGACCCCAGAAAATCTAACGTTTGTACGCTATCGAGATGTCCTGTTGTCCCCCAGCACAACCCAAACTATCAAGCTGAGAACTGCCACTCCAGAGCAACTTGAAGGGTTATATCCTGCTCTAAAATCCTGATCCCAGCTTTCCCCTAGGGCGCTCTCTATAGGGCGTTATCTATTATATAAAGTCGGCAGGAAGCCAACTGGCATTGGGTTCAAACAATTATAGCCGCTGGAAGATTTAGATTTAATGGGATTGCTCGTTGTCTGGGGAGGAGAGAGGAGTTGGCAGGGTTGCTAAACCCCCTCTAACCGGTCTAGATCTGCGCCATCGGTAGAACAGTACCCCTCCCCCGGTGATTAGCAACAAATAGGGGCTGTAGAGCAATAGCCAGATCCCTAGCTGCATTAGGTTTGTCGTAAACTGACCGAGGGAACGGCTTACGTCCTGCCAGGTTTCTTGCAATTGATTGGCAACTGAACGTTCGGAGGTTGGGGATGCGATCGCCGCTTCTAAGTTAATCGTAACCGTAGAATAGGCGACTCGATTCTGGAGGGACTTGATCTGAGCAGCAGTTTGTTCGATAGAGTTCCGTACACCGCTAAGTTCCTGAGCAACTTTCAGGACATCAGCGACTTCACCGGAGCGTTCCATGATTTTTAACAAGGTTTCCTCGGTCTTTCGTAGGTTCCGCAGACGAGCTTCAAAATCCACGAGTTGATCAGAAACATCCTCTGCTGTAAGGGTTTGACTTTGGATAGTGCCCAATTGCTTCAGCTTTTGTAGGGTTGAGTCCAGTTTCTCCTGAGGAACCCGAATTTGCATCGAAGCCCTTTGACGATCTATTGCATCGGTAGAGGTTTCATCCTGCAATCCCATGAGGTCTCCCTGGGACTGTTGGGTAATTTGTCTCACCCCCTGGATACTAGACTCGACTGAATCAACCACGAGGGAAACCGCTGCCGTTTTGACCAACTGGGGTAAAGCCTTAGGAGCACTAGCGGTCGGGGAATTGAGGGCCAAGTTCTCCCCGTCTGAAGCTGAAACTTCAGACGCTGGGGCGGGTTGTGAAGTTGTTGAACCTGCTTGTGGGAGGGTAGCGCTCGGTATGATTGGACTACTGCAACTCGAGATCAAGATCCCGGCTAACGTCGTCCCCAGTCCTAGCTTGACCCATTGACCCTGGTTTTGACCCATTTTATTTTTTCCTACAGCTCGTTACTGTTGATTAACTATTAATTACAGGGGAAAGTTGAATAATTCCTGATTCCAGCTTGGATGAGTCTGAAGAGTCCTTTTGAAGGGAATCATGAGGGCGATCGCACCACTCCAGAACCCGGTTCCAAGCCCACCAACAGTCGGGATCTTGCATTTGACGTTGGCAAGCTTGGCTGCTGATATAGCCAACATGGCCACCCTGAGCCGTCAGCCTCAAATCAATTCTAGGGTTCCCTTGGGCCGCTGCTTGCAAGTCAGGTATCACAGCCGGATCGAACAAAGGATCATCTGCCGCGTAGAGAATCAGCGTTGGTTTTTGCAGGTGGGGGAGCAACGGTAGGGGACTGCTAGCCCCGTAATAGTCTTCAACAGTGGCAAACCCTAGGGTTGAAATGATTAATTCTTGGTCAAAATCCCAGATCGTATTGACCCGTTCAATCGCTTTCAGGTCAAGGGCTCCCGGATGAAACGCAGCAATTCGATAGGCTAATTTTTTGAGGGTGCGGGCGATCGATCGTTCCAGATGCTTGCCCACAGGATGCTTGACCAGATAACGTAGGGAGCGAGTAGAGTCCAAGCTCGGACAAATGACAGCTCCTCCTGCTAATTCGGGTTCTGTAATGTTTAAGGTCGGGTTTAAGGCGGGATCTAACCCTTGGCCCCACTGTGCCAGGGTTTGGGCTGCCTGAACCCCCCAAAGGGCCAACTGACCTCCTAGGGAAAATCCCGTAAACCAAAATGGAGCCGGACATCCCAAGGACTTAGCTTGAGCCGCAATATGCACAAAGTCCTGACCTTCATACAACCCATCAGAAGTTAGAGTAGGAGAGAGTTCTGCGGTTTTGCCATGGGCTCGCCAATCAAATAGAACCACAGCATAGCCTCGAGCAAAGGCTTTACGTCCTAAGACCCTGAGGAACCACTGATTGTCCAAATCCCCCGTGATCCCATAGGTGCCAACCAGGGTTCCTCGAGGATTGGGTGGAATGGCAACAATCCCAAAAATCGGGGTGTTCCCAGCCCCTAAAAAAATATGTTCACTGTAGGCAGGCTCTGGCTCCCTGAGGGTGCTTTCCCAGGTTTGGCTAGCTTTCAAGCCAGCATAGAGGGTCATGGCAATGCCGGTGTTCAAAGCAAATGGAGGAGCATACATAGCAGTGAGATGTGAAGCGATGGCATGGAAGTTAGAGTCTCAAAGCGTTCTGGTTTCAAAACGCCATTATTACTGTAGCTGCAATTCAGGGGTTTTTCCAGAACCTGCAATCATCTGCACTAGGGTATCCACCAATCGATTGGCATCCATTGGCATCAGGGTCTCTCCATGGAGTCCCCGTTGAATCAGAATGAAATGAATCAGGGCTCCAACAAAAATTCGAGCTGCTGCTTCGGGGTCAGAGATCCTTAGTTCAGGACAATCTCGCAGGTATTGAGTCAGGATGACTGTTGCAGGCTGGACTAAATTTTTTAAAAATACATGAGCTAGATCGGGCCGCTTACCGGATTCCGCGATAATTAATCGACAAAATCCCAAGTAGTCTTCATCGTCAATGTTTTCCATCAGGATACGCTTGGCCAGCTCTCGCAACACTTGGCTGGGTTGTCCTTCGAGAGGATGAGACCAAACCATCTGAAACTTCTCACAGGCAATGCGTTCAACCAGGGCTGTGAAGAGGCCATCTTTGTCTAAGAAATGGCTGTATAGGGTTTGTTTGGAGACCCCTGCCGCCTTGGCAATCCGATCCATGCTGGTACAGGAATAACCGTGTTTTAGAAATTCGGGGATTGCGCCATTCAGAATCTGCTCTGCTTTATCGGCAATTCCGTGACGACCGTGGGCACATTGAACGTGGGCATCGTTAACAGCTTTGGGCATGGTGTTGATTCTGGGTCTCCTTAACTCATATGGCTATCACTATCAAACTCAATCATCAAACCGAACGATCAAACTGGGTAGCTACACACAAAAAATCAAACTGTACAGTCTAGACTAACATCTTTAGCTCAGAACCAGTAGGCTTGGAGACAGTAATAGCAGTCTTTGAACCGGTTTGCCTTTGTCATTTTGTTGAGCAAAGGGCACGGCTTTCTGGTGTCAAATTGACATTGGTGTTCAGATAGTCTGTCAACCACTCACAGCTTTGCTCAATTTGATAATCGAGTTCAAAGCCTTTCATGCTCCACAGAGTCACAACACCATTATCCTGGGCGATCGATAAGGTCTCCCCATTGGGACTGAAATGAACATGGTTGACAATGGCATCTTGGTTAATGGCATAGAAGGGCTCAACGGTTGAACAGGTCTGGGACTCTGGCCAAAGCTGGGCTTCACTAACGTGCCAAAACCGTACCTGTTTGTCTTGGCTGGCGGTCACGAGCAGGTAATCTCCTGAGGGTAGAACCCTGGGAGAAAAGCTCAGACTTTCGACTTGGGCACTATGACTGATGGGGCAAGAGCCACCTTTAGTTGAACTCCAGAACCGAACCTCTCTACTAATCGCTAGGGCGAGTTGATCTGCCTGGGGCGGGTAGCTAAAAGCATTAATTTCGGCGCTTGAGGAGGATAGGGGGGGATTAGGAGATTTCCGGAACGATGAGTTTCTCTGAACGATCAGTTCAGGGGTTAGGCTCAGGGTGCGCTGCCAGCGTCCGTTCTGGTTTTCCCAAAGCTCAACTTCAGTGTCAGTGCCGCTATCGTCACTAGTCCCAACGGCAATCTGATTGCCTAGGAGATTGAACTCTATGTCCCAAGCGGGCTTGTTCAGGCCAAGGGTGTCCAAGCGTTTTCCTGCTAGTGTCCACAGGTTAACCGTCTGACTGGCTGAGGCCAAGGTTTTGCCATCTGGGCTAAAGCTCAGGGCAGAAACAACATCATTGTCGTTATCCAGCGATCGCACCAGTTGACCGTTGAGCCGCCAAAGTTTTACGGTCTGGTCGTAACTGGTGGTGGCAATGGTTTGGCCATCAGGACTAAAACTGACCCCGCTCACGTCATCGTTATGTTGCAACAGCACAGGTTTTCCCCCAAGGCCGAGGGCTGGTTTTCCGAGAGCGACATCCCAGAGTCGTACCGTGTTGTCATCGCTTGCTGTCGCCGTGAGCTGACTATCAGGACTGAACCCAACGTTCCAAACGGCTGCGGTATGACCATACAACAATCGGTCGTTAACGGGATTCCGATTGTAGTCCCAGATTCTGGCGGTCTTATCTGCACTGGCAGAGATCATCATTCGACCCTCTGGATTGAACACCACAGCCCAGACATCACTTTGGTGACCTGAGAAAGTTTGGAGTAAGGTTCCATTTAAAGCATTCCAAAGTTTAACCGTGCGGTCTCTGCTACTACTGGCAATGGTGAGACCATCAGGGCTGAAGCTGGTACTCAAGACTGCCTCGTTGTGTCCCTCCAAGGCCCCTAAGACTCGACCGCTCTCCAGATCCCAGATTTTTAAGGTGCGATCGCTACTGGCTGAGACGAGCCGTTTGCCATCGGGACTGAAACTGATATGGCGAATGCATTCTTGGGACTCACCGGAATTCAATTTCAAGGATTCACAGTGACCTCTCAATGTTTTCAGGACAGTGCCTTCTAGGGCCCACAATTTAATAGTTGTATCCCAACTCCCTGAGGCGAGGGTTTTTCCGTCGGGGCTAAATTCCACATCCTGGACGCGACCTTGATGTCCAGCTAGGGTTCGAACCAGGGCTCCGTCTAGTGTCCACAATTTAATAGTTTTATCCCAACTTCCAGAAGCAAGCATTTTCCCGTCAGGGCTAAAGCTAATACTGGCGATCGCCGCGCCGCCATGACTGATCGGCGCATGGACAATTTTTTCCCCGTTGATCTGCCAAAGTTGAACGCGATTTTGGTCTGGATTGACGAGGTCAAGGGTGACCGTGGCAATCACGCCAGCGTCGCTGATGCTGACATCAACGACGCTGGCATCATGGTTCAGGGTGGAGAAGAGATTGCCTTGACTTGACCAAATTTTCACTGTTCTGTCAGCACTGGCGGTAGCAATTACCGTGCCATCAGGACTGTAGACAACTCCCAAAACCCCGCTTTCATGGCCTTCCAGGCGATTGCGCTCTTGAATATTAGTAATCGTGGGTCTTAGTCCCAGGGCAACCTCCGTTTGAATGTCAGCCGAAGCTCGAGTGGTTTGAATACTTTTTCCGGTGTTCAAACTGGCTTGTAAAACCCCGAGTTGATTATTGCGACCGGAGACCAACAGGGCTTCCGTTGTTGCTTCAATCGCACTGATTCTGGCTGCTCCTTCCTTCCGGGTCAGCCAGAATCCAAGTCCGGCTAGACTGACCAGAAACAGGCCAAACAACAGACCCAAAAATCGCTCAGATCGACGCTTCCGCTGCTCAGCTCGCCGTCTTCTCTCCGTTTCTAGGGCTAGCTTTTCCCGTTCGAGAGCTAGTTTGGCATAAACATTTTTTTCCTGAACAATTTGTTGAAATTCTGCATCTCGATCAGAACGATGTTGCTGGCGGATAAAGTCTGCTAAATAGTCGTGAACCAGTTGATAAAAGCTAGCTCCAATACCAATTTCACGGGAGACCAACCCGGATTTTTCCAGAATATAAAGGACTAAATCCAACTGTTCATCGATGGAATTTTGACTTAACTCATCTCTCAATTCTTCCGCCAACTCATTCCGTGTTTTGAGGGGTCGGGTGTTATTTTCATCGGTGAGCAGATATAAAATCGAACGGGCAGCCCGTTCATTTTCGGGGCCACAATCATGAACGACTTGTTCCAGAAACCGTTCAACCAACTTTTTCTTCGGGCCTTTTTGTTGATACTCGGCCAGGGTTGTAATCGCTTCCGCCTGGATTTGTGACCCCACAACTTGCAGTTCAATCGGTCGAACCTCATCAAAATCATCGGATAGATCCTCAACCAATGCCTGAACTAGGGCATCTTCCAAATAAAAGTGAGACTGATCGGTCAACCGCTTGATCACATTAGAGGCTTCCGCTTGGGTCAGATTCCCCAGGTAGAACAAAATATCTTTGTTCAGAATGTCATTATTGATTACCTCAATGTAGGTAAACCGAACGCATTCTAAAAGATAGTGGATATAGTCTTCTCGGAGAGAAATAATTACTTTGACAAAGGGAAGATCTAAAAAATCCCGCAAAGTCTCGAAGAAAGTCTGCCGTCCGGCTCTGGTTTTATAGACAAAGAAAAATTCTTCAAATTGATCGAAGATTAGAACAGTAATTTTATTATTATCCGTATTTTTTTTGAGCTTTTCAATCACGCTGCTCAAGACTTCTTGAAACTGCTCAGCGTTACTATTTGAAAGTTCCAAGGTCAAGTTGGTGTCATCAACCTGGAGTTCGGATTGACCTTTTTTGTTTGTGGATAAGGAGAGTTTTTGATCTAGCTCATTGATATAAGCATTATAGGTTCTGACAATGATTGGAATCAGTTGACGAGTTTCCACCCGATAACGCTTTAGGGCTGGAACTAATCCAGCTCTCAAAATCGAACTTTTTCCAACTCCAGACTGCCCGTAGATAACAGTCAGTTTGTGCTGCGCGATCGCCATTCGTTGCAGCAAGCGATTAATGGCTTCTTCTCGACCTGATGCCTGGATTTCATCCGTAAATGTTGAGTTTTCATTGAGTGAAATCGTCCCCAAAATGGGATCAACGATCCGTTCCCGAGAGCGTAACCGTCCAGCACCAATAAAAGCCGTGTAGCCAAACGTACTGGACTTTGTCCGATACTCTTTTTTGATTTCAAATGCTTCCCGATATTCACCCAATTTAAAATACAATCGGTTGAGGTGATCTAGGATTTTTAGATACAACCTTGGATCATACTTAGCATTAGTGTCTCGATAGGCAACTTCAAGCTTGTCAATGGCTTCCCAGGGCTCGCCAAGATGTTCTAGGGATTGAGCCAGAATAAATAAATACAACCCTCGGTGCTGATTTCTAATCGGATCATTGGAGTTGTCAGTCGAATCTTGATCCAAGTTTTCTAAGGCAACAATCGCAAGTTCTTTTGCGTTTTCAAAGGCTCCTCGATGGAGCGCAACCTCCGCCAAGAATCCGTAGTCCTGAGCAATTTGAATTGGATCTGCGTCTGAAAGTTGATGACGAAGTTTCTGGGAACGAAGTGCAAGTTGCCAGAGTTCATTCCATCGCTTCAATTGACGGAGGACTTCACCTAGTTTGCTGATGAATTTTGCTACCAAATCCTGACGATTTGCAGTTTCAAATCGGTTGATACAACCCTGCAAATGCACCTTTGCTTTCTCCCAGTCTGATTGACCGCTATATTGGAGATGTTGTTCCGCAAGATAGATGTAACACAGCCCAAGGTGAAACAATAGCAAACCCTGCCATTCTAAGGGTGTGGCTTGAGAGAGGAGATTGAGACTGGCAGCATCAGAACTGAGACTTGAACTCAGTCGGTTTGAGCTGTGAGAATTGGAATTTTGAGCGTTATGATTGAGGACGGTTTTGGGACTAATTCGTTTGCGATCGCGTTCACTGGTTTCCCAAAATTTCAAACTGAGTTGATACTGCTCTAACGCTTCAGTTATCTCTTGGTAAGCATAATAATGCCGACCTAAAACAAATCTTAAACTCGCTTCTAGGAAGGGTTGAAGCGTAACATCACGAGTTGCCAAATCCTGATAGGCAGCTTGCAGTTCAGTCGCCGCATCGACTCCCAAAATTTTCGCGTTGGGAATAAATTGACTGGCACCGACTTTCAGGGCCGTAGTGACAACCTGTTGGGCTCTGTCCTGCAAGAAATAGAGGAGTGACGCAGAACTCTGGAGAAACTCTGTCGTTGTCGCCCAACTGGTGAAGTCAGGTGCCTGACGATTCAGCTTGCGCCAGAGCTTGTCATTGATCCACAAGACAATTGGGAACGGGAGATTGAGGAAAGCCTCTCGACTACGGTTGGCCGAGTCTAAAACTTCATCAATCGCAGCGATCCCCTCAAAACCAACGACCATTAAAACATTCGGGAGGGATGGTTGCTGAGCCATCTCCATTTCAATGGTTCGATAAAGATTGTGAACGGAGGAATCAAGAGAAAGCAGGCTAAACGGTTCATTGAGGGAGTGCTGGAGTTGCTCAATAATCTGTTGCCGGAGACTCACATAGTTACAGCGGGCAAACAGTAATGAGAATTGACCCGCCGACAATTGCAGAGTTCTGGCGAGGGTATTGACTTGAGTTTGATTATGAATCTCTACGTTATCTTGGGGAGGCAGACTCATAACACGATCCCTCATGATCCCTGGATAACCTCTAGATTAACTCATCTTTCTCTGATAAGAACGAACATTAACCCTTTCGATCGGAACCTGCAGACAAAAACAACAGAGCCTTGAAATTTCCATCTGCGGAACTTTACACTCACCCAAACCCTCTTGAGAATATAAGCTCGGTTTGATCCTGATTGGGGTAACGTCTGAAGCAACCTCTGAAGCGAGTTCAGCAGACTCCAAACCCTTCGCAAGCGATTCTACGACCAGCATCCCGTCTACCTTGAGCTTGAGGTCTCAAAGCGTCCCGACTTTCAGCATTCAACGTCACGCTGCTTGAGGGTGCAGCGATGGGTATCTGTTCAGAATTTGTAGGAAGGGCGATCGCTTTGACAAGTGGAGGGTAATATCCATGACTGATCATAGAAAGAAATAATAGGCTGGCCAAGACGAACCATTTTTGCCGACTGATAAACATTTTTCTCCTTTCGCTAGAACGTTTCTCTAATTTTGAAGCCCTGACCTGAGAGGGACTTGACAACTACTCTGTTCCTCTAGCCCTGCCAGAGTACGATTTAGATCTATAAAAGTTAATAACGCTGGGGTTAATTTGTAGAAGTCTTGGAGTGTTGCTATTTAATTCTTCTGCCTTAAACTCAGAAAACAGGAAAATTTCTAGTTCAGCCGATCTTAATGAGACACGTGTAAGGAGAAATCCCTAAAATCATCAACCCAAAAACAGGAAGCTTAAAGCATTAGGCTTAAAAGCAGTAACTTTGGAACGGAAACTCAATACCTGCCGCTTAAACAAAGAAAACCCAAAACACAATTGTTGCTATCGCTAGCGGCTTGCCTGTGCAAATTTTGTCGGTTGGAGAGAAGAACGCAATATCCGACAAGCCCTTGAGCATGTTGGACGTTATGAACTCGACACCAACCGACAGGATTCACATCAAGTTGGGTGAACCCCTGACTGCTCCAAATTTCTATATACAATTACTATATACATAAAATTATAGCGCTGAACGCTTCGGGTTTATCCTTGAACGGTTGGGAAGCGATCCCAACAAAAATTGTCTAAAATTGGGTCTGACCTTTGCTCGAGCACCCAATCTGCAATAAGTTGCGCGGTAATCGGGGCAAGCAGAATTCCATTCCGATGATGGCCTACAGCCAAGGTTAAATTTTCAAAGGGGCTATGACCTAGGATCGGCAACAAATCAGATGTTGTTGGCCGAAATCCCCACCAAAATTCCTGAATTGGAAAGTTCTGTAACTCAGGATAAAGCCGAATTGCCCGTGATAATAATCCTTGAATTCCCTCAGGAGTTAAACCTGGATCAAAGTTGACCTGTTCAACCGTTGCTCCAATCACGATCAGTCCATCTTGACGGGGAACAATATAAATTTCTTGGCCAAACAGAACCTGCTTGAGAGGCAACTGGGCAAAAGCTGGCGGAACCCTAACAGACACCATTTGTCCCTTGATCGGATAAACAGGAATCTGCGGCAATACCTGGGCCGACCATGCGCCAGTTGCCAGAATATAGTGCGAGCCTCTCACTTCCCCTCGATTGGTCTTCAGCCCTAGGACTACTGAGGAATGGTCAGTTACGAGACTCTGAACCTCCGTGCCTTCCCATAGATTCACCCCCAGTTCCTGAGCCGCACTTTGCAAAGCTCGTGCCAATCCCCGGCGATTGTCTACTTGAGCATCCAGAGGAAACCACCATCCCCCGACCACCTCCGACCCCAAACCAGGTTGATGCTGATCCAGGGACTCCCGCTCCAACCAATAGGCTGGAGCCGCTGCAGATTGAGATCCAACCGTTGACTGAGGCTGTTGATAAATGGGTGCTAAAATTCCACAGGGCCAGTAGCCTGTGTCTAGTCCTGTAATCTCTTCTAGCTTCCTAATCCAATTCTGATATAGGGCACGGCTGCGTAGAGCAAGTTCTAACAGGGAACCCTGTTGAATTGCTTCTGCTTGGGGAGCTAACATTCCTGCTGCTGCATGAGCCGCTGCCTCTTGAAAATCGCGACTGAGAACAGTGACCGTTGCCCCCCGCAGTTTCAGTTCAAGCGCTATGGACAATCCAATGAGTCCACCACCAATTATAACAACGTCACCCTGAGTATTCATGAGCAGCTAACCACGAGGCCAGAACACCGTTAATCCTATCAAAGCCTTTTAAAATTCAACCTAAAACTTAAGTAAGAATTTAGAGCGTTGCTGTACTTGCCAATTCTGTCTGCGACGACGCTCTCAAAAACGAGTGGGTGACTAACCTACAATTCAATAAAAACCCTTTAAAGTAAAAGCCCTTTAAAATGAAAACCCTTTAAGATTAAGAATAGTTCACCCTTGAAACTTGCCCCTATCCCCGAGTCCCTACTCCCTCAGCCCAACCGCCAAATGGATCTAAATCTACAGAGTTCTACGCCTGATCAACAGTTCCTCCGGCCAGAGTTTCAGGACTTGGCGTTGGGTCTAGTATCTACCCGCAGTTTTCCAGCAATTGTGGGAGTGGCAGATATGATGCTGAAGTCTTCCAATGTCCATCTAGTCGGCTATGAAAAAATTGGCGAGGGGTACTGTACTGCAATTGTGCGGGGGCGTTTTGCTGAAATTCGTCTGGCGGTAGAGGCTGGACGCAGGATTGCCGAGCAGCTAGGTCAACTTCAGTCCTCTTTGGTGATTCCGCGACCCTTGCCCAATCTAGAATATGTTCTCCCCATCAGTACCCGCCTCTCCCAACTTGCAATTAGTGGGGGTCATAGTCGCTTGAGTAACCAAGCTGTCGGCTTACTAGAAACCCGAGGTTTTCCGGCCATGGTTGGCGCAGCAGATGCGATGTTGAAGGCAGCAGAAGTGTATTTTGCCTCCTATGAAACCATTGGAGCTGGGCTATGTACAGCAATTATTCGGGGATCTGTTACCAACGTGGCAGTTGCAATAGAAATTGGGATGCACGAAGCCGAACGGATTGGAGAGTTAAATGCAGTGATGGTCATCCCCCGACCCTTAGATGATTTGGAGCAAACTTTGCCGTTAGCGAGTTGTTGGATTGACCAACCTGAGCCCCTTAAGATCCCGCTCAAGGTCAAGGAGAAACAGAAGGATTTTGTCAAAATCCCTGAACCTCAGGAGTTAAAATCCCTAGGCATCAAGGCCGAAGATCCTAGAATGGATTCCTAACGCTGACCTTACAGTGATTTTCAGATCAGTAGATCTTTAACTATACCAGCAACTTTTATTGTGATCAAAATAGGCTTCAAAATCTGCCAATGTTACTTCTAGTCCTGTGGTAGCCTATCCAATTGGTTGCCGTGTTTTTGAGCTAGGTTTTCAGGTCGATAGTCTGAACGGTTTTGCCAACGTTGAATCACACTCTCATCTAAATCTTCAAAGCGATCGCTCAATTCTCGTGGCTTCAGTCCCCCGAGTTGAGTCAACCGAGTGAGCCAATTCGAAGCAAAATCAATCATTGGATCAGGTTGAAACCCAGTTGGAATTACCTCTAAATCAAGGTCTAAACCCAACCCCAGATCTTGGATTGAGGTGATCATCCATTGCAAACACCGATCAGATAACCCCTGAAGCTGTTCTAACCCTCCGCCTACACTCGTGTGATCCCCTGGAAACCAAACCTGATGCATGACTTGAGTGTCTGAATGACAACTTTTGTTCATGGGAGTGATACAAAAGATCTGACGCAGCTCGTCAATCCCCACGGCATGGAGCGCATGTTGGATAATTGGACTCAGGGAGGTGTCATGGAACTGATAGCGTTGGTTTAGTCTTTGAGAAATTCTCTGGAGTACTGTCACTTCTGGAAGCCCCAATGCACCCACGGTTTCCCAGCATCCCAGAAGCGTGATGGGTACACGGTATTCTACAGTCCCCGAAATGCAATGCTGTTTGCGAAAGCTCTCCATTACAGGGTCATTGGGCATAATCACATCGTCTCGATAGAGTTCGTAGGCCGTTGAAGCAAGGCGAATATGAGAACGGGTTAATAGGCCAGAGTTATAGATCATACCTGCTAGACTCCGAACCGTGTAAGCCCCTCGACTAAATCCAAAGAGATAAATTTCGTCCCCAAGACTATAGTTGAAACACAGGAAACGATAAGCGTCCTGAATGTTGCGGTCAATTCCCTGGCCAAAAGCTCCTCCTAAAAGCACGTCCAGCGAGTTGCCCTCTGTTCCAATTCCTTCATCGTAGAACACAATCTGAGACACACCGTCCCCAGCAACCGACTTGACAGTCTGGGCAACTTTTAAGACATTAGTTGGGCAAGGTGCATCCAGTTTTTTCCAGGTTCCATCACAACACACCACAAGACGCTTCATTGGCTGCCCAGTCCTCTGCTTCACCAAGATTTTATAGCAATCCCAAATGATTTCTACAATGAGTTCTATAAAATCCTGCCATCTTGTAATCAGCAGTTAGTGTCCCTTACTGATTTACAGTGGCTTGGGCCTGAACCCCCTTCAAGTCTTTCACGGCTGGGCCATGAAGTACTTCACCGTTACAGCCAAAACGGGAACCGTGGCAAGGACAGTCCCAACTTTTCTCAGCACTGTTCCACGCGAGGATGCAGCCCAAATGAGAACATACCGCAGAAACAGTATGGATCGATCCCTGTTCATCCCGATAGGCTCCCAGCTTTTCACCGTTGATCGTCACTAGTTTTGCTTCCCCCGGTGTCATCTCAGAGAGGGCTGATGTGCCGAGTCCTTTCAGGCGATCGCCAACCCAATGCATACCCACACTAATGGTTTGCTTGATTCCTGCTGGAGTTGCAAAGGGCGTGATTCGAGTGGAATCATACAGATCAGTCCAGGGATTATCAATGCCTAAGATCAAGTCTGAAAGCAGCATTCCAGACAATGTTCCCTTTGTCATTCCCCACAGGCTAAACCCGGTTGCCACATAAATATGAGGGTTGAGCGGTAAAAGTTTGCCGATGTAGGGCAACTGATCAAAAGACACCATATCTTGGGTTGACCAGCGATAATCAAAGGTGTCAATGCCAAAACGTTGCCGAGCAAAGTCCTCTACTTTTTGGTACTGCTCCTCCGTTTTAGTAACCTCCCCTACCTTATGCCCACCGCCACCAACAAGCAGCAATAAGCCATCGCGGTCAGGGGTGGTACGAATGGAGAAGTAGCCGTCACCGCTGCCAATAAACATTCCCTCGGGTGCTCGGTTGGGATCGATCCGGGCTCCGACGATATAAGAGCGTTTGGGATAGGTTTTCGCGAAAAAGAGGCCGCTGTCTAGGATAGGGAGGTGAGTTGTGATCACGACTTTGGGGGCTGAAACAACCCCTTGATGAGTCATCACCCGGCAAGGCATCCCTTCTTCAACATTGACAACTCGCGTGTCTTCAAACACGAAGCTGCCATCCCCTTGTAGATCCTGAGCCAGATGCCATAGGTATTTGCGGGGGTGAAATTGAGCTTGGTGATCGAACTTGACTGCTCCGGCGATCGCAAATGGCAACGAGGTTTCCTGCACAAAAGTGGCGGGTAAACCCAGCTTTAGGGCAGCATCAACTTCTTTTTCAATCTGTTTTAGCCCAGCTTCAGATTCTGTGAAGGTGTAGGCGCTCCTGCGGCTGAAGTCACAATCAATGCCCTCTTCATCTACAAATTTGGCAACCCGCTCGAGAGCTGCCTGGTTAGACTCTGCATAAATTCGGGCTTTGTCAATCCCAAGATTTTGGACTAGATCAGCATAAATCAACTGATGCAGAGAGGTGACTTTGGCAGTCGTATGACCGCTGACTCCTGCTGCTATTTTTTGAGATTCAATCACAGCGACCGTCTTACCCGCTCTTTTTAGCAGCATGGCGGTGGTTAGCCCAGCAATGCCACCGCCAACAATTGCGACATCAACAGCCATATCGTGATTTAAGGGTGGGAAGCTTGTCTCCGGAGTTGAGTCAATCCAATAGGAAATGGGTTTGCCAGTAAGGGAATGCATAGAGATTTTAGTAATTTAGAGGTTGCTATCGTTTGCGTTACCTTCCCCTGCCAAGGGGAAGGGGCCTGTTTGATGGAATGCTGCTTGCAGAACCAGACTTGGTATTAATTCATCAATTCATCAAGTGTTGCGAGCCAGGGCACCGTAGATGAAAATCGCGATAATTGCACCTAGAACTGCGATCGCAACTCCAGGAACAGTCAGACTGGTTGCAGCGATTTGCAGAGTTCCAGTCTGGAGCAGACTATGCAAGCTGCCCCCGATAAAAGCACCGACGACGCCTAAGACCATCGTTGCCAGCCAGCCGCCACCTTGATGACCGGGGACGATTGCTTTAGCGATCGCCCCGGCGAGGAGACCCAAAATAATCCAGGTAATGATACTCATGACGAATTCCTCTTGATTGAATGACTTTAGTAATGGAAGTAATGGAGCAGGCAGAGCCAAATTTATTGGAATCTGATTTGATGCGTGAATGTAGAATGTGTAGCTAGCCTGGGTAGGCAAGATGCTTGCACCACAAACACTTCACAAATCACTGCGATCGCTAGATCGACTTATTGTGCTCAAATTGCGCTCAAATAGATAAGTACTGAGTTCACACTGAGGCTGTATTAAAGCTCAATGTCCGACACTGGGTTGTCTCTCCTGTATTGGCGACCCAGTTCCGGTTCAGTTCTGATTCAGTTACTGTTTGGGTTGTTCTACCGCTTCGCCTTCCTGATCTGCCAAGTCTCCGGGGGTTTCATAATACATTTCCGGTTCAATCGCAAAGTTATCAATTAGCCCTTCTTTATCGACTGTAAAACCGCCAGTTGTATTGATGCTCTCAGAGCCAGGTGGGTGTCTATCCAAATGCTTAAAATTTTCACCCTCACGTTCTTTCCTGGCTGCTGTTTCTGCCGGGATAATATGGGCATCATAGCTGTCTGGGGTAGGGTTATCGTAGGATTCAGTTCCTTGTTGATCCGGCGGAATTGCGGCTTTAGAGGAACTATTTGGGTCTGGGGTGGTTTGAGAAGTTTGAGTGGTCATAATATTTTCGATCTCATCGTTAATGACTTGATTAAGCAAGCTTGATCGCGTTTGCAATATCCCAAATATATCGAAACGATTCAATTGCTTTATCTACCCAATGATTCATTTACTTCGCGTCGATTGGGATAGACAACTTGCTAGTCATGAGCTAGGTATTCTTCCGATTGATAGAGAAATAGAGGCTGGATTAAAGCTGGATTAAAGCTGAATTTGAATTGTTCACTGTTCTAATCTAGGAAACAATGCCCGATCGCAGGGCTCTCACCGCAGCTTCAGTCCGATCGTTGGCACAAAGCTTGCTCAAAATATTCCGAACATGGGTTTTGACAGTACCGACTGTGATGAATAGACGCTCGGCAATCATGAGATTGCTGCAACCGTTGACCATCAGTTCAAGAATTTCCTGCTCCCGCGTCGTCAGTGGGTAAGCTTGCAAGATGTCTTCATAGTCTGCCTCCAGCGCCCGAATTTCAACGGTGCGATCACTTTCATGGGCGGCTTTGGACGTAGCTTTGGACGTAGCTTTGGAAATAGACTGCCGCATCTGTCGCAGCACAATACTGGCGATCGCCGGATCGATCCAAGGATTGCCACTGTGAGTCATTCTGATTGCTTCGACCATGCGTTCCATCCCCATATCTTTCATGCAGTAGGAATCAGCACCCGCCGCAAATGAGGCTAACACGCTCTCTTCATTGCCTTGCATGGTCAAAATTAAGACTTTGGTTGCAACGTCTTCATGATCCGACTGAAACTCGCGGAACTTTCGGGTCAGCTCAATCCCGTCCATTCCCGGCAACCCGATATCAACAATTGCGACATCGGGCTGGGTGGTTTGCAAGAGCTTCAACCCTTGGGTGCCGCTGGCCGCTTCTCCAACGACTTGAATATCATTCTGGCTTTCTAGAGTAGTGCGTAGGCCAATCCGCACAACGTCGTGATCTTCGATGAGGGCAACGCGAATATGATTCATTGGGTGATAACCAAATAGGTTGACTGGGCTCCAGACACCCGATGTCTTTCGAGACACCCATGCCTAAGATTATTCAACATTGGAATGAGAAGTGAAACCGTCTATCCAGCGGCGTAGGTTTATCATAAAGGATCTGAGCATAAATCTATCTTTAGGGATAGTAAGCGATCCTTGTTTGGCAAGGTAGACTGGTAGGGGTGACAATCTTACTTGAATCTGAACAACAAAATTGATCGATCTAGATCCCCAATATCTCAGAAATGCTGGGGACTTTGGGTAAGTATGGGGATCTTGAGCAGGTATAAGGAGATGCGATGGCAGAACTGATCGCAACGCTGTTTTCATCCGGTTCTTTCATTCCCCATGGACACTGCTATCTCTGGCGACCTGGGTTGGTTTGGCTGCATCTTCTCTCTGACTCAGTGATCGCTCTGGCGTATTACTCTATCCCCCTGACCCTGCTTTATTTTGTCCAGAAACGCAAGGATTTACCTTTCAATTGGATTTTTCTCTTGTTTGGTGCGTTTATTGTTTCCTGCGGCACCATGCACCTGAT
Source organism: Microcoleaceae cyanobacterium (assembly GCA_051652765.1). Lineage (GTDB taxonomy): Bacteria > Cyanobacteriota > Cyanobacteriia > Cyanobacteriales > Microcoleaceae > JBHJGO01. The sequence continues at coordinate 3,077 of JBOFUV010000102.1, read as the reverse complement.
GGAGGTTTGGACGCTCTGGCATCCGACCTACTGGTTATCTGGAACAATCAAAGCCATCACTGCCATAATCTCCTTATACACCGCTATTGTGCTGGTGAAGTTGATGCCTCAAGTGTTGGCGTTGCCCAGTCCAACCCAGCTAGCTACAATTAACCAGGAGCTACAGCAGCAAATTCGCGATCGCCAGCAAGCCGAAGCTGAAGTACGCCAACTGAATCAAGAGTTGGAAGCCAGGGTAGCTCGGCGCACCGCCGAACTGGAACGGTCTATAGCGCAGGCACAGCACTATGCGGAACGGATTAGCTTGGCGATGGATGCTGCCCAGATGGGGTCGTGGGACTGGGATTTAGAGCATCAAAACATTATTTGGAGTACCTATCACGAGATTCTGTTGAGCTATGAGCCCGGTACACCAGAACGTACCTATGAAGACTGGGCAAGGCGGGTTCATCCAGACGATTTGGCCGCAACGGAAGCTGCGGTTCAGAATGCCATTGCAACAGGTACGGACTACTCCGCCGAATACCGGGTGATTTGGGAGGATGGCAGTGTGCACTGGGTGGCAGGATTTGGGCGATTTTATGCTAACAGTGCGGGTGAGCCATTCCGCATGGTTGGTATGTTGCAAGATATCACTGATCGCAAACAGATTGAGGAATTGCTACAACTGAGCGAGGAACGATTGCGTCTGGCCACCGAAGCAGCAGACATTGGCATGTGGTTCTGGAATTTAGTCGAAGATAAATTGGTCTGGACTGCTCGTTGCAAGACCTTGTTCGGCCTCGATCCTGAGACTGAAATGAGCTACGAGCGCTTTATGGCAGCACTCCATCCCGACGATCGCGATCGCACTCACATTGCTGCCACTCGGACTGTGACAGACCATGTAGAGTATGACATCGAGTACCGCAGCATTTGGCCGGATGAGACGGTGCACTGGATTCTTGCCAAAGGGCGAGCCTTTTACGACGAGCAGGGCAAACCGATTCGGATGATGGGCATGGCTCAGGACATTACAGCTCGCAAGCAGGCCGAAGTTAACCTGCAAGAACGCACCCAGGAACTCAGTCAAATGAATCGGCTGCTGCTGCACACCACCACCCTACTGAATCAACGCAATCAAGAACTGGATCAATTTGCCCATATTGTTTCCCATGATCTGAAAGCACCGCTGCGGGCGATCGCCAATCTGTCGGAATGGCTTGAAGACGATCTGGCAGACCAAGCCTCTCCAGACATCAAACAAAACTTGGAATTATTGCGATCGCGGGTGTATCGCATGGAAGCCTTGATCAATGGATTACTGGCCTACGCCCGGATCAGCTATCGGGAGGCTCCTTGCGAAACCTTCAGCCTCAAGGAGTTGCTAGAGGAAATCGTGAATTCCCTAGATATTCCGCCCGAATTTACAGTCCAGTTCCCACCCGATCCACCCATCCTAACCACGAGCCGCTTACTGCTCAGCCAAGTATTGACCAATCTGATTGGCAACGCCGTCAAACATCATAACCGCCCCGATGGACGGGTGCAAATTATGGTTCACGCCCTAGATCAAGCTCAGGGCTATGAATTTATCATCTCCGATGATGGCCCCGGCATTGCATCTAAAAACTATAGTCGGGTGTTTGATATTTTCCAAACCCTGACTAGCCGCGATCAAACAGAAAGTACAGGCATTGGATTGGCAATCGTCAAAAAAATCATTGAGCAAACCGGTGGACAAATTCACCTAGAGTCTCAATTAGAACAGGGGGCAACCTTTCGTTTTACCTGGGTACTGGCCCCGCAAGTTAGTAGTACTACTTGAAAATTAACAATAAAGCCGTTTTTGTTCAGATGCGATACAGCACAATCCCCGAAATCCCCCTTGAAAAGGCGGACTTGAGTGGCTGAAATGTCCCTCACCAATCCAAAAACTGCTGTAAATTATGACTGATTGCTATATCTATCTTTGGAAGGACGAAAAGCCTCTCTGGTATACCGTATAGTAGTCTCAACAAACGAGATAGACCTCGACAAATCATTGAAGCTTTAAGGAGTTAATTATGGATATTCTTCGTCTTTTGGCCTCTATTTTCATCCCTCCCCTCGGTGTATTTTTGCAAGTGGGTATCGGAACTCAGTTTTGGATTAATCTCCTATTAACTTTTCTGGGCTATATCCCCGGAGTGATTCATGCAATTTGGATCATTACCAGGACTTCTGCTAGTGCTTGAAATGATATTCAATCGAACTTTTGACTGGGCCTGAATTTGTTTAATTTCTAGAACTTACAATGTCGCTCGTACTGATATTCAGTCGAACTTTAACATGCTTGAGATAATACATCAGAGAATTTCTGCCGACCTTCAAAAAACCAAAAAAGAAGGGATTTCCAGAACCGATAAAATTCGGCAAATGGTTAGATTGGCAGTGATTGAAGAGGTGACTGCAATCATTAGTGCATCTAAGCAAGAAGCCAGCGTCAAAGCTTGTGCTCAAGTCAAAGAACTGCAAGATAAAATTGATCTAGAAAGACGAGAATTTCGAGCTTAGGTAGATGAAGTATTGTTCTGATCTTCAAGCACCTATCGCCGATATTTTAAAGTCTGTAGGTTTAGAAATATTTTCTGATGCTTTCATTGCAGTTGTTGTCGTAGAATGGATCAGATCTTGTGAAGCCTGTTCTTTTTGAGTCTAGAGCTACTGCTTTTCATGGGGCAAGGTGTTCGCGCTGCAAAGCTTCTGGTACCGCCCGATGTCGCAACTCGATTAGAATTGCCATATCATATCGGAAAATATCTGAAAAATGTCTTTCAGACATTTTTCAGATATTTTCTCAATTTTGAGCGTGACTACAGACCATCCCTGCTGAAATTGTTGCTTGGTGACCGAATGCAACGCTTGAAATCCCCTTTATCACACCTCAGAAGGCAATGGCGAAGGCTGTCACTCGCTAAGCGCGGCGCGATCGCAATGGCAATTCCGCTCCTGTGTCTGATCACATCATTCAGTACCCATTTGTGGTTTAGGGAAAGAGACATTCAGGTTGAAAACGCGGTTGACCACTCCCAAATGGTTCTGCTCGAAAGTTATAC
>JBOFUV010000101.1:0-103341 GCA_051652765.1 Microcoleaceae cyanobacterium | reverse complement strand
GAGATCATGGTTTCTGCCATGCAGTCAGCACAGAGAAATTCTCCAAAACTTTTATGAAAAAACTCAACACAATTATCTGCTGCGGCTGACTTTACATAGAATGCGGCTAGGGCATTGGCTAATACTTTGTCCGAACCTTGGCGAGCCTGTTGAATGAGGGCAACTGCCCCTTTTTCTTCCTGCTCAATTAACCGATTTTCAATATGTTTTAGGGCTGCAAATTCTCCCCCCGACTGCACCACACAGAGTCCTGCTTCTGCTAATACTGTATGCAAATCTTCTGAAGCAAGTCCAGTTAATTCTGGGTTCAAACTTCGACCCCCATCAGATCGATGCTGGTTGAGTACCCAATCCAAAGTTTGTTCGTAGACCTGTACCTTGACCTGTCTAGCCTCCGCTGCTTCAAACAGTTCAGGTTGTAGTTGCCCATCCCCATACATCGCCGCCAATAAGTAGAGAATCAAGGGTTCTCTGGCTAGCTCTCGAATTGATTCTGGGCATCGTTCATCCCGGAGAAAAGCTCGAAGGGTCATGGATTAATCCGTTGCATTCAACTCTAGAGTAACAATTTGTCGTCATGAATCAACGAATTGACCCATTGCCGTAATCGCTTCTGTCTCGATTTCTCCATGGGAAGACTGGCAACTAGGGTTGTGGGTTGGGCAAAATAGAGCGAAACCCAACCCAACAGAAGCAGGTTTTGAGACGTTAAGTCGCGCTCCGCTTGATGCCAACCGATGCAGGGATGTATTTTTCACTGCTACAAACCGTTGAGATTTCTCGGTACAGTATCAATACACCTTTAAGATGGAGAACTAATCTATGCTTGAAGCCTATCGCCAACAGGCTGCCGAACGGAATGCGTTAGGGATTCCACCCTTGCCCTTAACTGCGGAACAAACCTCCGCCCTCTGTGAACTGTTGCAGCACCCGCCTGCAGCGGAGAAAGAATACTTGATGGAGTTGCTGCGCGATCGCATTCCCCCCGGTGTAGATGAAGCAGCCTATGTCAAAGCGGGCTTTCTCACCGCCGTGGCCAAGGGCGAAACTCACTCTCCGTTGCTCAGTGCTCAGGGAGCCATTGACCTCCTGGGAACCATGGTCGGGGGCTATAACGTTCAATCTTTAGTGAGCTTCCTCAAATCTTCTAACACCAACTTGGCGGCGGCAGCGGCCACGGCCTTAAGCAAGATGACCCTGGTGTTTGATGCATTTCATGATGTGCTAGAGCTTTCAGACGTTAGCCCCTACGCCAAACAGGTGTTAGATGCTTGGTCAAATGCCGCCTGGTTTATTCGGCGGCCTCCGGTTGCAGATGCAATTACCGTGACAGTGTTTAAGGTTCCGGGAGAAACCAATACCGATGATCTTTCCCCTGCGCCCCATGCTACGACTCGCCCCGATATTCCCCTACACGCTTTGGCTATGTTGGAATCTCGGATGCCGGAAGGGTTACAAGTGATTGCTGAACTGAAGCAAAAAGGACATCCCGTTGCCTACGTGGGGGATGTAGTGGGGACAGGATCTTCCCGCAAGTCAGCGATTAACTCTCTGTTATGGCACATTGGCGAAGACATTCCGTTTATTCCCAACAAACGGGCGGGCGGTTACATTCTGGGGGGTAAAATTGCGCCGATTTTCTTCAACACCGCCGAAGATTCTGGTGCGTTACCGATTGAATGTGATGTTACCCAGATGAACACCGGGGATGTGATTACCCTCCATCCCTACGAAGGCAAGATTACCAACGCAGTAGGGGAAGTCATTTCCACCTTTGCCCTCAAGCCCGTGACAATTCTCGATGAAGTCCGGGCCGGGGGACGAATCCCATTATTAATTGGCCGCAGCTTAACGGACAAAACCCGCGAAGCTCTGGGCTATCCACCCAGTGACCTGTTCGTGCGGCCTCAACTCCCGACGGATACGGGTAAAGGATTTACCCTGGCGCAAAAAATGGTCGGCAAAGCCTGCGGTTTACCTGGAGTTCGGCCTGGAACCTCCTGTGATCCTGTCATGACGACCGTCGGTTCCCAAGATACAACAGGCCCCATGACCCGCGATGAATTAAAAGAACTCGCCTGTTTGGGCTTCTCGGCTGATTTGGTGATGCAGAGCTTCTGCCATACTGCCGCCTATCCCAAGCCTGTCGATATCAAAACCCACAAGGAGCTCCCTGATTTCTTCTCCACTCGCGGTGGGGTGGCGCTGCGTCCCGGTGATGGCATCATTCACTCCTGGCTGAACCGGATGTTGCTGCCGGATACCGTCGGTACGGGAGGCGATTCCCATACTCGTTTTCCCTTAGGAATTTCTTTCCCGGCAGGTTCCGGGTTAGTCGCGTTTGCGGGAGCGTTAGGAGTGATGCCTTTGGATATGCCCGAATCCGTGTTGGTGAAGTTTACGGGGGAGTTGCAACCCGGTGTCACCTTGCGAGATGTCGTCAACGCGATTCCCTACGTTGCGATTCAACAGGGTAAACTCACTGTTTCCAAGGAGAATAAACAAAACGTGTTCAATGGGCGGATTATGGAAATGGAGGGGCTGCCAGATCTGAAAGTAGAACAGGCGTTTGAATTGACCGATGCGACTGCTGAACGTTCCTGTGCTGGATGTACGATCAAGCTTGGAGTGGAAACGATTTCAGAATACTTCCGTTCCAATGTAGCTTTGTTGAACAATATGGTAGCGCGGGGCTATCAAGATGCCAAAACGATTATGCGTCGGGTGGCAAAACTGGAGCAATGGTTGGCAAATCCTGTGTTGATGTCCGCAGATGCCGATGCCGAATACGCTGACATCATTGAGGTGAATCTTAACGATATCAAAGAACCGATTGTAGCTGCTCCCAATGATCCTGACAATGTTAAGTTAATGTCGGAATGTGTGGGTGATTCGATTCATGAAGTCTTTATTGGTTCCTGTATGACGAATATTGGCCATTACCGGGCCGCAGCCAAAGTGTTGGAAGGGGCGGGAACGGTCAAAGTGCGCCTGTGGATTTGCCCGCCCACCCGGATGGATGAAAAACAATTGCGGGAAGAAGGGGTTTACGGCATATTCGCAGCAGCGGGGGCCCGAACTGAAATGCCGGGATGTTCCCTCTGTATGGGCAACCAAGCTCGGGTGGAAGATGGTGTTACCGTGTTCTCCACTTCGACTCGCAATTTTAACAACCGCATGGGCAAAGGGGCACAGGTCTACCTGGGTTCAGCGGAACTTGCAGCAGTTTGTGCGGTGTTAGGTCGGATTCCAACGGTTGAGGAATACATGGAAATCGTTCAGAAGAAAATTGACCCGTTTGCGGGTGAACTATACCGTTATCTCAACTTTGATCAAATTGCTGGATTTGAAGAGGAAGGACGGGTGGTTGCTGTTGAAGACATGCCAAAAATTGAAGATATTTTAGGCATTCCGGCGGGATCGTTGAGTTAACACGTTGAGGTGGGCATTGCCCACCTGATAAGCCTTACCTGATAAGAATTACTGGAAACTAGGACGATGAACCTGGGTCAACGCGAGAGACTTTCGGTTGGGTTATCACCCCTTCAGATCTACCGTTCTAATCGTGCTCCCTCATGGTGGAGTAACCATTGTTTGCGTTCCAACCCCCCAGCATATCCGGTCAACTGCGTCTTTGCTCCAATGACTCGATGGCAGGGAATCACAATAGCAATGGGGTTTTGAGAGTTGGCCATGCCCACGGCGCGAGAGGCGGTCGGCTTGCCAATTTTAATCGCTAACTCTTTATAGGAAAGGGTTGTCCCAACTGGAATCTGCTGTAGGGCTGACCAAACCGTTTGTTGAAATGGAGTGCCCCTTGGGTTGACGGGAATTTCCTGGAGCACATTGAAATCTCCGGCAAAGTATTGACCGATTTTCTGACTCAATCCTTGAGGATTTTCAACCGTTTCTAATTCGATTAATTTAAATTCCATCAATTTAAATTGCTTCTGTAAAAGCTTCATGAAACGAGATTCATCTCCAAAGTCTAACCCACAGAGCTTTTCTCCATCTGTCACAATTAAAATTTGACCTAATTCAGATTGAATTTTATCGATCAAAAACTTCATACTACATCATGGTGTTCTAGCAACGTTCAGACTTGAATATTCTATCAAACTTGAATGTCCAGGAGATCTCGAGGAGGATTTTAGCGGGTTGGCATATCAGGATTCTTTTCGTTCAGAACTAAAAAGTTCTGAAAAACCCGAAAAAATGCTGAATCTAGCGATCAGTAGTGTGTGCACGAGCCTTTGACAAACTGTCGGCTGCCCATCCTCTTGAGTTGCTACAATCTCTTAGAGGTTGAAAAACAAGTACTTGTGATCGCAAAGTAATTTCGTTTTAAAGATGAAAATTCATGTCGAGGGATGGGAATTCTTACCCCATATTGATGCAGTCACAACTCAGTTCTTACTGTTGGAATTATTGAAACGACCGGAGTTAGCGGTTTCCTACCAAGGGATTCCCTACAACAATTCTCAGTGGAAATCTGCGCCCCATCTACTCCCAGCAGAATTTCTTACCCAGTTGCAAGCCCTTCCTCAACAGCCCGAATTCCCTGACCTAACCTTGAGAATTCATCCTCCTGATCGGTGTTTTCCTCAAGATCAGGCAACAGTTTTATGGGCGACAACGCCTTGGGGAACTTTGCTCAACGCTGAGATTGCTTCAGCTCTGGCGGGAACAGGAATTACGTCCTTCCATCAAATGCCCCACTCTCCTCAGACAACGTGGGTTACTCCTTCTCACTGGTCAAAACAGGGTTTGCTCCGCAGCGGCATTCCTTCAGAACAGATTGCGATCGCCCCCCTCGGTGTCCATCCTCAACTGTTCAAGCCCCTCGCTCCTGAGGAACGCCAAACTCTCCGTCGGCAGTTGGGATGGGAAGACTATTTCATCTTTTTGAATGTGGGTGGATTTGAAGACCGAGACGGCATTCGACCCCTGTTAAAAGCCTTTGCCCAAGTGGTTGAACAGCATCCCAATAGTCGCTTGGTGTTGAAAGGATGTGACGCTCTGTATTCTTCTCAAGGCTGTTTGTTAGAGGCGAGTCAGGCGATTTTACGAGATGGGGAATCCGCGAGAGTGCAGCCGCGAATGGCCTACCTGGGCAAGAACTTTTCAGTTGAACAGATGGCCCAATTGTATCAAGGGGCTGATGCTTACGTGTCTCCTTATCTGGCTTCAGGGTTCAATCTGCCCGTGTTGGAAGCGATGGCCTGTGGATTGCCTGTAATTTGTACCGCAGGGGGGCCAACGGATGATTTTACCCAGCCTGAATTTACCTTACCGATTCGGAGTAAATTTAGCATCAAAACGATTGATCACCAGGTTCGATTCTTTCTGCATCCAGACTGGGAACACTTGGTGATGTTAATGCAAACTGTCATCAATCAACCTGATTTTTGTCAGCAAGCTCGCCAAATTGCCCCTCAAGTTGTAGCCGAAAATTACACCTGGAAACACAGTGTGGATCGATTGTTAACGCAGTTTAATTCCCGTTCAAGTTCAGACCTAGGCTTCAATCCAACTTCAGGTTCAAGTTCCCAAGCTTCAACCAGCCCTGATCCTGTTAATCTAAGTTCATTTGATCTAAGGTCAGTTGAGCTGAATCCAGTTAAAAACTACTCTTTGATTGTGGAAGGCTGGCGAGCAATTCCTCACTCTTATGCTTTGATTAATTGTTGTCAATTGCTGGAATTTATCCAGCGTCCTCAGGTGCAATTATTTCATCGAGATATTCCCTATGTAACTGAGGACTGGAAAGCCAGTCAAGGGCTGTTTTCACCTGAAGCCGAGGCCCGTTTAGAGCGGATTTATCACCCTGAACCCAATCAGATTGCGGATGTGACCTTACGGATGTATTGTCCCTTTAACCTCGCCAATTCCACCAGCACAAAAACAGTGGTGTTTGGCTGTACAGAATGGGGAATTGTCCCCCAATCAATTTTGCGTGGGATGAAGGTTTCATCATTTCACCAAGCCCATTCGGAGTCAGACACCATTCTGTTAACAGCTTCTCACTGGTCACGGCAGGGCTTTCTCAACAGTGGGGCTGATCCGGAACGGGTTGTCGTCGTTCCCCTAGGAATCAACCCTGAAATTTACCATCCCGTTGGCTCCGACCATCGTCAACACCTACGGCAAAAATTGGGCTGGCAGGATGGTTTTGTCTTCCTCAATATTGGGGTGATGTGGAATGAACGGCAGGGGGTAGATCGGTTGCTCAAGGCATTCGCTGCGATCGCCGAACGCCATCCGCAAACACGCTTGGTTCTGAAGGGGCGAGATGCTATTTTTCCTTCCCAAGCTTCTATCCAAAAAGCGAGTCAGAATATCTTGACCGAAGCTGAACTGGAGCGCGTTCATGCTCGTTTGCATTACATTGGTCACAATCTTTCGACCCAAGACATGGCTGAGTTATACTGGGCCGCTGATGCTTATGTTTCTCCCTATTCAGCCGAGGGATTTAACTTGCCTGTATTGGAAGCGATCGCCTGTGGTGTGCCTGTGATTTGCACGGCAGGTGGCCCCACGGATGACTTCACCCGCCCGGAATTCACCTGGAAAATTGAGAGCCAACTGAAGCACTTCACGGAAAAAAATGGAGACACCAAGTTCTACCTTGACCCCAATCAAGATCACCTGACAGAACTCATGGCCAAAATCATTGAGGAGGAAAGTTGCCGTCAACAAATGACCCAAATTGGCCCCAAGTTTGTTCAAGACCAGTTTACCTGGGCAAAAATCGTTGATCAGCTCCTCCCAATTCTCTTTGGTGAGCGAAACTAAGACTTAAGCTGACTCTGGCTTTGGCAAGGAGGAAGGATGAATCAGCAACTCAGCCGTTGAGCGCTTCTCTACCATTTCCTGGGTGATGCGACACCGCTTGACATCCTTGCGGGAGGGTAACTCATACATTACATCCAGCATCAACTCTTCAACAATGCCCCGCAATGCCCGTGCTCCAGTCTTACGACGGTAGGCTTCCTTGGCGATCGCCTGGATCGCTTCTGGCTCAAACTCCAACTGCACATTGTCCATCCGCAATAACTTTTGATACTGCTTTACCAAGGCACTGCGAGGCTCCGTCAGAATTGCGACCAACGCCTCCTCGTCTAATGGATCAAGCACAGCAACCATTGGGATGCGGCCAATCAGCTCAGGAATTAGCCCAAACTTGACTAAATCATCTGGTTCCATCTGCTTCAAGACATCCACGGCGCGTTTTTCCTTTGGCTGCTCTTCTTTGGCTTGCACAAAACCCATGGATTTCTTGCCTGTTCTGCGCTCGACCACCTTGTCTAGTCCCACAAAGGCCCCACCACAGACGAACAGAATATTGCTAGTATCAACCTGAATACAATCTTGATAAGGGTGCTTCCGACCACCTTGGGGCGGAACATTGGCAACGGTTCCCTCCAGCATTTTTAACAGTGCCTGTTGGACTCCTTCCCCGGAAACATCTCGGGTGATGGAAGGGTTCTCACTCTTGCGAGCAATCTTGTCAATCTCGTCAATGTAGACAATTCCCCGCTGGGCTTCTTCAATATCAAAGTCTGAAACTTGCAGCAGTCGTAGCAGAATATTTTCAACGTCCTCTCCCACATAGCCCGCTTCAGTTAGCGTTGTTGCATCAGCTACGGCAAAGGGAACATCTAACATCTTAGCTAGGGTTTCAGCAAGCAACGTCTTACCACAGCCCGTAGGGCCTATCAGTAAAATATTCGACTTTTGTAGCTCAATACTGTCATCGGAAGGTTGACGACTGCCTTTTGCCTGAACAAAACCTAGGCGTTTGTAGTGGTTGTAGACGGCTACGGATAGGACTTTCTTGGCCTCATCTTGACCAATGACATGCAGATCCAGGTAAGCTTTAATTTCTCGGGGCTTAGGAACTGAACTGAGGGGAGCCCGACCGGTTCTAACCCGACGCTTTGGCGCAGGAGCCGATTGAGGCCGAGAGGATGGAGCTTGTTGAACCGCACTGGCATCAAACAACTCTTCATCCAGGATTTCATTACATAGCTCTACACATTCGTCGCAGATATAAACACCGGGCCCCGCAATCAACTTACGAACTTGTTCCTGGGACTTGCCGCAAAAGGAGCATTTTAAGTGGGAGTCGTACTTGGACATAGTTGCCTCGTGCTAAGTTGCAGGAACAGATTCGCTAAGAACAGGCAGGGTTTGCTTAGAAAGCACCTGATCTATTAGACCATACTCTCTGGCCTCTGCTGCCGACATAAAAAAGTCGCGATCTGTGTCCATTTCAATGCGCTCTAAAGGTTGACCCGTATGCTGAGCCAGCAATCCATTCAAGGTACGCTTGTGATAAAGAATTTCCCGAGCTTGAATCTCAATATCAACTGCTTGACCTTGAGCCCCACCTAGGGGTTGATGAATCATCACCCGTGAACTGGGAAGGGACATCCGCTTTCCAGCCGCTCCAGAAGCCAATAAAAACGCTCCCATACTCGCAGCCAAACCATAACAAATTGTGACGATATCGGGCCGTACCTGTTGCATTGTGTCATAAATGCCCATCCCAGCCGTTACAGAACCGCCAGGGGAATTGATGTAGAGCTGAATATCTTTCTCAGGATCGTCCGCCTCCAGAAACAACATCTGGGCACTGATCGCATTAGCCACTTCGTCAGTAACTGGGGTTCCCAAGAAAATAATCCGCTCTCGTAACAGTCGCGAGTAGAGGTCAAACGCTCGCTCGCCCATGCCAGACTGTTCAATTACAATCGGGACTGTCCCAGTAATCTGACTCGAACAGACTTCTACAGAATAGCCGTCGAGTATGGAGCAGTCTCGGTAACTTTGGAAAGATTCAGACAAATTCATATGGCTTTTTAAAAACTACAGCTTAAAGACGACAACCTGGGCTACTGATTCACCGACCTCAATTGGGACATACAAAGTGAATAGCATAAACTGTCAGATCCTCAACCCCAGACTCAGAGGCTTGTACAATCTGAGTGAAAAAAGTTTGTCTCGACTTAACCACACACAGATTGCTTGTACCTCAACGAGTACTGATTCAGCCCAACTGCATACTTCACATTATGACCCAAGTCCGTAAAAAAAACTGTGGATTTCAACGAAGAGTTTGGGCTGATTCTAACAAAAACATCGACTTAAATGTTTTGTGCTGGGAAGGTCTCAATCAAACAAGTCCTTTATTCCTCTTGAGCTATTCCTCTTCAGCGGAAAAAGACTCTGAAGAGGTAGGTTCATTGCTTGAAGAAGATTCTACTTCAATCGCTGGGGCTGTTTCATCATCTCCTAAACCTTCAATCTCATAAGTTTCAGTCGTCTCCGTTTCTTCTGCCTCCAAGGAAGTTAGCGTACCTTCTGGAACTAGTTCAATCGTTGAATGCTCCTCTAGCCAAGCAAAGGTTTTCTTCCTCAACAAGTCTTCTGTAACATAAGTACGCAAACGCTGGAGGTCAACCGGCTGATCCTCCAAAAGCTTTAGGGCAGTCGCTTCTTCGGCTTTGATTTCTTCCTCGTCCAAGGTGATAGATTCCTTGGCCGCAATTTCCTTTAGGGCTAAAGCTTGCTTGAGTTGTTCGATAGCCTGGGTTCGGGCTTGCTCCCGCATTCGCAGCATCATCTCCTGAGTCAGCATCTGTTTGACATCAAGGCCCATTTCACTGAGGCGAATGGCCTGCTGAGTTACAATTTGGTCGATTTCTTGCCGGATCAACGTTTCTGGCAATTCCAGGGTGACTCCGGCAACAATTGCTTTAATTAGGGCCGTCCGTTTGTTCTCAGTGGTCTTATTTTCAGCTTCTTCTTGATGCTGACTTTCTAGAAATGTCCGCAGTTCTGCCATCGTCTTGAATTCACTAATCTCTTCAGCAAACTCATCGTCAAGTTCGGGCAATTCTCGCTCTTTCAGTTCGTTGAGGGTGATGGTAAAGTTCACGGGCTTGCCAGCCAATTCCTCGTTGCCATAGTCCTCTGGAAACTGTAGCGGCATTTCCTTGGTTTCTCCGGGCTGCATTCCAATCATCCCTTCGATGAAACCCGGAATAAACTGACCCGGCGTTAGCTCAATCCGAAAGTTTTCTGCTTCACCGCCAGGAACTTCCTCAGGCTCAGCGTCAGGGTCATCGCTGATGAAGTATCCTTTGAAATCTGCAAAAGCAACATTTCCTTCTTGGGCAGCTTGGTCTTCGACGGGAACGAGGGTTGCTAGCTTGATCTGCTCCTTTTCCAACTCCGCATCAATTTTGGCGGGGTCATACTGAATTGCTTCAGCTTGAAGCTGCAAGCCCTGATATTCTCCCAATTGAACCTGCGGCTCAACATCTACCTTGGCCCGAATCACTAGAGGCTCTCCCGGTTGGTACTGAGCAATTAACTCATCAATATCGCCGCGAAATTCAATTTCTCCGATGGCTGGAATATTTTCCTGCTCAATCACTTTGGGCAGGTGATCCTGCATCAGATTGTCAAGGGCAGCGGCCTTGATCCGAGTCGATCCCAAACGCTGAATCAAGATCGTCCGAGGGACTTTGCCTCGCCGAAATCCAGGAATATTGGCGGTCTGGGTATACTTGCGAACGACTTGTTCGTAGGCATTCTTGGACATTTCCGGTGGGATTTCGATATCTAAACCAATCTGACTATCGGGCAGTTTTTCCTGGGTAACTTTCATAATCGTGGTATTCTGATACTCAATACAGTCTTAATACTCTAAGCCAAATCCACTAGGCAAAACAGTTGTAGACCAAGTTCAGTTTAGACAAGTTGGATTTGGACAGGTTCGGTTAGGGATTTAATCAAGCAAGCTCAGTCAAGATTTAACTGAATTAAAAGCTTAATCAAGCTCCCCTAGTCAGGTTATCTGCATCAAGTCATCTTGGCCAAAGCAGATCATTACTAGGAAAGGATTTATCTAGACTAGATTCAGTTGCAATCAGTCGCAAGGCTAAGTTGACAAGCTTAATGTTTCTCCTAGAACTAGTTATTGTAGCTGAATGATGGTTATTTTACGAAGCACATTGAGCCTCTCTCAAACTTTTTCTGACTTTTTACTAGATTCTGATTCTAATGTTGCACGTTTGCTTTTATTTTTCTGGTTTCAACACGTAATGTTTCAACACAATGGTTTTAGCTTCTGCACTAAACTAGTCCCTGAATTGACTGGAGCTAGAGTAGATTTAGGCATGGCATTTTAGAGGAGTTGGCGGGTTTCACAGGATCTTTAGCGAGAATCCTGAAGCAAGAATCTTAAACAAGAATCTTTAGTAAGAATTTAAGGAGGCAAGTTTGTCAAAGTCTTATCGAGTTGCCATTCTAGGTGCAACGGGGGCCGTTGGTACTGAGTTACTCCAGCTTTTGGAGAGTCGAAACTTTCCGGTCTCCGAGTTAAAACTGTTGGCCTCTGCCCGTTCTGTTGGACAGCTTTTAAAGTTCAAAGGACAATCTCTGGCCGTAGAAACGGTCTCTGAGCAGTCTTTTCACAACGTTGACATTGTTCTATCTTCTGCTGGAGGTGCTGCGTCAAAGCAGTGGTGTCCTAAGGCTGTTGAATCTGGGGCCGTCGTGATCGACAACTCTAGTGCGTTTCGCCTAGAGCCAAACGTTCCTTTGATTGTCCCAGAAGTAAATCCTGAAGCGATTACTCAACACCAAGGCATCATTGCCAACCCCAACTGCACCACGATTTTAATGGCAGTGGCGATTTGGCCCTTACATCAAGTGCAACCTGTCCGTCGAGTAATTGTGGCAACTTATCAATCAGCCAGTGGAGCCGGAGCACGGGCAATGGCAGAGGTTGAAACCCAGGCTAGAGCGATTCTTCAGGGAGAATCTCCTAAGGCAGACATCTTTCCTTATCCCCTGGCGTTTAACTTATTTCCCCACAACTCCCCCTGGAATGAGTTGGGATATTGCCAGGAAGAAATGAAAATGGTAAACGAGACCCGTAAAATTTTTGGAGTAGACACTCTCAGAATTTCAGCAACCTGTGTCCGGGTTCCCGTACTCCGGGCACACTCAGAAGCTGTTAATCTAGAGTTTGATTCTCCTTTTGGTGTGGCTAAGGCTCGACATATTTTGAGTCAGGCTCCAGGAGTCAAGTTGGTCGAGGATTGGCAAACCAGTCATTTCCCGATGCCGATAGAAGCAACAGGTCAAGATGCAGTATTGGTGGGACGAATTCGTCAGGATCTGTCTCATTCCTGTGGATTAGAACTTTGGCTGAGTGGTGATCAAATCCGAAAGGGCGCGGCTCTCAATGCAGTTCAAATTGCTGAGCTGTTAGTTGAAAAAAATAGTGTTAGAGTTCCCTCCTTGGCAAAACAGGCCCCCTAGATTATTACTTTAGGAAGCAGATGAGTAGTTTTGGTAGAGTCATGACGGCCATGGTAACACCGTTCAAAGCGGACGGAAGTGTCCATTATGAAATGGCAGAGCGTTTGGCGATTCATTTGGTCGAGCAGGGAACCGACACCATCGTGGTCTGTGGTACAACAGGCGAATCGCCTGCTTTGACCTGGGATGAAGAGTACCAACTATTTCAAGTCGTGCAACAGGCCGTGGGATCTCATGCTAAAGTAATGGGAGGAACTGGATCAAACTCGACTCAGGAAGCCATTGATGCAACCCTGAAAGCAGCTCAACTCGGAATGGATGGTTCCTTGCAGGTTGTACCCTATTACAACAAGCCCCCTCAAGAGGGACTCTATGAACACTTCAAGGCGATCGCCCAAGCCAGTTTAGATTTGCCGATTATGATCTACAACGTTCCAGGGCGCACAGGCCAAAATCTTCAGCCAGAGACAGTTGCTCGTCTTGCAGAATTGCCCAACATTGTTGCTATCAAGGAAGCCAGTGGCAATTTAGATCAAGTCAGTCAAATTCGTTGCTTGACATCCCCTGAATTTAAGATTTACTCTGGAGATGACTCGTTAACGCTGCCTATGCTTGCAATTGGAGCAGTTGGTGTTGTCAGTGTGGCCAGTCATCTGGTAGGAAAGCAGCTACAGCAGATGGTTCAGGCGTTTGAGATGGGTCAGGTTCAGTTAGCAACTGAAATTCACCTGCGGCTCTTCGACTTGTTCAAGGCTTTATTTGCAACGACAAATCCAATTCCGGTCAAGCTAGCGCTCAACCTACAAGGATGGAATGTTGGAAAGACTCGTTTACCATTGTGCGATCCTTCCCCTCAACTGGAGCAGAGGTTAGAGGATGTGCTGAGCAAGTTGAACGAAAGGGTGAGCTAGCCAGTCCAGACTAAGGAGCTTAGATCTAAAACTGGGTTAGAAAGTTTTAAAGCTCTGAATTTTAAGGTTTCAGGACAACTGAATAGTTGCTGATTTCAGAAGCTAGGCCGAATTAGCAATTCCCGTCTAGCATTCACTCCAAAAAGCCTCTTGGCAATTTTGTCAAGTTTATCAGGTGTAAGGCTAAATCCTATTTGGAACCTGTGATTGAGACTTCATATTAAGGAAACTTATCAAGCAAAAGTATGATTAGAAACGGAACAAAGCCCGTGATCGCCAGCAAGAATTTGACCGAGAAGTACCAGAGATCAAGTGATCCATCGGCTCTACGAATTATTCCTCTGGGAGGGCTTCACGAAATTGGCAAAAACACCTGCGTGTTTGAGTATGGAGATGAAATCATCCTGCTGGACGCAGGGCTAGCTTTTCCCACGGATGGAATGCATGGGGTGAATATTGTCCTCCCGGATGTGACTTACTTGCGTGAAAATCGCGATCGCATTAAGGGCATGATTGTCACCCACGGTCACGAAGATCACATTGGTGGCATTCCCTATCACCTGAAGCAATTTGATATTCCGGTAATTTATGGCCCTCGTCTAGCCATGGCTTTACTTCAGGGCAAGTTAGAAGAGGCTGGGGTGAGCGATCGCACAGAACTTCGCACCGTCCGGCCCCGTGAAATCGTCCGGATTGGGAAAAACTTCCTGGTTGAATACATTCGCAATACCCATTCCATTGCAGACAGTTTTACCGTTGCCATCAATACTCCTGTGGGAGTGGTGATTCACACGGGAGATTTCAAGATTGATCACACCCCGGTGGATGGAGAATTCTTTGATCTTCAGCGGTTAGCAGAGTATGGCGAGAAAGGGGTTCACTGCCTATTAAGCGACTCTACTAATGCTGAAATTCCTGGGTTTACGCCCTCTGAGCAGTCAGTCTATCCAAACTTGGAGCGGGTTTTCGCCCAGGCAACGGGACGTTTGTTGGTTACCACCTTTGCCTCCTCTGTACACCGCCTGAATATTGTTTTGAGTATTGCCCAAAAGCAGGGGCGTTCTGTTGCTGTGGTTGGGCGTTCGATGCTGAACGTGATTGCTCATTCCCGTAACTTGGGTTATATCAAATGCCGGGATGATTTATTTGTTCCCTTGGGCGCACTGAGCGACATGCCTGCCGAAAAAGTATTAATTCTCACGACAGGATCTCAGGGCGAGCCCCTATCCGCCCTAACTCGCATCGCCAACGGAGGCCATCATCAAGTTAGTATCAAATCTGGGGATACGGTTGTATTCTCAGCCAACCCCATTCCGGGCAACACAATTGCGGTTGTCAATACGATTGATAAGCTAATGATGCTTGGGGCAAACGTAATCTATGGCCGCGACAAGGGAATTCACGTTTCGGGCCACGGCTGTCAAGAAGATCACAAGCTAATGTTAGCCTTGACTCGTCCCCGGTTCTTCGTTCCGGTGCATGGAGAACACCGAATGCTGGTGCAGCATTCAAAAACAGCTCGAAGTATGGGGATTCCAGCCGAGAATATGGTGATCATTGACAACGGTGATGTGATCGAGCTAACCCAGGATTCACTGCGGATCGCTGGCAAGGTTCCCTCTGGTGTTGAACCAGTGGATTCTTCCCGTTCTGGGTTTGTGAAAGACAATGTCATGCGGGAGCGGCAGCAACTTGCAGAAGATGGAGTCATCACCGTTGCGGCTGCAGTTGGCATAGAGGGAGAACTTTTGGCACAACCAGAAGTCCATCTCAAGGGGGTTGTCACCTCGATTGAGCCTGCAGTGTTGCAAAAGCAGATTACTCAATCGATTGAGCAGACATTGGGCGATCGCTGGTCAGAGTTTTCTCGTTCCTTCGGCGAAGGCAAGCAGGAAATTGATTGGGTTGGAGTCAGAACTCAAATTGAGCGGGCCGTTCAACGGGTTCTCCGACGGGAACTACCCAGTAATCCTCTCCTGGTATTGCTGCTGCAAAGCCCTGCTGACAATAACTCTGGGACTTCAGGGACTTCAGATACTGATACCTCAGCCTCAAGTCAGTTCCGGGGGCGGCGACGACCTAGAACTGCAGCTCGTGTTGCCTCCTAGCTATTCCTGAGCTTTAGCACGCTTCATCTGTCGAACGATGGGTTTGTGGCCGTTAAACTCTGCTAGCATCAGAGCTGTGTAGCCTCCCTGATTTTGTAGGTTCAGGTTGGCTCCCGCTTCGATTAGCAATTGTACAATCAGTTGATGGCCCTTTAGTGCAGCCCACATTAAGGCTGTTGATCCAGTGCGATCTTGAATATCCAGGTTAGCTCCCCGAACGGTTAGCTCCTGCACAACCTCCCAGTTACCTTGCTCAGCTCCTCGAGTTAAAGCTGTCTTTCCCTGATCATTTTGTTGATTGAGGTCTGCGCCTAGACTCAGGAGTTGCTGGATAAGAGGGACATTTCCATGGAAGGCACTCAGGGTCAAGGCTGTTTCTCCCATGATGTAAGTCTGTAAGAATTGGTTGGCCTGAGTGGTTGTAGCCTGTTTTAATAACGTTGCTGTGATCGCGCCGTACCCTTGGAGCATTGCCACAACCAAGGGAGAGTCATCTAATGTGTTGAGCATACAAGGGTTTGCACCTTGTTTTAAGAGCAGTTCAACCATCTCTCCCTGTTCTTCAACCACTGCGAAATGTAGGGCTGTTTCTCCGTCTTGATCCTGAAGCCCAACATTAGCTCCGGCTGCCAGTAATGTTGTGGCGATCGCTAGGTTGCCTGTGGCTGCAACGGCCATCAGCGCTGTTGCACCAGTGTCAGATTGAGCATTAACCTCTGCTCCAGCTCCCAAAAGGGCCTGAACGACCTCTAAGTGACCGAGATCTGCTGCAATTATGAGAGGGGTGTCCCCGTCCTCAGTTTGGAAGTTGACGGTTAGTCCTTGGCGGGTAAGCTGCCGAACGACAAATTGAACTAAAGTTCCATTGCCCTGATAAATGGCCTGAAGTAGTTCCTGATCTTGCTCGGTCAAACCCATAAGGTACCTCACGGTTGATAGGAGAGTGAGCTATTGCTGTCCCCTTGAGAATTTGTCGTCTTAAGCACTTAGTCTTAAAATTTATCCAGATATTTGCAGGATTGTCCTGAGCCGTCAATAGAGACATCAAAGAAATACTAAGAAATGCATAACTTTTAAGACAAGATTAAGAGGCTGCTACACCCGGCTTGCCGGATACCCCCTCCCTAGTTCACAATGAAGTTGGAGAGACGAAATTCAAAGCGATCGCACGGGGAGAGCTAGAGTGAGTGAATTTGACTATGATTTGATCATCATCGGCGCGGGGGTTGGAGGTCATGGAGCAGCGATTCACGCCGTAGGGTGTGGTCTCAAAACCGCCATCATCGAAATGGCCAAAATGGGAGGAACCTGTGTCAATCGAGGCTGTATTCCCTCAAAAGCGTTGTTAGCTGCTTCTGGGCGGGTACGAGAGCTGCAAAACGCTCATCATCTCAAGACCCTCGGGATTCAACTGGAAAAGGTTAGCTTTGAACGCCAAATCATTGCAGGTCATGCCGAAGCAACCGTGAGCAAACTCCGGGGCGACCTAACCAACAGTCTCAAGCGCTTGAATGTTGATGTGATTCAGGGTCGAGGAAAAGTTGCAGCCCCTCAGAAAGTGACCGTTAAAACCGCGTCTGGCGATCAAACGTTCACTGCCAAAGAGATTATCCTTGCCCCTGGCTCGATTCCATTTGTGCCACCGGGAATAGAAATTGATCATAAAACCGTGTTTACCAGCGATGATGCGGTGAAGCTGGAATGGTTGCCCCAGTGGGTGGCGATTATTGGCAGTGGTTACATTGGGTTGGAATTCTCCGATGTCTATACTGCTTTAGGATGTGAAATTACAATAATTGAAGCTCTGGATCAATTGATGCCAACCTTTGATCCTGACATTGCTAAAATTGCTCAGCGGGTGTTAATTGCCCCTCGAGATATAGAAACCTATACAGGAAAACTGGCCCTGAAAGTTACACCTGGTTCTCCAGTTGTGATTGAATTGGCGGATGCGAAGACCAAGGAAGTGGAAGAGGTTTTAGAAGTTGATGCCTGTCTGGTCGCAACAGGCCGAATTCCCCTCAGTCAAAATTTGGGCCTAGAAACTGTTGGGGTAGAACTAGATCGACGCGGGTTTATCCCCGTGGATGACTTCCTTGCTGTGCTTTCTAGCGGAGAACCTGTACCCCATCTGTGGTCAATTGGGGATGTCACGGGCAAAATGATGTTGGCTCATACGGCTTCAGCTCAGGGCATTGCGGTTGTAGAAACTATCTGCGGGCGGCCACGACAAGTGGACTATCGGAGTATTCCAGCAGCAGCCTTTACCCATCCTGAGATTAGTTATGTGGGCTTAAGTGAACCTGCAGCTCAAGACCTAGGGAATACAGAAGGCTTTGAGGTGGCCGCTGTCCGAACTTACTTCAAGGGCAATTCTAAGGCCATTGCCGAAGGGGAAACCGAAGGAATGGCTAAGGTGATCTACCGCAAGGATACTGGAGAAATCTTAGGGGTTCATATTATTGGGCTTCATGCCTCTGACTTGATCCAAGAAGCGGCTAATGCGATCGCCCAACGTCAGTCCGTGCAAACTTTAGCATTTTCGGTTCATACCCATCCCACCCTGTCTGAAGTCCTGGATGAAGCCTATAAGCGAGCAGTCATGGCCCATTAAACCCAACATTAAACCCAACATTAAACTAAGCACTAAATTAAGCATTAACGAAAGCATCAACTATGCAAATCCGTCGCCGCCCCCCCAGTTCCGCTGTGAATGTGGTTAATTTGCAATATCAGGTTAAGGTACCCGATGCTGCACCACAGAACATTTTGGAAGAAATCGTCTGGCAAAAAGAGATCGAAGTTGAACAACGGCGAGAACGGCTGCCCCTCGTTGAACTCCATCGCAAGCTACAAGACGCACCCCCAACTCGGAATTTCTTAACCGCACTCCAATCCAGTCTGACTCAACCTGCCGTCATTGCTGAAGTGAAAAAAGCGTCTCCTAGTCAGGGAGTGATTCGGGAGGATTTTGACCCGGTTGCCATTGCTCAAGCCTATGAACAGGGAGGAGCAGCTTGTCTCTCCGTTTTAACAGATGAAAAATTCTTTCAAGGGAGCTTTGAGAATTTAGCCAGTATTCGGGCAGTGGTACAACTCCCCCTACTGTGCAAAGAGTTTGTGATTTATCCCTACCAAATTTATCTGGCTCGGATTTCTGGGGCTGATGCTGTTTTGTTGATTGCAGCCATTTTGTCTGACCAAGACTTGCAATATTTTACTCAAATCATTCAAAAGCTGGGCATGACACCTTTGGTCGAAGTGCATACCTTAGAAGAATTAGACCGAGTATTGGCCTTGTCAACCGTGAATTTAGTGGGTATTAATAATCGCAACCTAGAGGATTTCTCCGTCGATTTACAAACCACTGCACATCTTTTGGCCGCTCGCCAAGACAAACTCCAGGCTCAAGATATTCTGGTCGTGAGTGAGTCTGGACTCAGGACTCCAGAAGATTTGAACTTTGTCAAGCAGGCTGGAGCCAGTGCAGTTTTGATTGGTGAGTCTTTGATGAAAGACCCCAACCCAGGAAAAGCGCTTAGTCAGTTAATTCAGAGCTGTTAAGTGAGTTTTAAATCAGCGTTGTCGCCTAAGGAATGTAGGACATCAATACTTTAATTGCCGCCGTAATCGAAGCTAACGAAGCGGTTTCATGGGGAGTATGATAACCCGTTGTTGGAATTTGTAGCGTTGTGCCATTGATACTGCCATGGGTAGTTGCCACGATGCGACCTAGCTCTGTGCGCCCTAAGGACAGTGGCTTACTCCGTTCACGATTCTGAGCTTCAATATAGGCATCTTTGTAGCTGTAAGTAATGCCAAAGGTTTGGCATCTTTCCTCTAACTCATTGGTAATCCCTGAGGCAAAGATCCCGTTAGAGTCTTTACGACGGAGGACGAGTTGTTGAGCATTAGCAGCCTCTCGACTGGGGTAAGGACTCGTATCTAGAACGATCAACCGTTGAGTGACTAAATTCTGGCAATGAAACCAATCCAAGGCATAACGCCAACTTCGTCCAGCTTCCTCTTGGGCGGTAAACAGCGCTGTTCCCTGGAAGCCTCGCCGGAAAAGATACACGAGGATAGATGCACTGAGAACATTGTCTAGCTGAGCTGAAGCATAGCCATCAACGATCTGCAAACGATCTAGGAATGACAACGGCGTGCCCGGTTGTAAAAAATCCAAGCCATCCAATTCAAAAATCAAGTTTTTTCGGGCTGGACAAATGTAGGAGCGTGTAATCGAGCCTTGCCCCAAGTAAGTCCCGGTGTAAGGCAAATGGGCTTGTACGCGCTGACCTTGAAAACGGTTTTCAACCATGTACATCATCTGTTCAGACACAGAATCCCCCGTTAGCTCACTCCGGTTGCTGGCAATGAAGGCAGCATACTGAAACTCGTTGGGGCCAGTACATAATAAACCGTGTCGATCAATATGGGCTGAGAGGATCAGGTCGTTGGGTTGGTTCCCTTGGGCGACGAGAATGCCCTGGTAGTACTGAACTTTTGCTCCGACTTCCTCCAATTCCCGACGTAGCACTCGAAAAAAAGAGTCTTCACTGCCAACAACAGAGGGTTCACGGATGAGCATCTGCAAAATATCAAGAAAACTGCTCAGCTCTGAATCGGCGATCGCAATCTGTCCATTTTGGGAAATTACTTGGGAAACCACTTCTTCTGTTGCAAATTCTAGGGCGCTCATTCGTAATACCTCCACAAAGTTCTTGCCAAAACCCTCACCCAAACTCTTACACTACCAGTTAGGCTAGATGAGTTTATTGATTGCTTTGACAGTACAGCTCAGGGAAGATGAATTGTAGTCAAATTCAATACAAAACAAATTAGAGACTTACCATCGTTTTGTTAAGATTGTGATCTGGAGCGATCCTCCCAAATCCCCACAAAAAAGGGGAACTTGAGTGGCTGAGATGTTCCTCACTGATTTAAAAACCACTCGTCACTTCAGCTCAATTTCAATAATTAATACTACTGTTAATATTACTTTGAATGAAACCCTTCTAGTTGAAATTGACGCTGTTCATCTAAACACCAATTCTGCAAATCAACTGCCTTTCCCTGTTGCACAGAGACAATTATATAGGAATAGTCAGACCATGCACAAAGCCGATCAAATTCCGAAGGAGTTGCCGGATGATCGGGATGGGAATGATAGATGCCAATGATCGATAAATTGCGTTCTCGTCCTTGCTTCTGAGCCTTGAATAATATCTCTGGTGAAATCGTATAATGGCGTTCAGTGGTTGACTGAGATGTTGCTTGTTGATCCGATTTTTTAATGTCTTGAAACCCTTCTGTTTGAGACAGTTCTGTGTGAAACAGTTGTGTTTGGAAGATTTCAGCCGATACTTTATTCCAAGCGTTTTCAGCAGGAATAACTTCAACCAGAACTTTTTGAGCATTCAGCTCAATTCTTCCCATCAGCAACCCACAACATTCATGGGGATAAGTCTGTTCGGCATGAGTATAAATCTGGTTCAGGTGTTGGGAATGCAGGATTAACACTTAATTTAACTCAACTAACTAACTCAACTGAGTTGCCATTTTGCCAAAGAGTTGTTGAGCTTCGTGCTGAATTATGGTGTATCTTTCCAGCACAGGTTGAATCTCTTGCTCTTCCCGTTCAACATAATCATAAAACTGGACAAAAATACGTTCAATCTCTTCATAGATCAGACTGAGTTTCTGATTGAGTCGGTCAGAAACATCCCCTTGAAACCTACCTTTTTCTCGATCTAAAGCAATCTCAAATTTTTGAATAACTCGATTGCGCTGCCATGCAACTCCAACAGCAAATAACACCACACCAATTCCTGCAAAGGCAATTCCTAAGGCATTCATAATCGTCTCGGCCACTGCAAATTGAATCACACTCATCACCGTTCCCGCGATCGCAATAAATACACCGCCCACAATTTCAACCGCCATATCCTCAGCATTAGAATTGATGGAGCGCACCATTCCCTGATCGGTCATCAGTTGGGACACCTTGGCTCTAACACTCTCAATCACTTCTTGGCGACGCTCGAGAATTTTTAAGGAGATATTGCTACTATGAATTTGACTGGCTTGAATAGAATTTAAATCATAGGTTAAACCTTCTAAAAGCTGTCGAATACTATCTACAAAATTTTGTGCACCTTCTATTGAAACCTCTTCTAATGAGGATTTTAACTCGACTTGACAGCGATCTTGAAAGCCTTTAATCCAGGCTTGAATGGACGCTTCTTTATTGAAAATTCCAACGAATGCTTTTTGAATAACGGTAAAAACGGATAAGCTCTCGCGGAATTCAGCCTTAATTCTGTCAGAAATAGTTCCATAACGAGCCGCTAGTCGTTCAACCAAACTGTCAATTTCTGATCGCGATCGCCGTTGAGCGGCAGCAATTCTATTTCTAATCTTTTCTGCTGCTGTTTGATCGGTGGCAAGCTGAGTTTGTAGTGCTGCAATATCCTCGGCTAAGGTCTCAATAATCTTTTGGGTAGTTTGGCTGACGGAACGAAGTTTGATCTTATAACTTTCTCCTGAAGCAACCATATTTCTAATGTAGCTTCTAACTTCTTCAAACCCACTATTTTCTTCTTGATTAAATTCCCGTTCAGCCGAAGTCGTAAAAACAACTGGAGCTTGAATTTGTTTTTGATGAGCATATTCCTCGACCCGTCCAATATTTCTATCTAGGTCACTGGGTTTCAGTAAGTCTGCTTGTTGTAAAATAAAGACGACTTTTTTACGCCATTCCGTACTGACATAATCTAAGAAATCCCAAGCACTTTTTTGATGAGGATTCTTGGCAAATAGGACAAAAAAGGTCAGATCACTATTTGGAATGTAGCGTTCTGTAATAATTTGATGCTCTTCAACAATTGTGTTTGTGCCTGGAGTATCAACGATGGAAATGTCTTTTAGAATTTCAATCGGCAATCCAATTTTTCTCAGGTTAGGCTCGACTTGTGTCGTAAATCTCTCAGCCGAGTAAACAATTTGTTGCACCATATCCGTGCAGGGTTCAATATCAGTTCTACAGACTTCTGCTCCCAACAACGCATTCACAAAACTGCTTTTTCCAGCTTTGACTTCCCCAACAACAACAAACAAAAACGGTTCACTGATATTGCGTCTGAGTCGATCTGTCGTGTCCCGCAACCCTGGGTTATTAATGTCAGCCGCAAGCTGTTGCATCTCGTACAGTAAACCGTTTAGTTCTGAACGATAAGCCTGTAACTTTTTATCAATAATTGAGGTATTCATGTCTCACTTGCCTGCCAGGGAACGGTTCAAATTGAATACTGGGCTACGAAAAAGCCACTGAACTTAACTGAACTTAGTGGTTTCCTAAAGATTACTATGCTTCAGGCGCTGAATTCTGATCTAAGCTACACTCTAAGTCAAAATCCAAGGCTAGCTTTTTGAATAAATCTGGACGGCGATCGCGGGTACGTTGGAGTTGTTGTTGATATTGCCAGCGTTGAATCTCAGCATGGTTGCCCGACAGCAACACTTCTGGAACCTGCATTCCTCGAAATTCGGCAGGTCGAGTGTAGTGGGGATAGTCCAGCAACCCGGCCTCAAAACTTTCTGCTTTGAGGGATTGTTCCTTACCAACGGTACCGGGGATCAGACGGGTCACACCGTTAATTAGGGCCATTGCTGGGATTTCACCCCCCGTTAAAACAAAGTCTCCCAGGGAAACCTCTCGCGTCACAATCTGGGTAATGCGCTCGTCAATGCCTTCATAGTGTCCACAGAGTAAGACAAGCTGGTCATAGTGGGTGACCAATTCCTTCAGCAAGGGTTGGTTCAGGGGTTCTCCCTGGGGAGTCAGGAGGATAATTTCTCGTCGAGGCAGGATCGGCAGAGATTCTACGGCAGCAAACAAGGGTTCAGGCTTCAAAACCATGCCCACTCCACCGCCATAGGGTTCGTCATCTACTTTTCGATGCTTATCCGTTGTAAAGTCTCTGGGATTGGTCAGATAGACCTCAGCAATTCCTTTTGCTAGAGCTTTTGCCAGCAGTCCCGAACTGAGAGGGCTAGAGAAAAAATCAGGAAATAAAGTAAGAATATCGAACCGCACTGGAGAAAATCGTTCTTGGTGTAGAAGTTAAGGATCTTATGCAAATTTCGAGAAATTACTATTCTGATTCTGCATTGCGGATATTGTATAATCAATCACACAATTTAAAGATCCTATCAAAAGGTATCAGAGCATACTATGTTCAAGAATTGAACTTCAGCTAGATTCAAACATTCAATTTAAAGATTAACTCTTTTTAAAGATTAACTCTTTACAGCAACCTAAATCTAGGTTTTGATCAATAGTGTAAGCATTTTGTCGCAGCTACCTGAAGGCTAAGCCAAGCAATGAAATTAGCTAGACGCTTGCACTTTGAACCTCTTACTAGTTGTTGAGGACTTCTGTAATGTCCAAAACACTAAGACGGGGACTCGGAGGAATCCTCAAGTTAAACCGATTAGATCACAAAGCACCTAATTCCAGATGAGACTCAGATGAACTTAATTCTTGTTCATTTGAGACGATAAAATATGCAGCAGTTGACTTCTTACGATACAGAGCAGATGACCTCCTCTCAAACAAAAACCTCCATCCTGATTATTGGCGGAGCAGAAGACAAAGTACATGGACGAGAAATCCTGCAAACTTTTTTCAATCGAGCCGGATCATCAAATGCTCAACTGGCAATCATTCCCTCAGCTTCACGGGAACCTGCGGTTCAGGGGGAACGGTATCGACAAATTTTTGAGGAAATGGGCGCGAATGCGATCGAGATTTTTGATATCCGAGAACGGGATCATTGTGAAAACCTAGAGTGGCACAGTTTTTTGGAAACCTGCACAGGGGTGTTCATGACTGGCGGAGATCAACTCCGGCTCTATAGTTTACTGGCTGATACTGATTTGATGGACAAAATTCGGACAGCAGCCAGAAAAGGCAAAATTGCCCTTGCAGGCACCAGCGCTGGGGCAGCCGTTATGAGCCATCACATGATTGCCGGGGGCGGGAGTGGGGAGTCTCCGAACCGTTCTCTGGTAGACATGGCCACCGGGCTAGGGATTCTGCCGAGTATTATTGTCGATCAGCACTTTTCCAATCGGAATCGCATCGCTCGACTCTTGAGCGCGATCGCCTCTTATCCCGGTCGAACGGGCATTGGGATTGACGAGGATACCTGCACCTTATTTGAAGCAGAGAACCGACTGCGGGTGATTGGCAAAGGTAGTGTGACCATCTTAGACAGTAGTCGAATATCTTACACCAATGCAGATAAAGTCGGGCCGGAAGAGCCTTTAAGCTTGTTTAATCTAAAAATTCATGTCTTATCTCACGGGGATTGTTATAACCTTCGATCTCGCCTGCCCACAGCAGCACTTCCTGGACAAGAAGAGGAAAAGGCAGATCAAACATTGCCATAGCCTTCGATCTCGCCTAACCCGTATCGCTTCTGGTTCGGAATAGAGCAAGGAGTCAGCTTAGACAGAACCAGAGCCTTAAGATCTGCACCCTGAGTCAAAAATGCAGGACAAAGCCTGTTGTTTAGAATCAGCCTTGAGGCTATAGTTAGATATAGAGCTTGTTAAGATTGGGTAAATTCGTTTAAGAGTGAGAGCCTACACCGATTTCAGGGTTAACGTTTCTCAGGGTTAACGTTAGGGTGGTTTTGAGAAGCACAAGAAAAGTGTAAGAAAGAATGATTGAGGTGGCCATGCGATGGGTTACACAAGATGTCTTTCTATATGTAGTAGTCAGGTGCATTATTTATTCTGAACTTAGATGGACGGAAATTTGGATGCCTACCCTTTTTTAGGGATGGGCTTTAGTGATTTCGTTCATTTTTGTAGGATGGTTGTGGGTTTTTGTGTCGTAGCTTTAAGTAAGTCGTGAAAGTAGGATAGAGAGGTGTTACCCCTAATTTGGAACTTTAATCCTCAGGCTCTATGCTACTTTTTCTATGACTGATTGAGAATGACATGGGTTGACTTCTGCCTGAATTTTTGCACAAGTCAACAGAGCTTAAACTTGGTTGATGAACGTTGATAATCAGGCGTTGCTGAAGTGTGGCATGAACGGATTATTTTAGTGTCAAGTATTTTAGGGGAATCGCGCACCGTTCTGACAAAATTCATATCCAGATTCAGCAACACCGTAATCGCTGAAATTGCAGGGCAGGGCAGCATCAATTCTGGGGCTAGTTCCTCAAAAGCTCCGGAAAGCTAAGGTTTTTGTCGTATCTAGACTTAGTCTAGTTAAGTTCCAGTCACATGAAATTGTTTTTCCTCTACGCTATTGGTGTCTTTACTGCTTTTGGCTACTGGTTCAAGCTGCTTTTGCAAGATTCTACGACCTCCAATTTCGATCGAACGTCTTGGATTGTTTTGTTAGGCGCTGCAGCAATTTGGCCAGTTTCTGTTCCATCATCTCTGCTGGAGTTAGTTCTAAACCGTTCAGCAAAATTTTCCTCAGGTGAGACTCAAGTTGCTCAACATTCTAAGTTTTCAGACTTACCTCAAGATCTACTGCCTCGACCTCCGATTGGCAACATCCTGAAAACGGCAGGATTACTTTCAGAAGCTCAAGTTGCAACTGCCCTGAAAATCCAACAGTCTCAAGATCCTCCCCAAAAGTTGGGTATGATTATTGCAAATCATGGATGGTTATCTCAGGAAACAATTGATTTTTTTGCAGAGGAGTTACATCTTCAAAATCATCTAAAGCTTCCTCTGGGTCAATGTTTGAGGCGAGCAAATCTACTAAAAACCCATCAAATTGATTTGATTCTAGAATTTCAACACCAATCTGGATTGAGATTTGGAGAAATTGCTGTCCACAAAGGTTGGGTGAAACAGGAAACAATTAATTTGATTTTGCAGAACTCGGGTCAGTGAATCGCAATCCCAAATGGTTCATGAGATATCTGTGGTTCAAGCCTCTAGCCTGCGCGGACAAAATCTCTTAACCCCTCTTGAGCTTCTATTTAGCAAACTGTTATGCTGCTGGAGTTAAATCTTGATTGAGATTGATGAATCTAATTGATATTCTCAAAGCCGACTATCAACGATTTCCAGAAGATCAAACCTACAGTATCTACGCACCCAATGTTTATTTTAAAGATCCTTTAAACGAATTTAGCGGTCTAGAACGGTATCAAACCATGGTCAATTTTATTCGCTCTTGGTTTCTGGATATTCAACTAGATCTCCATGAGATTTTTCAACAGGCAGAAGTCATTCACACCCAGTGGACACTCAGTTGGACCGTTCCTCTCCCGTGGCGACCCAGAGTTTCAATCCCTGGTCGGAGTGAACTCCAATTCAACGCTGAAGATTTAATTATCAGCCACATCGACTACTGGAACTGTTCTCGATTGGATGTTGTAAAGCAACTGTTTGGCGGAAAACCATCCTAGTGCTTGCCGACTTTGATGGGTGCTTGAACCTTCAAATCTTTGCTGAAGCATGAGGTAACCGCATGTTAACCTGATCTGTCAAAATCACGCTGACAGACGACTAAGCTAAACTAGATTAAAATCTAGATTAACTAGATTAAAGTAATGTGAACAAGTTTTAAGCGGGGCTTGACAAGATGCGCGTGATTTTGATGACAGGGAAGGGCGGAGTTGGTAAAACCTCTGTGGCTGCGGCAACAGGCTTGCGATGTGCAGAACTCGGCTACAGAACTCTAGTTCTTAGCACTGATCCAGCCCATTCCCTGGCTGATAGCTTTGATCTGGAGTTGGGTCATGAACCTCGCAGCGTCAAGGAGAATCTTTGGGGAGCAGAACTGGATGCTCTGATGGAATTAGAGGGCAACTGGGGAGCCGTCAAACGCTACATCACCCAAGTTTTACAAGCAAGAGGGTTAGATGGAGTTCAGGCCGAGGAACTCGCAATCCTGCCAGGAATGGACGAAATTTTTGGTTTAGTGCGGATGAAGCGCCACTATGACGAAGGTGACTTCGAGGTGCTGATTATTGACTCTGCTCCTACAGGAACGGCTCTTCGCCTCCTCAGTCTGCCAGAAGTGGGAGGATGGTATATGAGAAAATTTTACAAACCTTTACAGGGAATGTCTGCGGCCTTAAGACCCTTTGTGGAACCAATCTTCAGGCCCCTGGTTGGATTTTCATTGCCAGATAAGGAAGTGATGGATGCTCCCTACGAGTTCTACGAACAAATTGAAGCCTTAGAGAAAGTGCTGACCGATAATACCCAAACTTCAGTGCGGTTGGTCACAAACCCCGAAAAAATGGTGATCAAGGAATCTTTACGGGCCCATGCTTATCTGAGCTTATACAATGTGGCCACGGATTTAGTGATTGCCAACCGAATTATTCCTGACAGTGTAACCGATCCCTTCTTCCAACGCTGGAAAGCCAGCCAACAACAGTATCGTCAAGAAATTCACGACAACTTTAGCCCTTTACCCGTGAAAGAAGTCCCGCTTTATTCCGAAGAAATGTGTGGGTTGGCAGCTCTAGAACGACTGAAAGAAACCCTTTATCAAGATGAAGATCCAACTCAGGTTTACTATAAGGAAAATACAGTAAGAATTGTGCAAGGAGACGGTCACTACAGCTTGGAACTCTACCTACCGGGAATTCCTAAAGAACAAATCCAACTCAATAAAACGGGAGATGAACTGAATATTCGCATTGGGAACCATCGACGGAATTTAGTCTTGCCTCAAGCGTTAGCCGCCCTGCAACCTTCGGGAGCAAAAATGGAAGAAGATTACCTCAAAATCAAGTTTACCGCAGTAGAAAAAGCTTAATACTTTTTGCGAGGTTGAATTCTGAGAGCTTGAATTCTGAGAGGTTAAATTTTGAGAAGTTAAATTTTGAGAAGTTGACTGGAATGGAGTGGTTGAATCAACGGTTTGAGAACTGAAACTATCTCCACCCGGTTGGTCACTAGGGTGGGATAGGACTGAGTGCTGTAATCTTTTCCAACTTTTAGGGGAAAACTAGCCTCTGAACCTAAGGAAACCCAAACAGCTCCAGCCGCTTGCACAATCACCCAGGTCGCAGCAATATCCCAAACCCTGGGGGTTGCCTCGGTTCCAGCAATGGACACACCCGAAGCTACAAGCAAAAAGTTGTAGGCTGCCATGCCAACCATGCGGATTTTGTAGGGAATTTGGGGAATCACGGCAGTACTGCGAGCACAAAGATTGAAGAACCGCTGGGATTCGGAGGCATCGGTCACGGGATGAATCGGTTGATGGTTCCGAAAGGCACCCGTGGGGCCAGTCAAACCAGAAGCCCCATACCAGAATCCATGAAAGGATTGATGCAGCGGCGGCAAATGCACATAGCCAAAAATCGGCGTGCCACAGTACAGTAACCCCAGGGAAATTCCCCAAATCGGGATGCCAAAAGCAAAGTTGGTTGTACCATCAATCGGGTCGATGATCCAACACCATTCCCGGGGCGGAAACAAATGTTCCCCTTCCTCACTCAGAATCCCGTGACTCGGAAAAGTTGCCGCGATCGCCCGATGGATTTCTTGATCAGCCCAGCGATCTGAGCGAGTGATTAAACTTCCGTCCCCTTTTTGATCGGCCTGACCCGAGCCAAAGTCTTCCATGAGCCGCAGACCGACACGGTTTGCGGTAGTCTCCGCAAAACTTAAGATATGATGCCAGAAGTTATCCATGCCTTGATGTTATTGCAATCCAATTTATTCCCATCATCCAACCTATCAAGCCATACTGTCACCTTATACCTAGGGAAACTGTTTTATCTTATCTTCTGAACCCACTAAAATAACCTGTCAAAATAAGTAGAGACATTCTGTAGAATGTCTCTGTCTGGACAATAAATCAATTCCTAACAACTGAGTCAAGTTAGTCAAGGTTTATTGGGGGGTTTGCTGCAATTCGGGACGTTCTTCAGGGACAATAGCTCCTGCTACTGGGCAAACTTGCAAACAAATCCCACAGTCAATACAGGTATCAAAATCAATCCAGTACCAATCTGTCCCCTTGGTATTTTTACTGGGGCCTTCATGAATGCAAGCTACTGGACAGGCAGAAACACAATCAGCAACCCCTTCGCAGGCGTTGGTGACAATGGTGTGGGACACGTTAGCGTTCTCCTAAGGATGACTTCTTTAGTGTAGTTGAGGAATCTCCTAGCTGAAACCTGGGAGATTCCTCAGAGAGATTTTTAGTTTTTCTAATTCCAAAAGGATGCTGAGGCAAAATTAATCCCGCGCTGCCCACTCAATTTCAATTAGACTCAATTTCAACCAGAAAGAGAACGTCTCGATCAATCGTTCCGCTGATCGCTGAAGCAGAATAACTTATAATCAGGCTGAATAATCAGGCTGAGGTCACTGATTTAAAGCTGAAGAACTTTACAGTGACTTCAATTTTTAGTGTTATGGGAATGCCTAATCTTTCAGTGCGGTTTTTAATTCAGTTTTCAATGATCTATCGGCTCCTAGTCTCCAACAAAACCGTC
Source organism: Microcoleaceae cyanobacterium (assembly GCA_051652765.1). GTDB lineage: Bacteria > Cyanobacteriota > Cyanobacteriia > Cyanobacteriales > Microcoleaceae > JBHJGO01. The sequence continues at coordinate 73,479 of JBOFUV010000101.1, read as the reverse complement.
AGCAACGGGGATAAATGGCTTTGTCGTTCTGTTGCCGTGTTGCTTGTGACTTTGTTTTCCCCTGTGGGTTGGAGTCAACCTGCCCGATCTCAGACTTCAGCCAATTGCCAACTGGCATCAGCAGCAGTAGCCCAGAAAGAAAGTCTACGCCAAGCCATGATTCAGGGCGATACTAGGGCTCAGCAGCAGTATCAAACGGTACTAACTCAACAGGCCCAATTTGTCTCTCAGTGCCGCCAACAGAATTGGCCCCAAAATCAAGCGATTTGGTTGCGACTTTACCCCTGTGATGTTCACCCTGGTGCGATTGACAAGATTCTCGACGATATCATCAACCGAGGATATAACCAGGTTTACCTTGAAGTCTTTTACGATGGCCAGGTTTTGTTGCCTAAGGCCAATAACCCAACTCCTTGGCCCTCAGTGCTGCGATCGCCGGGAACCGAAAATCTTGATCTATTGGCAGAAACAATCCAGAAAGGACGACAGCGAGGCTTGAAAGTGTATGCCTGGATGTTTATGCTGAACTTTGGGTATACCTATACCTTACGACCGGATCGGCAGCAAGTCTTGGCTCGTAACGGCGACGGGGAAACGACCACAACGGCAACCTTTGATGAAACCGAGGTGGATGACTTTGGGGAAAGCTATGTGAATCAAGGTTTCGTTGATCCCTACAACCCCGTCGGCCAACAGGACTATCAAACCTTGCTCAAGGCTATTCTGCAAAAGCGACCCAGTGGTGTGTTGTTTGACTATGTGCGTTACCCCAAAGGATTAGGATCAGAATCGGTCGCAACCCGAGTGAAAGATCTATGGATTTATGGAGATGCTTCCCAGCAGGTATTTTTACAGCGGGCCACCAATGATAGGGGCAAGGAATTCATTCGGCGTTTCTTAAATCAGGGCTTTGTGACGGAAAACGATGTCAAACAAGTGGAATCCCTCTACCCAAATCAAAAGGCTCCCTTCTGGCAAGATGAGAAGGTTCTGAAACCTTTGAGCACGATTTCTCCCATCGGGGAAACGTTGCAGTTACAACTGTGGCGCTTGAGTGTTGCCCATGCCCAACAGGGAGTTCTAGACTTTCTAGGCAGTGCCAGCCGAACCGTTCAAAGCCAGGGAATCCCGGCGGGGGCAGTCTTTTTCCCTGAGGGCAATCGGCGAATTCGAGAGCAGGGATTTGATTCTCGCCTCCAACCTTGGTCACTTTTTCCCAGTTCAATTGAGTGGCATCCTATGGCCTATGGGGTTTGTGGGGATACCAGTTGCATTGTTTCCCAAGTACAAAAGGTGGTCAGTCAAGCCCAGGGCGACACCCAAGTGATTCCGGCGTTAGCGGGAACCTGGGGCAGAGCCTTCGACAACCACCCCTCCCTCGAAAGTCAAATGCAAGCGATTCGGGCAACGACTCCACAGATCCGATCCGTTAGCCATTATTCCTATGACTGGCTCGATCCCGAAGTGACCCAACACCGCAAGTTTTGCCAACGCTAAGGTTTTGCTTATTTAGTTTGCTTATTTAGTTTGCCTATTAGGACTGAATCGTCAAGACAAAACCTTACCTTAGGATTTTGGGCAGGCGTAGACTAGCACAGGAACCCTTTTAAAGGCTGGGATACCGCATTTGGGGTCAATTCTGGCCTTAAAAATCACATTCACTTCTGGATAAAACATCAAGGCTGCACCCTGACGAACGGAACCGTAGATTACCTCGATTTTGTCGAGTTTACCCGCATCTCCCTGAACGGTCACCTGAGAATGTTCTAGAAATCCAGCCCGTTCGGCATCCGCAGGATGCAACAAAATGCAGTGACGATGGGGCATTCCCCGATAGCGATCGCCTACTTTGTACACCACAGTATTGTGCTGGGAGTAGCTCCGAACAGTCATCAGGGCGAGAACAATGCCAGATGTTCTTTCTGCATTGGGTTCAGCGTTAGGTTCAGTATTGAGAAAAGTTTGAGCGTCGGGCAATCGCAATTTTGGCAGGGGCGTGACAAACAGTTTGGCTTTGCCGGAGGGAGTCGCAAATTTAGGTTCAGTGAAAATCCGTCCCCCGATGGTAAATTCTTGATGGGTTTGATCAATCCTTGCCAAGGGTTCAAACCCTGGAATTGTTTGGGCGATCAGTTGACGAATATATTGCGTGTCTTGCAGTTTGCGCCAATTCACCGGGGACTCACCCTGAAGTCGATGGGCCAATTCACTCAGAAACTCGACCTCTGAAATCAGATCGGCTGTTTGCAGATGGGTTTTTCCTTCGCTATTCAGGCGGACAAAATTGTTCCCAGATTCTGTTGTGGTTTTGTGGGGAGTCTCAAACCGATTCAAAACTGGAATAATCACCGTATTCTGCCCTGCCAACCCATGAAAATGGCCCAAGTTCGGTTTGGTTGCCAGATAAAAAATGGTTTCAATTTGACCTAAGGCTCGCTTGGCCTGGGTAGAGTCAGGATTGGCGGCGTACAAGTTGCCCCCCAGACAAAGGAGGGTCTCAATCTTACCGGCATCGGCTGCATCAATCAAATTACGGGTATGATATCCAGGAACAGAACTGAGCGATCGCCCCAACAGTTTTTCCAAGGCAGTTTGAATTTCCGGTCTGAGAGTCACGGTCACCCCCATAGAACCAAATCCTTGGACGTTGGAATGACCGCGAATGGGCATCGTTCCTGCTCCAATTTTCCCGGCATTGCCGGTCAGGAGGGCAGTATTGGCGATCGCGTGAACGTTGTCTACCCCGTTTTCATGTTGGGTGACTCCCATCGCCCAGGCAAAAACGACGGCTTTGGCGGTTGCAATCAAGCGGGCTGCTGCTTCAATTTCGGCCTGAGACACGCCACAGGTTTCAGTAATGACGGCCCAAGGAGTTGACTGGGCAGACTCAACTACCGCTTCCCAGGCTTCAGTATAGGCTTGCAGGTATTGAATTTGTAGGAGATTGGCTTCGATTAACGCTTTCTGAATGCCGACAAACAGAGCCGTATCGCTGCCTGGAATCAGTTGCAAGTACAGGGATGCAATCTCAGACCCTGTGAACAGCGACTTCATTGGAAAGGCCGGAGAGGCAAACTTGACTAACCCGGCTTCAATCACCGGATTAATTACAATCACGTTGCCCCCCCGTTCTCGCAGTTGGATTAACTCGTTCATTAACCGGGGATGATTCGCTGGAGCATTAGAACCAACCAACACCACACAGTCCGCCTGTTTCAGATTTTCCAAACTGACCATTGATGTCCCAGACCCGAACATTTGTTTCAGGCCCACGGTAGAAGCAACGTGACACAGATCAGAACAATCCGCCAAGTTGTTCGACCCTTGGGCTCGCATCATCAGTTGCAACAGATAGGCTGCTTCATTGGAGGAGCGCCCGGAACTATAGGATGCGACCCGTTCCGGAGGCTGGCGAAAGGCTGCTTCCGCCAGGGAGTAAATCTCTTCCCAGGCAATCGGCTCATAGTGCGATCGCCTGGGCCGCAAAATCACAGGAAAGCTGAGACGGCCTAAGCGATCCGCCTCCAGGGAAGTCAACTGTTGCAGTTCAGTAATGCTGTGACGCTCAAAAAAGGGAGACGGGATTGGCGGTTGAAGTTCGGCAGCGATCGCCTCTACACTTTTCATGCAACGCTGCAAATTTTCTCCGACTTCGTTGGTAAATCCCCCGTTTTGGCCTCCCGTTCCCCAAGCACAAGATAGACAAGCACTTTTGTGGAGTAACTTTTGCCAAAGTTGTGGCCCTTCAGGAGACAGGGTCTGTTCCGCCCAATATTGTATGATCGGCAGGCCCCCACCCATAATTGCCGAAGTTTGGCTGGCTTGATTTGGGTTAGATGACTGGGTAGATAACGGTTTAGGTTCGATCTCCTGAGTCATAGACTGTCTCCTTGAATGATTTCAGGTATGGCCATCCTAAATCAGTTGTGAAAAAATCTTCGTCAATGATTTGGGATGGCTCAATCTGATTTGAAGCATGAACGTGGAGTTGGCATCTTGCCCACGTAGGCTGAAACCTTTGCCCTGTCGGTGACAGCGACACTGAAAGGCTTGGGCTTAGACAGGGGGAGCTTGCCCGAACAGGCTGGAACTTACACCACAGATATCTCACTAATCATTTGAGATTGCTAGATGATGTTTGAGATGCAGTGAAACTCCCTAAATTTCACTTTGCTCTTCACTAATCTTTTGATTTAAGGCTTGTTTAGCAATTTTAGTCACATAAACGGTGACGGCTACCGTTGCCAGCAAGCCTACACCATACAAGATCCATTCTGCCATCGTTCTAGAACGACCTTCTGTGCCCAAGGTAGCTAATTCTCCGGCGAGAGACCCAAGGTAAACATACATGATAGTTCCTGGAATCATGCCAATCCAGGAGGCGAAAAAGTAATCTCGCAAAGAGACATTGGTCAGACCAAAGGAATAGTTTAATAGGTTAAATGGAAAGATGGGAGACAGTCGCGTCAGCCCTACGATTTTCCAGCCTTCACGACCCACTGCTTCATCAATAGCCTTGAATTTTTCATTCTCTGAAATCTGCTTTGACACCCATCCTCGTGCCAGGTAACGACCCACTAGAAACGCACAAGTTGCTCCAATCACTGAGCCAATAGAGACATAAATTGAGCCTGGAACAACCCCGAATAAAACCCCTGCCCCTAAGGTTAATAACGATCCTGGTAAGAACAAAACCGTTGCCACAATGTAAATCAAAATAAAAACCAATGGCCCCCAAGCTCCCAAATTAGCAACCCAATCTAGGGCATTTGTTAAAAGTTGCTGCACTCCAAATACCTTTCCGCCAATAATTAATCCTACTACTCCAAGACCCAATGCAACCAATTTTAGGTGCTTATAAAAAGATTGGGTTTTTACAGGCGATCGCCCTTGATTGTTCATTATTTTTCCTCAAAAAAACCTGAATCTAAACTAAAGAACCACCACAACTCGAACCAGATCCTGCGGTACAGCCATAACAATAATCTGCAATTTGAATGTCTCGAATGACATCTAAAGTGTCAAGCTCCAGTAACTTTTGAACGGTTAATTGCTCTCCAGTTGTTGTCCTAGCAGGTAAATTTTCCATTTGATTAAAGTCGCAGTCATAAACATTCCCTAAATAATCAATTGACAGTTCATTACGACACATTAAATGCTTGACGGTTGTGGCGTTATAATTCTCTTCTAGGAACCGCAAATAAATATTCTGTAATTGCAATCGTTCGAGATGTAGTTTGGTGCGGCCAATCGGAATATTAGTAATCGTTAATAACTGATTGAATTCAATCCCAAACTGTTGTTTGAGATGAGTTTTGTAGGCCCACTCCAATTGCTGTTGTTCTGGAGGAAGAGAAAAATTCTGATCTATTGGAACGGCTGGATTATAAACCAGATCTAGAGCTAGTTCAGGAACGTGAGCATAACCCAATTTATTCAAGATTTTAATGGCTTGAATCGAGTCCTGATACACGCCATGACCTCGCATTTTATCGACATTATTTTCTAGATAACAGGGAAGTGAGGCTACAATTCTCACCTGATTCTGAGCACAATATTCAGGAATATCTTGAAATTCTTTCAGAAAGTAAACCGTTAGATTCGACCGAACAATTACCTCTTTCCCTTCAGAGCGGGCCGCTTCAACTAAGGGTTTAAATCCATAGTTCATTTCGGGTGCTCCGCCCGTTAAATCAACGGTTTGGATCTGGGGAAACTGTTGAATCAGGGTAATAAGCTGCTGACAAATTTCAGGAGAGAGTTCCTCTGTTCGCGTTGGCCCTGCTTCTACATGGCAGTGGGTACACGCCAAATTACATCGCTTACCAAGATTAATCTGAAGCACCTGAATCCGTGATTTTTCAAGGGGTGAGCCCATCTTTTGATGAAAGGGTGTGATGGTCGCTTGAATCATGACTCTATCCTTAAAACTGTTTCATTCCGATTACTCTAATCTTTATTCAACCTGAGCCAACTGAATTCAGGCTGAGAAAAACCTGAAGTTAGACTAAGATCTGCAAAAGATGACAATCTTGAAATTTATGGGCATCTCTGAAAGTTAGAATGGTCTAACCTGCTGATTAAGCTGATTAAATTGTGCAGCCTCTCCATCAAAACATGCAAACGTTTTACCCTAATACAAGATTTGCCACAGCCTGGGAAGCTTTGATTGTTATAGTGACACTCTATAACTATATTATGCTGCCATTTCGGATTGCATTTCGGGGTGGATCAAGTAACCTGTGGATTTTTTTGGATGGCTTCACAGATTTAATTTTAATTGGAGATATTTTTCTGCGGTTTCATATTGGATATATTGATAAAGGCGAACTGATTATTGACAAAAGTAGGATTAAGAAACATTATTTCTCAAAGAATTTCAGACTCAATTTGTTATCAAGTCTTCCCATTGATTTTGTGATTAGACTACTATTCCCGTATGCCCCAATTCCGCTCTGGGGATTTTTAAGAATTCCTAGATTGTTACGGGGATCTCACTGTATTGAAATTTTTCAGCAATGGGAAAATAACGTTAATATCGATCCAGTTATGGTGCGGATGTTGCACTTAGTAATTGTAATTTTCTTGATTGATCATTGGGTTGCTTGTACGTGGTTTTTGATTGGAAATATTACAGAAAAGTTTGGAGAATCTTGGCTCACTAACTCAGGTCTGGCAGTGGAGTCACCCCGAACAAAATATCTTCGTTCTTTATACTGGTCAATCACAACATTAACAACCGTCGGCTACGGCGATATTACCCCAACCAATGACATTGAAATTATTTTTACCCTGATGGTAATGTTCCTGGGAATTTCAATGTATGCCTTTATTATTGGAAATGTTGCTGCATTGATTACTAGTTTAAATGCCAATCAATCTCATTTTCGGGAAAAACTAGATCAAATTCAAGCCTATATGCGAGAGCGCAAAATTCCTCCCGCACTCCAGATAGGGGTGAGAAAGTATTATCAGTATTTATGGGAATATAATCGAGATACTTCTCTGGGATTGGAGTTTCTAGACGAACTGCCAACTTCTTTAAAAACTCAACTTTATCTCTATCTTTATCGTGATCTTCTGGAGCAAGTTCCCTTATTTAAGGAAGCAGAATCTGGCTTTATTGAAGATTTGGTCATGAAGTTAAAGCCTGTTGTGCTGCCACCCAACGAGTATGTGATTCGTGAGGGACAAATTGGCCATGAAATGTACTTTATTAACCGGGGAGAATTGCAAGCATTTTCCGAAGAAAATGGAAATTCAACAATCTACCGTAATATGGTTGCTGGAGCATTTTTTGGAGAAATTGCCCTATTATGCTCTATTCGACGGACAGCTTCGGTTAGAACCCTAACGTACTGTGAACTGTTCGTGCTTGAAAAGCGGGATTTTAGACAGGTTTTAAGCAATTACCCTCAGATTCATCAGAAGGTTCAAGAAACTGCTGAGCAACGGTATTCCCAGTCAAATCCTCAACCAGAAGAGGAATAACTGAACTATTGAACAGGATTTACCTCTTCAGGAACTGCTTTAATATCAAAGCGATCCAACACATAAATCACCCCAGTTGCAACGAGAATTCCAACTAATAATCCGATTACAATTAAAAAGATAAAAGAACGTCGCAGGGTTTTGAGAGCTTCAGAGTCGTACTGTTGAATCTTTACATCTTCGATTTCAGGATAGTTAAGCTGGGAAGGAGCCTTCAGTGGATCTAAAGATTCTGAAGCTTGATTTCCATTCCATGGATCGCGATCGCCACTAGGGAACAAATTCATAAAAACTCCTGTTTTAAATTGTGGTTCCTCTTTCATTCCTCAACCTCCTGCACTCACAAAAGGCGGCTATGTACGCAAATCTTTGAGTTAGAAGCATATTTTGGGTTAGAAGCATATTTTGGTAACCCTTCTAGCTTCTCTCAAAAAGGGAGAACCGGAGTCAAAGTCTGCTGTAAGGGAGATTTAAAGGGGGTTTATCCTCTTAAATCTCCCTGAATTACTAAGGTTGATCTGCAGCAAACTCAAGCAATAGGGGAGCTAGACGGAAGTTGAATTTGTGGAGATAAACGATTTAAAGCTTGCTGGACAAAGGACTGCAAAATAGATGTTTTTTGATTTTGTTGAAAGACAGCCTTCAAAGTCTGAGTTAATGCATTAAAGTCCAGGGAAAATCCTTGACCAGTCTGTAAATTAATCTCCTGACTTTCAAAGTATTCAACCAAACTCAAGCCTGCAATCTGAGTCAGATAAGCTGCGCTGATGGCTTGAACGGCTCCCCCTGCAACAAACGTCACGGTATTGCTCTTGAGCAAGGAGGTTAAGGTCTGAGTTGTCAATTCAACTAGCCCCAATTTCAGCATTTGGCTGGCTAGGGTTTTTGCAATCTCTTGGGCTTGTTGCAGGGAAAATTTCTGTTTATAGATTGTGCCCAAATCAATCACCATTTGGGAGCTAATGGCTGCTGTTGCCAATACATCCAGGGCCGGAACGGGATTGGCAAAGGCGGCAGCAGCAGCAATCCATTGATACTGATCAATCACAGGGAGAGCTTGCTCCCGCCACAACTGATTGAGCCCCGTTCTGACGATCTTTTGTTGGGCGATCGCCTCTCGGTAGGTGGTTGACCAGACTAAAGCCTGCTGTTCCTGCTGCAGGACTTGACTCAACCGTTCAGTTAAGGCTTGCATCTCGGGGAATTGATCCTCCATCCATTCTTGAACAGAGCCATCTGCTTGGTGTTGGCGAACTTTCATGGCGCTGGGAGAGGCAGCAATGGCAATCACATCTTCTGGCTGCAATACCGCTGTCAGGGTTTCCCGAATGTGTTGCAAGACAATGGGTTGATCGCCTTCCAAATACTGATCGAGCTTATTCCAAACAAGTAACGTGCGCTGACCTTGCCCCTTGACCAGTTGAGACAGGGTTTGAAACTCTGGGTCAGTAATATCGCCACTGGTGAGGAACAGGACAACATCAACGGCGGTTGTGAGTTGGGGTTGGCTGGTAGGAACTTCGACCAAGCTCAAGGCCAAGGCTTGCTGAGGAATCCAATCAGAGGCCAAAACCTGCATGACGGTTGATTTGCCGACGGCCTTACTGCCCATCACCCCCAAACGCAAAGAGGTGCGATCCAGATTCGTCTTCAACTGGGCCGTTTGTGACCGCCACAGCTCAATACTAGGGGCCAAACTCTGGCTACCCAAATCTGCCGCTGTTTGAGCAAGGTGGTCGATCTGGGCTTCAGTTTGGACGATCGCGGCTTCTACCGTTTCTCGGCTAGCTGGAGGAACAAATTGCTGTTCCTGCAAGGATTGACCCGATCCCGTCTGAAACCACCAAAGCCCAGCGCTGACTAAAATCGTGCTCAGCAGAGCGACTTGGCCAAATTCTCCGGCTGAGTGTTGGAGGCTACTCAGAATCCACAGCAAAAACGAGAGACCAACTCCCCCAACCAAAATAGGACGCTGCAACTTAACCGCCATAGATATGTTGTAATGAGGTTCCATTTCTAGTTTAACCTAACCTTTCCTGGGCTATCCTCAAGAGTTTTAGATTATCTTAAGGATTGGGGACAACTGGACTTAAATCCTATGAACTTAAATCCTATGAACTTAAACCCTATGAACTTAAATCCTATGAACTTAAAGTGTCGATTTGCGATCGCCAGTGATTTACACATTGCCCTGCCTCATACTATTCGGAACTCTGCTCAGCGGTTTCATCTCGTTGAAGTGAGTATTCCAGCCCTGGAGTTAGTGCTCGAACATTTGGGACAACTGGATTTGGATTTCTTGCTCTTGCCAGGGGACTTGACCCAAGATGGGGAGGTCGAAAATCATACTTGGCTCGTAAACCGTCTGGCTCAACTGCCCTATCCGGTTTACGTTGTCCCTGGAAACCACGATGTTCTATATCCCACTACTCAAGATCAGACCCTGGGTTTGGCAGAATTTCCCAGCAATTACCAAAAGTTTGGCTACGACAATCCTAACCAAGCCTGTTACACCCATGAAGTCTTGCCCGGTCTAAGATTGATTGGTCTGAACTCTAATCTGTTTGATCAAACGGGCCAACAAATCGGGCGTTTAGATGCAGAACAGTTGGCTTGGTTGCAACAGGTTTTGGCTAGAGTGAATGGGGAGTTGGTGATGGTGATGATTCACCATAATGTTGTTGAACATCTTCCTGGGCAAGCCACTAACCCTCTTGGAAAACGCTACATGTTGCAAAATGCCCCTGATCTGCTGAAAATTTTGCAAGTTGCAAACGTAAAACTCATTTTTACGGGTCACTTGCATGTTCAAGATATTGCTCAATGGCAAGGCATTTATGACATCACAACAGGGTCTTTAGTGAGTTATCCTCATCCTTACCGGATTGTGAATCTCAGGACAGAAGACGATGGCAGCATTAGGTTAGAGATAGAGTCCCATCATGTGAAGGCAGTTCCCAATTGGCCAAATTTGCCAGACATGTCCCGTCAGTGGATGGGCGATCGCTCTTTTCCATTTATGGTCAAGTTACTCACGACTCCGCCCTTGAGTTTGTCGATTGCACAGGCGGAAAAGTTAGCACCCAGTTTAAGCAACTTCTGGGCAGATATTGCCGCAGGAGATGCTGAGTTTGACTTTCCGGATCTCCCTCCAAACGTCCAGGATTACTTTCAAGGGTTCAGCGCCCAGCAAAAGATTGATAACAATGCAACATTGGTTCTAGAGAAGGATTGAGGGAGGTTTAGCAACTTGCTTCAAACTGCTCACAAGCGCCAATACTCACCCAACGACTGGAACCATCGGCCCAATGCTCTTTTTTCCAGATTGGAGCCTGATGTTTTAAGGTATCAATCCCATATTGACAGGCTTCAAAGGCTTCTTTGCGGTGAGGACAACCCACCGCCACCAACACACTAATCTCTCCCACTCGCAAGCGTCCAACCCGATGATGAATCACAACCCGAGTTACCCCTGACCATTGCTGGTGAATCTCGGCTGCAATCTGTTCAAAAACTTTTAGAGCCATCGGTTGATAGGCTTGATATTCCAAGGCTTCAACCGATTTGCCTTCAGTTTGCTCTCGCACCATACCGCTCATCAGGACAACGGCTCCGTTCGCAGCGGTATCAGCCAAACGATACACCTCATTAACCAGAAGCGGAGCAAGGCTAACGGCAAAACGATCCTCTGTTTGAGGCTGAGACAAAGGAATAGGAAGAAGAATAGAACTCATAGGAGACCCAATCAACTGAATCTCTTTTATTGTACTCAGTTTTACTCTCCGGAATTCTCCATTTCTGACGGCGAGGCTGCTTTCTCGGGCTGATCAGTATCTTGAGTTGCCATCATCAGCAACTCTGGAACGGTAACAAATTGATAGCCCCGCTGTTTCAGGGTAGCAATAATTTCAGGCAAAGCCCGCACTGTGGCAGATCGGTTGCCACCGCCATCATGCATTAGGATAATCCTACCCGGTTTTGCAGAATTTACAACATTGTCCCTGATTCGATCAGCAGAGGGCTTAGACCAATCCTTAGAATCTGAAGACCACATCACGTTAACGTGATCTTGACTATGGGCATACTCCACTAAGCCATTATTTTCAACGCCACCGGGGGGACGAAACAAGGGCGAGTCAATCCCGGTCAGTTCCTTGATCAAATCGGCAGTATCCCCAATTTCTTGAGCTGCGGTTTCCTGACTCACCTTATGGTAGCGATGACTCCAAGTGTGATTGGCAATCGTATGACCCTCTGCAACCACTTGTTTTCCGATATCACGATATTCATTCAGGGCACTGCCAACCCAAAAAAAAGTTGCCTTGATTTTATTCTCTTTGAGAATTTCTAAAACTTGAAGCGTGGTTTTAGGCCAGGGGCCATCATCAAACGTCAGGGCGATCGCCTTATCTGAAGACTTTAACTCCACTTCTCGCACTGTTTTTCCCTTGAACCGCTCAGGGATTGTAATATTAAATCGCTGTTGTTCAAGCTGACTGACTGCTGAGCGGACTCCTTCAACTTGTTGTAGAATCCCTGTTCCTACCCCGGAGATATCTGAAACCAACTTGGCTGTAGGCGTTTGAAGACTCGGTGCTGTCTGGAAATCTGACCTAGGCTTCTGGCCAGCTAGAACATTGGTTGGAACATTATTAGTAGCGCTTAGAGCAGATCTGTCCGTAGGAGGAGCCTTCGTCTGATAATTTGTTCCAAAACCAATCGGCAACAATACCCCTATTAAAAAACTAACACTTGCAGCAATTAAAGCCAGTCGGGCAAGCTTTTGCTGCCGAATTAGTGACGCATAATACTGAACCACTTTATCTTCTCCTTCACACCACTTTAAATCAAAAGTTTGGACAAGTCATTGATATCCAACTTCCCCTGATGTTCCCAACTCAAATAGAAGCCTTACCTCAAGCAAAAGAACTAAAAACTCTTTTAAAGTCTTAGCCCTCACTCCTAGCACCAAACTAAGTTTCTGGACTAGAAGCCAAATCCCTCCCTTCATCTATATTCAGATCTACACCGGTTAGGATTCAGTAAAGTTCTCATCAAACTAGCATAGATTCTGCGACAAAAAAAATGGACATAACCATTGACCGGGTTTAAAGTGTGGACATCCTTGCCAACTAAAAACCCTGGGTGCGCTACTGCACCTAACTTGGCCCTTCTGCTAAGAGATCCGGCTACTCTTGCACCATGGTACAACCCATTTTGTTTGTATGGTCATTTTTAGGAGTACTTTATAAATACTTTAGAAATACTTTAGAAGTACTTTAGGGGTATTTTAGAAGTACTTTAGGGGTACTTTAGAAATACTAGGGTCAATCGCCGGATTTTGAAGTGGAACCCCTCAAGGTTTAGTTTTGATGTAGGTTTCTCTCATGATAGAGCTGAATAATCCGGGTCGTGACCTCATCAATAGTCAGGCCATCGGTTTGAATTTCCACAGCATCGGGGGCTTTCCGAAGAGGAGCAACGGCGCGGGTACTATCCTTTTGATCTCGTAGCGCAATCTCTCGTTCAATTTCCTCTAAAACAATATGGCCATGACCTTGCTGTTGCAGTTCCAGTTGCCGTCTTTGGGATCGTTCCTTCACTGAGGCTGTTAAGAAGATCTTGAGTTCAGCATCGGGGAAAACGTAGGTGCCAATATCACGACCCTCGGTTACAATTCCGCCTTTGCGACCATAGGACTGTTGCTGCTTGACCAACGCTTGCCGGACTGCGGGCTGAGCTGCAATCGTTGAGACATTCGCGGTCACTTCTGGAGAGCGAATGCCATCTGTCACATCCTCTAAATTAATCAAAACCTGGAGGGCTTCATCTTGGGGAATCAGTTCAATCTGACACTGATGCACTAACTCGGCGATCGCAGGTTCGTCTTTGAGGGAAATTTTGGACTGCAGGGCCAGCCAGGTTACAGCCCGGTACATTGCCCCTGTGTCTAGATACATGAGTCCTAGGGATTGGGCCAACTTACGAGTTACCGTGGATTTTCCTGCTCCAGCAGGGCCGTCAATGGCCAGGATCGGCTTGCGGTTTCGTAACAAGATGTTGTCAATCAGACGGGCTGGGCCAACCTGAGCTGCGATCGCCAAGAGTCCTACCTCGCCGACGACCGTCAGCGGAACTAGCGTTTCTGGATCGACCAATTCTAAATATTCCACCTGGATCGCCGGAATGGCCACGAGTTCAGGAGTCAGTTCAGACCAAACCGCCTGCTTAATCTCAGACGCGAGGAGCACTCCCTGACGGAATACCTGCTCCCCTGTACTCAGAGCGCGGTGCAGGGCAGTGGCCTGTTGTTTTTGTTCGGGGGACAGATAACGATTCCGTGAGCTGTAGGCGAGTCCAGACTCCTCCCGAACAATAGGACAGCCCACAATTTCAATCGGCCAATTTAAATCGGATACCATACGACAAATAATCGCTAACTGTTGAGCATCTTTTCGGCCAAAATAGGCTCGATTCGGTTGGACAATATTGAATAGCTTGGCCACGATGGTTGTGACTCCTGCAAAATGACTGGGCCGAGTGGAACTACAAAGTCCAGTTGTCATTGAAACTGGAGAAGAAACCATCGTTCGAAGCTGAAGGTCGAGGGTACTGATGGTAACTTGCTCTCCGGAGGTTGGGCTTTGATCAGAACCCAACAGTTCCTCCAGGGTGGGTGAAAAAACCACATCAGTCTCTACCTGCTCACACAGGTGAAGATCTTGATCAAAAGTACGAGGGTATTGGTTAAAATCTTCTTCAGGGCCAAATTGTAGCGGGTTCACAAAAATACTGACGATTGCAACTTGGTTGTCTGCCTTAGCCCGTTGAATCAAACTCAGGTGACCTAAGTGTAAGTTTCCCAGGGTTGGAACGAATCCGACTGTTCCGGTCGGAAACTCCACTCTGTAGGAACTGAGGTAACAACGCAAAGCTGCAATAGTTGTGAACAGGCGCATGGCTTCATCGCAACCCAAACAACAACTGTGGATGATTGCCAACAAGAAAGGCGCGGCTACTGACAATCAACCACATAAAACTGAACCTACAGACTTATAGAAGTTAGTCCAGAATTCTTCTCTATTGTCGCACAGGGGTCAGGATTTCGACGGTCACAGGTGCAATCCCACTGTTCACCATTCCAACAGCATAGGCTGCTGCTGCAGAAAGGTCTATGATTCGACCTCCAGCATAGGGGCCTCGGTCATTAATTCGGACAATTGTCGATAGGCCCGTATTTTGGTTGGTTACCCGAACTTCAGTCCCAAAGGGCAGAGAAGGATGAGCTGCGGTCATTTCATGCTGATCGTAGACTTCCCCGTTGGCAGTCAGGTTTCCATGGAACCCAGGGCCATACCAAGAGGCAATCCCTTTTAAAATTTGCTGAATGGGTCGAGCTGCAATCGGCTCGGGTTTTGGGGCATTTGCAATTTCAGTCAGCGGGGGAGCATTCCCAAACTGTCTCCGCAGCCGATTGGTGGCTTGTAAAGCATCTTGAGCGATATCGTGAGTTGTATCCGGTAACAAAGTGCCTGCACCCATGGTGATCAGATCTGTTTTTTCAATGCCGATGACGTAGCATTCCTGAGCAACGTCCCATCTAACCGTAATCTGAGTCGGATCAGTGGCATGTGACCTGAGCTGATTCAACTGAGTTGCCAGGATGGAAGCTCGGTGAATCGGGCTATCTGCTGCAGTGCTTGAACTGATTGTTTCAGTCGGAAAAGTAGTTCGCTCTGAAACTTTAACTAGACTATCCTTGTCTGTACTATTACTACTGGTGTCGGAAGCAGTAGTGAACGTAACGATAGGAATATTGCGAACGTACAAGGTAGCAGCCGGACGAAGGTTCCATTCATGGGCTTGGATTGTGGCGATCGCGCCTTGTTCAGGGTCAGGATTGGTAGCAGACTGATATTCCCCGATCTTGATGACCTCAGAAGACTGAGGCTTTGCGACCGTTTCGTTAGCCGGAGAGACTGAATCTGCTTTTTCAATGGGGGCATTGCTTGCCTGAATTCGCTCGTTTTGCCTGAAGGGCAATAAGCCCACAGTCGGAGCAAGAGATAAGGCTACAAGACTACCCAGAAATGCATACTTCATAAATAATTTCAAAAGCCACTCAACAACTGAAAGCGAGTTACTTAAAATTGGTTTTAGAGGCAAAAAGTACAAGTCAACAGGGAGCAAATTCTGCTCCAGAAGACGAGTTGGTCTTTGACTCAAGAACCGAAAAAACGTGCAACCTGATTTGGTAACTCAGATTAGTAACTCGGAGTCGTTCTGCGTTTGTTTTACAACACCAGAACGGGATTTAGAGTAACACGAACTGAAAGGGTTGGGGATCAGTGCGAGGGGCCGCTCCCACCGTTCTGCAACCAAACTAGACCGTACAGTTCTTGCCAAACCATTGACCTGACATGACTTCTAAAGATTTGTACTGATCTGAATCAGAACGTATAAAAGTTTTTAATGAATTGAAAAATCTCCTTGATTTTTCAAAATTTGCCCTGTTCAGCAGGGATCAAACCTATTTGACGTTAAGGTGTCAGAAACAAAGGAAAACCTTAAGATCAAGACGGAGTTTGTCATTACAATAAGGACTCATCCTATGGACTATCAAGCAGCGGGTGTTGACGTTGTTGCAGGGCGTGCATTTGTTGAGCGGATTCGCACCCTAGTACAGCAAACCTTCCGACCGGAAGTTGTCGGGGGCTTAGGGGGCTTTAGCGGTTGTTTTGAGCTACCCCCAGGATATCAACAGCCGGTGTTGGTAGCAGGCACAGATGGCGTTGGAACAAAACTAAAACTGGCTAATATTCTCAATCGCCACAACACTGTTGGAATTGACTTGGTGGCAATGTGTGTGAATGATGTCCTTACCTCTGGCGCTGAACCTCTATTTTTTCTAGACTATTTGGCGACAGGACAGCTTAACCCTGATCAGCTCACCCAGGTTGTTGAGGGGATTTCTCAGGGATGTCAACAGGCCGGATGTGCCTTGATTGGCGGCGAAACTGCTGAGATGCCCGGATTTTATGGGTTAGGAGAATATGACCTCGCGGGGTTTTGCGTTGGCATTGTTGAAAAAAGTCAACGCCTAGATGGCAGCCAAATGCAGATTGGAGATATTGCCATTGGGTTACTCAGTAGTGGATTGCATAGCAATGGCTTTAGCCTGGTTCGCAAAATTGTGGGCGATCGCGCTTTAAACTGGCATGAAACCCCAGAGTGGTCAGAGGGGCAAACCTTAGGCGAAGTGTGCTTAACTCCCACCCGGATTTATGTAAAGCCTGTGCTAGCGGCCCTCCGAGGCAAGTTAAAGATTCACGGCATGGCCCATATCACCGGCGGAGGTCTGCCCGAGAATTTACCCCGATGTTTGGGATCGGGGCAGTCAATTCAGCTCCTGCCCCAAAGTTGGCCAATTCCACCCATTTTTGACTGGATTGCTCAAGCTGGAGAGGTTTCTCAAGCTGCTATGCGAGAGACCTTTAACCTAGGGATTGGCTTCGTGGTGTTTGTGCCCAGTGAGCAAGTCGAGTTGGCCCTACAACACTTTGTGACTGCGAAAATTCCAGCTTACGTCATTGGCGAAGTGACTTCGGGGGTTGGGGAGTTGCGCTTTGAATAGATGTCCCTCAACCTCGTACAATAAAGCTTAAGCGTTTCCAGTCCTGCTCCATGATGCAAGTGAAAGAGATTATAAGGAAGAGTGTGCTCTATCTCCAGCAACAAGCCGAAGTTTACCTGAGCCAAGGTCAGCTTGAGGATGCGCGCAAAGTCTATGAGCAAATTCTTAAGCTCAATCCTCAACAGGCTTCTACCTATAAGTTGTTGGGAGATCTGGATCAACGCCAGGGAAAACTCTCGGACGCTCAACAGCACTATCTCCAAGCCCTCAGTCTTGACTCCAATTGGCCCGAACTTCATGCCAATTTAGGCAGTCTCTATGCCCGAACCCAACAATGGCAGGAGGCTGTCACCCAATTTCAACGGGCGATTCAGCTCAAGCCCGACTTTGCGGGAGCGTATCGAAATTTAGCCAAGGTTTGGATGGCGTTACATCAGCCTGAACAGGCAGCCATCTGTCAGCGTCAAGCCCTGGAATTGGAACCTCCGTCTCCTGGAGACCCGTTACAACCTGCAGTCACTTTAGCAAACACCTTAGCAGACACCTTACAAGCGGCCTCAAGCCAGATGCCTCAATCTCTGCCAACAGAAACCTTGGCAGCGGCCCTGCACAATAGCCAGGATGCCAAACCCAACCTTCACCCGTCAGATACATTAGTTGCTGTCTCAGCTCAGTCCCGTTCTGGTGGCACCGTTGCAAAGACCGTTGCAAAACCTGTTGCAAGGACTGTTGCAGAAAGTCCCCGATCTCAACCCCAAGCGTCTCAGGTCACTCCCCAAGATCTGATTGATCAGGCTAACGCCCACTGCGCCCTGAAAAATTGGGAACTGGTGATCACAACTTGTCAGAAAGCCCTGCGGATTCAGCCCAATTTAGCAGTTGCCTACAAAATTCAAGGCAATGCTTTGCAAGTGTTGGGGGAGATTCCGGCAGCAGTGCGAGCCTATGAAAAAGCCCTAGAACTGCAGCCCCAATATCCCGAAGTCTGTGCCAATTTAGGCAGCCTCTATGGCCAGCAGGAACGGCTGGAAAAGGCCGTAAGTTATTATCAACAAGCCCTGAAGCTAAATCCCAACTTTGCGGGAGCCTACCGCAACCTGGCTAAAATTTTCATCCGCTTGGGCAACACTGAGCAAGCCGTTCACTGTATTGCCAGATCCCACAGCTTGGAGCCAGAGCGCACAACGGCAGAAGATTACGTCCAATTAGGTCAGTTTCATCTTCAGCAAAAACAGTTGGCAAAAGCCTCTGTCTACTTCCAACACGCCCTACAGGTTGATGGACAGAGGGCCGCAGCTTACCAGGGCATGGGAGAGATCTATCGCCAACAAGGTGAGGTTCAAAAAGCGATCGCCGCCTATCAAAAAACCCTGGAGCTAGATCCGGGGAGCCTTGAATCCTATCAGGGTTTAGGGCAAATTCTGACTCAGCAAGACTGCTGGTCGGAGGCAATGACTGCCTACCAAAAACTGCTGGAATTGAATCCCAATAATGCTTTTGCCTACCAACAGTTGGGAGAAATCTTACAAAGACAGTGGCAATTGCCGGAAGCAACAACAGCTTACCAACGGGCGATTCAGCTTGAGCCTCAGGATGCAGCCAGCCACTTCGGTTTGGGAAAGGTGCTAGCGAAACAGGAATGCTGGCCTGAGGCCGTTAGTACTCTGCAACAGGCGATCGCCCTTGCAACTTCCCCCGATCCAGAGGTGTACAAATTTCTAGGTCACGGCTTAATGAATAGTGGAGCAACTGAATTGGCTCTAACTCAATATCGTCGGGCAATTGAGCTGGGTTCAGTCGAAGCTGAAGTGTATCAAAAATTGGGGGATTTGTTGCGCGATCGCGAGGAGTTACCCGAAGCCTTAGCGGCCTACCGTCGAGCTGTAGACTTGAACCCGGATGTCTGGTGGACGCACAATGGCTTGGCCGATGTATTGCTGAAACTCGAACGCTGGGATGAGGCCGTAGCTGCTTACCAACAAGCTATTGAGCTGAATGGAGAGTTCGCTTGGTCTTACAATGGCTTGGCAGAGGCATTGAGTCAGTTAGAACGTTGGCCCGATGCCGTTGCTGCCTACAATCAGGCGATTGAGCTGAACTCCAAGTTTCCCTGGTCGCACTACAATCTGGCGGAAATTCAGGCCAAGTTAGGAAATTGGGAAGCCGCAGTCGTTGCCTATCGGGCAGCTCAAGCGTTAGATTCAAACTTAACAGGGATTGACGAGAAATTGGCTGATGCCTTGCGAGAGCGAGCCATGAGAGATTTGACAGAAGCTTTGGGTTATTACCAAGATCTGATCCAGCAAAATCCGGATCATGTAGTTCTTTACCATAAAGCGTTAGAAATTGAGCCCAATAATGCTCAGCTTTATAGTCAGTTAGCCACTACATTAGCACGACAGAATCAGGCGGATGCAGCGGTTGTGTTCTATCAATTGGCCCAGCAGTTGGAACTAAAATAGAGGGAAACAGTTGATTTCTTAGAGTAGGTACTAAATCTTTAGGGTTAGAGCCTGCTGATTGTAGCAGATGTCTAAAAATAAGGTTAAAAAGAGTTCAAGTCAGCTTCTACCTGAGCCAATTTGGCTTTCGATTGAGAGAGTTTTTCTCGGATCGCTGTCAATTTGCCATTCTGATTGGAGCTTACTTCAACAAACTGTTGTTTGACGGAAGGGGTGCAAGTCATTATTCGACGCATCAACTGTTGCCACTCAATCGACTGAATTAGGGTTTGAACGTTAAATGATTCTTCATATTGGGCTGACAGTTGAGCAAAGGACTCTAACCAGTTGAGCAGGATTTCAGATTGAAAACCTGGCCAATACTGAACCGATTGCTGTAAGGACTGAGCCATTTTAGTTAAATCTTGGTTTTTATAGGCAAGCCACGCCCGTGAAACTAAAGATTGGTAGATATTATCTGAACGTTCTGACAGGGCTTGTTCGAACTTTAGCCGTTCTAGCTCACTCTGGGCTTGTTTAAACTGTTTGTGATATCCTTCCAGCAAGGATTCAGCTTGATAAAGCTGGGATAGAGCTTGTTCTAGCTCTTCCTGAACTAAGTGTGACTGCATTTGTTGTTGTTGAACTTCTGAATAAAATTGATCAACTTGAGCCTGGGTTTGCTTTAGCTGATTGCGACACTGCTCCAAAGTCGTTTCGGTTTCATTGAGCTGGAGTTGAGACTGTTCTAGAACAGTTTCAGTCTCATGAAGTTTCAATTCAGCTTTGTGGCGCTGAGATTCTAACTGCTGAATCTGAGATTTTAAGATTACCCTATCTGATTCTGAAGTTTGATATTTTTCTTGCAATGACTGATAAAGAGTCTCTACTTGACGCAGAGCCATCCAGTCTTGAAACACCCAAACTTTGTAAGGAGAACTTCTAATGCGATCGCGCCAAGACATATCAAGCTTATCTCCGGGCTTCCAGGATCGGGCTTCTAATTCCTCATAGAGTCCAATTGCGTCTGGAAAATAGCATTCAATCAGGCTGGGTCGATAGCCATCTTTTTCATCGATCCCAAATAGGGAGACATCATAAAAATCTTCTGCTGGAGCAGTTAAATAAGTACCAAACTGTTGATTAATCTTGTCCACATATTTTTGAGGACTTTTGACGACAGCACTGATATTGGTCAGTAAACATCGTTGGGGAAACTGGTTACACAACTCAGTAATTTTTTGGTTGTAGTGAAGCCAGAGCTTGACCGCAAGTTCTGGCTCCTTCTGAAATGGCTCATCTGCCCGACGATAGAGGGAATCCACAACTTCCCAAGGGGCACGGTAAATCAGAAGAAAATTAGCTTCTGGGAGCAGATTTGCCCAGAAATTCAAGAACAAGGTTGTCCGAGGGTCTTTCCAACCCCAAAGGGAAAACATGGAGTGCTCAGCAACGATTTGTTCAGCCTGATCGCGATGCTGCTCTTCAACCCCAATGTTTTCCTGTAATGTCCACCCATCCTCAGAGATTTTCTGAGAACCTAGAACATCTTTGTGAAACTCGACAAACTCAACATTTTCAAAATATCCTTTGGCATTCCATTCATTTGCCTCGATCAACTCTTGACCCACATGTAACCCAGCACTTTGAAGGATACCTGTTACCAAAGATGTTCCTGAACGATGCATTCCAGTAATCGCAAAGATGGAAGACTTAGCTTGAAATTGAGGGAGGTTCATGAATCTGATGTAAGTTTTTGTTTTTGGTCAAACTTAGCGTGGTTATACTTTCTAATCATGCCAGTTCAGGAGAACTTAAGACAAATGAAATCAAAATTTATTGAGAGTCTGATTGAATTGATTTAAAATCGGCTTCCATTCGAGCTAATCTAGCTTTTGACTGGGAAAGTTTCTCTCGAATTATGGCTAGATGGCTATCCTGATTAGGGCTTATTGTTACCATACAAGATTTCGCCAAGAGAAAGGTATGTTCTGTCCAGGGATATGATTTATCCCAGATTCCTGATTCATTTATTCTTTTGAGCTGGTTTTTGCTGGGAAAGTTAAGTTTTTCAGGAGTAAAGTTGGCGCGATCAAGCATCCATCCCTTAGACAAGTCTGCCTCTGAGTGAATTCGTTTTGTATATTTGGTGATCGCATGATTTCGACTGAGTACAATATAGTGGCGCAGGATAAAAGAAGTTGGAAATACCCTACGCCCTAAGAAATCAGCTTGATGGCCTCCACTGCTATAAAGTTCAATTTCATTTGTTTTTTTCCATATATTAATTCTGCGTTGGGGTGTCGGTTCAAAAAAATAATAGTATTTCATCTCTTCAACATAATCTCTACCCTCAAAGCACTCTTCATCTTCTGTTGGAAGAAAAACAAACTCGTCAAAGTTAATTGCATTATAGCCTTGAGAATCTGCATCTTTTATCCCTTCTAGTAACGTTTTATAAGGTGCAGGAGCTTGACGAATTTCATCAGCATCATGATGCATAAACCAGTCTGCATTAATCTCTCGAGCTAGACGCTCTTCATTGCGACAGATTTTTTGCAGTTCAAATTTTCCATCAAAAGGAAAATGTTCAATTCTAATCACGCCTCTATTGAAGAAGCTTTGAGCAATTTCCAAGGTACAATCACTAGAGCTATTGTCAATCAGACAAGTTTCAATTCCCTCATTATAAAGATGATTTAAACAACGATCGAGATACATCTCTTCATTGCGAACGGTTAGCAAAGCTATGACTTTAAAAGTTTTTGGCATAAGGTATATCTTGGTTTCCAGAGATTCTAAGAGCCAAATATTCTGGCCAATTTCTCTAGCAGAAGATTCGACCAAGCCCCAATCCGGAGGCAAAGAATAGGGATGGTTACAGTAAAGATATTCCTCTCTTTTATTCAAGCCTTTATGAGAGGCCGACAAATGAGATATATGTCGCCAAGTCAGAGAGTGATCCTCTTTAAAAACAGTGCCAATAAACTTAATGAATGAGAAGTCATTTAAGCCATGAATTGCCTTATAATTATAAAGAAAACGAATATCAATATAAACATCTGAATCTCTAATATTCTCATCATGCCCATAGGAAATTTTTTGTCTGTTATATAATGTGAAATCTCCTGCTCCCCGAACAAAATCTATTCCTCCATTTGTATCGTAGTACATTACTGTCTTATCTATCATCTGTTCAAAAGATGCAGTGTATAAACCAGACTGAATATCTCGACGTTCTGCTCGATAAATCAAATTTTCATCTAGCTCATTTTGACAAATAAAATCCAGAATATCTTTGCCAAAAATCACGTCAGCATTAGTTAAAATGATCCAAGGATGGGTGGCTCTGCGAATCCCGACATTTTTAGCAAAAAATTGCATGAAATTCATCTGAGGATTAGTACAAACTTGTTGATGAATTTTTTGAGAAACGATGTAACATCTAAATCCTAAAGGCGCTAAAATATAGGAGAAATAGTTTTCATCTAAGGGATTCCACTCAACAAAGACCCATTCTCCCTCAATTCCCCGTTGTAACATTTCAGTATAGTTACGCTTCCAAGTTGCAAGGACTTTTGTCTTAAAATCTCCCCCATAAGAATCGTTACGACCTGCAAAGACAATCGAGAGTTTTTTGAAGAAATTCATAAAGCCTACATTTTTAATGAGCTTATTAAGATACTTGATCCCTAGTTTCCAGAGTCTCAGCCAAGATCCGGGCTAAAGTTCTAACATGTTCGGAACAGTCAGTTCTAGCATCATCCTTACCTTGTATTGTTAATTCGGCTTGAGTTTGATGTAATTGAACTTGAACTTGTTCTAGCTCTGCCTGAACTTGGTGCAGTCTGGACTGAGAGTGGTCTAGTTCTATTTGAATTTCATCTAATTGGAATTGAGTAATTTCCAACTCTTCACGGGCCTGATGTAGTTCAGAAAAAGTTTGGTCGCGCTCAGTTTGAACGTGCTGAAATTGAGACTGGAGTTGGTCTTGCTCAGCTTGAACGTGCTGAAATTGAGACTGGAGTTGGTCTCGCTCAGTTTGAACATGCTGAAATTGAGACTGGAGTTGGTCTCGCTCAGCTTGAACGTGCTGAAATTGGGACTGGAGTTGGTCTCGCTCAGCTTGAACGTGCTGAAATTGAGACTGGAGTTGGTCTCGCTCAGTTTGAACGTGTTGAAATTGGGACTGAAGCTGGTCTAATTCTTCTTGCAACTTTTGTATTTGAGTACTTTGAGAAGTATGAGCAATCCCAAGTGAATCTGTGGATTGGTAAACATAGAATACCTCTCCCCAAGCGGGATGATAGGGATTTGCTTGGGCAACGCGGCGGAAATGATATTGTTCCAGAAAAGCATCCACTTGGTCAATCAAGGCTCCACCCTCAAAGAGTTCCTGATAACTAATAGTGGTGTAAATGGCTTCAATCTGTTTTAATAACTGACTTGCCCCTTGGAGAGCTAAGAGTTCAGCACCTTGGATGTTGAGGTAAAGCAGGTTAAAGTTTGCCGGATCAAGGTGAAGTTCAGCCAACAAAGTGCTAAGGGTGTGAGATTCAACAGTGATTTGTCGAGTTTCTTTAAGATTAGGATAAATGTCTTGATATCCCGTAAAGGGCAATATAGAGCTATTGGATTCAATTGCAGGAATATACAGAGTAGCAGTATTGCTATGATCACTGATTGCAAAGTTGACTACTCGAATACTTGATGTACGTGCAAAGTGAGTTTGAAGTTGTTGAGCTACAGTGGGATTGGCTTCAACGATCAGAATTTCTGCTGCTTCGGGGATGGGATAGCGCTTAATGTCTTGTCCATCGTAAGAACCAACATGAATGACACCCCGTGGCATAATGCGATGTTTCTGACAAAGAGCATGAAGATCAAGTTTCATTGGCACTGATAGATAATGTTGCAAGACGAGCATTCTCTAGTTTTCGACGAAACAAGCTATGCTTTGGGCTAAGTTCTACGGCGCATTGATAATGAGTAAGGGCCTCGTGCTTGCTCCCTTGTTGACTCAGAATCTCAGCTAGTTTGTAATGAAATGAGGCAGTTTTAGGATTGAGGCTGATTGCTTGACAATAGGCGTTAATTGCTTCAGGCCAATGTCCTAACTTTACTAAACTTTCTCCTAAGCCATTGTATGCCCAAGCTGAAGGATTAAGTTCTATGGCCTTGTTGTATCTATTGATTGAGTCTGCAAATTTACCCTCTCGTTGAAGTTTTTTGGCAGTTTCTAAGTAGATTGCAGAGGCACTAACATGATTTTGCTGTCCTCGAAGCACTTTTTTATAGAGAACTTCCCCTAAAAAGTCCCTCGAAAAAACAGGCTCAAAACTCTTTGCTTTCCTATAAGTTCCTAAAGCTTGAGCTTCCAGATTTCTAATCACATCTGTGGATAATTCCTGATAGGAACTATCGACTTTCCCCTTACGAAAAAAGTTTTGATAGCCTTCATCTTCCCAAAATCCCATTTGCTTTGAATCTTCTAGCTTCGACAACTGCTTAACTTTTCCAAATGTTTGATTATTCACTGCTCGTTGACATACCTCACCAGGATCTTGCCAGCCCAAAAGCTCAACAATAAACCGTACAACTTCTATAGGGCTTGAGTGCAATTTTTCATAAGAAACAAAGATGATATCACTGGGATCCCTTTCTTTTGCTTCCATGTAAATATTGACATGCTGACACCAACTACCAACTCTGTCAATGCAAAATTTATCTAACTCAAGCATCTCTTCTCTAAACCAATCATATCTGAGATGATAGTAGTATAATGAGACAAGGCAATCCAGCGGATTTCGGAATATATAAATAACTTTTTTGTAAAAACTTGTGTAGGGTTCATGGGACTTTATAATCCGAAAAGGAAGCTGAATTCGGTTGTCCTTATCCCAGGATTCGACATTCTGTTTGTAAGGGTCAGGGATGATGTTACCTCCGGTTCGTGTTTCTACACCATGCAATTGTAGAAGAACATCGCTCAGTAAGAGTCTTACCCATGTATTGCCTGACCGAGGATAGGATACCAAAAAAACATCAGTACTCTTGAATAAAGACTGATTAAGTTGATATTGTGGAGCCGAAGCGAACATTGTTAGAATCTTGTAAAAAATACTGAACTCCGAAAAATGCATATAGGCGCTTTTTGCTGACTCAGCAAAAATACAGCTACGCTTGACATTAGTAACCCTGGCTTCTACTATCCGTTCTAGTCACCTCTAACTTTTACATGAATAACCATGTCGCATATTGGAATTATTGTATATTAAACTGTTAACTCGTTGTATAGAAATTTCTCTGAGCACCATACATTAGTCAATGACAGATCCACGTCCCTTAACCGTTATAGTTCAAAGGCCCTGCCCAAAAATTTCGATCGTTACTCCCTCATTCAACCAAGGCGAGTTTCTTGAGGAATGCATTGATTCTATCCTTTCCCAAGGGTATCCTAACTTGGAGTACATTATTATGGATGGGGGCAGCAGTGATATCTCTGTTCTAATCATCAAGAGATATGAGAAATATCTTACTTATTGGCAGAGTCAACTTGACGGGGGTCACTACATTGCATTAAATACAGGATTCAGCAGGACAACAGGTGAAATCATGGCCTGGTTGAATTCTGACGATAAGTATCATCCTGATGCTTTTCTTAAAGTTCTCACTGCTCTTGAAAGCGGAGAGACAATAGAGTGGGTAACGGGCAAAGCTACAACTTGGAACCGAGCAGGGCGGCTAGAAATGGTGGCGGAAGGGGTTCCTCACTGGTCACGACAGTACCTGATCGAAAAAACTTTTGCAAAAAGATGGTTTATACAGCAAGAAAGTACATTCTGGAAGCGTTCTCTCTGGAACAAAGTGGGAGGAAAACTTTCGGAAAACTTGAAGTTGGCTGCTGACTTTGAACTTTGGTTGCGGTTCTCTCGTCATGCACAGCTTTTCGTTGTTGATGACTTAATTGGTGGGTTTCGTTCCTACGATGAACAACGTTCCAAATTGTTCTTTGATCAGTATATGAATGAAGTTGAGCTTGCGATCAATCAAGAGATTGAACAAACCAGCTATGTCAGTCAAGCTCATCATATCCCCGCTCCGCAGCCGATAACTTTTACTAACCACGAGATTATAGAGACAAGACAGAGGCTTGGCTTAATTGATGAAATTGTTCTAGTGACAAGTATTGCTCCTAAAGGTTTTGAAAAACAAAGTGCAGCAATTGATAGTTGGATCTCTCTGGGATTTAAAGTTATATCTTTGAATAACTATGAAGAAGTTCAGCAATTACAACCTTTATATGAGGGTATTAAGGGCATTGAATTTCATACTGTGAGTCGAGATGCCAGACAAGAAGCAGGCAGACCTTTGGTTTATGTTGATGATGTTTTCCAGTACCTGCGAGAAAATGGTACGGATATTTGTGGCATTATCAACTCGGATATTCAGCTTAAGGCAGATAGAAATTTTATGTCGTTTGTTCTTGACCATGCAAAAGAATCAATGGTTTTTGGGTCAAGAGTTGATATTGATGCTCAGGAGCATTTAGATGGGGAAGTTTTTATTCACGGTTTTGATGTGTTTTTCTTAAATAAAGATTTCTTGAATCTGTTCCCTCCTTCTAAATTTTGTTTGGGCTTGCCTTGGTGGGATTATTTTGTTCCTTGTATGATGCTACAACAAGGTGTCCAGTTGAAATACTTGTCTCCAACAGTTGCTTATCATGTTAAGCATCCTGCCAACTATAGTGATGAACTTTGGAAAAAGATGGGAATTCATTTTACAGAATTCTTTTTGCCCAAGCTTTCTCTCTCATTTCAAGAAATGCTCGATAACGAGCCAGATGAGTTAAAAAGCAAGCTCTCTCGTATTTGTATTCAGTTCATTAAAACTTTGGAGCGAACCTGTAATCCTATTAGGTATGGAACACCTTATGATCAGCAAGCAATTCTAAAATTCCTACACTCTACAGAATCTAAGCTTCAACAAGTTCAGAATGAGAAAGAATGGTTCAACAATCAGTATAAAGCTTGGAAAAAGACTGCTCAACAACTTCAGGAGGAGTTGGAAGAAACAACTAAATTGGTTCCAGAAAGTTTAGTGAAGTAACAGAGAGTTAGCTATAATACACGAGTTAAGAATGAGTTGAAATTTAAAAGAGGTTTTATATGACGGAACAGCAGATATCTCGATTGTCGAAGTTGGGATCGCTGAATCAGGTGAAGAATTTGGGATTTAATCCGAAGGTTGTGATTGATGTAGGTGCTGCTGTTGGAACTTTCGAACTGTATAACACCTTTCCAAATGCAAAACATATTTTAATAGAACCAATTGAAGAGAATGGCCCTCATTTAGCAAAAATCTGTCAGAACCTGACAGATGCTGAATACATTATTGGAGCTGCTACAAAGCAACCCGGGTCAGTTGGTTTGGCCTATAGTAGCGACTTGGTGTTTTCAACTACTCGTGACATATCTGAAACCACTAATAACTCGGGTTTAAGGATTGTACAAGGAGTCACATTAGATCAGGTGTGTGCAGAGCGAGGTTTGCAGGGGCCATATCTGATTAAGATAGATGTGGATGGTAATGAAGTCGATGTCTTAACGGGTGCAATGCAAGTTCTTAAACAAGCGGAGTATGTTGTTATAGAGGTAACTTTCTTTATCCAAGTTCACGATGTCATTGATTTTATGCGATCACAAGGCTTTGTTATTTACGACATCATTGATTTTCTGTGGCGTCCCTCAGATGGTGCTTTGTGGCAAGTGGATATGGCTTTTGTAAAAGAATCAAGCCCTTTTAGACTTATGAAATCTTACTTAGCTCCCCATGAAGAAACTATGTCATCTCAAATTAACTCCTGGAGAGAAAGCTATATAAACTATATAAACGCTACCTATCCAGGTGAAGGAGACCAGGTAAATTCCTAGAACTATGTTACTTATTTCAGGAACAAGCCTATGAAATTTTAGGGTTAAGCTGCAGAGCACGACGGTAAGAAATGCTTGCCTCGTTAATATGACCTGTTTTTGCTAAGGCATCTCCCAAATTATGATGAACCCAAGAGTAATTTGGATCCAACTCTATGCCATGGTAGTAAGAAGCAATTGCTTCCTCAAACCGTCCAAGCTTGCTAAGAGCATCTCCTAAATTATTGTAGGTATAAGGAAAGTTTGAATTAAGCCCAATAGCATATCGATACTCCTCCACTGCTTGTCTCTCCTGACCTGCCATTAACAAAGCATCTCCAAGATAGTGGTACAACATGTGAGCATCAGGCTCTATTTTTATCGCACGACGATAAGCACCAATTGCTTCTCCAATTTTGTACTCTCCAGCCTTAATTTGACCCATTTTCGAATAGCAACTTACGGCCTCCTTCAGTTTGCCTTGAGATTCAAATGCTTCTCCAAGATGGTGATAAACCATAGCTGAGTCCGGATTTAATTCTAATGCTTTTTGGTAAAAGTAAATTGCTTCTGACCATCTTTTCATTTGAGATAATACATATCCCAAGTGATGATAAATATGGCCTGCTTCAGAATTTAATTCAACTGCCTGCTGATATAAAGAGACTGCTTCTTGCCAGTTCTTTTGCCCTTCCTTCTGTTTGCCCAGCTCAAAATAATGCTCTGCTTGCTGTATCCTCGTAGCCTGATATTCTTCCTGTTTAATATCAGTTGGTTCATGCTCTTTTGAACGATGACTATTTGTCTGAATATGATGAGGTGTTACCAGTTCTAGTTTGGTTTCAATCACTGATTTGGATGCTGAACCTATATTCTCAAAAGTCTCTTGCCGATTTAAGAAATCTACTGATACCTGACAACTTTGAACACTATCTAAACTAACTGTGGCTGCCTGTTGCTTTCCAAGCCGTTCTAAAATTTCACCTAAATGATAGTGGAACCGACTAGCAGTCGGATTCAACTCCATTGCTTTTCGATATGCTATGAGTGCTTCTTGCGTACGATCTAACTTCCACAAAGCTTCTCCCAAATTATGATATGACCATGAAAACTTGGGATTCTGTTGAATTGATTCCTGATAAGCAGCGACTGCTTCTTCTAACTTGCCACTGCGGACTAACTGATTCCCTTCTTGAAACTTACTCACTACTATGATCCTGCGCGAATAACAATGTTTTATTTGCCTGGTCAAACTCTCCAAATGTCAAGCAATTCTATCATATAGAACCTTTATCAACAGCAACCCATGTCAAGATTTACCGGATTACTAGCCATCCGAACCTAAGCTCTTACCCCTGCGTTCTAGTTAATCAGGATACAGTAAACTTGAATTTCTGATGGCCTGATGTTTTCTATGAAGGAGTTAGTCATGTCAAGTTCCCTTTGGCTTCAGGTTACCATCCTCCCCTAGAACATAGCGATCGCCTCACCAGCCATGAATTTGAACGCCTTAGTTCTCGAGCAATAAGCAGTTTCAGTTCTGATTTTCAAGAGCTTCAGAACAGAAAAGGGGAGATGACTAACCATCTCCCCTTGATTACAGGATTACCATGAAACTTTTTCTAAGCAACCCTTTCTAAGCAACTTTGGCCAATACCCTGCAACACTACTGCGACAGAGTACTAGTCCTTTGACTTAGGCTTTCTTACGAAGCTTGCCACCTACTAAGGCCAATCCTAAAAATGCCAATCCAGTAACGGTTGTAGGCTCAGGCACGTCCTTGGTTTCAAAGCTGGCGGCCATTGCAACACCATCGTTAGCGCACTCAGCCAATAAACTGATCAGAGCATCTCCATCCGGTAGCAGGGATTGGTCAAAGCTAAACCCGAACGTTTGAGCTTTGCCAAAGAGAGTTGTGTCAGTGGTACCGAAGTCTAGTCCTTGCAAGTCAGTTGCAGAGAGCATTTTAATTTTACCCAGGAAGTCTCCGGACGCAATCACGTTCTGAATGCCGTAGTTACCGTCGTTGATTTTCTGCTCTGCCACAGTTTCATAGATAGTTTTAGAAACCATTTTGGTTTGCTCTTCCCAAACCCATTGACCATTTCTCTTGACCTTAACAGTAGAGGTTTCAGGAACTTGAATCTTCTTTTTCACCTGCTTAGTAACGGTTTCTTGAGTCAGATAGGTACGTGCTTCAGTAGCATTCAAATCGCCGAATCCGACTTCTCCTTTCTTGGTTCCAGTTGCACCAGAAGTCTTGTCTTTATTATCGCTTTCTACCCAACCTTGGTAGCTGCTGAAGCTAGACCAACCGCTGTTTGCCTGGATGACACTCTTGGCTTGAACGTTTCCATAGACCCCAACTTTTCCGGCTTCAGAGTCATTGGTTCCAGCAAAGCGAACTCCAAATAGTTCTCCTGCGGCGCTGGCATCCTTGAAGTTCTTGCCAGAGAAGTTCAAGAACAAGTCTCCAAAGCCAATATTGCCATCGGCAGCATGACTGTTACGATTGCCAATCAGAGGAATATTGGCATTGATTGCCACAGAAACTCGACCCTGGTTCTCTTTGACCGCAATCCCGAAGATTTCGTAAAGGCTGGGACTACCAACACCACCGATCGCTCCATCAGTACCATCTTTGAAGGAGTCACGCACAATGTTCCAGTCTGAACCAACTGTTTTGAAATCTGCAGCATTTGCAACTTGTCCTAGACCAGAAATCAAGCAAGCTGTTGTAACTAAGGTACCAGCAATATTTTTTGCGTTGAGAGCTTTCATAGTTTTTCCTTGATGTTTCCATCTCTTAACCTGTTAACTAAATATTATCTAATTACTTCCTAGGAAAACTACCGTAGCTTCACGGACTTATGATGTCTTTACAGGACTTTATGTGGGCTTTAACTAAAAGATAAAAAGCTGTTGAATTCTCCAAAAAAGGTCTACAAACTTTTTCCTGTTTCGTTAGAAATAACTAGAAAAATTCTTTGTCTTAAACCAAGAGATCCGTATATTTTCGGAGTGATTTTTGACGGCGATTTTTAGATGAATAGATCTATGACAATCGACTTGAAGTGTGAACCCGGATTGCTATAGATAGCTCTTGGGTTAACATCCCCTTACTTTGATAGAACTCGAACCCCATAAATGACTCTATTTTTGACAAAGCTTGAAAGCTCTATCCTTGATAGAGCAGGCATTGTAGCCGAGTTATCCCCCTTGAGCCAAGGAAGGCATTGTGTCTGTGATCAAAAGTTTGCTACAATTGAATGTTTGATTTTAAAGAATATTGGAAACTATCATGCCAAAACGTGTTCAAGTTGTTCTGATGCAAGATGTTAGCAAGCTCGGTCGGTCGGGAGATCTAGTTGAGGTTGCTCCTGGCTATGCTCGTAACTACTTACTCCCAAAGAGTTTTGCAGTACGCCCAACTCCTGGCATTCTCAAGCAAGTCGAGCGTCGTCGGGAAGAGGAGAGACAACGTTTACTTGAACTGAAGCAGCAGGCAGAAACTTGCAAGGCGGCTTTAGAGACTGTGGGTCGTTTTACCATTGCTAAGCAAGAAGGGGAAAACGAAGCCATTTTTGGAACTGTTACCGATCGGGAACTGGTAGAGGCCATTCAGAAAGCTACAGGTCAAGAGATCGATCGGCGCGGCGTTACCCTGCCAGATATTGGTCGATTGGGCTTCTTCAAAGCCCAAATCAAGCTCCATCCTGAAGTGACCGCAGAAGTTGAAATCCAAGTCGTACCCCTCAAAGGTGATGCAGCGTAACTGACCTCCAGACTCTGGCAGATAACGCTTTGAACAGACTCAACCTTTTACAGCCCACTTTGATCGTTATACTGAGTGGGCTGAGAGAATGAACTGGCCACGGCAGCAGGTCTGAATTTTAAGGTCGGGGATTTCGGGGAGAAATGGGCTGCACAAAGTCCGGCTTGAGTTGATTAAACAGTTCGCTCAGGGATACATCGGCTGAGCCGTCCACAAAATGTAAGGCATTTGGTTCGCGGCTAATGTAGTTGCCATAGGCAGACTGGAGATAGGGTCGGAAATCCTCGTTCTGAGTCAGGTGAACTTCATAAAAGGCAACGGCCAATGCAGAAGCATACTGGTCAATTAAGCTTTGTTGAGGCAAGACGAGCTGGGGAAAAGATTCAATCAAGGCCAGACTTCCAGCATCTAGGTTTGTAAAGTTCACATGGGCTTGCCCTACGGCCAAACCCATATATTTATCCGGTGAGTTGATCCAAACAAAGGCTGGAAGTTGCTCTACTACCGCTGGAGTTGCTGGGTCTTTGCTACCTGCCCCGATCATCACGGGAATCTTAACTTGACTCAGCCCTTGGGGGCCAAACACTGCGCTGTTGACCGGATTCGTGGCAATGACGGCCTTCACTCGTGGATCGCGAAAATTGTAGGCCCGTTGCGGTAAGTCCAACGCCTGACATTGCAAAATCAGGGAAAGATTCAAGCCTCGGACTTCCCTCCCACAGACCCTCGCCAGGTTCCCAAAATCAAGGGTTGCCCCAGCCAAGGCAAATACTGCGTAGCCCCCAAAGGAGTGACCGAGCACTCCGACCTTTTGTAAGTCTAGTCTTCCTTCAAAGTCCTCTGGATTACGCCGTTCCAACTCGTCAATCACATAGCTAATATCTAGGGGACGATCAATGAACTCGTTCAAGTCATAGAGTTCCTCGGATTTGCCTGCTAACATGGCCTGAAGCTGTCTAGAGTCGCTCCCGATGTGCTGAGGGGCAGCCACAACATAACCGTAGGAAGCAAGCTGTTCAGCCTGTATGTTGAAATCCTGAGGGTTGGA
The DNA here is from genome assembly GCA_051652765.1 of Microcoleaceae cyanobacterium. GTDB lineage: Bacteria > Cyanobacteriota > Cyanobacteriia > Cyanobacteriales > Microcoleaceae > JBHJGO01. The sequence continues at coordinate 40,175 of JBOFUV010000101.1, read as the reverse complement.
AGACAATCCATGGGAGAAAATGACAACCGGGGTTTTGCCCGCTCGCCAGCGTTGAGGCTTGTAGAGATAGAGATCAAAGGTGCGATCGCGCTTTGCATCCGTCAACTGTAAAACTTGGACAGGGGAAACGCCATAGGTTCCGGGCTTGCGGATATCAGGGAGAGCAGAAAAGTCAACTGAAGTAGCTGTTTGAGCGGCTTGGGCTGAAAGTGTTGCCATCTTCTCAACCACCACCCGATTTCCATCAATGAAAACTCTAGCGTATTCTGCCCTCTCACGGGCCCGGTCAAGATTAATCTGAATGCTATCGGGCAAAGACCGCAAGAAATTGAGCAATGTTAGTCCTTCAGTCTGATCTTGGGATACGGTGAGCAGAGCTTCCCTTAAAGCATTTTTGCCGTTTCTGCCATCCCGCGTTGAGATGACAATCCCAATTTGCTCGAGAATACTCTCTCCAATCGAGGTATTGAAAAAGCGATTCATCGCAGTCAAATCAAAGTCAGAACGCCGGGTCAGATCTGCTCGAAAGGCTTCTCGCTCTTCGGCTGCATTTACTCCAGCAACCCTCATATAATCTTCAAGTTCTGAACTAATGATGCCCTCTCTAGCAAAGGTTTCCAAGCTATCGATTCCAATGGATAGGTTTGCAGGGCCGAAGACAACATAAATTCGTTCGGCAGCTTCACTGGGGAGAGTTGCGACCAACCCTGGAAGCACACTAAGCGAAAGACCCAGGAGTAACTGAGTTAGAGACAGACGAGTCAGAGTAAAGGAGCGACAAAACATCATCAATTTAGGAATAAAAGTTACAGCGGTTTTTGGGTAGATTCGGGACGGAGCAATCTCCTGAACGCTCTATCGAAAAGAAGCCTTAAGTGTTGAAATGTTCCACAATGATTAGAAAATTGCTGCACTCAGCCTAAAAGTTGCATCCTAAAGCTGCTCAATCAGGACTTACGCAGTTAAGGTGTTGATATAGAACATCATTCCTGGGAAGAAAAAAATCGTTTGGAAATTTGACTGATAATCCCACTCAAAATTGCCCCCGCCATCAGAATTCCAATTGCAGGCATAAACAAAGGTTCCCAGAGTCTATACCACAAGTCTAGTCCCAGAGAGAGTTGGAAGGAATGGCCAATGACGGCGATCGCCAACCAGAAAAAACTCAACAGCACCAGGAAAACATCCGCTACTAAAACCCAATTCAGTCCTCTCAGCAATTGTTCCTTCATCGGTTTAATTTTCAGCTCAACGTAAAGATTTCAAGTTTAGACAACGTACAGCACTTTGCCCAACAACAGGGGACAATCCCAACCGCTCAAGTCCTCCTAAAAAAGGGGATACAGAGGAATCTCTTTGTGGGACAACCAGACGAATCCCAGTATATCTACAAACAGATCTACAAACAGATCTACAAACCGAGTCTACTATCGTTCATTGCTGCAATATCATGTTTTTAAGATCATGGTCTTAACCAGTTGAAGAACACCATGGGCAGAGGGCCATTAACTTGGACATGGCTTCACACTCAGTTGCACCGCACCTTGCGATCGCGCTCCTTGCTCCCCAGGGATCAACCCGTTTTAGTGGCTGTTTCTGGAGGGCAAGACTCCCTTTGCCTAATCAAGTTGTTACTGGATTTACAACCCAAATGGGGCTGGAAATTAGCGATCGCCCATTGCAATCATGGTTGGCGAGCCGATTCCCTGGCGAATGCAGCCTACATTGAGTCCCTTGCTCAAGTTTGGCAGTTGTCCTGCTATCGAGCGACAGCATCTCAGGGAAAAACCAGTGAAGCCGTCGCTCGGCAATGGCGCTATCAAGCCTTAACAGAAATCGCCTGTCAACACGGCTATGTTTATGTGGTCACGGGACATACCGCCAGCGATCGCGCCGAAACCCTGCTGTACAATCTCATCCGGGGCAGTGGTTCAGATGGGTTGCAAGCCTTGACGTGGAACCGACCTTTGACCTCTAATTTACAACACCGTAATCTGCATCATGACCTGAATGATGCTAACGCCGAGGTCAGGAATTCAGGATGCGCTAGTACTCCGCTTTGGCTAGTACGACCCTTGTTGGACATCACTCGAACTCAGACCGGGCACTTTTGCCAGGAACAAGGGTTAAGAGTGTGGGAAGATAGCACCAATCAAGACTTGCACTATGCCCGCAATCGCATTCGTCAGGAACTTTTGCCGTATCTGCAAGCGCATTTCAATCCCCAGGTAGAGCCAGCCCTCGCTCAAACGGCTGAACTCCTACAAGCAGAAGTAGAATTTTTAGAACAGGCCGCCGATCAACTTTACCAGCAAGCCTTACCGCAATCGGAGATTGAGGCAGGTGCGACATTAGAACACAATGGGTTAAGCCTCCCTAGACTGAACCGTAAGACTCTGCGCCAAGCCCCGATAGCCTTGCAACGGCGGGTGATCCGCCGGGTATTGCAAGGGCTACTCCCCCACGCCCCTAGCTTTGATCAGATTGAAAAGCTGACGACCCTAATCACAGCGCCAAATCGTTCTCAAACTGATCCATTTCCAGGGGGATTGGTCGCCAAGGTTGATGATCCTTGGATCATCTTGCTCTAAGTCCACCTCATGCTGAATAGTTTATTCTGCGAGAGACCTCAACAAATTCCCACCAGCGGTGCAATGGAAAACAAAGTACTGGGGCCCAGAGGCTACTGATGATGGCTGAGCTTAACGTAATGCGTTGCTGGTATAGCCAAAATTCATTGAGGGGAATAGCCTGGTATCCTCCCTGAAAGACCATGACTTGCAGGGCTTGAAGCGCTTCAACCAAAATCACCATTCCAAATACAACCAATGCTATTGAGATGAAGTTTTCCTGCATCTTTCTCACAATCCGTTGATAGATGAGGACAGTCATCATGCCTGCTAAACCATAGGTGATCAGATGAGTGGGCATCGGAGCCGTCAACCCGTCTAGAATCGCGCCAATCATGAGTCCGGCGATCGCACTTTCCAACAAAGTATGCCTAACGCTCCAAGCCACCAACCAAATTAAGAGCCAGTTTGGACTGACTCCAAATAGATTTATACCCGGAATAGAGCTGAGTGAGAGCAAGGCGCACCCAACCAAGGAAGCGACTGTGATAGTCCTATTCAGGAGTTGACGCATCCAAATTGACATGAAGCTTGACCTAAGATTAAGACGATTATTAAAGCAATTGTTAAGGAGTGGTCTGGGTTGAACGCGAGGGTTGGGGGGTTGAAGGTGGAGAGCTTGAGGCAGGTTGCTTCGGGTTTGAATAAACAACAACCCATTCCAGAGTTTCGAGCGGAACAAAGAATTCTACAACAGCTTCTGGAGCAGGGCCCTGATCTTTAACTGAGACAATTTTGCCCACAGGCCATCCAGCCGGAAACAATTGACTAAAGGCTGAGGTAACGACCAAGTCTCCCGGTTGAGCCTTGGAGCTATTGTCAAAGAATTCTATGGTTCCCTGTCCGGTTCCTGCTCCTCTGAGATATCCCATCTGACGAGTTCGACTGACGGCAACGCCAATATTGCTCGTTGGGTCACTCACCAACAATACCTGACTGGTATTGGGAGTTGTGCTAACGATCCGGCCCACCAAACCACCCGGTGCCATAACCAAATCATTCTCCTGAATCCCCTGCTGACTGCCCCGACCCAACACAACCTGTTGCCACCAATGATCGGGACTGCGACCAATAATCGGAGCGACAACACCTTTATCTCTTGACTGAGAGGCAGTATATCCCAAGAGCTTCTGCAACTCTTGATTTTGACGCTCTAACTCTCCAACTCTAGCTTCTAATTCGTTCAGCCGAGGGGTTGCCTGTTTCGCCTGCTGATACTGCTGTTCAGCGAGTTCTTCGGTCTGTTCCTGAAAAGGTCGGGTCACCCAATAATACAGCTCAAATAGGGCCATGCCTTGGGTTTGGCGCACGAGCCATGCAGTCAAAATTGCTAGCCCCAGCAAGATAACCTGTGAGCCATAACGGTTCCACCAATTTGACGTATTCATAACCGCATCTTCGTGATAACGAGGGAGGGGAGATCTGGAGGTAAAGCAAGGATTCGGAGATTGATTTCGAGGTTATTCAGAGGTTATTTAGAGGTTGTGCGATCGCCCGCTAAAGACCCGTTCGAGCTGCTTGTAATTTTCTAAAGCCCTCCCCGTCCCTAAGACTACGCAGCAGAGAGGATCTGCCGCAATGTGAGTCACAATTCCAGTCTCATGACTGATTAAAGCATCTAGCCCCCGCATTAGGGCTCCCCCACCGGCCAACATAATCCCTTGATCGATAATGTCCGCAGCCAGCTCAGGCGGGGTGCGCTCCAGGGTACGCTTCACTGCATCCACAATAATAGATAAGGGTTCAGACATGCTTTCCCGCACTTCGGGTGCCTTGATCGTAACCGTGCGGGGCAGACCGGAGAGCAAATGAATCCCCCGCACCTCCATAATCAATCCTTCCTCGTCTTGTAGTGGGTAGGCTGAGCCCATCTTAATTTTGATATCTTCTGCCGTCTGCTCTCCGATGACAAGATTGTGGACTTTTTTCATGTACTGGATGATCGCCTCATTCAGTTCGTCTCCTGCTACTCGGACAGACTCACTCAAAACTGTTCCCTGCAGACTCAAAACGGCAACTTCTGTAGTGCCGCCACCAATATCCACAATCATATTTCCGGTAGGTTCGGCCACGGGGAGACCTGCCCCAATCGCAGCAGCAATGGGTTCGTCAATTAACCGTACATCGCGGGCTCCTGCGTGCAGCACTGCCTCCATCACAGCGCGTCGCTCAACGGCTGTCACTCCGCTAGGAATCCCAACCACAACTCGAGGAGAGACCAAGACATTGCCTTCGTTCACCCGCCGGATGAAATATTTGAGCATTTGCTCTGCGTGTTCAAAATCAGCAATGACTCCGTCTCGCAAAGGCCGAACTGCAAGCACATTTTGGGGGGTACGTCCCAACATCTTCTTAGCATCTTCTCCGACTGCCAGAGGAGTCTTGCTATCTTGGTCAATGGCAACAACGGAAGGTTCTTGAAGAACAATTCCTTTCCCTGATACATAGATAAGAGTATTGGCTGTGCCCAAGTCGATACCCATGTCTCGTGAAAATGATAGGCGACTGAGAAGACCCACGGATTTCTAAACTCCCAATAAGAAATGGTGCGATAGCCAAAAATAGATAAACTATTACTCACTTAAAATCCTTCCGAAGAATTTAGTGAAGGTTCAGGACAATTTTTAGATGCCGAATAAAAACCTCCTCACGACGAGCCCTTTCCCTGATTAAAAGACTACATCTTTCTGAAAAACCTGTTCCTGCCCAACAAAATTACATCACAAAAGCACATGCAAAACTACATCAAGACTTCAACGGGGCCATTTAGCAGCTTCATCGTGTAGATTGTATGACGTTTCATTGTCTGGAGTCTAGTCTAATCGGAGAGATCCGCGATAGGTGAGAAAGGAGGAACAGGAGACTTTCTACATAAGGTGTTCAAGCAAATGTCCAAACAGCCCCTTTTGTGTCCCAGTTCTGGGGAAGCTGAGATCAGAATGGAAAGATCCACTAAAATTAGGTGTGCTGTAAATCGAAACTGGATCAGTTAAGTCTATGAGTCTGAATATTGTCACCTTGGTGGGTCGGGCAGGGAGAGACCCAGAGGTCAAGCATTTCGAGTCAGGTACTGTTGTTTGTAACTTTACCTTAGCTGTTAATCGCCGAACTCGTCGCACGGATGAACCTGACTGGTTTGACCTAGAGCTTTGGGGAAAGACGGCGGAGGTTGCTTCTAACTATGTTCGTAAAGGCAGCTTGATTGGAATTAAAGGTTCTCTCAGGTTTGACTCCTGGCAAGACCGCAATACAGGACTCCAGCGCTCCAAACCAGTGATCCGAGTAGATCAGCTTGATTTGTTAGGATCTAAGCGAGATAACCAGGAAGACATGCCCCAGGATAGCTACGATGAGTTCTAGTAGTTTGTCAAACCTAAGGTGGGTTGGGTGAGGAGTTGGGGAAGCGAGTCGGCTCGGTGGGGGTCGAGCGGTCAAGGCCCAACCGTTTAGCTTGCTGGTTTTCCTAGGGCTATCCAGCTCCAGCCCGCAGAACTTGTCTAACGTCTAGTGAGTTTAAATGGGTGAGTGTAGGCCAACAAAGTGAGTTTAGGCTAGTGAGTATAGAACAACAACCAGTGGAAACCCCAGACCCCTTTGAGGTAGCATATCGAGCCGGTCAAGCGGCTTTTGAGAGAGGGCGCTACCGTCAAGCCGTTGAATATCTAGAAGTTGCCCTAGCTCAGGTTGACAACGCTTCCTCCTTGGGCGGAGACGTGCAACTTTGGCTGGTGACTTCCTACCAAGCTCTCGGACAACAGCAAGCTGCGATCGCCCTGTGTCGGCGACTGAAGCAACACCCTCAAATTGAAACTCGTAAACAGGCTCGACGGCTACTCGAGGTTCTAGAAGCTCCTGTTCTCAGCAATAACCTTGACAAGCAGATTCAAATTCCAGACTTGAGCCAAATTGAGGGGAATCCGGTTCAAGGCTACAAAGTCAATGCTTCGACCACGGCTCAACCGACTTCCTCCCCCTTGCCTGAGACCTTCAAACTTTCTGAGAAAACACCAGAGCGTCAAGAGGACAATCGATTTCTTTGGGTTGCTTTGGTGAGTCTGCTGACTTTACTGGGGAGTTTCTTTCTTCTGGGCTAAGGTTATCGATAGCAGTAAATGGGTATAGACTATAGAATGATATCAATCCGATCTCACGTTAACATCCATGGAACGTGAACCCTCAGAGATGGAGAATGTTAAGCGCCAACTTATGAGTCTTAATCGACCCAAGAAACCTAAAATGTTGGTTGTTGATGATGAACCTGACAACCTAGATTTGTTATATCGAACGTTTAGACGAGATTTCAGTGTGCTTAAAGCCGAAAGTGGCGTGCGTGCCCTTGAGATGCTTGAGACGGAGGGCGAGGTTGCTGTGATTATCTCTGACCAACGGATGCCAGAAATGAAGGGAACTGAGTTTCTCAGCAAGACTGTTCCCCAGTTTCCAAACACAGTCCGGATTATTTTGACTGGCTTTACGGATATCGAGGACTTAGTTGAGGCAATTAATTCGGGTCAAGTCTACAAATACATTACTAAGCCCTGGGATCCGGGAGAGCTAAAGGAGGTTGTTCAACGGGCGGCTGAAACTTACGAGCTTCTGAATCAGCGCACAGCAGAACTTCATCGGTCTCAGGGACAAACCAAACTCCTGGAAGATTTGATGAAAGTGGCTCAGTCTGGATTGAGCCTCAAGGATGCCTTTGAGCCAATGGCTAGAATGGTCTGTATAGCTCTTGAGGCGGATGGATGTATTCTTCAACAAGTTGAGGATAATGCCTTAGGAACTTTTCAAGGGGTCTATAGTTCCTCGGGTCAATTGCAGAATGGGTTGGCAACTGACCCCCTTGTTCAGGCAGCATTAAGCTCTCAATCTCTGCAAGCTGCATTTAATATTCCCGGAGATCAAGCTCTAGCTGCAGTTGAATACTACAAAGCCTTTGATATTCAGGCCCACGTTTGTGCTCCTGTTGTTGATCAACAACAAACCATTGCCCTGCTGTCAATCCAGTGGCAACAACCTTGTTCCCTTGATCCAGAAGGGTTAGATACTGTCAATTTAGCTGTTCAAGAAATTGCCCTTGTGCTTCACTGTCTTGCCTCGAGTTAAAAAACACTATAAAACCAGAACCCTTAAACCCAAGATCCTTAAGAATCAACCCTTAGAATGACCAGGGATGCAGACCAAGTCCGTAGAATTTTTAACCGAATTGCTCCGATCTACGATCAGATGAATGATGGGTTGAGCTTTGGCCTCCATCGAGTTTGGAAGCGGATGACGGTCAAGTGGTGTGCCCCATTTCCAGGTGCAACTGCGTTGGACGTATGCTGTGGTAGTGGAGATTTGACCCGGATACTGGCTCGGGATGTCGCTCCCCAGGGTCAGGTTTATGGAGTGGATTTTTCTGAGGCTCAATTGGCGATCGCCCAGAGTCGCGAACCGGCCTTTACACTACCGTCGGCTCCTATTACCTGGATTGAAGCCGATGCTATGGCATTACCGTTCTCAGACCAAACCTTTGACTGCGCTACCATGGGCTATGGGCTGCGAAACGTGACAGACATTCCCCGAAGCTTGGCCGAGCTATCCCGAGTCCTCAAGCCGGGAGCAACAGCCGCCATTCTGGACTTTCACCGTCCGGATAGCCCACAACTGAGTCGCTTTCAGCAGTGGTATCTCGAAACTCTTGTGGTTCCTCTGGCCCAAAAACAAGGACTAGAGGCGGAGTATGCCTATATTTACCCGAGTCTAGAACAGTTTCCCCTCGGCTCAGAACAAGTGACTATGGCCCAGCAATCGGGCTTTCATCACGCCACCCATTACAAAATTGCAGGGGGTATGATGGGAGTATTGGTTGTCCAAAAAGATGGTAAATTGGTCTGAAATTTGGATTCTGGCTGCACCTCCGATTCTGGGAGGAGTCATTGGTTATTTCACTAATGACCTAGCAATTAAAATGTTGTTTCGTCCCTACCACCCGCTGAAATTGGCAGGGCGACAGGTTCCATTTACCCCTGGGTTGATTCCTCGCAATCAGGAACGGCTGGCTAAGCGAGTTTCTGACACGATCATGGGATCTCTGTTAACCCCAGAAGAATTGCACAATCTAGCCCGTCGCCTGCTAGAAACAGAGCGAATGCAAGCAACCATCAATTGGTTACTCCAGTTGGCCCTGGATCAGGTCAAGGTGGATACGGAGCAGAAAACAGCTAAAATCCTAGCTGGAATTCTCCATGATTTGCTGGGAGAATCTTTTCCTCGGGTACTGCGGGCTTGGGCTCGGCAAGATGATTTTTTGGAGCCTCAAATCAATCAAGTGTTTGATCGGGTTTTACTCGAGTTTCAACTGAATGAAAAACAGGCTCGTCAGTTATCAGATTGGCTGTTGCAGGTTGTGATTCCTCCGGAAGTGTTGCGACAGGCACTCATTGACTTTTTGACTGACCGCAATATTGCCATCATTGATGAAGGATTTCGGGAAAAAACCAGCGGAACTTATTGGGTGGTTGCCAATTTATTCGGCTTGCGAAATAGCTTGTCTCGGCTCCGAACATTTTGTTTGGATGAACGGGAAGAAACCAATCGTCGCTTTGCCGAATTAACCACTTCTCTGGGGATTCGCGATCGCCTTGAGGAGTGGCTTCAAGATATTTCTATGCAAAACTTGCCTGTTGCAACAGTACGGCAATTGCGAAAAACCATGGGCGATACGGTACGCGCTTATCTACAAGACAAAGGCGTTGAGGTTGTTCAGGGATTGACCCAGTCTGTTGATTGGGAGCAAGTTTCGAGTTTGATTGTGAAGCGGCTCCAGTCTTCCGCTGCGGTCACCAATTCTTTGGGAGTGGTCAGTCAGGAACTCGCATTAGTCCTAGAACGCTACCTGGAGCAAGATCTGGAAAAAATTATGACTCAGGTCATTCCAATTTTAAACATTGATCAAGTAATTATTGATCGAGTCACAGCTACTTCTCCACAAGACCTTGAGGATGGCATTAATGGCATCGTCCAAAGTGAGTTACAGGCGATTGTGAATTTAGGAGGAGTTTTAGGGATAATGATTGGCTTGTTGCAAACCTTGATTCTGTGGTTGCGATAACGATCACTGATGGCGATCGCTCAGTCCTAACTGTGATCGATGTGATACAAAGTATGATGTAAGTTTCTAGCCTATCCTTGTTTTTCTCTCAATTTTGGATGTAATTTTGCCTCTTGGACTCAATATTTTGTTAAAAGGTTTTTTTGGGTGTAAGTTGGGATTGCTTTTTAGGGAACTCTAGGGGTAAATTGTTCCTTCGTGCATTTAGTCGTCAGGGGCGTACCAATGTATTATAAGCAAGCTGAAATTGCTAAATTTCTGGTTAAACACTATCCCAAGTGGTATCGAGTCTCCCGCCTAGCCATCAATCACGGAACCCATGAAAAAGTCGTCCGGGAGTGGTTGAATGATCTGAAACAACAGCAGTTGATCAAAGTCGATAATCACGGAACGATTGTGAGGGCGACTCATTACGCTCTAGAAACTGACTTTGACAAGCTGACTGTCAAAGTAGTGCATTAAGGCATAGGATAAAACCTGACTTGGCAATAATTACAGCCCTCGTTCGTGCCCACCTCGTTCGTGCCCAATGGTGTGTGTATGCACAAGTCAAGTCTGCTATCGTTCAAGGCTTCAAGGCTCTTAAACTCCCAATTCTGGGAGCCTTTGAAAATTCTGGGTTCTCCCAATTGCGGATTACTTGGTGGTTTTAGTCGTTCCTTGTTTTACCAAGAACTCCACGCCGCCGTCCAACAGACAATTCTCCTCGGCGTAGGAACCCTGGGATTCATTGGCCTTTTGAGTATTTTAACCTCTCGCTGGATTACCCAACCCCTGCAAAAATTGCTGCAAGCCAGTCAGAGCATTGCCCAGGGCAAAATTCTTGATCTGTCCAAAATCGAAGCTGGACGCATGTTTCTGGAGGAATCCAGTTTTGACCTCTATCAACTCCTGGAAGTTCTCAAACAAACCTTTCATTTAAAAGCCAACTCGAAAGGGTTAACCTTGAAATTAGCATGTGCCCCCAATGTTCCTCAATTCATTAGAATAGACGAAGGTAAGCTTCGCCAAGTCTTGATTAACCTCCTGGGAAATGCCATTAAATTTACTGAAAGCGGCGAAGTGGTCTTAAAGGTTTCAGTTGAGCTAGGTGATCAAGCCTCAGAGATAGACACAATTAGTCGTTTCTCCTCCTCTCCACCCTCAAAACATCTAAAGTTTCAGATCTCAGACACTGGCCCAGGGATCTCCCCCGAGGAACAGAAGCAGTTGTTTCACGCACTTGTGCAAACGGAAACCGGGCAGCGATCGCACCAGGGAACAGGTTTAGGGCTAACCATCAGTCAGAAATTTGTGCGACTGATGGGGGGTCAGATTACGCTGAACAGCACCGTTGGAGTTGGAACAACCTTTCAGTTCACCCTGTCAGTCATCCCCGCTTCAAAGACAGAAATTCAGTCAGACTCAATGCCTCAAGTGAGCGGCTTGGCCCCTGGGCAGCCTCAATATCGCATTTTAGTGGTTGATGATGTTGCCACCAATCGCCAAGTCTTAGTCCGTCTCCTGACCTCTGTTGGGTTTCAACAGGTTCAAGCGGTCAAGAACGGTTTACAAGCGATTGAGTACTGGGAATCCTGGAAACCCCATCTGATTTGGATGGCCATGCGGATGCCAGTCATGGATGGCTACGCAGCGACTCGGCAAATTAAAGCTACACTCAAAGCTACACTCGAGTCTCAACCCAACGCTCAATCCACGGTCATTATTGCCCTCACTTCCGATGCCCTAGAACAGCAACAATCAGCCATTCTGGCCTCTGGATGTGACGATATTGTTCTTAAACCCTTTCAAGAAGAGGTGATTTTTGCAAAGATGGCCGAGTATTTAGGGATTCAGTACACTTATGAAGAGTCAAAGACTCTAGCTTCTCCTTCGCCAGATTCCCCTCCACAGCAAGTCACCCCAGAAGACTTGCACTTGATGTCAACTGAGTGGCAAGCACAGCTCCACCAAGCTGCGATTATCGGCAACGATTGCCGAATGCGGGAACTTGTAGCCCATATCCCCGAGGATCAGGCTGCATTTGCCGCAGCGTTGAATGATTTAATTGAGCAGTTTGAGTTTGAACAGATTATTCACCTAACCCAAGCTTAGGGAAATGACCGAAGACTTAGAGCAACCATCTAGAGCAGAGATTCTCATCGTGGACGACCCTCCTGAACACTCGAGGGCGCTATCTACTGTCCTGCTTGGCAACGGCTACACCGTTCGCCAAGCTGCCAATGGGATCATGGCTCTGCGTTCAGTCGCGATCGCCTGCCCTGATCTGATCTTGCTAGCCATTAAAATGCCAGAGATAGACGGTTATCAAGTCTGTCAACAGTTCAAGGCATCCGCAGTAACCCGTGAGATTCCGGTGATTTTTTTGAATGCCCCAGGAGATGACTTGGATCGGGTTAAAGTGTTTCAAGCTGGAGGAGTGGATTACCTGACTCAGCCCTATCAAGTCGAAGAAGTATTAACCCGAGTCCACACCCACATCACCGTGTATCATCTGACCCAAAACCTGGAAGTCCAAGTTAGAAACCGCACGGCTGAACTCACCCAAACCCTGAACCACCTCCAACACACCCAAACCGCCCTAGAACAATCGGTTCAAAATTTAGCTCAAGCGAAAGAAGTTGCTGAAGTTGCCAGTCAAGCCAAAAGTCAATTCCTGGCGATCATGAGCCATGAACTGCGAACTCCCTTGAACGCTGTGATCGGCTACAGCGAGTTACTTCAAGCCGATGCCGAGGAGCAGCAGCTTGATGATTTTGTTCCTGATCTCTGTGCCATTAGTCAAGCAGGTCAACACTTGCTGAAACTCGTGAATGAAATTCTAGAAATGAGCCAGATTGACACCGTAGAGATCGACCTGAAACTCCAAGAATTTGAAGTCAAATCCCTCATTCAGGAGGTTATCAAACAAGTTCAACCCCTAGCCCAAAAAAATCATGATCGGCTAGAAGTGAATTATGTCAACGATCCTAGCCTAATGTATACTGACCCCGCCAAACTTCGCAGATGTTTGGTACATCTGCTGAATAATGCCTGCAAGTTTACCAAGAACGGTTCAGTCATCTTGTCCGTTGAACGCACCCGTCTCAACCAGTTGCCCCTAGACCTGCAACAGGATAGTACAGGAAACCTTGGGTCAAGCAATGTTAAAAAAAATCAGCAAAAGGATTCAGACTTAGAAGTTGTCATATTTGTCTGTAGGGATACCGGAATTGGAATTGCGACCGATCAGCAATCCCGCATCTTTGAACCCTTTACCCAGGTTGACGAATCAACGACTCGCCGATACGAAGGTTTGGGTCTGGGACTAGCGATTACCAAGAAACTCTGTCAATTGATGGGAGGAAACATTACCCTGAGTAGCACCGTTGGCCAAGGTTCAACCTTTACGCTATGGTTACCCACTCGCCAATGCTTTTGCTTTTAAGATACCCACCCACTCCACGTTCACCCTTCAAATCTAATCAGGACTAATGCAGTGCGGAATGACGGGATGAATTCGCGCCCCAGCCCCCAATTCTGGCTTCGTCGTGAGACTTCGGCGTGAGCTCAGTCGAACGCTCGTCGAACGCTCAGCCAAACGGGGGAGCCAGACTTCTCAAAGTCCCCCAGAATTAGGGAATTTAGGGGGCGAGGAAACTGACAACTCAGACAGATTCATCTCTACATTCAGCAACGCCAGAAATTATTCTCCAAACCGATACCCCTTGCCATAAATGGTATGAATTAAAGGTGCTTCTCCGGACTGTTCAATTTTTCGTCGCAATAGACGAACTTGAGCCGCCAAAACATTGCTACTGGGTTTTTCTTTCCCTTTCCAGAGTGATTGATAGATCTGTTGATGGGTGAGTAATTGCCCTGAATGTTGAATGAAAAAAGCCAAAAGCTGGCTTTCTTTTTCTGATAGTTCAATGACTCGTCCGCCTCGACAGACCTGTTGAGTATCAATATTGAGTTCCAAGTTTGCGATTTGTAATTGCAGAGAATCATTGGACGGTTCTAAAGCAGAAGATCGACGCAACAACGCTCGAACTCTTGCCAATAATTCACGCAGCTCAAAGGGCTTGACCAAATAGTCGTCTGCACCTGCATCCAAGCCTGCAACTCGATCATCTAATGTATCTTTGGCGGTCAGAAATAGAATCGGGGTTGGATTAGAATTTGAACGCAATTCTCGGCAAAGATCTAAGCCTGATGTCTGCGGCAGCATCCAGTCTAAAATCAATAGATCATAATGAGTCTGAGTGGCTAGATCTTTGCCACTGGAACCTTCATAGGCGACATCTACGGTATAGCCTTCACGAGTTAAAACCTGGCTTAAAGAGTTGACAAGATCAACTTCATCATCCACCAACAAAATTCTCATTCATACTCACCTTCATCACAAGTTAATCACAGGTTAATCACAATCTAATAACAGTTTAATGGCGGTCAATCGATTCAGACTCTCGATCAGCCGCTTCCACCCATGCTTGCATTGCTGGAAGTGTCCAAACAGCATTGGCATATTGTTGTTCTATCGGCCTCAACTTAACATCATAGGTAATAAATCGAGAGACAACTGGAGCGAACATCGCATCAGCAATCGAAAATTTTCCAAACAAAAATTCTCCTCCGTGACCAAACGTTTCTCGACAGTCTCGCCAGATTGAAGTAATCCGATCAATATCAGTTCTGACTTCTGGCTTCATGCCTTCACCGGGATAGCGACCCCGACAATCCATCGGCATTTGCAACCGCAAATTCAGAAACCCTGTGTGCATTTCACTACTGACTGAACGGGCAATCGCACGGGCAATTCTATCCTCTGGCCACAAATCTCGGGCAAAGTTTTCCGCAATGTACTCGCAAATGGATAAAGATTCCCAAACCCTCAAATCACCATGCAGCAGCACCGGAAAAAGTCCTGAAGGGGAATACTGGCGAATTTGTTGATGGGTGGGAGTATCGAGGGGAATCCGAATTTCATCAAACTCTAGCCCCGCCTGTTTCATTGCCAGCCAAGGACGTAATGACCAAGAGGAGTAGTTTTTATTACCAATAACCAAGGTGAATTGGGTCATGATCTGATAAGTTTGAGTAGCAAGTTTGTGAGTTATGCCCTTTTTCTAGTCCTTGTTTTTCTAGTCCTTGTTTTTCTAGTCCCTGATTATCCCCAAAGTTTCTATGATCACCGTCGCACTGCCCAAGGGCGCTCTTCTAGAAGATAGTATTCAACTGTTTCAGTCAATAGGACTGGATTTTAGCGTATTTCTTGATGATAGTAACCGCTTGCTCCAAATTGAAGATCCGACTCACAGGGCCAAGGGTCTCTTGGTGCGAGCCCAGGATGTGCCTGTTTATGTTGAATATGGTCAGGCTCAACTCGGAATTGTCGGGTATGATGTCTTGCGGGAAAAGAAATCTCAAGTTGCATCCCTGATTGATCTCAAGTTTGGCAAATGTCGGATGTCCGTCGCAGTCAAGCACTCTAGCCCCTATCGCAATCCAGTTGAACTCCCGCTCCACAGCCGAGTTGCGTCTAAGTTTGTCCATTGTGCCAGCGAATACTTTGAAAGTCTGGATTTGCCAATTGAAATCATCCCCCTCTATGGTTCTGTTGAATTGGGGCCAATTACCGGAATGTCAGAGGCGATTGTTGACTTGGTTTCTACAGGTCGAACCTTAAAACAAAATGGTCTAGTTGAAATTGCTGTGTTGTTTGAAAGTACCGCCCATTTGATTGCCCATCCCTTGAGTTATCGGTTAAATCCAGGGCACTTAAAAACAGTCGTCGAACAGGTGCGATCGCACTTACTCACTGTAGTTTGATGCTACATTAAGGGGGGCTTGTATCCATTACATTCAACACACCTTAAATGACACCTTTAATGACACCTTAAATGACAGGTTTGCCCTCACTGATCAATTCCCAGAACTCTGAACGTCCCCGTGAAACCGACTGGGGATTACTGACAAGATTAGGTAAGTATGCCCAACGGAGCAAAGGGTTACTTGCGATCTCGATCATTCTTTTAGTTCCCTTGGCCTTTTCTGGAGCAATCCAACCGATTTTAATCGGTCAAACAATTTCTCTGATTCGCCAAGAACCGACCTATCAATTTTTAGATGGATTGCCTCTGCAGCAAGGTTTAAACCTGCTTGCATTGCTGTTATTACTAACTATTCTGGTGCGGCTAGGTCTGCAATCTCTCCAGGGTTACTTAGTCCAAAAGGTTGGACAAAAAATCACAACAGATATTCGGAATGATTTATTTCACCACGTTACTTCCCTAGCAGTCCAGTTTTTTGATCGGACTCCAGTTGGTAAATTAATCACACGATTAACCAGTGATGTAGAGGCACTGGGAGATGTTTTTTCAACTGGAGCCATTGGTATTCTTGGAGATTTATTCTCTATTTTGGTAATCGCAGTCACCATGTTTACCCTGCAATGGCAACTAGCGCTGCTATTAGTTTTAATGATGATTCCGGTAGCCGGGTTAATCGTTTATTTTCAGCAACGGTATCGGAGTGCCAACTATAAAGCCAGGGAAGAATTGTCCGATCTAAACTCAAAGCTGCAAGAGAATTTAGTTGGCGCTAATATTGTCCAACTTTTTCGACGGGAACATTTTAACTCAGAGCTATTCCGAGCAAATAATCAACGCTATGTCCAAGCCGTAGATGCAACGATTTTCTACGATTCGGCTGTTTCAGCAACTCTGGAATGGATTGCATTGGTGGCGATCGCGGCTGTTCTCTGGCTAGGCGGAAATCAGGTTATTCAAGGAACGTTGAGTTTTGGTACCCTGTCCGCTTTTATTCTATTTGCCCAACGTTTGTTCGATCCCCTGCGACAATTTGCTGATAAATTCACCGCGATTCAATCTGGATTTACTGCAATTGAGCGTGTCAGTAATTTGATGAATGAACCGATTGATATTCGCGATCCCGGTACTGATAGCCAGCTTTTATCCCTAAGCCAGTCCTCCGGAAAAATCCAATTTGACAATGTTTCCTTTGCTTACAAAGCAGATGACTATGTTCTAAAAAATCTGAACTTTACGATTAGTCCAGGAGAGAAAGTTGCCTTAGTCGGGCCTACTGGAGCCGGGAAGAGTACAATTATTCGTTTATTATGTCGCTTGTACGAAGTTAGTCAGGGTCGGATTTTGGTTGATGGCATTGATATTCGTGACCTGCGCCAGACTGATTTGCGACAATATGTTGGTGTAATTTTGCAAGATGGATTTATCTTTGCAGGAGATGTTAAAAGTAATATCAGCCTAGGGGAAACCTACTCCCTCAATGAGATTCAAGCGGCAGCAGAAAAAACCAATGTCGCTCAGTTTATTGAACAGCTCCCTCAAGGCTATGACACAGAATTGCGAGAGCGGGGAACAAACTTATCCAGTGGTCAAAAACAACTTTTAGCCTTTGCCCGAGCAGCAATTCGTGACCCTAAAATCCTGGTTTTAGATGAAGCAACTGCAAGTTTAGATGTCATGACTGAAGCCTTAGTCCAAGATGCCCTAGACCGATTACTCGAAGGCAGAACAGCAATAATAATTGCTCACCGTCTATCAACAATTCGGAACGTTGATCGAATCCTAGTATTAAAACGGGGGCAACTGATTGAGTCTGGTAGCCATGAAGATCTGCTCGAATTAGATGGCATGTATGCCGGTTTGTACAAGCTACAAATGTTAGGAACCTAATTTTAATGGGTGGCATTTTTTAGCAAAATTTTAGTAAATTAGTAAATTAGTAAAGTTTAAGGTTAGATTTCCAATGACTACGACTCCCCTGCCTCTGAGTTCTCAACAGTTCTCCCCTCAAGTTCCCGACACCCTGGGACGTTTTGGCCAATTTGGCGGTAAGTACGTACCTGAAACGTTGATGCCTGCCCTCGCTGAATTGGAAGCTGCCTTCAAGCACTATCGGCATGAGCCGGATTTTCAACACAAACTCCAGCAGTTACTCAAGGATTATGTGGGTCGTCCTAGTCCGCTCTATTTTGCTGAACGCCTGACCCAACATTATGCGCGACCGGATGGAACAGGGCCACAGATTTATTTGAAGCGGGAAGATCTGAATCACACTGGAGCCCATAAAATCAACAATGCTCTGGCCCAAGCGCTGCTGGCATTGAAAATGGGCAAGCAACGGATTATCGCGGAAACAGGAGCCGGACAGCATGGTGTGGCAACGGCAACTGTCTGCGCTCGGTTTGGCTTAGATTGCATTATCTACATGGGAGTGCAAGACATGGAACGTCAAGCCCTCAATGTTTTGAGAATGCATTTGTTAGGCGCGGAAGTTAAACCCGTTGAGGCTGGCACTGGAACCTTGAAGGATGCAACCTCAGAGGCCATTCGAGATTGGGTAACAAACGTAGAAACAACCCACTACATTCTGGGTTCAGTTGCGGGGCCTCATCCCTATCCGATGATGGTGCGAGATTTTCATGCTGTGATTGGCCAGGAAACCCGCGCCCAATGTTTGGAAAAATGGGGGGGCTTGCCTGACATTCTCCTGGCTTGCGTCGGGGGTGGATCGAATGCCATGGGACTCTTTCATGAATTTGTGCAGGAGCCTACAGTGCGGTTGATTGGAGTGGAAGCCGCTGGGTCAGGGGTCGAGACCGGGAAACACGCAGCGACTCTCACCGCAGGTCGAGTTGGGGTTTTGCATGGAGCTATGAGCTATCTGTTGCAAGACGACGACGGCCAAGTGATTGAACCCCATTCCATTAGTGCTGGGCTAGATTATCCTGGTGTTGGCCCAGAACATAGTTATCTCAAAGACTCGGGTCGCGCTGAGTACTATGCGGTTACGGATCAGGAAGCCTTAGAGGCCTTACAACGATTGTCCGGCTTGGAAGGGATTATCCCAGCCCTGGAAACGGCCCATGCGATCGCCTACTTAGAAAAACTCTGCCCGCAACTGACAAGCAGCCCACGCATTGTGTTGAACTGTTCAGGGCGGGGCGATAAAGATGTTCAAACTGTTGCCAAGTGGCTGAATTCTTAGAAGAAAAAATTAGAAAAAAAATGGGTCGTTATCAATTTCCGATGGCACAATTTTGGACGCTAACTGCTGTAGCTGCAACCTTATTTTCAGGACATAAGCTTTTAGGACATGAGCTTTTAGGGCATCAATACATGCCCAATCAGTCTGTTAACCCGATCAATATCTCAATGCCGGGACGTTCAACAGCCTTGCCCATAGCTCAAGTTCCTCAACTTGAAAAACTCGAAACGTTAGCCCATAAGCAGGTTAATGAATACCGAGCGTCCAAGAATCTGTCCGCCTTAAAACTTGATAGTCGGATTACAGAGCAATGTCGTCGTCACAGTCAATCGATGGCAAAGGGAGCTGTATCCATGGGCCACGCTGGGTTTAAAACTCGAGCACAAGTCATTGGTCAAGGGATTCCCTATCAAGCAATTGCTGAAAATGTTGCATTCAACTCAGGCTATGCTCACCCCGAGCTTGAAGCCGTAAACGGCTGGATTAAAAGTGATGGCCACCGCCAGAATATGGAAGGAGACTACACCTTCACTGGAGTTGGAGTTGCTCGTAATGCCAAGGGAGAGTATTATTTCACTCAGATTTTCGTCCGCAATCGATAACTATGACTCAATTTTCGGTTTGTGATCGTGATTTGCCCAGTGATTTATTAGCCAATTATTTTACTGCTGAAGCCCTAGCTGTTGATACAGAAACCATGGGATTAATGCCTTGGCGCGATCGCCTTTGCCTCGTTCAAATCTGTGATTCCAAGGGTCAAGTCACAGCCATTCGAATTGCAAAAGGTCAAACCGAAGCACCAAACTTAAAGAAACTTCTAGAAGCCGATCAAATTCTCAAAGTTTTTCATTTTGCTCGATTTGATTTGGCAACACTTCGGTATGCTTTGAATATTTTTGTTAACCCGATTTTCTGTACTAAAATTGCCAGTAAACTCGCTCGAACCTACACGGGGAAGCATGGGTTAAAAGATGTTGTTCAAGAACTAGAAGGAGTAGAACTCGACAAAACCTCCCAAAGCTCTGACTGGGGAAATGTGGGGAACTTATCCGAGGAGCAACTGAACTATGCAGCAAATGATGTGCGTTACTTGCTCCAAGCACAACAGAAACTCGTGACGATGTTGGAGCGGGAAGAACGGTTAGAGTTGGCCCAGCACTGTTTTACTTGCTTGCCGACAATTGTCACCCTTGACTTATTGCAGTTTAAAGATGTTTTTGAGCATCATTAAATTATTTTGGGGCTTTGCCTCTTTAGTTCTTTCGCAACTGATTGCCCTTGAAAACAAGGATTTGAGTAACTTAGAATTTAGAGATTTTGCTAGAAGACCGTCAAGCAGATGGGCTTTTTGCTGGGGGAGATTTCAGGGCCTTGCGATGGGGCAAGAGCGTATCCAACAGTTGATCCAAGTTCTCTTTTCCATAGACCTTGGGTCGAGAGATCTCGGTATCTGATGCAACTGTTTCAGTAGATGTTGGGCTAAGAGTAGGTTCTGGTCGGTTCGATGTAATGTGATCAGAGGAGTCCAAACTTGACACGGCTGCAGTCTTTGAATGAGTTGAGGCTGCAGCCGAATCGGAGGGATCAAAGAGGTCAACTTGGCGAGACTGATCTCCTACCAAAGCCCGTGCTGGAACGATCTCGCTCGGTGCAATTGCACAGTCTAGTATGGTTGCCTCAGCCCCGATACAGGAATTTGCCCCAATATTCACGGCTCCTCGGATTAAAGCTCTCGCTCCAATACTGACTCCGGTTTCAACTGCCAAGGTGCCATTATAAGCATGTAAGATTGCACCCATCCCAACACAGACCCCCGCCGCAATAATAATCCGAGCTTCTGGATTGGCCTGAAGAATTGCTCCGGGGGCGATCACGGCATTAGGGTCAATTGTGACATCGCCACTCACAAAAGCAGAGTTTAAACTAGAACGCTGTGGTGGCGATCGCATGATATGAACCTCAACAAGAAAGAGACAAGGCTCAAGGGCGTTGAATGACTTGCTCCAATACCCGACGCTTGGCTTGGGTATCGATTCCAATGAAGCGGACATAGTCGCTGCTGTGTTCTTGCATACATGCTTCCAAGGCAGCTAACACCTGTCCTTCTTGAGTCGATTCGATGGGCCCGCAACTCTGCCAAGAGCTGGTACGGAAGCGGCGCTTGTCCGCATGTTCAGTGGCAATTTTATGGCCCTGACGCAGGAGACTGCGAACTTGGTCGATCACTTCACTGGACAACTTCCCACTTGGGGTTGGACTAGGGCTTGTGGGACTAGAACCTGGTGCAGGATGAGTAGCCGTTGCAGCACTAGACCCTTGAGAAACAGCCTGAGAAGTAGTTGGGGGTTTGCCGTCCGGGTACTGAATGATGACTTCTGACACCCGACGTTGAGCCTTAGAGTCAATCCCGATTAGACGAACATACTCCTTGGAATGCTCCGTCAAGAATGCTTCAATTTGGCGAATCGCATCGCTGACTTGAACATTCGTAAAGGTTGTACCACTGTTCCAGGAACTCGTGCGGAACCGTCGCTTGTCTGCATGTTCCAGACCAATCTTATATCCCTGAGCCAAGATCTGACGAACTTGATCCCCAAAATGGCTGCCTGAACTGGTTGGGATCGCTGATCCGGTAGAAGCTGCCGCCTTGACCTGACCATTGGCAACAGACTGGACGGGGCCATCTGGACGTTGGATCACTGCTTCTAGCACCCGTCGTTTTGCCTGAGTATCAATCCCAAGTAATCGCACATACTCACCGTTGTGTTCTTGAAGACACATTTCTAAAGCCGCGACAACCTCTGAAAGATGGCTAGAGTCAATCGGGGCACAACTCCGCCAGGAACTTGTACGGAAGTGACGCTTGTCTGCATGTTCGGTGGCGACTTTATAGCCCTGAGCCAAGAGTCGATTAACTTGATCTACAATCTCAGGAGCAAGGCGAGTATGTCCTGAGTAGGTAGAGGAGCGATCACGCCCTCCCCCATTGCCAACGGACGGGGGCGAAAGTTCATTCCGAATTGGAGCCATACAGGCGAGATTTTCAGAACATTTATAGCCAGCTTTTAGGGCTTGGTTAACCCCAACTACGTGCCCAGCGAAATACAAATCTGCATCATTAACATTGGGTAACCGATCGGCCTGTTGCTGGTTTGTGATAATAGCTCCAGAAGGCACATACTTGCCATCGGGAATTTCAACATCCTGAATCAGAACATGCATCATGACAATGCAGCCATGACCCACTCTGGCATTAAATACCGTGGATCGGAATCCAATAAAACAGTTGTCTCCCACATAAGCAGGGCCATGAATTAAGCTCAGGTGAGCGATTGAGGTGTTTTTCCCCACCCAAACTGAGTAGGAACTCCCATTGTCCCCCTTAACTTGACCTTCATCTAGGCCATGGATGACAACTCCATCTTGAATATTAGAATTTTCGCCAATATAAAACGGTGATCCTTCATCAGCTCGGATAGAGGTTCCAGGGGCCACTAAAACATTTGCGCCAATATGAACATCCCCAATGATATTTGAGAAGGAGTGAACATAGGCAGTTGGATCTATTTTAGGCTCCGCCAAGTTTTTTGACCAAGGTGTTGGAGGGGCGGCAAGGCCATGAGCTACCATAACTTAACTTTCTCCTAGATACTTTTGGATTCAAATCTGCATTTAACGTTTCATGCAAGGCTAGTGAAACAGACTGGCCTACTTTCTTGAACTGTTGCCTTGAACTGTTGTCTTGAACTGCTGTCTGGGGATGCTTTCTCAGACTATTATTCTTTCAGACTATTCTTTCAGAGCACAGCCCTAGCGATCGCGCTCTCTCTTGCTGTAGATTAAGCGGTTTCCAGCATTAACCGTATCAATAATGGCAACAACTGCCGCATCACTAGGACGAGTTTCGCTGCCAGGGACTTGCCGCGCTGCGCTACCTCGACTGACGAGTACCCACTCGTCAAACCCTGCTCCGACGGAATCAATCGCTACCTCATATCCGGGGAGAAGCTCTCCCGCTTCATCGATGAATTGCAGCAGCAAAAACTTTGAACCTTGGAGGCTTGGCTCTTTCTGGGTGCTAACAACTGTGCCAAGGACTCTAGCAATTTGCATCGGCGTTAAGGTGAATTGAACTCTGAACTGAATCTGTAGATCATCTCCTAACGGGTAATCTAGTCAGAGATGATCTAGGAATTAATCTGAGAACCGAAGCATTAAATCCGGCACAGAAGGCCAGATTTAAGCTATGGGCGGTTTAGGGGACGAATGCCAGTAACACTTTCCCGGAACTGTTCAACGGCCTCGGTGTAGCGGATCGGCAACACGTACTCCAAGTTCTCATGGGGACGAGCAATGATATGAGTTGACAAGACCTGTCCACCGTTGACTTTTCGAACAGAATCAATCCCTGCTGAAACTGAAGCCTGAACTTCAGAAACATCACCTCTCACAATAACCGTCACCCGACCACTACCAATCTTCTCGTAGCCAACGAGAGTCACACGCGCTGCTTTCACCATAGAGTCTGCTGCTTCTACAACAGCCGGAAAGCCTAACGTTTCAATCATGCCAACTGCAATAGCCATGGAGCCACCTCAATCTGTGTAAGCAAAACAATAATAGTTGACCACTCTCAGGAATCCATCTAAAAACCCTCGGATCGTTGCCTCACAAAACCCATTGAATTTCTGGAATTCGTGAAGGCTCAACTCTCGGATAGATTTTGTCAAGACTCCCTAATACATTCAAGCAAGCAAAAGCTGTTGGAATTCAGTTCACGCGCTGAACACAACTATTTTAACTAGCAGGTTTAACTAGCAGGACTTAAATTAGTAAGCACGAAACTGCTCTACGGCATCCGTGTACCGAATCGGCAACACATACTCTAAGTTCTCATGGGGACGGGCAATAATATGAGTTGACGAAACTTCTCCACCATTAACCCGCTTAATCGCCTCAATCCCCGCTGCAACAGAAGCTTGGACTTCAGAAACATCGCCTCGCACGATAACCGTTACCCGACCACTTCCAATTTTCTCGTAGCCAACGAGAGTCACACGGGCCGCTTTTACCATAGAATCCGCCGCTTCTACAACAGCCGGAAAGCCTATTGTCTCAATCATTCCAACAGCAATTGACATCTCTCAAACTCCTAACTGATTGACAGATACACAAAATCGTGTATTTTCCTAGCAGAATTAAATCAAGGCTTCTGGAAATCTTTCTAGAAAAAGTTTAATCTCCAGCTCGCTATTCTTCATTCTTTTATAAGAATAGAAGAATAGTGTCTTCCTTGACAATATAAATCTGTATTATGATTTCTGATAAAATACATTAAGATTCCTAAAACTTAACAAAATTAACATTTTATTAAAAAAGTTAACCTTTTGCCGATCCTAGATGTGTAAGGACTCCTGCATCACAGCGATAGTGGTAACACTCTCATTTTCACCCGTTAAATTCTCAACAACAGGACAACTTACTCCAGGTTCCTGAGAGGATGTATGAAAAGGAGTGGCTATGATTTTGAGCACTGACTACCCCCTTAGCCCCTTTGAAAAAGCCATGCAGTGCGTTAGGTCAGGAAATACTCTTGGGTCATCGGGTAACACATCAGCATTGGCAGTGGCTCCCAGGTCACGATCGGCCCAATTTTAACAGGAGGGTTAGTCTGTAAAACCATAGCACTGAACTTTACCAGAGAGTGTTATCGAAATCGGGCTACAGATCTTAATTATCTGATTAATTATCTGAGAAATCTGACTAGATTAACAAACCCTTGAATCGTCAGTCAGGGACTAGAATCTTAGGTAACTCGCTCACCTGAAAATGCTTGAACGCCTGTGACTCCATTGCCAGAAGACTCACTCAACCGTCAAATCCAGATCCCCCTCAATGCTCAAGACCCAGCTTTACTTGATGGTCTAGAGGCATGGCTCAAATTGGGTCTGCTCACCCACGAACAAGTGAGATCCCTGTGTCGAAATCATCTCAGCCAGCGCTTACCGTTACCACAGGCTCAGGAGCAACCTATCCATCCCCAATTAGACCTCCAACCTCAAAGATCAGAAACCCAGCAGCAAACAACGGCAACACTCGACTCACAGTTGCTTCTTACCAATCTCCAAACTCCCAACTTTATTACTCAATTCTTACAATCTTTTAAAGCAGAATTAAGTGTTCGCTGGCTCTTGTTTTTAGGATTACTCACCGTCCTAGTTTCCTCGGGTGTATTGGCTGCTAGTCAGTGGGATAAATTTCCGAGAATAGGTCAATATGGGATTTTATTAACGTATACTTTAGGATTTTTTATTGCAACATTTTGGACTAGAAAACAGAGTCGGCTGCAACTGACTTCAGAAACTCTTCGGCTGGTGACGTTACTATTAGTTCCCCTCAATTTTTTGGCAATAGATCGATTTGGGCTATGGCGAAACCCATTAGAGTGGATGACTACAGCGATCGCCATTGTCCTCTTGACAGGAATTATTACACTACTGAATCAAACTGAACGCCAAATTTCCAAGCAACTCATCATCAATCAACTGGGATTGAGTTATCTTCATCTCGGTTGGAGCATCGTGAGATTTCCACTATTTGCTGTTTACTCAGGCGCAGTTTTGACGGCGACTATCACTGGATATCAATTCTTTAAAAGCCATAAAAAACCGGACATTGAGGATACTAAATCCGCTACAATTCTATCTCTTTCCCCTCTGGTTTTTTTAGTGGTTCGATTCATCTTTATGGATCAGGTTGATATTGCCCAGATAGGATTGGCGCTGGCAATTATTAGTGGATTACTCTATCTTAACTCTTCTACTGTATTACATCAGTTGAGTTATGGGTTATTGCTGATCAGTTGGTTTGTCTCTGCAGGAGTGCAGCCTTGGCAAACATTAGCTATCAATGGCATAGGGTTAGGAATTTTCATCGATCGCCTGTCTCATTTCTGGCAGCGTAGAGATTTAATCCTAATCTTTTTAATTGGCGGACAAACCTATTGGTTATTAACCCATTTACTTCCAGAACAAGTTCGGGCACAATTTGCTGAACCGATCATTAACCTAACCAATACTCAAAATACTCCAGATGTGTTAATTAGTCTGTTTTGGTTTCCGTATTTAGTCGTGATCGCTGGGATTGCAGATTGGCTACGCACGCATCAAAAGTTCAGACTAGCTAGATTTAGCGATCGCATTGCTCTAGGAATTGGCAGTCTCTTAACCGTTATTAGTGGTTTGAATCCTATCGTTAGATCCCTGAATTTATTCGCATCTACTGTCGCTTTAGCAATCATTACAATTCGACGACAACCGACCAATACAGTTTTAATTTATCTCACCCATTTAGGAGGACTATTAACAGGATATAGTTTAGTTCACTGGTTTTCCCCAACCCTTAAACTTGAATATTGGGGGATCTTACTAGCAGTAATCGCCGCTATTGAACTAGGAATTTCAGCCTCCAAATTCGGTATGGGTTCCACCTCATTCAACAATACATTTGATCCTATATCTAACACTAGATCCGACAGTCAACAATCTACTTCTTACCCCAGTACATGGC
Source organism: Microcoleaceae cyanobacterium (assembly GCA_051652765.1). Taxonomy (GTDB): domain Bacteria; phylum Cyanobacteriota; class Cyanobacteriia; order Cyanobacteriales; family Microcoleaceae; genus JBHJGO01. Next base: position 13,865 of record JBOFUV010000101.1, on the reverse strand, counting down.
ACTTTGGTCTGGGATTGGCAAGCTTAAGCTACAGCTTATTTTTAACCCATACAGGCATCCTTCAAAGTTTTGAATGTGTGTTAGTCAATTGTCAGAATTCTAATCCTTGGGGAATCAGTTGGTTGATTATTCCAACTGTGTTGACCCTGAGTGCAAGCTATTCTCATAGAACTCTGCCTCGCTTAGTCAGTGAATTGGGATTTCTCTTCGCAGGAATGGCTCAATTATTAACAATTGGATTCCCTGAGGCTCGCCTCATCAGTTTAGGGATTACAACAATCCTTTTATTTGTCAATAGTCGAAGACTTTGTACTCAGGATGCAGCTACAATTACCGTTGGTTTTGGACTGGGTTTAATCGCGAGTTTAATCTGGAAAACCGCACCCAATTTATCTCCGGCAGGATGGTTTATTGCGATCGCAATTACGGGCTTATTACTTCTAGGAATTTATCACAGTTTATCCCAATTTTTTGCTGCTCTTTCACCTCTAAAACGACTTTATCAAACCGCAATTGATCGATGGGTAGTTGTGCTTTATGGCTTTGAGCTGATAGGTTTGACCGCTTATATTGTTGCAACATACTGGAACCTGCGATTGCCCTCATTATTGATAGTCATAGCTATCGGGTTAACCTTAGGCGCAATTTCCTACCGAAATTGGAATCTAAAACAGAATTATCAAAGAGCTCATCACCCAGGAATCATCTTAAATCTTTATGCTTTTGGCTGGGCTGTAGAATTACTCGTTGCTGAGGGCCTGAGCTTCACGGATAACCGAATTTTTTATCTGTCCGTTGCTAACATCATTTTGGGATTATTGGCTCAGGGGCTAGGAGAATTCTGGCAACGCAGACATTCATTTAATTACTTGCCTCACCCCTGGCAGGTTCTCCCTTTACTTTATGGGATTTTTGGTGCAACTTTACGGTCTGAAAGCTTTGATCACTGGACAGGCTTAAGTATGTTAGGAGTAGCTTTAATCTTGTTAGGAGTTGGCCGTCAATCCTCAAAGTTTAAACCCTTAACTTATTTGGGATTAGCCGGAGTTTCTCTCGGTGTTTATCAACTCCTCTTTTATCAAATTTTATCTTTTTCTACTGCCACACAATTTGTTGCAGTTGCTGCCCTAGGTGCGATGATTCTCTCTGCCTATCAGGTGTTGAATCCTTGGCTCATCTCATTTTTGAATTTAACTGACCAAGACATCAGAACTACTGCCTATTTACACTGGGGATTCAGTAGTATTGCCCTGATTTTAGCAACACAGTTCCCAATGGAATCGAGCCAATGGTTAGCTCTCGGAACAGGCTACTTTCTAGCTCAATATGCAGTTTTACAAGGCCGTCACAACTCCAACTCCCGAATGGCAGAAATCTGGGTTTACTTCGGTATTTTAGAAGCCATTGCAATCCTAACTTACGTCAGTCAGCTGCTCACTGTACAACAGATTTTTCTATCTTGGAGTGGAGCGATCGCCTCGGGAATTGCTTATTTCTTATATTTCCTGCCTTGGGAGAGTTGGGGATGGAGTCTGAGACCTTGGCGGAGAATTGCTATTTTTTTACCAATCGTAACAGTTGTCTTAACTCAATTTTCAGGGAATACCGATCCAAGCTTTTCCGAGTATATTTCAGCAATAGTTGCAACTCTTTTTTACCTGCTGCTTGCACAAGTTAATCATCGGGTTCGGCTGACCTACTTTAGCGTGTTTCTAGTGAACTATATTATATTCAATTGGCTACCTTCCAGCGACTATAGACTCAATGTTATGGCCTATACTGCCCCCATCGGATTGTCATTACTCTATCTGGCTCAGGTTGATTCAATCCTCAAGAACCCTGAACAGAAAATGCTACGCCATGCTCTCCGAATGGTTGGAATTGGCATCATTTGTATTACAGCACTCTTAACCAATGAAGGGACTGGTTTGATATCAGGAATAATTGGTCTTGCTATTGTTTTTGCTGGCTTGGGATTGCGAATCCGAGCCTTTCTTTATGTCGGAACAGCAACATTTTTGGTTAATATTTTTAACCAGATGGTGATTTTGAATGCAATTTATCCTTTTTTTAAATGGACTGTTGGATTTATAGTCGGCTTAATTCTGATCTGGATTGCCGCAAATTTTGAAACTCGTCGAGAACGCATAGTCGGTTTACTTCAAGGTTGGACAAAAGGGCTAGAATCCTGGGAATAGGTTGCTCTCAGTTCCCTAGAAAGTAGGTTTTACTGTTTTGATCTGAAGTCAAAAGAATTACTTCAAGACTTCAATTTCTTGTATACAATTAGGATATTCGTTTAACGTTCATTTCTGCTGCTCATGAAGTTTGTTGACCAAGTTGAAATTTTAGTTGAGGCAGGTAAGGGAGGAGATGGCATGGTTGCCTTTCGCCGCGAAAAGTATGTTCCTGCGGGAGGGCCTGCTGGGGGAAATGGAGGATATGGAGGATCGGTGATTCTCGTTGCGGTTGAGCATCTACAAACCCTGCTGGATTTTAAGTACAATCATTCCTTCAAAGCAGAGGATGGGAAGCGGGGCGGCCCCAAAAATATGACGGGAGCTGGGGGAAGCGATCGCATCATTCAAATTCCTTGTGGAACCGCAGTTTATGATGGAGAAACGGGGGAATTACTTGCAGATCTTGTTGTGACTCACCAAGAGTTTCGTGCGGCAAAAGGAGGAAAAGGAGGGCTCGGAAATCGTTTCTTTTTGAGTAATCAAAATCGTGCACCTGACTATGCTTTGCCGGGACTTCCTGGAGAGCAAAAGCAGTTGCGACTGGAGTTGAAACTATTAGCAGAAGTGGGAATTATTGGGCTTCCTAATGCTGGAAAATCGACATTGATTTCGTCTCTCTCTGCCGCAAAACCAAAGGTAGCAGATTATCCGTTTACAACCTTAGTTCCTAATCTTGGTGTTGTTCGTAAGCCAACTGGAGATGGAACTGTTTTCGCAGATATTCCAGGGTTAATCGAAGGCGCACATTTGGGTGCAGGACTAGGACATGAGTTTTTACGTCATATTGAACGGACTAGAATTCTAGTTCATTTAGTTGATATTACGGACATAAATCCCGTCGAAAATTACCAGACAATTCAGCAGGAACTCAGGGCCTACGGACGAGGCTTGAGTGACCGCCCCCAAATTGTAGCGTTAAATAAAGTTGATGCGGTAGATCTTGAACAGGAAGAAGTTCAAGTGATCATCAATCAACTGAATCAAGTGAGTGATTCTAAAGTGTTGCTGATTTCTGCCGTGGCTAAAATTGGTTTAGAGACACTGATGCAACAGGTCTGGAAACTGCTGGATCAACAGACTCAAGCAAGGTTTGAGGAAAGTATTGAGAATAGTACTGAGGAAAAAAGTGCTCCTTCCCCCTATTTTACAAATTATTTCTGATGACGAGATATGAATGTGATTAAGTCTCTTCATGCGGCAATCTTAGTTTCTGACTTAGAGAAAGCCGATCGGTTTTATGGTCAAGTTTTAGGACTCGCTAAAGCTGATCGCGCTTTGAACTTTCCCGGAACCTGGTATCAGATTGGAGACTTTCAAATTCATCTGATTCAGACTTCAGCCGTGATTCTTGATCAGGTCAATGCCGAGAAGTGGGGACGCAATCGACATTTGGCATTTTCTGTGACTGATTTAGAGGAATTTAAGCAACAATTAATCCGCTATAATGTTTCATTTCAAATGAGTTCATCAGGTCGAACAGCATTATTCGTACAAGATCCCGATGGCAATCTGATTGAACTGAATCAAGCCACATGAAAGTTGTTGCCTATTCCTATAGTGATCCGCTGCTAGAAACTCCTCCGGATCAATCAATTTGGGGATGGGAACTGGATTGCCTCTATCAAGATTTAGGAGGGCGACAAGCGCTAGAACAGTTGTTCAAGGATTGTAAAATTGAGCCTCCTAAATATTTATTGCTGCGACGTTTTGAAGAATTAGGAAACTCAGTTCAAGAGGTCAGCGATCGCCTCTCTCAACTGGAGGCTTTCCAGGTGAATATTATTCCAATTGAATCTGAGCTTCAACCTGCATATTCAACCCTGACCAGAGCAGATTTAATCAAGTTGCTAGCTGCAATTCAAATTGAAGTCCAAGCCAGCCAACGCAGTCATCGAATTGCTCAAGGACACGCCCAAAATCGCCTTAAAGCCCTGCCCCCGCCCGGAAAAGCTCCCTACGGTTACCGCCGAGGGAAAGATCGGTATGCCCTCGATCGCAGTACTGCTCCTGTTGTCAAAGATTTCTTTGAACGCTTCTTGATCTATGGTTCTTTGCGGGGAGCTGTGCGTTATTTGGAGCAACGCTATGGTAAAACAATCTCTGTTACAACCGGGCGGCGATGGCTGACAAATCCGGTCTATCGAGGCGATTTGGAATATAAGAATGGTGACATTATTTCAAATACTCATGTAGCAATTATTTCTCGGGAAGAAGGAGCCCAAGTGGATCGACTCCTGCGTCGAAATCAGCGGATGTCACCCCGTTCAGCAAGTGCGCCTCGATCACTTTCAGGGTTGGTTTTCTGTGCTGAATGTCAATGTTTAATGACAGTGATGCGGGTGACTGCATACCGGAAAGAACGGGAATATTTGTATCTACGTTCAACTGACTGTCCTCAAACACCCAAGTGCAAAAGTTTGGCGTATAACGAAGTTTTAGCAACAACAATTCAGCGAGTTTGTGAGGATTTGCCTTGTGCTGTAGCTCAATTGAACCTCCCAGATATGGGAATAGTCAAAACTAGAATTGATCAGGCGATCGCCGATAAGCAAGCAATTTTAGATCAACTTCCTCAATATATTGAAACAGGCGTGCTTGATCCAGAAACGGCAAATCTACGAGCCTATAAACTTCAAATAGAGATTGCCGAATTTCAAGATAAACTCGCTCAACTTCCTCCAGTTAATTTACAACAAACTGCTCAGGCTGTCTCTCTACCTCAATTTTGGTTGGATTTGACCGAAACAGAACGTAGGTTTTATTTTCGAGAGTTTATTCGACAAATTGACTTGATTCGAGAGGGCAAAAGTTGGCAGTTAGAGATTAAGTTTGTCTTCTAGTTATTTGTCTTCTAGTTAAACGGAAGATCGTAGCCTGCGACAGCAATGATCCAAATCCTATCGCCAAAGCAGCGTTACACTCCTCCGCCTGTAACACCTCTCTTTGCTAGTATTGCCCAGAAACTTTCTGGAGGATTGGCTTTTGTAACCCCAATCGCAATCCCTCATTCTAGACTGTCTATAATCAGATGACCTTTGTCTGGATCGTTTGCGATTAGGGTAAGGGCGTTAGGGCATACTGGAACTACCACTTGCGGAGAGAATACCCTCGATCTAGATTGGGCAACTGGTTTAGGCACAGTGTCCCGGTAAACGAAGAGTTCTTTGCGTTAGGAGTGTCAATGATTGCTGTAATATCTTATTATTTGTACGTTCTTGATTAAGACTATCTTTATTTTCCTACGGTGTGAGTCTTTATGAATCCTCACGCATTTCCTGATTACCCATTGATAAACGAGAGGCTCCAGAAGGTTATGGCTCACTGGGGCATTGCCTCCCGTCGTCAGGCCGAACAGATGATTCAGACCGGGCGCGTTCGAGTGAATGGGGGTACTGCACATTTAGGGCAGAAAGTCAATATATCCTATGATGAAATTGAGATTGATGGCACACCCTTACGAGTACAGCGCCCTGAATTTATCTATTTTCTTTTGAATAAGCCTATCGGTGTCATTTCAACATGTACTGAACCTCAAGGTCGTCCGACAGTGTTGGACTGCTTGCCGCATCATCTGCGGTCAGGTCAGGGAATTCACCCCATTGGGCGCTTGGATGCGGATTCGACGGGGGCACTTCTGCTGACCAACGATGGAGATCTGACCTATTATTTAACCCATCCAAAGCATCATGTCCCCAAAACCTATCAGGTGTGGGTTCAGGGCAATCCACCAGATTCTGTTTTGCAATGTTGGCGGCAAGGAGTGGATTTATCAGGACAGCAAACGTTGCCAGCCAAAGTACAACGGCTAGGCCATCAACGGCTAGGTCATCAACGGCCAAACAATTCGCAACAGTCTCAAACCTTGCTGGAAGTCGTTTTATTCGAAGGAAGAAATCGTCAAATTCGCCGAGTTGCAGAGCACCTTGGCTATCCAGTCGTTCGCCTACATCGGACTGCTATCGGCCCGATTCAGCTTCAATCTCGTGAACAGCCCAGTTTAGGTGAGGGCCACTATCGCCTTTTAACGGACTCTGAACTTCTTTTTCTTCGTCGTTTGGGTCTTGCAGCACCACCCGTATCAGCAGATCATTCAGCAGCAACTCAGGAGCATGGCGCATGAAAAAATCTTTATCTTTTCCTCACTTCCATCGTAAGCCTCAGCAAAATGTTTCTTCATCCCAAGATGAGCGAGCCCAGCGGTTGACTGAGGTTGGCCAACAACTTTGTCAAACTCGTCTGCACCATGCTTTTTCCATCGATTTAGTTGCTGCTTATACCCGGATTCGTCCCGATCTGTTGAAAGCGCTAGAGGAAGGTCGTATGGAGAAACTGCCTGAAGCCGTCTACACCCAAGGGCTGATTCGGCGTTATGGAGATGCCCTAGGTCTGAATGGACAAGAACTGGCTAGTTTCTTTTGTCCTGAACCGATTGAGCAACCGATTCAATCGCGATCGCACTCCCTGTCTCTGCCTCAGCTCCGGCCTTCCCATCTTTATCTCACCTATATTGTGCTGCTCGCCTTTGCAGTCAATGGCTTGGCCTATCTGATTCGGACTCCGGGAGAGCTGCGAGAACTGGCTCAATCCCCACAAACGACTCAGATCAATGCGTCTCAGAATTCCACTACCGCAGTTCCAGAGGCTGCTCAGCAGGGTACCAAAGCTCAGAGTGAGCCTGGAACGGTAACCCAATCTTCCTTGACCCTCAACTCACAGCAGGCTCAAGCTAAAGCAGTTCAGGTCGGAATTACAATCAAAGATGAGTCTTGGGTCTTGATTGAAGTAGACGGAAAAACAGAATTTGAAGGCACACTTCCAGGAGGAACCCAGCGTACCTGGAAGGCAAAGAATGAGCTTGTGGTGGTGGCAGGAAATGCTGGAGGGGTGATCATCACCGTGAATGATGGAGAAGCCAAGCGCCTCGGCGAACCAGGGGCAGTCAAGGAAGCTGTCTTCAAATCCAACTCTACTCAAGAATCCGTCCAGAACTCTAAGTCTTAAACTCCAAGTCTTCACTCAGTGATTGAAAGGCCCTATACTTCTGACCGTGATTTTTGCTGTATTGTTAGCGGAGATGCGTGGGCAATCATGTTAAGTTGGGGTAGATGGGTTGTCATCTGTTACAAATTGGGGCGAGTTTGGGTAAACTGTTAATGAGGGTTAAAGCTGGATTTCTAAGAGTTGACTAGAAGGTTTGCAGTCTTCTCTAACAGCAGTAAAGGAGCTATTGAGCCATGCAGGAAGACCAAAACAATTTGCGGAAGGCTGTTGCTAAGAACTTTTTTGAGTCCTATGATCAGCAACTCTTAGAATCCTTCCAAGACTCAAAGTCCAAAGCTAAGCCTGCGAGAGTCTCTAAACCTAGTTCAGTAAATCCAAGGCTATCTCGAACAGAATCCTCCCAGTCTGTTAGCTTTTCAGACTTAGAGGAGGCGATCGCCGATATTGACCTCTATTTGCAGCAGGCTCAGGAACCCTCTGAAGCGTTGGACTCTGAAGACTCAACCTTGCAGGAATAGCGCTGTCGTCTGACCTCGTACAATAAAAGGGCCGCGCAGATGCTGACATTGAGGGACTCTACAGTGGGTTCTAGGGGGATTTGTATCCGATGATCTGCAAGTTCAACTAGCGTTTTAGACAAACCCGCTCCTTCATTCCCTAAGACGATCATCGTGGGTTGGGTCAGGTTGGCATCCCAGAATGATAGGGAAGCTGTGGGGAGTGTTGCGACAATCTGTACCCCCGCATTGCGCCAACTCAGGAGTTCAGTACTCAAGTCAGGGCAAGTCATCATTGGAAGTTTGAACCAAGTTCCTGCTGATGCCCTCAGCACTTTAGGATGGTCTAGGTCAACACTATCCTGACTCAACCAAAGCCCACCTACTCCTGCCGCCACCGCTGTACGAATGATTGTACCCAAGTTGCCAGGATCTTGAATTGTTTCCAAGGCCAACCCCAAACGAGGAACTTGGGTGATGGCACACACGGAACGAGGGGCAGTCGCAACTACACCGTCAGGAGTGACCGTTGTTGCAATTGCGGCTAGTACGGTCTCACTAACAATCTCTGTTCGGGAGGCGTAGGACTCGACCTGTTGCCACAAGTCAGGGTATTTTTCTTGCCATGATGCCGTTATGCAAACGGCAGTCAGAGGGTGGTTTGCAGCGATCGCACCCTCTAATAAATGAGTTCCTTCAAGGAGAAATAACTGCTGCTCTTGTCGCCCCTTCGCTTGGTGCAACTTGCGAATCTGCTTGATCAGGGGATTCTGAAGACTGGTGATCATCTTATCCTTTGAATGCGGAACCCGGGACTTGAACCCGGAAGTCCTTACGAACACTAGAACCTGAATCTAGCGCGTCTACCAATTCCGCCAGTTCCGCTGGTCATATCAATTTGCACAATATAGCATTATTTCCTAGATGCAGGGGTTTGTCAAGTGTGACAGAGCCTCTAACCATAGGGGCTACATCCTAACCCCAGAGCAATAGCCGAAAGGTATAAAGTTTTGTAAAAAAAATGACTGTTTTCTCAGAATTAGGAATAGGGCAGAGTTTACCCAACTCCCTGTAAAGTCTAAACCTTCTCTCGTTACATCCGTTACGAAGATTAAATCTTAAATGAGATCTTTGATAATTTTTGATAATATATTTCACATAGCTACTCTTAATATTCTTACAAGTAGGCAGGAGATTTCCATGACTGGATTTATCAGAGGATTATTTAAACGCAACAACGACCGTCCTGAGCAGTCTTTTTACCTAGACTCAGACAACGCTAAGTCCTATGGAGATATTGATTACATGCGTCGGGCTAGCACGGTAAAGAAAACCTTTCCTAAGGCTGCAGGAGAGGATATGCCCAAGCCTGCTCCAATTTCTTCCATGGAAAAAATGAAGAATTTCAGCAGTCCTCTAACAAATAGTGCAGCGAATAGTAGTAGCTCTACGAACAGCAGCGCTGCTCCAGTTGCTTCTTTTTCTGGTTTTCAAGCCCAAATGCCATCTCGGAGCTTCGGGAACCCGCAGCGTTCTCTCTATAGTCTAGAGTCTGAGCGTCGCCGTCCTGACTCCAAAATGAATGAATTTCGTAAAATGGCACGGGAGATGAAGAAGTAGAGTTCAGAACTTTGCTTTAATACAAATCTTTTGCATTGGCAGAGATCTTGCCTGAGCTGCTAGAGACGTTTTCTCTAAACTTGATAGCAGTTTAGGCATTTTTCAATACCTGACGAGGTTCATCGCGAACGTCTATTGATGTCAGATTGACGGCGAGGTTTCTGTCTTGGCAAAAAGGTTGCTGCAATACTAGCGATCGCCAAAATCCTCTGAAGTTGCTGGGTTTGAATCTGCAGCCGTCGATAGCGCTGCCGTAGCATTGCAGTTCCTTGTTGTCCCTTTTTCAGGGCAGCAGGGGCACCGCTGAGAACGTTGTAAACTCGTCGTTCAGTTTGAGTCAATACCCGTTCAACTCGATTGATTGTAGGACGCAGTTTCCAGATTCTCCAGGCAACATACAGGCAGAGCAGCGAAATAGTGAGATTGGCCCCGACAACAAATGCAACCATATTTAAAAGTCGATAGTTAGGAAGTTGATAGTTAGAAAGTCGATAGTTAGAAAGTCGATGGTCTAGCTAATCATTCTTAACCCCGCATTGCCCCTTCTTGGGAACAAAGTCCCTAGACCCTACTCTAATTTCTTTGGAACTGATTTAGAATTGCGATATACGATCATTCTACGTTACTTTTACGCGGTTCAAAGGGGGTCACCGTGCCGCCAAGAGCCTCAACAATCGTTTGAGTATTGGCCACCAACATCTGAACATAGCTTTCTCCTCGACTTCCCGGTGCGCCAATAGAGTCAGAATAGAGTTCCTGATCGGCTAATTTGACACCCGCTTCGGTTGCAACTGTTTGAATCAGTTGAGGATTAATCGTAGTCTCAGCAAAGATGGCCGGAACCTTAGCTTGGCGAATTTCATCTGCTAACTTTTTGACAGTTTGGGCACTGGGTTGTTCCTCGGTGCTAATTCCAATTAAAGTCCCAGCGACCTCAAGGCCATAGGCCCGAGCATAATATTGAAAGGCATCATGAGTTGTCACTAACTGACGTTGATTCTCAGGAATTGTTGCAATCTGTTGTTGAATCCAGAGGTCAAGTTGTTTTAACTCTTCTGTTAGTTGAGCAGCATTCTCTGTAAAAATTGCTTGATCGTCTGGGGATAACTTAATTAATTGATCTCGAATGTCTTCAACCATTTTAAGGATGTTTTCTACGTCTCCCCAAACATGGGGATCGGGTTGAGTTTTCCCGCCTTTTTGGAAGTCTAATGGAGGAATACTCTCGGCCAACGGGATTTTTGCTGCACTGACTCCCGCTGCATTCATCAACTTAATTAATCCAGGTTCCAAGTTATAGCCGTTATAGAAGATTAAATCAGCTTTTTCAAAGGCAATACTATTTTGAGGAACGGGTTCATAGACGTGAGGATCAGTACCCGGTTTCAGAATGCCTTGATGGCTAATTTCCCCCGCCCCAATTGTTGTAACCAAGTCAGCAATAATAGTACTGGTTGAAACGACCCGAGGTTGATTTTCCTCAGTAGAAACTTGATTGGTCGGGGTGCAACCTGTTAACCCAGTTCCTAACACGATTCCTGCGGCGATCGCCAACTTAAGATTCCAGGATTTGATCTGCCTAGAAATCACGTTCCAAGTCTGACGGGTTTTACGGTTCATAACAAATGTCTTTCTTTTTTTATAATCTAAAGATGATGATTTCATAATCTTTTCATTTATTATTTCATAATCTTTTCATTTTTGCGGCAAGTACGGTAAACTATGAGAGTACGTCAAGCCACTGCGTCAGATAGTAATGTTCAACCCTGAAGCTATTATGGAACCTGTCGAAACTCCTGAAAGCCTTTCCTGGAAACAACTTCATCACCATGGGTTCAGTCTGTCACCCCTCAGTGTAAACAACCTCAGTGTTCAGTATCGGGGGGTAGAGGCATTGCAGGATATCACCCTAGATATTCAACCCGGACAGCTTACGGGAGTCATTGGCCCCAACGGTGCAGGCAAAAGTACATTGATGAAAGCCATGCTGGGGTTAGTGCAGGTGAGTCGGGGTTCTGTCCGCTACAATGATCGTCCCCTCAGCGACCAACGGGAGAAAGTAGCCTACGTTCCTCAGCGATCGCAAATTGATTGGACGTACCCGGCAACTGTTTGGGACGTGGTCATGATGGGAAGAATTCGCAAGACAGGATGGTTTCGGAGATTTTCAACCGTGAGTCATCACAAGGCCACAGAGGCGTTAGAACGGGTTGGCATGACGAGATATGAGCATCGTCCGATTGGTCAGCTTTCTGGTGGACAGCAACAGCGGGTATTTTTAGCTCGTTCTCTGGCTCAGGAAGCCGAGATTTTTTGCTTTGATGAACCTTTTGTTGGGATTGATCAAAAGACAGAAAATATTTTGTTTCAAATCTTTCAGGAACTGGCTCAAGCAGGCAATATTGTGGTGATTATCAACCATGATTTAGGAGAATCCATTACTAACTTTGATCAGTTAATTTTGCTGAATCAAAAATTGATTACTGCCGGGACTCGCCAACAGGTATTGACAGAGAGAATGCTGAGTCAAGCCTATGGGGGCAAAGTGTTTTTCTTCTCCGATCAAGTTGCATAATATGATTTTTCACGAAACTAACTTTCACAAAACTAACCTTCACAAAACTCAAGGTTTGAGTGAAGATTTTAAGCTAGAACTCCGAACTAAATGTCTTGACTATAGTGTTAATCAAAAGTATTAATCAAAGTTTATGTTGGAAAACTTGTTGGAACCCCTGCAATATGGATTTATGCAGCGATCGCTGATTACTGCGATCTTGGTAGGATTGATTTGTGCTGTAGTGGGTAGTTACTTGATGGTGCAGCGATTGGCTCTGCTGGGAGATGCCATCAGCCACTCGGTATTGCCAGGACTGGCGATCGCCTTTTCGATTGGCGCTAATATTTTTGTTGGAGCGTTTATTGCTGGAGTCTTGAGTACGGTTTTAATTAACTTGATCCGAAATCGGTCAAATATTAAGGAAGACGCAGCAATGGGAATTGTATTCTCAGGCTTTTTTGCCTTGGGAATTACCTTGATCACGCTCATCCAAAAAGACAACAAGATTGATTTAAATCATTTCCTATTTGGCAATATTTTAGGAGTGACGTTTTCGGAAGTCAGAGATACATTTATTATTGCAGCTTTTGTTATTTTTATTGTTGCTTTGATTTACAAAGAACTGTTGTTTTACACCTTTGACCCAGCAGGTGCAGAAGCAGTTGGTTTACCCGTTAATTTACTAAACTTTGGCTTAATGGTGTTAATTGCACTGACGATTGTAGCCAGTTTGAAAGCCGTAGGCGTGGTGTTGGTGCTGTCTTTGTTAATTACTCCGGCATCGACTGCGTATTTATTGGTAAAACGATTGCATCAAGTTATGATTTTGGGCGTGGGATTTGGCGTTTTATCGAGTATTAGTGGAATGTACGCCAGCTATTTTTTGAACCTGCCTTCTGGCCCTGCAATTGTGTTAGTGGCTTCGGGGTTTTTCATCTTGGCATTTCTCTTTAGCCCAACCCAAGGATTACTCACTCATCCACCTTCTATGAATCAAGAACCTGCAATTTTACGAGAGCTGAGAGGGTTAATTCGACATTGAAATCTTGATCCGAATCAACGCTAACCGACAGCCACAGACATTCACTCCACGTTCACGTTTCAAAGTTCACGTTTCAAATAAGATTGCCACAGCAATTACCGAATTGGTTGGAAAGTTGGAGGAGTACTGCCCTGCTACAGGCTGACAAACAATACAATTTGAGACACAATTTGAGACATGTACTGAGGAGTGGCGAGACCCCTGCAAGCTGACTCATAGTCTGGAACAGTGGGTGAGTCAACACATCTATTAACTAATGATATCCTCTATAGAACCCATTTGGTATTTATGCTAAGCCGTAGCAAGTCTTTTGAGTATCAACTGGACAAAGCAAAGATTAACCTTATCATTTCTGACGGTTGGGTTTACAGATGAAACAGTGATTGATGGAGTTGGAGATGACATCTTTATTAACCTGGGTTCCTTAACTCAGGAGCAGTACTATCGGCCTGATTTTTTGGCCAGTGCGCCTAGGCGATCGCTGAATTAGACCCCGGAAAAGTAGCCGTTCAAGGTTGGGCAAAATGCAAATGCAGTTACGGAGCGAGATCAAGGCGGGTTTGGTACTGAGATCAATGCGGGTTTGGTATGAGATCAACGCGGGTTTGGTGTGAGATCAATGCGGGTTTGGTATGAGATCAACGCGGGTTTGGTACTGAGATCAACGCGGGTCTGGTGTGAGATCAATGCGGGTTTGGTATGAGATCAACGCGGGTGCGAAGCATGATCAACTTAATCTTAGTTTGAGATAAACGGGCAAGTGCTCTGCGATCAAGTTGATCTGGGTGTGAGATCAACGGGTAAGTGCTCTGCGATCAACTTAATCTTAGTTTGAGATCAACGGGCAAGTGCTCTGCGATCAAGTTGATCTGGGTGTGAGATCAATGGGGGTTCGATGAACGATCAAT
>JBOFUV010000100.1:0-53908 GCA_051652765.1 Microcoleaceae cyanobacterium | reverse complement strand
CTTTCGGCAATGCGTTCAAAAAGGAGTGCTAAACCATCTGCAATTTCGCCAGAATCATAAGTTGGTTCGGTAATCTCAACGGTAACTTCTGGGAGAGGTTTACCATCGATTTCTAAACCGCTATTGTAGGGAGAAGTTGTATCACTACTACTCGAACTATGAGTAATAATTTGTTCTAGTGTTCCGACTTGACTATCATCTAAACCAACAACATTAATAACTTGTGATTGGTTCCAGTTTGTCGCATCAAAGGTAATTTCGGTAATGGGATTTTGATTGGAATCAAGCAGTTGTAAGTTAGTATTATTAAAGTTCGGAGTAATGGCAACAGTTTCGCCAACTCCGGGTGAACTGGTGAGAGAAATTTGATAACGATCTGTTTTACTTGAGTCTACAGGTGCGGCGTTTTGTTCGACAACTTGGGTACCGTTTCCGGTTTCTAGAACTCGCACACCCGGTACATCATCATCGGTGATTATTACACTCTGAGGAGCAACCGTTCCGATGTTATATCCGGTTCCCGTTTCTAACTCAATGGTAACAGTTTCTCCGCCTATTTCTGTGAATAAATCTTGTATGGGAGTAACGTTAATGTTAACTCCGGTTTCTCCGGGTGCGATATAAACAGAACCGGATTTCGTAACCGTATCTAAACCCACAATTGTATAATCTGTTCCCGCAGTTGCTACCCCGGAAACGGTATAATTAACGGTTAATCCTTGACTGGATGCGGGATGATCTAACGCGAGTTGAAATACACCGGGAATGAGACTTTGTTCGCTACCATTTCCAACAGATTTTAGGCTAATGGTGGGATTGTCATTGTCTGTAATATCAACATTTATTTCCCCTCCCAAACCCGCATAAAGCGGATCGTTGCTATTGGCAATATAGCTAATATTACTAAGATGTTCGCCTTCTACAACCTCATCATCAACCGCTTCTACAGTTACAATTTGCGGCGTACTGGCATTTTCTGGCGTAAAATTTAGGGTGATGGGTTGTCCAATTCCATTCCCGAGATCGACTTGAGAATCTGGGGTAATATTAACAACAACATCATCAATGGGAAAACCTGTTAATACCACTTCAAAGCTATCTGTTGTTCCCTCTTCGCTGATTTCTGTACTTCCATTTGATTGAGTAATTAAAACGTTTTCGGTTTCATCATCGATATTTTTAACCGCGATTTCTGCAACGTCTAATTCACGATATTGAACGTCCTCAGTGGTAATATCGGTTTGAATGGTAAAATTGCGATCACCATCTCTTTCGCTATCATCAACCCCCGTCACGTTAACGGTTTGGAATTGATTCCAGTTGTTAGCATCAAAAGTAATAGAAGGGGTTAAAAGTGTTCCTTCTGTTGTGTCGGAACTGGTAAAGCTCAGCGTAACAGGTTCTTCCGGTTCGCTATCTGGTTTAACGGTAAAACTCGCTTCTCCTCCCCGTTCATTAGTGTCACCGTTAATTTCAGAAATGCTAATTCCAACGGTATCATTATCGGTAATAGTTAGCGTTGCGGGAGTTGTATCAATCGTATAAATTGCACCCTCTGGCTTTTCATCAGAAAGGGTAATTGTAACCGTTTCATTCCCTTCATCAATCAAATCATTTAACGTTTCTACCGGGATAGCTTGGCTGGTTTTTCCGGCGGGAATAATCGAAGATAATAAAATAGAAGAATAATCTAATCCGTTATTTGCTGTGCCGCCAACTTCATAAAAAACCTCTAATTCTAACAATTCTCCGTCACTTCTCTTGGGTGGATTTTCTAACAATTCACCCGTATCGGGGTCGGCCAAAAAGATGCTAAAACTTCCCGAAGTCGGCCCATCTTCGGAAGGATTACCAATTTTTCCCAGTTTAACAATGGGGAGTTTTTCGTTATCAATAATTGACAGTGTTGCTGTGGCTGCATCATCTTGAAGTGCATAATTTTCTAAATCATCGGGTTCAATTAGACTAATTTCTAGAGTTTCTTCCCCTTCAATTAACGAATCATCAACAGGTTCAATCGTAATTTCAGCCGTCCTTTGTCCTTCGAGAATAATAAGAGAACCGACCGGAATTTCCACCCCGTTTAACGTGGCGGTATAATCATCTGAACTAGCTGTTTCTACGAGTGTATATTCAATTGCTAATCCTCCCTCGGGAGCGGGTTCGGTTAAAGCAATATTAAACGCTCCTTCAACCTGATTTTCTTCTTGAGGATTCGTTCCGGCTGTAATACTAACTTCCGGTTCGTTATCATCAATCGTCAGGGTTGCGCTGTTAGAAAACCCAATGGTATAAAAATTAGGATTTCCTTGTGCGAGGGTTAAAACAATTGTTTCATCGGGGTCAAAACGAGTATCATCTAAAATTGTGACTGGAATTTCTGCCAAGGTTTGACCCGCAGGAATTGTAAGACTTTCGAGAATCGTATAATCAGTTCCGTTCGTTGCTGTTCCAGCTATGTTATAATTAACTTCTATGTCATTAGCAAAAGCTTGATTCAGAGTCAGGCGAAAAGCACCATTTGTACCCGGTTCAACAGGGTTCGTTAAACTAAAAACTTGTAGCGTGGGAAGGGTAAGATTACCAATATTTCCGAATACATCATTATCGGCTGTTGAGGCAGTATTTCCACTATAAATTGTACCCACATTGTTAACGGTGGCATCATCCCTAACAAAAATTCCCCCGCCTCGACCTTGACCATTTCCTGCACCCGTTCCTCCCTGAGCATTATTATTATTAAATGTTGCATCTATCAGGTTTAAAGAGGCACCAGAATTAACAAAAATTGCCCCACCTAAACCAGCGCCGCCGCCACCTTGAGCGCCATCTTGAACTTCGCCACCGCCGCCACCGCCATTTCCGGCAAATTCTCCCCCTTGACCCCCATCTCCTCTGTTACCGTGTTCGTCACCACCAAATCCAGGTGGATCATTATCATCTCTACCACCACCACCACCACCGCCACCACCGCCGCCAAATCCTCCTCTACCCCCATTCCCGCCATTGCGACCGGCATCTTCATCAAATACGGGGTCTACGCCGTCTCCACCACCACCACCTGCGCCACCGCCACCTGTTCCAAAACTGCCATTTCCCCCTTGTTGCTTGGCTTGAGCATTACCACGGTTCTCTCCGCCATGTGTATCACCCCCCTGACCTCCAACACCGGGAGTTCCAAAGGCACCGTTTAACTGTCCGCCACTCCCTCCGCCGTTTCCTCGGTTGTCAGAACCGCCGCCCCGTCCGGCACCGTTGGGAGAATTTCCGCCAATGGCTTGGTTATTATTAAATCTGACATTTTCAACGGTGACGTTTCCAGCGTCGATGTACAAAGCACCACCCGCGCCCAAACCACCGCCACCGCCTGTTATTCCATCGCCTCCTCTAGCGCGACCATTTTGCAGAGTAAAATTAGAAAAAAGAACTGTTCCGTTAACAATGCGGAAAATTTGACTGTTATTACCCCCATCAATTGTGTTACCATTCCCGATAATTGTTAGGGGTTCATTATCTTGAAGATCAATCGCAAAGGAGTTTGTAAATCCGTTAATATTACCTGCTAGCGTAATTTCATCTTCTTCAAAGTTATTACGGGCTTGATTGAGGGCATTCGTTAGCTCTGCGGCTGTGCTAACTGTAAAGTCTGCTAATACATGATCATAAGCTTCCATCGCTCCAATTTGTAGGGCGAGAGGCGCATCAATTAACCCGGTTGCATATTCTAATACCCAATCTCCGCCCAGATTTGTATTTCCGGTTAAATCCTCTGATGAAACAACATCTGCTCCTGTTATCTGGCTCAACTGTTGTACGAAATTTTTGCCAATATCTGAAGCGGCAATATTACAGCCTAACAGTAAAATATCGCCATTTGAAGTTAAAGCATTTCCCCACTGACTTAATTGTTGAGTGTAACTGTTAATATTTTCGGAAGTTAATGTTGTTGCGCCCAGATTTAACTGTCCGTCGTTCCCGTGAGAAATAATTTGAACGCTCTCAATATTGGTTCGTCCGGCTAAGGCTTGGGTGATTCGTTCGATGCCATCTTGAGAGGAGTCCAGAAGGATGACTTCGGTATTGGGAGAGGTTTCTGCGATTAAGTCCTGATAGTTATTAACCTGAGAATCAACAAAGATTAGGTCGGTAGTGTATGTATTCATACTCATTTTTTTTGATATTTTTTAAAATAGCTTAAGTATATAAATTCAATACTTACTCTATTTTTTATTTTCCAGTGCTGGAATCCAAAATCTTAACGTTTTGTTATGTTTTTATGTACAAATGCAAATATGTTCTCGATGCGGGAACAAAATAATACTCCTTTATCAACCTTGTTAATCCGTTACCTAAAAGCTTAGAACCCACATTCCGCACTTCCAACTGGCACATTGGGCATTAAGAAATATTAACAACGAAGTAATAGGTCTTACAGCGATCATATTGATATGTTGTAACCATCAGCCATTCTCCTCAGTATCAAGTTGGGCAAACCCTAGAGATCGAATATGACCAGATCTGCGGTTAAAGTAGTCCTCTGTGGCCCCGCTAACACTGGAAAAACCGTTCTCAAAGAGGGATTAAAGCTAGCAATTCTAGAACATCCAGACGCTCCAGAAGATTTCTACTCCATCTCAGGTTGTCCTGATTTTGTCAAACCAAACTGGATAATCCTTTGACAATTGCTGCCATAGTCTATAGCGACTATAACGGTCAAGCCGATACCATTGAATCTGAGTCTCCAATTTTAAAAGGAAAAGTTCACTATCTTGAACGAGGACAAGAGGTTTCCAATCGCCCAATGGTGAAAGCTTTAGCACACAGACTAATTAACTTGGTTAAAGAGAATTCCCTCGATGCTAAGTCGAAGCGCATCTGAAAACTTACTGATTTTCTCTCATCTTGGATAATAATTGACGCTCGATTCTCCATATGATGCGTGGTACTCGACCAACAAAACCTCAACTTTAGCATCTGGCAAAAATTCAGATGTAAAAGATGCAAGAGTTTAGTCAAAAACTTTGAGAGAACTCTTGGGCACGCCACAACCAAGGTCAATCTTTGTTTTGTCAGACTCATGTTCAAAAGACTTACTGCAGGTTAACAGGTTAAGTAGATACCAATTGAGTGAATCGGATTTGTTGGAAACCATCAGGCACAATCCTGTATGATTAAGATGTCAAAGTCTACAGATTCAACTTGATCTGTAGGCTCGGAAATCTGCGTCCGTAGCTCAATTGGATAGAGCATTAGTCTTCGGAACTAAGGGTTGGGGGTTCAAGTCCCTTCGGGCGCATTCTCTTCGAATAAATCAGAATTATTAGAAGCCTATTAAAAAGGAGGCTCATGCTTCTTAGGCTTAAAATTCATCAACTACATCAACTACATCAACTAAACCGTTCCATCCCATCCAATGCGATCGCAGAGAATGATCAACTCAGGGAAAGTTGATGTGATTGAACATACACTGCCGATTCTGGAAGGCAAGGTTCACTACCTAGAACGAGGAGAAGATGTCTCTAATCGCTCAATGGTAAAGGCTCTGGCTGAACGGCTGGTGAAGCTGACTCAGGAATAATCCCTCCAAGATAAAAGTGTTCATGCGCCATGGTATAGTGACCATAGACTTAAATCTATGATTGACATCATAAGTTGCTACATCAATCAATAAGTAAAAACTAATTGTTTTATCGAAAATCGTTAGTTTATATGAGGTTGAATTTGATGAACTTTTTCAAAAAGTCTGTAAACTACTAGCATGAGAGAAATCTTAAAAGGTTTTTCTCCACCAGTTCAAAGACTTAGTTTGTTTTTATAGCATCTCAAATTGAGATGTTTAAAAGCCACTAAACCTTAGTTAACTTGTGTCTTGGTTCTTTTTCAATTGTCCTTGAGAAGATTTAATCGACGGTTTTTTTGAGATTTAACGATTAGAACTTGTCTTGATTTCCATCATTTTAAACCCATAATAAGCAGCAGTCTTTTATTGGTTCAACAAAACTGTCAGGAGGTTTTTATGTCTGATTTTTTCCATCCGCAATCCCGGCGTAAATTTTTGCAGGTTGCGAGTGCTTCTGCCCTAAGCTCTGTGTTCCTCAAAGGCTGTTTAGGCAACCCCCCCGAACCCGTAGGGACAACAACGTCTCCCGCGCCTGAAGCTCAAGCTCCCGCAAATGTCAGCCCTGAGCAAGCCCCAGAAGTAACAACGATTAAGCTCGGTTTTATTCCCATCGTGGAATCAGCGCCGTTAATCATTGCCCAAGAAAAAGGATTTTTTGCCAAATATGGCATGAAGGACGTAGAGGTTTCCAAGCAAGCCAACTGGGCTTCTGCCAGAGACAACGTCACCATTGGTTCAGCAGGAGGTGGCATTGACGGTGGGCAGTGGCAAATGCCCATGCCCCACTTAATCACAGAAGGGATCATTACCGGGGGGAAACCCGTTCCCATGTATGTTCTCGCCAAGTTGAATACCAATGGTAATGGGGTTGCGGTAGCCAATGCCCATCTGGGCAAGGGACTGGGGCTAGATATTACCAACGCTGCTGCCTACATCAAAGACTTTGCCACCACTAACGGTCGGAAATTCAAAGCGGCCCACACCTTTCCAAGTGTGAATCAAGACTTCTGGATTCGCTACTGGTTTGCGGCTGGAGGGGTTGATCCGGACAACGATATTGACTTGCTGGCCGTTCCCCCAGCGGAAACTGTTCAAGGGATGCGAAATGGCACCATGGATGCCTTCAGTACGGGTGATCCTTGGCCTTACCGAATTGTGACTGACCAAATCGGTTTCATGGGATGTTTGACCACACAAATGTGGCCCTTTCATCCTGAAGAACACCTAGCGATTCGAGCTGATTGGGTTGACAAAAATCCCAAAGCAACGAAAGCCTTGCTTAAAGGATTGATGGAAGCTCAGCAATGGTGCGATCAGCCAGAAAATAGACCTGAATTGATTCAAATTGTTTCTGGACGGAACTTCTTTAATATTCCCCCTGAAGTGATTACTCGCCCCTTTGAAGGCAAATATCAAATGGGAGATGGCAAGCCTGAAATCAACCAGTTTGAAATGGGGCCGTTGTACTGGAAAGACCCGATAGGAAGTGTTTCATATCCTTACAAAAGCCATGATTTATGGTTTTTAACGGAAACAATGCGTTGGGGATTTCATAATAATTACTTCAAAGATTTTACGCAAGTCAAAGCCTTAATTGACAAGGTCAACCGTGAAGATTTGTGGAAAGAAGCCGCAACAGAAGCAGGATTGACCGCAGATATTCCAGCCCAAACTTCACGGGGTATTGAGAAATTCTTTGATGGGGTTGAATTTAATCCTGAAAATCCCCAAGCCTACCTCGATAGTTTGAAAATCAAGCGAGTTTAAACAAGTTTAATTCAAGGTTCATTATGCTTTTCACCAAAAGATTCAGAGGGCAACGTTGCCCGCCCACCTACTTCCTCTAGAGGCTTAGTAAAGGATTAAATCTGCATAGCAGTGACTCGGTTTCTAGCTTGAGAGTTAGAATTGTGCTGGCTTTTCCAGCTAGAAGCCGATTTTTTAACACTACTAACAATGTGAACTCTGAAAAAGTTCAACCAGTTTCCTGAAAGGAAAGAGATTTAGTCCACGATAGCTATGCCTGTTTTCATTCACTTTTTTTTGATTGAAGTACCTTTTCAGTTAGGCAGATTAATCCATTCAATTTTTGTAGGTTTTGTAATTGCGTGCAAGGAGTTAACTTGAGATGACCACGACCTTAAAAAGTAAAGACAGCGGATTTGATCCAATTTATTCAGTTCGTTCTTATTGGAAGAAAAATTCTCAAGATATCGTTCTGCCAATCATCGGAACTCTTGGGTTTTTGCTAATATGGCAGTTTTGCTCTTCAGCCGGTTTTACTCGACTACCTGGGCCAGCAAGTGTCTGGACAGATGAGCGCACACGGATTCTTTTGATGTATCCCTTCTATGATCGAGGGGGCTTAGATAAAGGGTTATTCTGGCAAACGCTAGCCAGTTTGGGACGGGTTGCTCAAGGTTATTCCTTGGCAGCAATTGTTGGCATTAGCGCTGGGGTTTTGGTGGGAACAAACCCTAAAATTGATAAAGCCTTAGATCCACTCTTTCAATTCCTCCGAATGATCGCACCTTTGGCTTGGGTTCCAATTGCCTTGGTTGCCCTACAGAAAAACCAACCCGCAGCTATTTTTGTCATCTTTATCACCTCAATTTGGCCAATTTTAATTAATACCAAAGAAGGAGTTAAGCAAATTCCGGATGACTACAATAACGTTGCTCGGGTGTTGCAACTGTCTCGCCGAGAATACTACACCAATATTCTGTTTCCCTCCGCGTTGCCCTATATTTTCACTGGGTTACGGATTGCGATTGGATTGGCTTGGTTGGCAATTATTGCGGCGGAAATCGTCATGTCTGGGATTGTTGGAATTGGGTTTTTCATCTGGGATGCCTATCAACAGAACTACATCAGCGACATTATTTTGGCCGTTGTTTACATCGGTGCAGTGGGTTTACTACTGGATCGCGGTATTGCCTGGTTGCAGAATTTCATCATTCCCGGCAGCCAGAAATAAATCCCCCCTTTCCCAAAGGAATAACCGAACAAAATTGTCTAAATTCCCCTTTTCAAGGGGAAGTTTAGAGGGATTAAATTGTACTCTAAAAAACTCTGGAGAAATTATGACGAGTCTGGTAAGCGCCGAACAAGTTGGAAAAACTTTTGCCCTAGCGGGCGGAGGCGAATATATTGCCCTCAAGGGTATTGATTTGCAGATTAAGTCGGGTGAATTTGTCTCTTTGATTGGTCATTCTGGGTGTGGAAAATCAACGTTGCTGAACATGGTAGCTGGATTAGACAACCCCACAGAAGGTCTGGTTACCCTGGAAGGACAACGGATTACCCAACCGGGGCCAGATCGAATGGTGGTCTTCCAAAACTATTCTTTGTTACCTTGGCGCACTGTGCGGGAAAATATCGCCTTGGCTGTAGATTCGGTGATGAAAGATTTACCGAAGGAAGAGCGCAATTCCATTATTGACAATCACATTGATATGGTGGGATTGAGCCATGCTCCCGACAAATACCCCGCCCAACTCTCTGGCGGCATGAAACAACGGGTGGCGATCGCCCGTGCCCTTGCCCTACGGCCCAAGTTACTCCTGCTGGATGAACCCTTTGGGGCCTTGGATGCCTTAACTCGAGGAAACTTGCAAGAGCAACTGATGAAAATTTGCGAAACCAACCAAATTTCTGCCTTGATGGTAACCCACGATGTCGATGAAGCGGTGTTGCTATCTGACCGGATTGTCATGCTCACCAATGGGCCAGAATCCCAGATTGGGCAGATTCTTGAGGTGGATATCCCCCGGCCCCGCCAGCGCATGGAAGTGGTGGAGCACCCCAGCTACTACAGCTTGCGGAGTGAGATGATTTACTTCCTCAATCAACAGAAGCGGGTAAAGAAAATGCGGGCCAAATCCACAAAGGTGATCGCCCGTCACGGTTTAGAAAAAGTCAACTTGGATATTGGCTTCATTCCCCTGGTGGCCTGTGCCCCCCTGGCTGTAGCCAAGGAGAAGGGTTTCTTCACAAAACATGGCTTGGATGAGGTGAGTCTGATCCGGGAAACCAGTTGGCGCGGTGTTAGTGATGGGATTGTGGCAGGATACCTGGATGCCGCCCAAATGCCGTCTGGAATGCCTTTGTGGATATCCTTAGGGGGACAGAACAACAAGCCTTTAGCCGTTGTTACCTCCCTAACCATGACCCGCAACGGCAATTCGATTACCCTGTCTCGCGACTTTTATGACAAAGGAATTCGGACATTAGAGAACTACCGTCAGATGTTACTCGCCCTAGACGGTCAAGAACACCGGATTGGTATGGTGCATCCCTCCTCTATGCACAACTTGTTGCTCCGTTATTGGCTGGCCTCCGGTGGTATTGATCCGGATCTGGATGTCAACTTGCAAACTATTCCGCCCGCCCAAATGTTGGTGGACTTACGGAACAATACAATCGACGGATTCTGTGTGGGTGATCCCTGGAGTTTGCGAGCGGCGGTGGAGGGAGTTGGTTTCATTGTTGCGACAGACCTGGAAATCTGGCCGGGACATCCAGGTAAAGTTCTGGGGGTTCGGGAAGATTGGGCGGCTGCCTATCCCAATACGCATATTGCATTGGTGAAAGCCTTGTTAGAAGCGGGTCGATATTGCGCCGATCCAAATCACTCGGAGGAAGTTCGGGAAATCCTCTCCCGTCGGGAATACGTGGCAACGCCGATGGAATACATTCATTTGCAGGAATCCGATGCCGATGCCTGCCCTGTAGACAAAAATATGTGCTCCTACACCCACCACATGTTCTTTGGAAATGGGGTGAACCGTCCCAGTCGCACTGAACAACTCTGGCATATGGTGCAGATGGCGCGGTGGGGGGATACGCCCTTCCCTCGGAATTGGGTGGAGATTTTAGAGCGGATTTGTCGGGTCGGGGTATTTAGCATTGCCGCCCGCGAGTTGGAACTGTCGGACATCAGTTACACCAAGGGCAAAATTCAACTGTTTGATGGTACAACCTTTGACACAGAAGATCCCCTAGGATACCTGAACGATCTAAACATCAAGCGGGACTTTACCACCGCCGACATTGTTCTAGATCTGCCGCGTCGAGTGGCTTGAATCTTGGTATTCCCTTGGCTAGAGCCATCCCCCTAACCAACGGTAATGTATGAGCCAGTTGAGTTAGGGGTTCTGGGAACAGGATCACGCCGCGATTTAACCCTGAGTATTAACCCTGAGCTTCAAGCCAGAACTTCAAGCCAGAACTTCAAGCCAGAACTTCAAGCCAGAACTTCAAGCCAGAATCCAAGGTAAAACTCAAACTTAACCTCAAACCTAAACCCAACATTAACCTAAACATTCAAGCAGCTTTAACCATGCAGAAAACAGTTGTCAAACCCCTACAACGGACTCAATCCTTCCTCAGCTTTGAAAACGTGAGTAAGGTTTATCCTTCGCCCAAAGGCCCTTATGCCGTGTTGACTGATGTCAACTTAACGGTAAATCAGGGAGAATTCATCTGCGTGATTGGTCACTCCGGCTGTGGCAAATCAACCTTGTTAAATATGGTTTCCGGCTTTAACCAGCCTAGTTCCGGTAAGGTCTTACTCCAGGGTCAACCGATTGTCAAGCCTGGGCCTGATCGGATGGTGGTGTTCCAGAACTATGCCCTGCTGCCTTGGCGCAGCGTGTTCGACAACGTTTATCTAGCCGTTAACGCAGTCTATCCCCGCAAATCCCAAGCAGAGAAACGGGCAATTGTGCGAGAACATTTGGCCATGGTGGGATTGTCAGAAGCGGCGGAGAAGAAACCCACCCAAATCTCTGGCGGGATGAAACAGCGGGCTGCGATCGCCCGCGCCCTGGCCATTCGTCCAGAAGTATTGATTCTCGATGAACCCTTTGGAGCCTTGGATGCGATCACAAAGGAAGAATTGCAGGAAGAGTTGCTCAAAATCTGGAATGAACATCGTTGCACTGTGTTGATGATTACCCACGACATTGATGAAGCTTTGTTTCTCGCCGATCGGTTGGTGATGATGACCAACGGCCCCTCGGCTACTATCGGTGAAGTGGTGGAAATTCCTTTTGAACGGCCTCGCGATCGCGCCCAAATCATGGAAACCGTAGAATACTACAATGTCCGCAACTATGCCCTAGATTTCCTCTACCGTCGATTTGCCCACGACAATTCCTGAAATCCCCCCATCGCAGGGGTTTCAAAACAATAAAATACGACTATCAACCGGATTTGAGATTAGGATCTCTAGGCAACAGGTGGGATCGCCAAGATCCCTTCAGCTCGAATCCGTGAGCCTTCTGGGGACTTTTCAACTTTTAATTCGGTTCCCAATCGTTCTCCAATGGCCGGAACGTGGCTGATCACTCCAACTAATCGTTGCTGTTGCCGGAGAGATTCTAACACTTGAATCACGATCTCCAAAGAATTTTCGTCCTGGGTGCCAAATCCTTCATCAATAAATAAGCTGTCAAGCTGTGCCCCTTTTGCTAATTTTTCAGAGAGCGCTAGGGCCAGGGCGAGAGAGGCCGCAAACGTTTCTCCCCCAGACAAACTGCTGACGGCCCTCTGTTCACCCCCGTTCCAGTGATCTTCAATGCGATAGTTGCCCTTAGAATAGTCCAAAATGTAGCGCTGATCGCTCAGTTGCCAGAGAATGACATTGGCATTGGCAATTAACTCGCGTTGAAATTCTTCTAAAATATACTCCTGAAAATTATTGGTTTGTAAGTCTAGGGCTAGGGTATTGTAATCTTGATAGTCCTGATTGACTCTGTTTAATTCTTGTTGTTTTTCCTGCACAAATTTTCGATTCGTCTCCTCCTGAGAAATTTGATGGTCTAGCTGTTTGATATCTGATTGAACTTGATTCAATCGAGATCTGACCTGAATAATGAGTTGTTCTTTGTACTCAACCGTGGCTTCTGTGGCTGCTCGATCTCCAACTTCAGATTGCTTTTGACTGATTTGAGTTCTTAGTTCTAGCTGACGATCATTGAATGTCTTAACTTGTAATTCCCACTGCTTTTGTTGGACTGGATCTGCCTTGGATTTCAGGAAATCAGCTTCTACGATTCCTGCAGTTTCTAAAGCTTTTTTCCAGTCAGATTGACGAGTGCTCAACTCTTGAGTTAGATGATCGACCTGCGTTTTCAAAGCATCATAGTTTGCTTCAAGCCGCTGCAATGTTTGTTCCGATTGTTGACATTGAGTTTGAAGTTGTTCTAACTGTTGATTTAGCTTTTGTTCCTGTTGCTCTAACCATTGTTTAAAGCTCTGACAGGAAGCCTCGCCAATTTTTTCACGGAGTTGAACATTAGTTTGATATTGCTGATCAGAATTTGCCTCTAGACTCTCTTGTAAAAATTCGTACTCTGCCTGGAAAGAATCAAATTGTTGCTGGGTTAAGCTTTGAAGTTGTTGCTGGCGATCGCAGTCAGCTTCAGCCTTTTCTTTGATTCGCAGGATTTGCCGATACTGCTGATCAATAGCTCGCAAATGTTGATAGTTCTGTTCAAGCTCAGATAGCTTTTTAAGTTTGAGGGAAAAAACTTCATTCAGGGTTAAATTCCCAGCAATTTCTGCAACAATAGAGCTTTCAAGAATTGAATTAATCTGTTGCCCCAAGAGAGTTTCTTGCTTAGAGCGTTCAGAAAATTCTTTCTCCAGATCTGCCTGACGACTCCTTAAAATTTCGAGATGATTTTGTGATTTTTGTTGTAAAGATTGAGCTGATTTTAACTGATTTAAAGCCTGATCTAAGTTGTTTTTAAGAATCTTTAGCTTGGCATCATTTTCAGCTTCTTCTGAGTAGGAGAATGATTGATAAACCCCACCACAGACAGGACATTCATCCTCATGATGCAAATGGCTACGGATCGCAGCTGCATAGTTAAGCGTGATCGCCTGCTGATAGTCTGCTTCAATCCTATTGTACAGAGTCTGGGTCTGTTCGCAGTCTTCAGTTATGTTCAGAATCTGTGCTTGGATGTCTTCTAACTCTGAAGCAAAATCTTGCAAAGATTGACAGTCTGCTAACAGTTGTTCACACAACATAATATCTTTTTGAAGCATAGGCTGAACCTGCTCAAATCTCAGCAAAGACTTCTGCAAAGAGTCATCACCGGGAGCCGTTTTTGCCAAGGTCTGATCGGCCTGCTGTAATTCTTGTTCAAGATTTTGGAGTTTCTGGGTGATTTGTTGTAATTTCTGATTACTTTGCTGAACTTGTTGAGCTTTTTGCTTGAGTTGAGACTTTGATTTTTCGACTTCAGCCTGTTGCAATTTAAGTTGGGCTTCTAAACCAATTGCAGCCTCTAAATCCAGACGTTTTTGTTTCAATGTATTATAGGTCTGATGGGCTTGTTCACGAAACTGATTTAAAGCATGATTTTGAATGTTGAAACTCTGCTTTGCGGATTGAACATCTGAGGCGCATTGTTTAAATTGAGGGACAAGTTCGGTCTGCTTTTTCTGAGTATTTGTGAGTAGTTCCCAGGGGGCACTGAGCCGTTCTGCCATCCGAGAAGCATCTAATTTTTGCCGGAATATTTTAATTTCGTCTTGTCGTTGTTGATGCTGTTTCAGTTCTGCTTGAAATTGGCTTAAAACCTGTATTTGCTGAAGTAAACCTTTCTCTTTTTCAAGATCAATTTGAGTTTGGGTAAGTTCTGTTGTTAACTGAGGTTCCTGAACTCTCAACGTTTGTAACTGATCTTGCCAACTTTCTAATATCTCTTTAGGATGAGTCACTAAATTGGCCAACTCTGATTGAAGACGATCATACTCTTTCCCCAGGGAGCCCTTGCATACTTCGGCTCTAGACCGCATCTTTTCAAAGATTTCATACCCCACTAATTGTCGGAGAATTTCGCGACGATCTTTGCCTGAGCCTTTGAGAAACTTACTAAATTCTCCTTGGGGTAAAAGGACAACCCGAGTAAAAGTCTCAAAATCCATTCTTAAAATAGACTCAATCGCAGCATCAATATCCCCAACTTTTTGTTCTCCCAGAGCTTGCCATGCTCCTTCAATCCATTGATTTAAACTAAAGGTAACTTTTGCAGTTTTTGTTTGATATTCCCACTTTCGATAAACATAGTATTGCTGCGCTCCAACTTGGAATTTTAAACCAATTTCTAGAACTTTACTGCCCAAATTCAGTAACTCTGAAGCTTTTAAATTGCGAGCAACTTTTCCATAGAGTGCTAGGGTCATGGCATCTAAAATCGAAGATTTTCCGGCTCCGACTGGGCCAGTAATTGCAAAAAGTTCTAACTGGGAAAAATCAATCACCTGACGTTTTCGAAAACTCGTAAATCCCTGGAAAGTGAGTTCAATGGGTCTCATTTTCTAGCTCCTCATATAATTCGCGAAATCGTTGGATTAATGTTTCTCCAGGGTCAATATTTCTCTTCTCTTGATAAAACCGTTTATAAGTCGTTAAAGGATTAAACTGCTCTGTTGATTGTATAGATTCATTGGCTAGATTTGTACTTGGATATCTAAGTTCAACATGAATTGCTTGAGGACAGATTTGTCTAACTTGTTGAGCTAAATCGGTTTGACGCTTTTTGATATTAACAATAACTTTTATATACCCTGAATAATCGCGATAAGGTTCGAGTTCAGAGTCCAATGTTTTTAGTTGACACTCAATTTGTTTCAACGGTTTTTGACAGATCAGGGGTTTAAAAGTAACCTGGGCAGGACATTCGGGTTCCACTTCAATCAAGTTGTATCCTTTTTCTTCTTCTGCTTCACCAAAATCAACTTGAATCAGAGAGCCAGAATAGTAGGTTGGAATCTTGGCTCCCATGATTTTTTGCGGTTTGTGAATATGACCTAAGGCGCTATATTGGGCTGTTGCGGGCATACAAGTCGCGGCCAAACTATAAACTCCAAACGAATCAAGGGGACGCTCAGAATGAGATAGGGTTGCTCCTGCTAATGTCGCGTGGGCCATGACAATATTCACACTATTTTCAGAGAACAATTCAGCAAAACTGTCCAGTAAAAAATTCAGGACTTCTTGATAGGAAGACCGCCGATCAGTTTCACTTTGGTTCCAGATTTCACCGGGATCAAGGAGTTTTCGTTCTGACACAAATGGCATTGCCCCTAACGTTAACTTTCCTCCCTGGGTTTCTAACTGAATTACCCCTCCTTCTGCAGCAATTCGAGGTTTACCCAGAGCTGTTACGCCTGCTAATGCCAGTAGACTAGCATGACCATCAATTCGAGCAGCAGAATCATGATTTCCCGCAATCACAACGGCGGGAATTTTGGCATCACTTAATCCCCGAAAAAACTGATAGGCTACCCGAGTTGCTTCGATCGGGGGATTAGCGCTATCAAACACATCTCCCGCAATCAGAACGGCATCTACCTCTAGATCTTTTGCCGCTTGCAACAGTTGATCCAGGGCAAATTCAATTTCCGGAGTGCGATCTTGACCCTTCAGAGTTCTGCCTAAATGCCAATCTGCTGTATGAACTAGACGCATGACTTAAAAGTTAGGTAGAAAGTAGGATGAAGTAGTCACCTCATTTTAAAAGAGTTTGAGCTAAAAATCAATTCGACAGCTTGACAAAGTAGCAGTGATTAAGTTTGAGTTTAAAAAGACTTGACTATATCACTTCTCCTACAACTGCCAGAAATTCCCATGTTTCCTAGTATTCTGCCGTCACTGGCTCAACAACTGACTGAACAGACTTCAATTGAATTTGCTCAAAAAATTGTATCAAAGTCAATTCAAACTCCCTTGAAACCCGAACCAATTCTGACAACTTATGTGCATCAAGAAAATCTAGGAATTCCTATTTTATTGCTCCATGGATTTGACAGTTCTCTATTAGAATTCCGGCGATTATTCCCCTTGCTTGGTGCAGTTCATGAGACTTGGGCTGTTGATTTGTGGGGATTTGGCTTCACCGAACGAGACTTAACATTAAAGATTAATCCTCAAACCATCACGACCCATCTCTACTCTTTTTGGCAAAACCTGATTAACCAACCTGTGATTCTAATCGGGGCATCAATGGGAGGTGCGGCAGCTCTGGATTTTACACTGACTTATCCTAACGCAGTCCAATCTTTAGTGTTGATTGACAGTGCGGGCACAAGTCAAGGGCCAGTTCTGGGAAAATTTTTATTTCCACCCTTGGATTCCCTGGCTACAGAATTTCTACGGAATCCGAAAGTTCGCCAGAGTATTAGTGAAAACGCTTATTTTGATCAAAGTTTTGCCTCTTCTGATGCTCAAATTTGTGCGGCATTACACTTGGAAATCCCAAATTGGAATCGAGCTTTGGTCAATTTTGCCAAGAGTGGAGGCTATGGAAACTTCAGCATCCAACTGCCCAATATCCAGCAACAAACGTTAATTCTCTGGGGAGAAAATGACCGTATTTTAGGAACAGCGGATGCTGCAAAGTTCCAACAAAAACTGCCTCATTCTCAACTGATTTGGATCAAAAACTGCGGACATGTTCCCCATTTGGAACAGCCCAAACTGACGGCTCAATTTATTCTAGAATTTATTGATTCCCTAAAATCTGCTGCTTTATTTTAGTTTCGAGCTGTTCTAACAGCGCCTCGATATCTTGACCAAGCTGTACAAAACATTCCGGTGGAGTGGGGTCAGGTTCAAAATAAATGAGTTTAATTTCATGGCCCCCAAACCCAATCATTAATACTTCTGTCTCAGGATTAAAACTGTCGATCAGTCCTAAGATTTCCTGAAGTTTCTGATCCACATTTTGATTAAACTGTTCCAGGGCTTCCCGTGAGCAAGTGATCCAATGAGGGCTTGGCTTTAAATCAATTCCTAATATCATATCTCTATCAATTCGCTGCTGGTAAAGTCCCCAAGTTAGCGCTGCAAGAGCATGTTGATTGGCTGTTACAAACTCATCTAACTGACTTTGCCAATGGTTGGAGTTTGGTTCTGCTGGGTTAGAGTTAAAGATTTCCATACTGATACAAATACTGTAATCCTTAGAAGAATGTCATGATTTTACCGTAATTTTACGGATTAGTTTGAACTGAGAAATAATCGTTAGAACTTTAGACAATCTATCCTGATCAATTCAGGGGTTCTTGAAAGAAAGAATATAGCAATATTTAATTTTTAAGGAAACCCCCTATGGACATCATTTCAACTGAGCTTCAGGCTTTATCTTTACCGCTTGGCAACTATAACTCTTCAATTCTAACGACAGAAAATATAACCCTTGTTACATCAGAGACCCCTCTCTTCAATGAGTTTTCTAGCAATGATTCTTCTGGCTCAGAAATCACTCCCTTACCAGGAAGTGACGAAGCCGACTTTATCCTGGCAACTGCTGGGGCTGACCGGGTGTTGGGTTTGGCCGGAAACGATACAATTTATGGCTTAGACGGGAGTGATTTTATTCAAGGCAATCCCGACCATGATCTTCTATTCGGCAACTTGGGCAACGATAGCCTTTACGCCGGGAAGGGTGATGATACCTTGGCCGGAGGTCAGGAGAATGATATTTTATTTGGAGATGGCGGGGGCGATACCCTCTTCGGCGATCGCGGTGCAGATGAACTCTTGGGCAATGCTGATGACGATTTGCTCTACGGTGGCAAGGAAAATGATTTAGTTGCTGGAGGATCGGGCCATGATCGGATTTTCGGGGATCTAGGAGATGACACAGTATTGGGCGATCGCGGTGCCGATACCCTGACTAGCGGTGCGGGCCGTGACCTGATTGTTGTTGGCGATGGCACCGGTGGAGCTACCTTGGCGGAAGCCGATGTGATTGTGGATTTTGATGGAGACCGTGATGTATTGGCATTGCTGAATCTTTTAAAGCCCAGCGACTTAAATCTGTTCCAGGGAACAGGTGAATTTGCAAACGATACCATCATCCAACGTCGAGAGACGAACGAGTTTCTGGCGATTTTGCAGGATGTTGAGGCTAGCACGTTAACCAACGAACAATTTCAGTTCCAAGGTTCAGATTCAGGGACTCCAACCCCAGTCCCAATCCCAACCCCAGTCCCAACCCCGGTTCCAACTCCATTACCAGGAACTTTGGGCTTCAGTATTGCTAATGTTACGGTGAATGAAGATGTTGGGCAAGTGCAATTCACGGTCAATCGCACCGGGGGCAGTAACGGGGCAGTGAGCGTTCAATATGGTACTCGCGATGGTAGCGCCACGGCTATGGACTACGCTCCAGTCAGTAATATTCTGAATTTTGCCAGTGGAGATATTAGCGAAACAGTAACTGTTACCCTGCTGGATGACGGCTTAGTGGAGGGATCTGAAACCTTCGACCTAGTTTTGAGCAATCCGACCGGAGGAGCAACCCTGGGAACAGCAATCACAACGGCCATAATTGTGGATAACGATGTGATTACTTTAGCTTTGAGTCAAGCCCAGTTTACGGTGCAAGAAGGAACTCCTCTGGCTGAAATCACGGTGATTCGTACAGGCAGTAGTGTGGGTGCAGTCGGTGGGACTTTAACCCAGGCGAATGGAACTGCGATCGCCCCCGGAGACTATATCAACTCAGCGATCGCGGTCAACTTTGCAGATGGAGACACGGCCCCTAAAACAATTCAAATTCCAATCGTGAATGACACAACGTTTGAACTCGTAGAGTCTTTGACCTTAACCCTGACTAATCCAACGGGGGGAGCCATTCTGGGAACTCAAGATTCAGCAGTGCTCAACATTGTTGACAATGAACCCTCCAGTAATCTAACCTTCACCACTGCAACTTACTTAGGCACGACCGCAGCCGATACCGCAGTTGGGGTAAAAATTTCTCCCTTGGACAATGCCATCATCACGGCTGGCAATTTTAATGGGGCGGGGGAAGTGCGTCGCCTTGTGAACGGCAATACAGCCCCGCTTTCCGTTACAGCGTTGGGGGGAGAAGTGCGGGATCTGGACGTGGATCGAGATAGCGGAGAGATTGTCACAGTAGGAACCTTTGGGATTCAAGTATTCAACTCGACTGCTGGAACCCTGAGTTGGTCACAGCCCGGAACCTTTGATGATGTGGCCATTGCCAATAATGGTACTGTCATAACCCTCACCGAAAGTACAGACCGAATCACCCTCTGGAGTCCAACGGGCACTGAATTGGCAACTGTACTTCTGACGGGAACGGATATTCGTCCAGCGGACGTTGCGATTCATCCCAGCACAGGAGCAGTCTTTGTTACGGGGTTCAATCAAGCCACGAGCACCCTACAAATTCCTTTCTTGAGAGGGTTTGATCCTGCCCTGAATCAAATCTGGAATACTTGGGACTACAGTGCAGCCGAAGTCACGGGACAAAATTTGGGAGCGGATACTCGCGGGGTACAGATCATCTTTGGTCAAGATGGAGAATTATACTTCCTCGGTCGCACTGATGGTGGCAACAACGTCTTCCAACGGAATGGCAACGATATCACCCAACCCCTAGCGACCAAAGTTGAAGTCGATCGCTTCAACAATTTCTCCGGAGCAGGGGGCGGCTCTTTTACGTTCCATGGCAAGATTGATCCAGCAACTGGGGAAATAGAACAAGGTCAGTTCATTGTGACTCGCCTGAGTAACGGTAATGCCAATAGCTTTACGCCCAACTCCATCACCGCCGACGAGTTTGGCAACGTTTACATTGGCGGTTCATCGGCAGCTTCCCTTGAAAATCGTGACAGCCGCACCATTAACAATCAGCCCGTTGGCAACTACACCCTAGGAGAAATGGCGGTCTTAACCTTGACTCCAGATTACCAAGTACGACGGACTTGGACACCCCTGACGGCCAGTGGCGATGCCGATGGTTCCAAGGGGAAAGTCAATGGTTTTGCTGTAGACCAGGGTCGGGCTGTGTTGTTCGGAACGGTTGAACAGGCTGGAGTTGCAACCGTTCCAGGGGCTTTGAATCGTAATCCCCTCGGTGGAACAGATACTTACCTGGCAACTTGGAGCATCTAGTATTCAGATTGAGGATGGGGAATCTAGATCACAGCCAACAGGTTCACCCCGTTGTAGGATGTTTACCAAGGAGACTTTACAATATTCTAAGGACAACCTGAAAAGGTGAAAACGAAACAAGGGAGGTGAAATCCGGTCAAATGAAACAATTGGGTCAACATCTGATTCTCGATGCATGGCAATGTCCGACCGATGTTCTGAACGATCCAGAGCGCATCCGTCGAGCTATCTTAGAAGCGATCGCCGCAGGACAAGCAACACTGATTGACATGTGTGTGCATCAGTTCAGTCCCCATGGTGTAACCGCCACTGCCACCTTGGCAGAGTCTCATATTGCGATTCATACTTGGCCAGAGTATGGCTACTTTGCCGCTGATTTCTTTTTCTGTGGTCGAGGCGAACCTCGTAAAGCAGCAGAAGTTTTAATCACTGCCCTAGAAGCGCAACAAACAACTCTAAAAGAATTTAAGCGCGGCTTTGGTATGGAAGATCGTTTCAGTCAAGATGAAGCGTTCACTTCTAAACTCGATCAGCAGCCCTGCCTTGTTTAGGATATTAGCAGTAGCAGGTTAACCCTAAAATCTTCAGAGGATGTTTTAAAGGGGGTTTTGAGTAGCGCGAGCAGCCCGAAATTCCTAACCCAAGCATAGGAATTTAGGGTTGCTCTGCCAACCCATTAAAAAGCAAGTCTGACTTTTCAACTATCCTCTCAATGCCTGATCGCAAAGTAAGTCAAGTCTTTCATAAACTAGCGGATTCTGCAGTAATG
The DNA here is from genome assembly GCA_051652765.1 of Microcoleaceae cyanobacterium. Lineage (GTDB taxonomy): Bacteria > Cyanobacteriota > Cyanobacteriia > Cyanobacteriales > Microcoleaceae > JBHJGO01. Next base: position 32,569 of record JBOFUV010000100.1, on the reverse strand, counting down.
TTAAGATGACTCCAAGGTCAAGAGAGTAAGATTTTGAAATAACCAGTAGTCTCGATGAATCATGATAAAAAAGTTCAATGCCTCTTCTAAATTGATATCTAAATCCCGATTTTGAATATCAACAATCATTTGATAGATCATTTCAAAGATCATGCGCTGGTCTTGATTGATGATAATAAAGGTTCCATTGGTCGTGTTTTGAAACTGCTCTAAAAGTTCTGCACTCTTTTTAGCACTAATTAATCCTGCCCCAACGTCCCGACACAGGTTGAATTGAATCTCAGGATGTTGTTTGACCAATTCATTGAAGTTTCTCATTCGATGGAAAAATTGAGTTCCACTTTGATATAGAAAAGCCACAACAAATTGATGGGTTGCAGTTTGAACTCGGAGATGTTCAGGTAGAACCCGCATCCCTAATCGTAGACTCTCAAATTTTAGGGGAGAAATAATCCGACTCAATGCATTTAAAATCGTAGTTAATTTCCCTAGGTCATCACTGGCTGTGATAATCTGAGGCTGGCTGTAACTCGTTGCAAGTTGACTGCGCTGTTTCTGGAGATAATCTTGCAAAGTCTCTTGCAAAGCATAATCTTGAAAAGGACTTGACCGTTGATTCTGGATCACAAATTCATTAGAAATTGGCGGCAAAAGAGGAATCGATTCAACCGTTTCGCGTGTTCCTTGATCAAGCTGATCGAATCGTTGGGTCAGTTGATAGATCACCTGTTTCATTTGGGCAACATCTAACATCAACTGATGAAGTTGTTTTTCAACTTCTGATTCCATTTTGGGTTCAATAGCCGCAGGATTCAAACGTTTGGGAAGGGTAATTCCGTCAATTTTGTAGCGATAATAATCAGCCGCTGTGTTCAACATTGCTCGAATGGAAGCCTGGTCTAAAATAGCTGCAATTTCACCAGGTTCAAACAATTCTTCAAGGGAGATGCTAACCGATTGTATCTTGAGTTCTAAAAGTTTCTTCAACTGTTGACTAGAGGGTTTGTTTAAAAAAATCTGAGACTGGGAAACTCGATCTACAATTGAACCATCAAAGATTTGTTGAAACTGTTCCCAGCGGTCAGGAAACAAGTTTAAAATGATTAAACTATTGGGAACGTGGGTGAAAATTTCCTTAATCCCTTCCCCAAAACTTCGCAATAACCGTTCATTATGAGCTAAGCCCAAGCCTTCAAGTTGATCGAAAATAATAATTAGTGGTTCATCCAGAAGAGAAAGCTTACTAAAAACCTCTAAAGCAGCCAAAGAAATTTCTTCTCGGCTCACATCCTCGCCCCAACTTTCTAAGCCAACTTTATCGAGATCTGCTTGAGAAAGATCATTCAAAGCGAGCCATTGGGTAATAATTTGGCGACGGTTAAAATCTGTGTAGCCGCAAAACCGAATCATTCCCTTTAAAATTTTTGGGGCGTATCCTGCGGAGGAAAAGTTTTGCAACCACCAATCCTGCGCCCGTTTTTCAATATGTTGCCAGTATTCTCGCTTGGTTTTTGTCTCTTCCTGCCCTAATTCTGTAAACAGTTTAAGACTTCCTTCCCGGATGATATTGAGAATTTTTTCATCTTTCTGAGTTTTTGGAGTCGAGTAAGCTTCGGTTTTTTTGATAATTTCAGTAAAACTATTGGCCAGCAGATATTCGAGTTGAGTGCGATCGCTCTCTGGTACATTTTGAATCAGGGATTCTAGAATTCTGCTATAAGTATGAAACAAAATTGCATCTGGATTATTCGGTTGGCGAATGAAGAGTAAACGATTGGTTTTTAAGACACTTTTCGCCAGCCGCATCATTAAATGGGTCTTGCCTGAACCCGGTTCCCCAATCACAACCGCCCCTTTACTTTGATGATTTTGGTCTCGCTTAATATCCATCAAGCAAGATTTTAAGCGCTCAAACTCATTCTCAAAAATGGCTTGAAAGTCCACATGATCTTGAAATGGAGTATCCACTCGACTCGAGCCAAATGGATTGGGTTGTTGTTTCAAACGGGCTTTGAGTCGTTCATTGATCATGCGTCGATACAGTTGAAAGGTAAAGAGAGCCTCATATTTTGTTTGATGGCTAGAATCTTTTTTAAAAAACCGATCTTTTGACCTGGAATTGAGATCCTGAGTTAAGGTTTCTAGAAAATGACGATCAAATTCAGGTAAATATCGCTGGGCAAGCTCAAAGCTACATTCAAATTTTAAATGGGGTTTAGGAATTCCGAGGGCACGAAAGGTATTCCGTAAGACTTCAATATCTTGTCGTGCATAATGACAAATGATTGTTTTAGATTGAGCCAACTCCAGAAAATCCTGCATAATCTGCTCAAGGGGCTTAGTTTGAGGGCAAGTGCCGGGATTCTGAGAATAGGGATCTGTCCAGGCTTCATAAATTAAATTTCCTTGATAATCAACAATCGCAAGTTCCCGGAGAAGTGGCTGACCTGCGGTATCAATTACGATGAAATCGAAGTGAGTTACCATAAGGATTAAGGACTAGCACAGTAGCATATTACTAGTCTTTTTTAGGATAGATCCAAAGCCCTCAGATCTTCAAGGGTTCTGCTGCTTTACCGCAAGTCTTGGGTAAGTTTATCAGATTGAAATTGCTAACAATCGCATTTGAAAAGCGTACTTGAAAGTTGTACTTTCTGTAAGTATAGCGAGCCTGAATCAATCAGGGGAGATCTTAGAAAAGGGTTTGGGTAAGAAGTCCCCAAGAAGAGAGCAACGTCTTCTCCACCCCCTACTCACCAATCATTGCTGATTGCTATCATAAACGGACAGTTATAAACAGATACTAGCAAGGATAACGATGGTAGGACGCTGGCAATTTTGGATTGATCGGGGGGGAACTTTCACTGACATCGTTGCCCAACGTCCAGATGGCCTGTTAGTCCTGCACAAATTGCTTTCTGAAAACCCTGAACGCTATGTCGATGCCCCCCTACAAGGCATTCGTGAGCTGATGGGTCTTCCTGCGGATGCCCCTTTGCCTGCGGAGCAAATTTCTGTCGTCAAAATGGGTACAACCGTTGCCACCAATGCCTTGCTAGAACGGAAGGGCGATCGCACTGTTTTAGTGATCACCCAAGGGTTCAGGGATGCCCTGCGGATTGGCTATCAAAATCGTCCCAACATCTTTGCACGGCAGATCATTTTGCCGGATATGCTCTATGAGCAGGTGATTGAGGCGGAGGAACGCTACAGCGCCCAAGGAGAAGAATTGCGCCCCCTCAATCTAGCTCAATTACAGACCGACCTGGAACAGGTTTATCAAGATGGAATTCGCGCTTGTGCCATTGTCTTCATTCATGGCTACCGTTATTCCGCCCACGAACAGCAAGCGGCGGACTTAGCCAGAATCGTTGGCTTCACTCAGATCTCTGTTTCTCACCAAGTTAGCCCCTTAATGAAACTGGTTAGTCGGGGTGACACGACAGTAGTCGATGCCTACTTGTCCCCAATTTTGAGACGCTACGTTGATCGAGTTGCCAGCCAGTTAGGCAATGGTTCTTCCTCTGGTTCTCCTTCGGACTCTCCTCCTCCCCGACTAATGTTCATGCAGTCCAATGGCGGACTTACCGATGCCCGTCAGTTTCAAGGCAAAGACAGCATTCTATCAGGCCCTGCCGGAGGGATTGTGGGTGCGGTGCAAACTAGTATCGCCGCCGGGTTTGAGGCCATCATTGGCTTTGACATGGGGGGAACCTCTACAGATGTTTCCCACTACAACGGGGAGTATGAACGTACCTTTGAAACGGAAGTGGCTGGAGTCCGCATCCGGGCCCCGATGATGGCGATTTATACCGTGGCAGCGGGGGGAGGCTCAGTCTTGAACTTTGATGGAGCCCGCTATCGAGTGGGGCCTGAATCAGCCGGAGCCCATCCGGGGCCTGCCTGTTATCGCAAAGATGGCCCCCTGACAGTAACGGATTGCAACGTTATGGTCGGCAAGTTACAGCCCGATTTCTTTCCCAAGGTGTTTGAACCAGGGGGCAATTTGCCCCTAGATGCCGAGATTGTGCGGCAGCGATTCACCACCCTGGCGGCTGAAATCCAATCAACAACTGGTGATGAACGCACCCCGGAACAGGTTGCCGCAGGATTTTTGGCGATCGCAATTGATAAGATGGCCAATGCCATCAAAAAAATTTCGGTGCAGCGCGGGTACGACATTACTGACTATACCCTTTGCTGTTTTGGGGGGGCAGGAGGACAACACGCTTGTCTGATTGCCGAGGCTTTGGGCATGAAGCAAGTGTTTCTCCATCCCTACGCGGGGGTGCTATCCGCCTATGGCATGGGGTTAGCGGACATCAGCACAATTCGTGAACAATCCGTTGAAGTCGATTTGATAGACGCGCAGGTTTCAGCCCTAGTCAGGATTGTAACGGATCTCACCGCCCAAGGAAAAGCAGCGATTCAGCCCCAGTTGATTCAGGAGACAGAGATTTTGACTCTCCCTAGGGCCCATCTGCGCTATGCCGGAACTGACTCTGTCTTAATCGTTGAATTTGGGGATGCTGCCACGATACAAACTCGATTTGAGCAAGCCTATCACCAACGCTATGGTTTTTTGATGACTCAAAAAGCCCTAGTGGTAGAAGCCATTTCTGTTGAGGTGATTGCTAGAACCCTCCCGCCCCAGGAACCCAGTCTCCCCAGCGATCGCCCCCACCCCTTGACTCCTGTGACCCAAGTTCCCTTGTATAGCAAGGGGCAATGGCACAATACCTCCGTATTTCTCAGGGAAACCCTCCAGAACGGTGATCGGATTTTTGGGCCAGCCCTGATCATTGAACCGACGGGAACCAACGTGGTTGAACCAGGTTGGCAAGGGAACTTGGGCGATCGCAATCAGCTTGTCCTCAGTCGGAATCTGGAGTCAGATGAACAACAAACAGCAGCATTGGAGAACCGAGACTTCCTGCACACTCCCGATCCGGTCATGCTCGAAATCTTTAATAATCTATTCCGGGCGATCGCTGAAGAAATGGGGATCACGCTGCAAAACACCAGTTCTTCTGTCAACATCAAAGAGCGGTTAGATTTTTCCTGTGCAGTCTTTGATCAGCAAGGCAATTTAGTGGCCAACGCTCCCCATATTCCGGTGCATCTAGGCTCCATGAGCGAAAGCGTTAACAGTCTGATCACTCTTAAAGGGGCAACCCTACAACCGGGGGATGTTTACATTCTCAATAATCCCTACAACGGGGGCACACACCTGCCTGATATTACCGCCATCACTCCCGTTTTCCTAACCTCATCCTCTCCAACCCCCCTCTTTTACGTTGCCTCCAGAGGTCACCATGCCGACATTGGGGGGATAACTCCTGGTTCTATGCCCTCGACCAGTACCACCATTGACCAGGAAGGAATATTGATTGACCATTTTCAACTGGTTGCCCAGGGACAATTCCGGGAACAAGATGTGTTAGACCTGCTGACTTCAAGTTCCTATCCCTGCCGCAATCCCGCTCAGAATTTGGCCGATTTGCAAGCCCAAGTTGCCGCCAACACACGCGGGGTTCAGGCCCTACAGAAAATGGTTGCCCACTATGGGTTAGATGTTGTCCAAGCCTATATGCAGCACGTTCAGGACAACGCCGAAGCTTCCGTGCGTCGGGTGATTGATGTCCTCCAGGAGGGTGAATTTTCCTATCCCCTGGATAATGGCAGTTGCATTCAGGTTGCAATTCGGATTCATCGCCGGACTCGTAGGGCTGAGATCGACTTTACCGGGACTTCCCCGCAACAGCCCAATAACCTCAATGCCCCTCTGGCGATTTGCAAGGCGGTTGTACTCTACGTCTTCCGTACCTTGGTTCAAGATGATATTCCCCTGAATGCAGGCTGCTTAAAACCGTTAACGATCATTGTGCCGGAGGGCTGTCTGCTGAATCCTCGGTATCCAGCGGCGGTAGTGGCAGGCAATGTGGAAACTTCCCAGGCGATCGCCGATGCCTTGTACGGGGCGTTAGGGGTAATGGCCGCCTCCCAAGGCACGATGAATAATTTCACCTTTGGCAATGCCCAATATCAATACTACGAAACCATTTGTGGCGGATCTGGTGCAGGGCCAGATTTTGAGGGCACGGACGCGGTACAAACCCACATGACGAATTCCCGTCTTACCGACCCGGAGGTTTTGGAATGGCGCTATCCTGTTCTTGTTGATGACTTTGCAGTTCGCCCAGGGAGCGGGGGGCGGGGACAGCATCAGGGGGGAAATGGAGTGGTGCGTCGGATTCGTTTCCGAGAGACGATGAATGCTTCGATTTTATCCAGTCATCGGATTGTGCCTCCCTTTGGACTCCGGGGGGGTGAGCCGGGTCAAATTGGACGCAATTGGGTCGAGCGACAGAACGGTCGGCGGGAGCCTTTGGGCAGTCAGGCTGAGGTGGTCATGGAGCCCCAGGATGTCTTCGTGATTGAAACGCCGGGTGGGGGCGGCTATGGTCAAGTCGTTGACTCACATTAGATGTGCGTTAGATTCAACATGCTAACCATATCACTTTACGCGATACTCTCTAATGCGAGTATGATCAATCAGCAAATGCATAGTGGAAAGCGTGAAGACCTTTCCATCAGTCGCTTTTAGGAGTCGCCGCATATCCTCACGTCGAACCTTGAAGCCTCGTCCAGCTATGCAGGCAATGACATCATAGTGTTTGCCACTTTCATCACGCAGTGTACGTAGCCGCTGTACACGCGCTACCTTGTCACGAGCAGTGCCATCGTCTTCGGTAAGCTTTGCCTCAATCAACGCTACCGGATTGAACTCGTCAGGGATTATGAAGTCAGGAGCTTGGTCGAAACCATTAATCCTCTCAGCGCGTTTGGTTTCGCGAAAGCTTACCTTGGCAGCGGTGAGAATATCCTTAATGGCCCCTTCGACTAACTCGCCCACAAGCTCACTGACAGAATCGCGATGAGAGGCAAAGGGGCGACCGAGAAATCGCTCATAGAGCACAACCGGGTACGGTACACCAAGATCAGCAATGGGCTGAAGACTCCGAAGTCCTTCACGAGTATCAACTTTATCGAGTCGGTGCAGGATAGAGTGTACTTCATGATTTGCACCCGCCAGCAGGGTTTGTACGCCTGCATTGATCAGGGCTCGGATGCGCTGATCTGTCAGCGAATTACCCAGAGGCTTAGGCGTTAATGGTTGGAGACGAATCCTGCGATCAATTGAGCGGGCAACCCCTTGCCCGACAATAAACCCAGTCATTTCTGTGGTGATATAAGCCCACTCCGGTGGCGTGAAGCCAAGAATGGCCCGGAATACAACTAACGAAATTGGTGTTTTTGTGACAGCAGACTCGACTGTTTCAGGTGTCACTACTTCAAAAGCACTGGTTGCCCGCTTGAGCGTCTGATAGCCCTGCTCGAAGATTCTATAGTCGATGAATCCATCACCTCGCGGCATCTCTAAAAAGCTCGACTTCAGCTCAGAAAAAACCTCATCGATCAAAGGATCGAAAGGGAAGGTGGGATCTTGGTAGTCAACTTCAAAACGCAACGGCATTGAGTTGCTCCTTAGCTTTTGGTACAGCCAATGAATCAAAATTAATGATCTGCTGAGGAGAGTTCAGATGCTCAAGCTCAATGCTTAAGTCACGAATGGTGGCAATTACATCCATCGCAGTCCAAATCGTCTCAAGCTTCTGGCTCGTAGGTTGAGTAGAATTCCAACTAGATCGCAGGTTCCAGGTAGCCATACGGGTGATGTGCCCAAAGGCAATACAGCGCACGTCTCCAGCAGTAGGCTTCATACCTGCGGTACGCAGTTCTTCCAACTCGCGATTAATTATCTGCGCGAGCTGCTCTGCATTTTCAAAGAGCCCGGTACGAGAGGTGATGCCATGATGGCGACAAACAAAAACCGTATCGACAATAGACGAGCTAGTTCCATGGATGTGAATTGAGCCCCCCATCTCAGCAGGGCAGGGTAGAGATGCAGAACAGGTTAAACCAGCATCCAGAATGGCCATAGCAACAGCAAGATAAGCTTCTTGTTGGTTGTGGTGGTAGGTAAATACAAGAGGGGCACCAGGCTTGAGAGCAACCGCCATGCGTGAATAGACCTGGGCCAGCCCTTCAGCAAAGTGATTGATGCCCCGTGCCGCAGTATTGTTACCCGTTAGCTCATCATGGTGGCGAGTCGTCTCCTGACTCAGTCCTGGAAAGTCTGCCCCCATTAGCTTACGAAGCCATACGTAGCAAAAGTGCATCAGCTCTCCATACTGAACCATGCCGTAGTAGGGTGGATCAGTGAAAACGGCATCCAGGCTGTGGGTCGGCAATTCAAGGGTTGTTGCAGAAACGCAGCGAAGGTCTACGGTTCGAGGATGGATTGTGGAACCCTTTGGGTTATGCTCTCCAATCCATTCACCGTCAATTTTTACAGTCAGTTTCTTCTTGCCTTTAAACGTAACCTCGAACGGTGTAGCGCAATATTGCTTAGCTTTTGAGTATTTCTCAATGATGTTAATCCAGCCTCCAGAACCTACCGGAAGACTATTGTCTTTTCTAATGCCAAGAAAGTTAGATTCAACTTGGACGTAACCAACAGGAAAGCCATGGATTGAGAAGATATCTAGGGATTTAAGCGCCATAGTGTCGTAGCGGCACAGCATATTTTGATAACGCAACAGGTCGGAGAAGTTAGTTGCGAAAGCACGGCGGAGACGGTGGTCTTTAATCCGGGCTATAAAACCTGCCGCCGTTTCTAACGCTAGCAACTGACGAGGGTTGAAAAGTTCGCAAAAGCGCTTGTAACCCCAGCGATGTAATCGATTGGTTTCATCCCCCTCAGGAATGACATCTTCAGGTACATAAGAGGGGGACAGACCCGACCAGAGACACTGAGCCTTTTCTACCCGAGCAATGTCATCGGCATCAGGCTTTTTGAAGAGACGGCGCGATCGCTCCTTCAAATTAGGATTATAGTATTCAATCGCAAATAGACGATGTGAGGGTGGCCCATCTCCATGAAACGGAGCCCTATTAATTTGTCCACAGTGGGGGCAAGCGCACTGGCTACGCTTGACTGGCCCTTTGACGGTGAGAGCCGCACCACAGGTACAAGAACCTGGGTTAGCTGGATCTATAACCTCGTTTAGATGGCCACAGGCAGAGCAAACCAGAACATAGGTCGGGTATCGCACATCTTTGGCAAGAATATATCCAGGGAAAAGATCGAAACTTTGGTTACAAGCTTTACAAGTTCCAGTTTTGACCCAGAGAAAATACTTAACCTCCACATCTTGTCCTGTTATGAGGCAACGAGTTTTGTAGAGTCTGCCAATTTTGCTTTCAAGATACGCGAGGAGATAGTCGGCAGTTTTTAAATAAATCGCGAGGTCAAGCTCAGAGATTTCTTCCTGAACAATCCATGTAGCCATTGGATTAATATCAGTACCAATCACATTACAACCCAAGCGGTTGGCTTCGAGAAGTGGTGTCCCACCGCCCATAAAAGGATCGGCAATGGTTAGCCCCTCAAAGTTGTTTGTGCAGTAGTAGGTTTGCTCAACAGGCTGATCCGTAAATTCAGAGAGGATGAGGCTGCGGAAGAGAGTGCCGGGGCGGCGGGCAAACCATTTGTGAACAGCAATGATAGGTCGATAATTCTGCTGAATTTGCTTTTCACGCAAAGCCAACCTGGCAGTAAATGCAATGTCAAAGTTTGATTCTATCGACATAAGTAGGCAAATTGAAGAAGTTGTAGCAATTCAAAAATTTCATGAGCGCCTGAATAACTCGCATATAGACGCTATCTCTTTAGCTGTTGCTTTCTTTGTAGACGATCCACTCCGAACAAAAGCATCATCTCCCAAATAAGATATTCCGACTTGTGCAAGTATGGTTATTCGAATAACTGAAAATACTTGATGGGCCTTTGTTATTTGTATGGTGTCAAATTTTGCTAAGATCTGAGTCTTAAGAGGATCAGAAAGCTCTGAATTTCTAATTGAATTAAGTAAAATATCAGTATATTGCTCAAGATCAATACCAAGTGCCTTTGCTTCTCTGTCAACACCAACGATATATCTGCCATTTATTTCATATGGTTCAACCTGATCGATCATCTTTACTCTTTCAGCATCTTTTTCTTTATCTGCAACGCCAATGAATAGATACCCATCTCCGTCAGGCCCTGAGTTGGCAATGCCGCAAATTGTCTGAAGTATTCTTTGTAGAAGTTCTTGATCTAAATCTCTTTGGTTTGAAAGGCTTAGTAATCCCTGCTTACACTCGTAGCGAGATGTTTCTATCAAGGATCGCCTTATTGAGTTCTCCAAATCCAATGCTAGACCAGGACCATGCCTAAGAACAGGAGGTTCTTTCTTGACAAAATATTCGTCTACAAGTCCTTTAATTTTGTTAACATTATTTTTTCTATCCTTAACATTAACAGCTTTTGAGGTTTGCTTAAGGCTTCCATGCACATCGGATAGCGCCTCCATAATTCCCTATGGATCAATAGGAGTTCTTTCCTGACGTACGATTAAATCAAAGAAAGCCATAAAAATGGCATAAAAAGCAGTTTTAATAGGATTGCCTCCAGCATTAGGATGAACTATTCGGCGTAAGGTATTTTGCTGGTCACTATAGGACTCGACAATTTCTCGCAACACGGAAAAGGTTGTCTTCACCTCGTGCATTAAGCGGTCAGTCGTGTAACGTGAAAGCGCATTTTCAAGCTTTTCAAATTCAGATGTATTTGAATCGTACAGCTTGTCTAATAGTTCGCCGCTATATGCTAAAGGTTCACCAAGTAAAATAGAAGCACAAAGATCAGCAATCATCTGTTCGTCTTCGCTATCTCTTAATTGAGATATGTGAAGAATCCCTTGTTTACACCATAAGGTATCTTCTGCCCTTAACCCATACCCATGGTGGTTTTGTTTAGAATCAATACTGATCTCAGGCATATTTACTAATAGCATTAGTTCTTTAGAGGAATCACCTCGTAACTCAGAAGCAATTTTCCTGACAGTTTCTGAGAAAGGAGTTACAACTCCAGCTTGCCGTCTCTCCTGAAAGCTGAGTTGCTTGCCATTTGAATTAATTCGCCCAAAAACATCTGTAATTTCCTCTTCTGTTGCTGCTGGATAAGTAGTAACAGCTAGCTGATAGTCGATAATCCTCGCACACTCTGCTAGGGATAGCTGAGGTTGATGACTATCTATCTTCTGGATAAGACCTTTTTCTAGCAATTCCTTGGCATAAGAAAAATGTTGAATATCAAAATAGCGCCCATCATCTAGTGGAAAAATGTTCTCAATAAAAGTAAATATAGCATTGAATCTTTGCATACCATCCATGATCTCGTAAACGCCGGATTCATGGACTTGAGGCCGTGAAGCAAGGAGAATCAACGGGATTGGGTAGCCCTTTAATATACTGTCTACAAGCTTCACTTTCTCAGTTTGAGTCCAGACCAACTTCCTTTGGTATCGGCGATTTACGAGAAGCTTCTCACTCCTATAAAGACGATATGCTTCACTGATCGGCATACCTCTTGGGGTAATGGTCATCAGTCATCCTTTAAAAAATTGGCTTAAGATAGGTAAACTAAGGAGTAGCCAATCTGGTTCACCTCCTTAATGGCTTCTCAAATTATATTCTAGGGTGAAGGACTCAAGGAAAAGAGAGTTGGCAATAAATCTAGTTAATTTCCTATGGACTCCGTCTTACCAGTAGAAATTTGTCAACCCTTCGAATAGTTCAGCCTGTTTGAGCAAAGCTTGACATCGACGAGCAGTTGCAGTTTCAAGTTTATCCAAGTTCAGGCAAACCTCAATTTGAACCCATTTAAGCGTTTTATCCTGCCACTTCCTCTATCTCTATTGTGGCTTTTAATCAGATTTGATATAAATTTGAGCAATGAGATTGAGATTGAGAGTTTTAAGTCATGGACATAGTCCCATTTGAGTTGCCTCAAGGTTCATCCAATTCGCCTCGGAACCCTTGGGTTTTTGGGGTTTTAATTTTAGTTATTGCAACGTTATTTTTCCTGATGATGACTCAACTACCTCAACCCAAACTCTTGACTGATCCCTTTTTACAATTGCCAACAGAAACCTCTGTTCGCGTTGTTTGGTTCACAGAATTTCCCGGTACTGAACATACAGTTGCCTATGGTGAAAATCTAGATCAAACAGTTTCAGCAACCACGAGTAAGCTGAGTCGCACTCGGGAAGATCAAGATTCAAAAATTGGAGCCCAAACAAAAGAAAATAAAATCTACTCGAAACCTGTAATCCGAGAGGTTTGGAGACATGAAGCAGAAATTCAGGGACTCAGGCCAGGAAATCGGGTTCCTTATCAAGTTTTAAGTGTGACGGAAACGGGTCAAAAAATTAATAGCAAAACCTTTACTTTGGCTCCGAAACCTCAACCCGGAGTCCCCTTAAAAATTCTGCTCACTTCTGATCATCAACTGATGCCAATGACGGCTGCAAATTTACAGAAAGTGGGTGAAACAATTGATCAGCTTGATGCTATTTTTTTGGCAGGAGATTTAGTCAATATTCCCGATCGCGCTTCAGAATGGTTTGATGATTACCGAGGTGGAGCATTTTTTCCTTGTCTCCAAGGTCGAGCCAGTTACGAACTGGAGCAAGCAGGACTAAAAACTCGTTATCAAGGGGGAGAACTCATTCAAAATGTTCCCCTATTTCCAGCTATTGGCAACCATGAAGTGATGGGACGGTTCTCCATGGAGACGGGACTCAATCAGCAATATAATGATCCTTATCCTAAAGTATTAGCCGAGAAAGTGTATCTGCAAACTCAAGCTCAATCCTCACAAAACAATAAGCCTAAGAGTGTTTCCAAACCCGATCAAACCTGGCTGAAAAATAATACTTTCAATTCGGAGACTTACAACGAAATTTTCACCCTGCCCGGAGATGGAAAGAATTACTACGCGGTTACATTTGGAGATATTCGACTTGTGACTTTATACATCACAAATATCTGGCGAGTTCCAAGTTTAGGACAGGATGCCAGAGGAAGATATCGCGAAAAAGATCAAGACTTTAAAAAATTTGAAAATTGGGGTTATGGCCAACATATTTTTGAACCCATTCAAACAGGAAGTGAACAATATAATTGGCTGCAAAAGGAGCTGGGTAGCCCTGAATTTCAGCGGGCAAAATACAAAATTGTGATGTTCCATCATCCGCCCCATTCCTTGGGAGATAATATTGTTCCCCCGTACACTAATCCAATTCAAGTCATTGATCGGGATGCTAGCGGCAATGTTGAAATGATTCGCTATGAATATCCCAAAAAAGAGGATTACATCATTCGTGATGTAATTCCTGTGTTGGAAAAAGCAGGAGTTCAGCTTGTCTATTTTGGGCATTCTCACCTGTGGAATCGGTTTGTGAGTGAGAATGGAATGCACTTTTTAGAATCTTCGAATGTTGGTAATAGTTACGGAGCGTTTGTAGGGAATAAAAGACGATTTGTTCCGCCCGCATTTCAGGAAGAGTACAGTGCTGTTGGCGATCCAAATGGACTCGAACCTGTTGTTCCAACTTTGCAACCCTTGCTGGGAAAAGATAACGCCCCTCAGCCTTACATTGCCAGTAATGAAATTACTGCATTCAGTGTTTTGAACACGGGTTCTGGAACGGTCAGTAGCTACTATTTTGATACTCGTAAACCCGATTCCTCGGTCATTAAATTTGATGAGTTTCAGCTAAAATCTTAGGGTTCTGGGTTCACTGAACCAAAATCCCTTAAAATGAGTTCGTAAAGACAATCTAAAGCTGACTTCGTTCAGGGAGGGCAACTCACCAATGGCATTATCTGTCGGCACAAAAGCTCCTGACTTTACGGTCAAGGATTCTGATGGGAAAACCGTTTCCCTTGCAGATTTCAAGGGAAAAACGGTTGTTTTGTACTTTTACCCAAAAGACGATACTCCCGGTTGCACCAAAGAAGCGCAGAGCTTTCGGGACAATTACGCAGAGTACACGAGCAAAGATATGGTGGTGCTGGGCGTTAGCATGGACAATGAAGCATCCCACAAACTGTTTCAGGAAAAATATGGCCTACCTTTCCAACTCCTGGCCGATACCGAGGGTGTGATTACCAAAGCCTATGATGTTGAAGGCGGTGGCTATCCCAAGCGCGTAACTTACATCATTGATGGTGAAGGCGTGATTAGCTATATTGATGACAAGGTCAATACGGGGACTCACGCCCAAGACATTTTGGCAAAGATGAGCTAAGTACCGTGCCAATTTCGTTAAGTTAGGAGCCAACTTAAGAAAACTTAACTTTTTTTTCAAACTGACAGCCGTCTAGAGAGTGATCTGAGGCGGCTTTGTTGATCTCGTTCTAAGTTATGCTTACCTGTGTAATTCTTGGTAGCAGAGGATGGCTCGTTCTTGAACTATCCTGTTAAGTTGATTCATTTCAGCCTCGGCTGTTGCTGATCTACCATCACTTTGGATTGAACGATGCTTAGCTTTCTTGGCCCTAAAACTGTTGTTGTTGATCAGCCTATTGTTCTGACGGGAATTTACGATCCGCAGAAAATTCAAACTGTGTCAGTGGTGGCGGAGGACAAATTCCCTCTCGCCGTAAACCTCAACGCCAACACCAAAGTCTGGTATGTCGGCTTAGACAAAGGATTCAACCTTGTAGGAAAACGCTGGTTCCGGCTCCAGGGTAAAAATGCTCAGAACCAAGCGGTGAGCAATCAAGTGTTCGAGGTGACTGTTGAACGGGAAGGGATCAACATTGGCTCACCTTTTAGACTGATTCCGCTACAAGACACATTGTTTAAAAAATCCCCCGTTGACTCCGCCAAGCTCACCGCAACGGAAAAGTACAAGATCAATGCCGGAGAATTTTTGGGAGTTGACCGTTACAAAGTCGTCGGCAATCATCTCCAAGTTGATCTGAATAAACCCCTACCGAATGTCGGAGAGGTTGGGTATGTCTTCTTAGACCACGTTACGATAGCCAAAGGGTCAGAGATCCTGTGGTTTGAACAAGCGGATCTACCCCCAACCCCGACGGGAACGCTGTTGCTCTGGATTACAACGGACACTTTATTCAAACTCAAACCCAGCAGTTCTGCCCTATTAGCCCCCAATCAATTTGTTAACGTCCCCCAAGGTCGGATCTTCACCATTTTGGGCTATGCCTGTGTGGAGAACCACTTTCGGGTCTCTTCTACCCAAAGAGTTCCTGGAATTGGCAATTCTGGCTTCCTCTATCGCCACCACGTCAGAATTTTTCAACAGAATCAAGAAATTCCTTACAATACCAACGCCCTGAACCTAACGGTTGTGAATTCAACTTTTTTCAAAAAGCGACCCGTAGATTCAGCCTATCTCTCTGATGCAGACAAGATTAGTCTAGCTCCAGGGATGATTTATGGGATACAGAGTTATGCCTTTGAGGAAGAGCATATCAAAGTTGCCCTGACCGAAAACTTTCCTGGATTCGGCAACACAGGCTATGTCTATCCTGACTTTGTCCAGGTAACCCAGGCAGGGGTTCCGATCATGCCGGACGCCGAGGTCATCACCTACAACGGCCCTACAGAGGTTTTGGTGAACCAACCCACAACCCTGCGAGGAACCTTTGATTCGCGCAAGGTGGAAACGATTTCCCTGAAAGCGGAGGATCGATATGGGCTGAATGTTACGCTCAATCGCTCTACGGGCACCTGGGAAGTTATTCTCCCCAAAGGGTTTCAAGAAGTCGGATACCGTTGGCTGCGGCTGCGGGCCTTTAACCCCCAGGAAAAATTGGTAGGAACTCAAGTCGTTAACCTTACCGTGAGTAAAGATCCCTTAACGGTGGGTGAGTCTCTGACCCTGACGGTTACAAAAGATACTCTGTTCAAAGTCGCTCCCCTAGATTCTGGTGGACTCAGATCAGATCAGAAAATTGCCGTGACCGCAGGTCAAGTCTTTGCCGTTTCAAGATACGGCATACTCGATAGCCATCTCAAGGTTTTACTCAACAACGGCATTCCTCCCGTCGGCAACTTTGGTTACTTTTTCCCTGGCCACATCAGCTTGAAAAAAGGTAAGGAAGAACTCAAATTCAGTCTTGAAGAAGTCCCCAACACTGAGGCCAATGCTCAGTTGTTGGTGATCAAAACAACCGCGATCAAGCCCCAGCCTGTTGATACTGCTAGCTTGAACTCGAACCAGTATGCGTCACTGTTATTGGGTCAAACCCTGGCAATTCGGGGCTATGCTAGCACAGATGGACATTTTCGCGTGACTCTGGCTGAGTCAATTCCGGGGTTTGGCAACGTTGGGTATATTTACTGGCAACACGTTCAGTTGGTTCGAGCGGGCAAGGAAATTCTCTTCAATCCCAACGCCCTGACGATGACCATCCAGGCAACCACAGTGTTAAAAAAGCAACCTGTTGACGCGAGTAAACTCAGTGCCAATGAAAAAACAACCTTATCTTTGGGACGGGTTTACGGGGTCAACAGCTATGGGGTTGAAGCCAATCATCTTCGAGTTGCCCTGACGGAAGAACTCCCGAACTTTGGGAATACGGGTTATGTCTTTCCCGGCCATGTGCAGTTGCGAGCAGGCAGCCAAACCCTAACGCCAATTCCGCCTCAGCTAGAACTCAATGTCCCTTACTTTTCACAACGGGATAATCCGCGCTATTCCTGGGCCACCTGTAACGTGACGGCGATCGCCATGGTGATGGCCTACCACGGAGTTCGGCCTCGGTTTGGGCGGCAGTTGGAGGATGAGTTGCTGCAATGGACACTGGACTATGCCGGGGCAGGGTCTTACACCGAACACAACGTCCTTACAGCCTTGATTAAAGCGTATGGGTTCAAGACCAGCTTCAACACTACTCGACAGTGGTATGAGATCAAGGAGGAGTTGCTCAATCGCCGTCCGGTGGTTTTGGCGGGTGACTTTATCATTCCATCCGGTCATATTATTACCCTGACGGGCTACGATAGTCGCGGCTACATTGCGAATGATCCCTGGGGAGATGCTTACTCGGGCTATACCAGCACCTATGGTCGCAGGCTACTGTACTCTTACGGCTACCTCAATCAAGTGGCTGGGCCAGATGGCAACGTTTGGGCCCATTTTATCTCGCCTTAGCCACTAACCCTTGGGATTCTAACTCCTGCGGTTTTACATTGGGATTTTAAGTCTTGCTAAACAGGGCTGGACGGCAGTCCTTGAAATTGATCTCACCCTGGGCTTCCAATTGAGCGGCCAAGGCAATCAAGGTTGTTTCAGCCGCAGGTCGCCCGACCAACTGCACGCCAACAGGTAAGCCCTTGGCATCAAGTCCCGTTGGCAAAGCGATCGCCGGTTGGCCGCTGGCGTTGAAGGGGGGACAAGGAGCAATCCAGTTGATCATCCTCTGCACTGTTTCTTCTGGAGACAGGTCAGCATATTCCCCCACTCGAATCGCTGAATGCATATAGGTGGGCAACAGCAAAACATCATAGTGCTCAAAAAACTGCACAATTCTGCGGGCAATCACTTGCATTTGAGACACGGCCCGGAGATACTCCCCGGCTGATCCCGGTTGTTCTGCGAGCCAACGATTCATGGGAGTTAACCCCTCTTTGGGGATGCCTGAAGCCCCCACACCAGAGCGCCAAACCATCACAAACGGATCAATCAAATCTGCAAAATCTGGACAGGCTGACTCCACCTCATGGCCCATTGCTGCCAAACGTTGAGCCGTTTGTTGCACGGCCTGAGCACAATCCTCTGTGGCTTGACCAACCGGGGACACTGTAGTTGTCATAGCAATTCTCAGGGGCTTTAATGGTTGCTGGGTTGACTCTAGAAAGGAAACCTCGGGGTTGGGCAGCCAATAGGGATCTCCGATCATGTAACCTGCCATCACATCCAGTAACGCGGCGGCATCAGCAACAGTACGGGCGATCGGGCCATTGGTTGAAATGCCGTTTTGATAATCTCCGACTGGGGCATGGGACACTCGGCCACGGGACGGTTTAATTCCAACTAAACCGCAACAAAAAGCAGGCCCTCGCACGGAGCCGCCCCCATCCGAACCCTGGGCCACCGCACATAACCCTGCTGCAACTGCCGCCGCCGCCCCCCCGCTGGAGCCTCCCGCCGTATAGTCTAAGTTCCAAGGGTTGCGGGCTGGAGGAAACCCCTCCGGTTCGGTGTAGGGCAAGGAGCCAACTTCTGACGTTGCCGTTTTACCGAGAATGATAAACCCAGCCTGACGAATCCGCTTGACGACTCCATCATCATAGGTTGCCTCCTGTTGCATCAAGGCTTTACAACCATAGGTACAGCGAACTCCGGCCACTGGGTTTAAATCTTTGATCGAAATTGGCACTCCTAGGAATGGGGGGAGTTCCGTCTGGTTTGGTTGAGTCAATTGTTCAGTTTGAGCTTGGGCTTGGGCGATCGCGGCATCAGCCATCACGGTAAAATAGCTGCCGAGTTGGGGATTGAACTGTTCAATCCGGCTGAGATACATCTCGGTCAGTTCCAAGGGCGAGACCTGTCGAGAGCGAATCAGTTGGGCCTGTTCCAAGGCAGAAGTCAATGCTAAGTCTGTTGAATTCATGGCTGTCATCTCCTCTACCCATTGATAAATTACAGGTTGACAAATTACAGGTTGATAATTACAGGGCTGATATTTTTCTGACCAATTTCTGACCAATTGCACCCATTTCTGAGCGATTAGAAAAATTGCTCTTAACAGTAAATTTTTACAGGAATTTTGCGGTCTGAAGAAGTCAGGGGTAGACTAAGTAATGTCCTTGAGCAAAAGCAATCATCAATGACTCTGAGGTAGCGTGCTATGACCCAATCGTCCCGTCCCCCTGTTCCCCGTCCTCCCACCCCTGGCGTTCCCCGTCCCCCAGCACCCAAAGCTCCCCCACTTCCGGCTGGTGCTGATGAGAATGGAGTTTCTCAGATGAGCAGTCAATCAGGGGTAGCAACGGTTACATCCACAGGCTCCAACCCAGCTGGGCATCTGACGTTGAGAGAAATTGTTAAGCGGGCTAATGATGAAGGAGCATCAGATGTGCATTTGGGAGTAGGAGAACCCCCTCGCTTCCGAATTCGGGGCGATATTTCTGCCCTTGAGTTGCCTGAGACTGATCTGAATACCTTTATGATTTGGTTGCGTGAAATCCTCACGAATGATGAAATTCGGCAGTTCCAGGATCATCTTGACTTTGATGGAGCTGCGGATTTGGGCTTTGTGCGAATTCGGATCAGCATTTTTGACTCTCTGAGTGGGCCTTCTATGGTGCTGCGCTTAATCGGTTCAACAATTTTGACCCTTGAACAGCTCAAACTGCCAGAAGTCTTTAAGAAAGTTTGCCATTATCATAAAGGTTTGTTGTTGATCACTGGGCCTACAGGTTCTGGTAAATCCACAACTCTGGCTGCAATGATTGACTACATGAACAAAAATTTTGCCTACAATATTATTACGATTGAAGACCCGGTGGAATTTGTTCACAAGAGTCAGCGCTGCCTAATCAAGCACCGAGAAGTTGGGCGACACACGCTGAAATTTTTTAATGCCCTCAAAGGAGCCCTACGTCAAGACCCAGATATGATGCTAGTGGGTGAGATTCGAGACAAAGATACTATGCAGATTGCGCTCAAGGCGGCATCAACCGGTCACTTAGTCGCGGGAACTCTCCATACCAACAGTGCGATTAAGACGTTGACTCGAATTCTGGATATGTTTTCTGCTGAAGAGCAGTATTCTATCAAAGTTTCGATCGCTGAAACCCTGGTGGCAATTATCGCTCAGCTTTTGTGCAAAACGACCGATGGCAAACGGGCTGCCTTTCATGACATTCTGATTAATACCGATGTCATCAAGGAATACATTGTCAAAGACCAGTATGAAGAGATCAACCAAATCATGCTCAAGGATACCTATGAAGGCATGACCACGATGAATAAATCTCTCTATTCTCTGTATCAAGCGGGCCAAATTACCGAAGAAACCTGTTTAGACATGTCCCCCTACCCGAACGAGATGAGTCAGATGTTACGAGGACGGGTCTAGGGCAACGGGGCACAGGTTTTGTTGGGTCGGAAAGACTAGAAGGCTTGGAGTGAACTTCAGCCGTGAGTCCAAGAAAAGTGTGAAATTTAGATGGCTTAGTCCCAAACTTGGAATAGAGTGAACAATATGAGGAAATTAGGAATCCAATGCTCCTCATGCTTGCAGATTTGCTTTAGACAGCGAGTGAGTTTCATGATTTGGATCTCACGTCATTGAGCTTGCCCAGTCTATTTAAAGGGATCGCCCTTTTCACTCCAGGGGGAGACCTTGTTTACTGCATTGATCCCAGTAAGCAAGCTCGTTGGCATCTGCAGCTATGTGCCGCGCTTCAGGAGATTTTGAGTTTACCTGAAGTTCCGCATTTTCTAGTTCCCTGCTACACGGCGACCTTTGACCGATGGCTCGATCCAAAGACTCAAACCGTGAGGCAGTCTGCCGGGGCTTACCCTCCAACCCTTCGATATCAGTCTTTACTCAATGCTGTTTTTGGAACAGAAGGTCTGGTTTGGCAGCCCGTCTCAGATGCGAAAGAAGTTTGTCATCCGCTGATCATTGCTGCTCACTACGAGCAATTTTTTCAGCTTTGGGAAAATCATGACCTAGTGATCTGCCTGCAAGACCTAGACACCCATAGTTTTAGAAAACAAAAGGTTACCTCGCAGGCGCAACCACTCCCTAGAGAGGGTTCCTTGTCTATGCCGATAGAAACTCCCAAAACCCAAGGCTATGTTCTAAGATTATTTGTTTCAGGTCATAATTTAGCGGCTGAACGAACCTTGAAAACCTTGCATCAATTGCTAGAGCAGCTAGATCACCATCCCTATACCTTGAAAGTGATTGATGTTCTGAAGCATCCTGAACAAGCTGAGGCCGATCAAATTTCAGCAACTCCAACCTTAATCAAAGTCTGGCCTAGACCTGTGCGCCGCATCATTGGTGAGATCAGTGATTTGGATACGTTGCTGCGGTTGTTGGTAAGTGTTGAAGACCTGCTCATAGACGAATAGCAAGCCCTAGAGAGATGTTTTGCTCGTCTTCTCAGTCAAGAAATCAGTAAAATTCAGTAAAATGGAGTTTAGCAAAGTAACTGACTCTCAGCTAGTGACCCCAAGTGTTCCAACTCAGTGTTCCAACGTTGCCCAAGATTAAGTTCCTCAAACAGCCTACGACTCAAGCCTGGATTGATCAGGCTCTTGGTGACTTAGACACGATTCTGCTTGATCATTCTCACTGTGAACGCAAGGCCGCAGGGGTAGCATTGAACTTAATGTTTCGCTATCCTTCAAATACAAAATTGGTTCGACTGTTAACAGCGATCGCCCAGGAAGAGTTAGAGCACTTTGAGTTGGTAAATCAGTGGTTAGAACGGCGCAGTATTCCCCTAGGGCCACTGGCTGCTCCTCCCTACGGCTCTAGCTTAAGTCAGCAAATTCGCCGCAATGAACCCCAACGACTACTCGACGCTTTGTTGGTTTCAGCGTTGATTGAAGCCCGTAGTCATGAACGACTTGGCTTACTCGCCGCCTACTGTCCTGACCTAGAATTAGCTCAATTTTATCGAGGATTAATGGCTTCAGAAGCTCGCCACTATGGAATTTATTGGGGTTTGGCAACAACTTATTTTGACACTGAAACCGTTACTCAACGGTTAGAAGAACTTGCCGAAATTGAAAGTGAAATCCTAGCCACATTACATCCTGAACCAAGAATTCATAGCTAGATGAACTGTCAGATCAATTGTCAGATTAATTGTTAAATGCAATATCAAAACTTTTTCATTCGTCCCTGGCAACCTGACGATTACGATGCATCGGTACAATTAATTGCTACCATCCTAGCAGAATACGGTTTGCGATGTGAACCCGATGGAGCAGATGCAGATGTCTACCAAGTTGAGGCATTCTATCATCAAACTGGAGGAGAGTTTTGGGTTGTGGAATCTCAAGGAAAGCTCGTTGGGACGGCTGCATACTATCCCACGCATCGAGGAAATCATGCAGTAGAAATTCGCAAAATGTACTTACGACCCGAGGCAAGGGGAAAGGGTTTGGGTCAGTTTCTTTTACAGAAATTGGAGCAGGCGATCGCCGCAAAAGGATTCCAAGAAATCTGGCTGGAGACGGTAAGCGTTCTCAAGGAAGCTGTTAAATTGTATGAACGTCAAGGGTATCATTTAATGGCAGGCGTTGAAACCAAACGGTGTGATTTAGTGTATATGAAACGCTTGAGATCCTAACAATAGATTCAGTATTGAAACTATCATTAAAGCTAACATCTAAAGGTTCAGAGAACCGTGAGCCTCCAGGTCGCCGACAGGGAGGATCACAATTGACCCAATATTGGGAAGGTGAATGACTGGATTTGATTCCATGATTGACAAATGTTGTACCCAATACTCCTAAACTGGTGATCGTTGTGAGGAGCAAGATCGATACCTGCTTGGTCTTTTTCAAGTGCATAGAAACCCCCCAATAAGATAATTGAAATGAAGAAGTGTAGACAGCAAATACCTGAATGTCGAGTAATGTGTGAACAGGGGTGAAGAGATAATAAACACTAACTGTGAAGTAGGTGGTCTTCAATGAGCTTTGCTGTCATTGCTGCTCTGGATGTAACACCGAGCTTCTTGTAAACTCTTCTCAAGTGAGTTGCGACTGTCCAACGACTAATTCCTAAATGCTTGCCAATTAATTTATTGGGTAAACCTCTGGCAACCAAACGGGCGATCGCGTGTTCTCGTGGACTGAGATTGGCTAGATTTTCAGCTTGAGTGCGAGAACGGATTAAGTAATAGTGAGCATCCCCAACATCGGATTCAAACACAATTTCATCAATACTTTCTTCAGTTTTTTGGAGAATGGGAAAAGCTAAAGAATCATCAATTTGCCTAACAAGTTGCTTGAGCATTTCATGAATCGTCATAGCTGCTTTACCTTGAAAACAGAACATGGAGACAACATGGAGATAACCCGACGAATAGCCCTAATCAGAGATTTAATGGCAAGATCTAAACATCAAGATTTAAACATCACTTTTGTCAATGTATCTATGTGTTCTCAATGTCAAACTCAAAAGAGTTAATACATTACTGATTCATATGGCGGTAGGTGTGATGTTTATGCAGATGTTTTATGAGTTATGTCATACCTAAGGTTTGAAACTTACTCTTTTGGACTGTTATTTAATAGCTGCTGCGAAACATTCAGCAGTTATTCAAAGAATAATGTCAGCGTTCCATCGGTATTTCAGTTATTACGCAGGTTGATAGCAACCCGACGAGTCCTCAACGGTGATGCTTATCTTCAGGGAGATTGCGATCTGAACAAAGCCTGAGTTAGCAGAGTCCTGTTGTTCTAGTTCGCCATCTTGAATTTTGTAGGGGAGGAGCAAGGAAACCTCACCTTTCAGCAAAAAAATTGGACGATTAGGAACCTACCTAATTTAAAGCAGTCAAGTACTACAACCTTGTTGAACATCTAGATGTTCAACATCCCGTTGTTCAGCATCCAGCTAAAACTGCATAAGGGGTATAGGTGAGACGTATGTTTAGATGGAGGTCAATCAAGCCTCTTAAATCCCAAGAACGATTATGCTCTACCCCTAGATCCAAAAGGAGTTGACCTTAACGTTCAATCTGATAGCTCTCATCTAGGAGGTTGATGAATGAATGTAAGATGGAGAAAGTTACTGATGTTAGCCCTCATTTGGTGTGTTACTGAACTTTTGCTCAACTTCCTGGGACTAGATGAGATGGCAGACTACAGCGAGTTCTTGTGGGAGAAAAATCGCCCTGATCTACAAGCCCTAGTTTGAAGTGGAACCTTGTCTAGGCAAGTAACGTTAAACACACAGGAACGTTAAGTACACAGAATTCTGGATCGGTCTCGCCAAATTGTGACTGGTTTTCAGGAAACACCGACAATTCCAACTACCGCAACTGTGCATTCATTAGGAGTCTTGAAGATGATCTTTTTACAATCTGCCTTTTCAGGTTCTTACTCTGCTCAACCCCAGTCTTACTCTGCAAAACAGTCTGTTTCATCGATTGAAAAGAATGGGCATTTATCCTTCAAAAAGCATCTTTATTTGTTGGCCGTGATCGGGATTACAAGTATTGGTGTATTGGCGATGCTGCCCATGGTCTATTTAGAGCTTTTATGTGAACTCATCGTGGGGGAAGGGGAATCAAATCAAGATGATATCAACTTGAGCTAAATGATCCCTACCCTGAGGAATTAACAAAGTTTCTGACTTTACGAGCACATCCCAACAACTACACCAGCTTCAGTAGATTTGGTGTGACTAATAGTCGGGTTTTCTTTGGAAATAGATTTGATACCAGTACTAAACAGGAGCACCGAAGATGACGACTTCTCTTTCCATTCTTGTATTGATTTATTGCGTTGTCTCTCTATTTTGGTTTAAAACTTGGTTTAATTTGTTACAGAAAGACACCTGTTTGCCTTACAACAACAGATTTTTCTGTCTGATTGTTTTAGTGTTTGCGAGTATCATTTGGCCGCTAACAGTTCCAATCTCCTATCAAGAGTTATTACGGGAACAGAAGCTGTTAACTCATGGACAAAACCGAAATTACTTGATGCCAAATCTATAATGGATTGTACTTTCTAATAGAGGCTTTCAATACAGCGTTTCTACAGGGTTTCTGGGTTATAGCCCAAGTCTTCGTCAGAGGGCTATAACAAAAAGGAGGTCAGTCAACGACTGACCTCGTTAAATTCAGAACAACTCTCTTCAGTTATTCCTAGGATGATTTTTGGTCACGTCAGGTACAACTTGGATTCAAGCCCTTGCTACCCTTCGCGCCCTTGATTCTAAATCTCTTGAGAAGTTAGTAATCAAAATCGCCGCCCATGCCGCCACCAGGAGCAGGAGCACCATCTTTGGGTTCGGGCTTGTCAACGACGATGCACTCAGTTGTTAACACCATTCCGGCAATGGAGGCTGCGTTTTGCAGAGCAGAGCGAGTCACTTTTGCAGGGTCAACAATTCCAGCATCAAACATATCGACGAACTCGTTAGTTGCCGCGTTGTAGCCTACGTTGAAGTCCTTCTCTTTGACTCGCTCAGCGATAACCGCTCCGTTCTCTCCAGCATTCTCAGCGATGCGCTTGAGAGGGGCAGAAAGGGCACGAGCAACAATCAGAGCCCCCGTTAGAGCTTCACCGGAGAGGTGGCTGCTTGCCCAAGATTCAACTTCAGGGGAAAGGTGGGCCAGAGTTGTACCACCGCCAGGAACAATCCCTTCTTCAACGGCTGCCTTAGTTGCGTTGATGGCATCTTCTAAGCGCAATTTGCGATCTTTCATTTCAGTTTCGGTCGCTGCCCCAACTTTAATGACAGCAACACCCCCTGCTAGCTTCGCCAACCGCTCTTGCAGTTTCTCTTTGTCGTAGGAAGATTCTGTTTCGTCCATTTGACGACGAATTTGCTCACACCGAGCCTTGACTGCAGCTTCGTTTCCTTCCGCCACAATGGTGGTGTTGTCCTTGGTAATGTTGATGCGGCGAGCTTTACCTAACATATCCAGCTTGGTATTCTCTAGCTTCAGACCTGCATCTTCAGTAATGACTTGACCTCCAGTCAGAACAGCGATGTCCTGCAACATGGCTTTGCGGCGATCGCCAAATCCAGGCGCTTTGACTGCAGCCACGTTAAGAACACCCCGAAGACGGTTTACAACCAGAGTTGCTAGAGCTTCTTTCTCGATGTCTTCAGCAATAATGACCAGCGGTCTACCAGAGCGAGCCACCTGTTCTAGAACAGGCACCAAGTCTTGCACTAAGGTAATCTTCTTGTCGGTAATTAAGATGGCAGGCTCATCTAAAATTGCCTCCATCCGTTCCATGTCGGTTGCAAAGTAGGGAGAGATATACCCCTTATCAAACCGCATCCCTTCGGTAATCTCCAGTTCAGTGGTCATGGATTTACCTTCTTCCAAGGAAATAACGCCTTCCTTACCCACCTTGTCCATGGCGTTTGCAATCATCTGACCGACTTCGTCATCGTTTCCAGCAGAGATTGAACCGACCTGAGCGATCGCTTTAGAGTCCTCAACAGGACGGGCGTGCTCAGCAATTTTATCTACGAGGAAAGTGATCGCCCGATCAACTCCGCGCTTTAGCTCAATCGGGTTCGCGCCTGCGGCAACGTTTCGCAGCCCTTCCTTGACCATGGCATGGGCTAGAACGGTTGCTGTTGTTGTTCCGTCTCCAGCCGCATCGTTGGTTTTGGAGGCAGCTTGCCGAATCAGAGCAACCCCTGTGTTCTCAACGTTGTCTTCCAGCTCGATTTCCTTAGCAATGGTCACTCCGTCATTAACAATCTGAGGAGCACCAAATTTCTTCTCAAGGACTACGTTCCGCCCTTTGGGGCCAAGAGTCACTGCTACGGCTTCCGCCAGAATGTCCATGCCTCTCTCTAGGGCACGGCGAGCATTTTCGTTGTAAATAATGCGCTTAGCCATGAGTTTCCAACCTTAAATTAGTAGAATTTTCTGCGAAGGAACTGTGCATTCAGAACCTTGTATTAAAACCTTGTATTTGGGGGTTCCAACCCAGAATCCGATCTTGACTTGGGCTTTTCCCTACCTCACAAGGTATCTATCGGTCAATTACAACTAGCCAACAACAGCCAAAATATCCTTCTCGGCTAGCAGAACAAACTCTTCACCACTGAGCTTAATGTCAGTTCCGGCGTACTTGGAATACAGAACCTTGTCACCGACCTTGACTTCTAGCTCAGAACGAGAGCCGTCATCATTGCGCTTTCCAGGGCCTGCTGCGACAATCTCTCCGACCTGAGGCTTTTCCTTTGCAGTGTCAGGTAGCAAGATTCCCCCTGCAGTTTTCTCTTCAGATTCACTCACTTTAATGAACACCCGATCTCCAAGCGGCTTCACTGTGGAAACATTCAGCGCGACAGCAGCCATATTACAAACCTCCTAAGTTATCACCTTACAAAATTGAGAGAATGCCTTGCTGAGGAAGGAGGACTGGATCAACCCCTCTCAGACTTTTACAAAGTTAGCTTTTACAAAGTTAGCACTCTCAAGCTCTGAGTGCTAATTTACCGAAAATATGAACTTGATCGCAACACATCTAGATGTACGGGTTCCCGAACTAGCCCTCTCCAACTACGCTTGGGACATAGGGACAATGCCCCCTCAGGCCATAAAATCTTGTCATAGGCTGGAGTCAAGCACTCATCAGCAGCACTGACCAATTGATCACCGACTCACCTTTTTAACCCTGGACTGCTCCAATGACAAGTTCTTCTTCTCGTTCTGCTCCTAAAGCAACCGCGCCCTGTACCGACGAGTTCTGTACCGATCCAAGCATTCTACAAACCTGTGTGCAAACTCTAGGACTCAATCAAATTCAGCATCATATTTTCATCTGCGCTGATCAAACCAAACCCAACTGTTGTTCTAAAGAAGCAGGCTTAGAGGCTTGGAACTATCTGAAAAGTCGGTTAAAAGCCCTCAAGCTGGATCAACCCACGACTGAACATTCAAATTATATTTTTCGGACAAAAGCCAACTGTTTGAGAGTTTGTTGTGATGGGCCCATTCTAGTCGTCTATCCGGACGGAGTTTGGTATCGGGCGACAACTCCCGCAGTCATTGAACGAAT
This sequence comes from Microcoleaceae cyanobacterium, assembly GCA_051652765.1. Taxonomy (GTDB): domain Bacteria; phylum Cyanobacteriota; class Cyanobacteriia; order Cyanobacteriales; family Microcoleaceae; genus JBHJGO01. The sequence continues at coordinate 4,841 of JBOFUV010000100.1, read as the reverse complement.
TATTCAAGATCATCTCTTGGCGGGAAAAATTGTAGAGGAGTATGCTTTATTTACCAGCAGAAATAAGGATGAATCTGATGGGTGACAGCCCTTTTTTCAGGCTTAAACCCCTAACTTTCCCTGAGATGTCATACGCCTGACTGCAATAATTTGGGGCTGAGTTTAAGGACAGCAGTTCAATGAGCTGCCTTAAGTTAACTTAAACTTACTCTAGTTGTTGATAACCTACTCTATAATTTGTGGAATAGAGATCGGGTCTCAGGACTCAGTGGCCATTACAAATAGTGAACATGAAGGAAATGAGCAACAGCGATCAAAAGCGACTCATGCTAGTTGATGATGATCCTAATTTAGTTCTGTTAGTTAGGGATTACTTGGAATTTCGGGGATATGAGGTTGTTACGGCTGAAAATGGTGTCAAGGCATTAGAAATTTTAGAAAAAGACCTGCCGGACTTAATTATTTGTGACATTATGATGCCTGAGATGGATGGCTATACCTTAGTGAAAACTATTCGGGAGAATGTTCGAATCGGTTGGATTCCTGTGCTTTTCCTCTCCGCAAAGGGTCAAAGCCAGGATAAAGTCAAAGGGTTAAACACGGGAGCAGATGTCTACATTGTCAAGCCGTTTGAACCGGAGGAGTTGGTTGCTCAAGTTGAATCTTCGCTTCGACAAGCGTCTCGCCTCACGAAACGTCAGGGGATTGGGGTTGAAGGGAGATCCACAATTCAAGTTCGAGGCGATGTAGAATTGACCCCAACGGAGTTAAAGGTTGTACAGCTTGTTGCTCAAGGCAAGGCAAATCGAGATATCGCCATAGAAATGAAGGTGAGTCAGCGAACCGTCGAAAGCCATGTCAGTAATATGTTGGGGAAAACTGGCCTCCATAACCGCACTGAGCTGGCTCGATGGGCACTCGAGAGTAAGAAGGCTTAAGAATTGATAAAGCAGTGTGGACACTAAAACGATATACTAAGCATAAAGTTCTATTTATCCCATCTATCCAATAGTATATACAGATCTATCTCAAAGGTTCTATAAACCTATGTGATTTAAATTGCATTTAATTAAAAAATCCGTTCTAAGTAGGATTGGAATCTGACTAGAGACTGTTTGTACTTCTGGTGTGGCTTAGCTTTAGCTAGGTAGATGCTTTGATGGTTCCTGGCTTTTCTGGAAACATGAACTTTGGGGAAGTGGTGTTTACTGATATTAGACGAGTCAGTGACTTATCTTGTGCAAGGAGTAAAAGTTCACAGCATGAAATGTGTTTTTATGATTTCTCGGATTCTGCCTTGCCAGATATTTAATGTTTTTAATCTAGGTCAAAAATGGATCAGTTATGTTTTGTGCCTAGCTTTAACACATTTAGGATCGCACAAAAGTGGATGCGAACTAGATTACAACGCTTTGCAGGTTCAAAATGCTAATATTGTGATATTTAGATTAAATTCTTTTCTACAAATTATCTAGGTCTTAGGCTTCTATGTATAGTTCCAAAAACCGTCTTTCTATATTTGTAGACGGTAACAATATGTTCTACGCCCAGCAAAAAAATGGTTGGTTCTTTGACCCAAAGCGAGTTTTAAACTATTTTCGCCATGAGCAAAGTGATATGACCTTAGTCAATGCATTCTGGTATACCGGATTGAAAGATTCCCAAGATCAACGGGGTTTTAGGGATGCTTTAATTAGCCTAGGTTATACGGTTCGAACCAAAATTCTCAAGGAGTATTATGACGATACCTCCGGTCGTTATTCTCAGAAAGCAAATCTAGATATCGAGATCGTTGTCGATATGTTTAATACCGTCGATCAGTATGATCATGTTATTTTGTTTAGTGGGGACGGGGACTTTGAACGGGCAATTGAATTATTGCGATCTAAGAATACTCACATTACGGTTGTCTCCACAGAAGGCATGATTGCCCGAGAATTGCGGAATGCAACGGATCGGTACATTGATCTGAATGAGGTTCGGGATCATATTGAAAAAGTAGATCCTCAGTAAAGAGATCTTTCTTGACTGGGTTAGATTTCATTAGATTTCAGCAAATTTGATTTCAGCAAATTAGATCACTTATGAATTATCAGCTTCAAACGGGAATCAAGCAGAACTGGATTGCACTTCGGGCTGGAGGGGTTGCTCTCCTGGGAGGCTAATTGTTTCGTGTTGAAGGTTTCATGTTGAAGGTTTCATGTTGAATGTTTCATATTGAAGGTTTCATATTCAATATTTTGAATTCTTAAGCCAGATATCACTAGATTTGGAGGTTTTCAGCTATGGCCATTGAATTGAATCAGGAGTCTAACCCCGACCCAACCATTGATCGAATTATTATCTTCGATACCACCTTAAGGGATGGGGAACAATGCCCAGGGGCAACCCTCAATGTAGATGAGAAATTAGCCATCGCTCGGCAGTTGGTGCGGTTAGGGGTGGATATTATTGAGGCTGGATTTGCCTACGCGAGTCCGGGTGATTTTGAGGCCGTGAATCGGATTGCCCGCACGGTTGGGACTGAGGACGGCCCGATCATTTGCAGTTTAGCTCGCGCTACCAGAGGAGATATTGAGGCAGCCGCTGAAGCCCTGAAACCTGCAGTTCATCCTCGCATTCATACGTTTCTGGCCACTTCAGATATTCACTTGCAGCACAAGCTGCGAAAGACGCGGGCAGACGTGCTGGAGATAGTACCCGAGATGGTAGCCTATGCGAAGTCTTTTGTGGAAGATGTGGAGTTTTCGCCTGAAGATGCAGGGCGTTCTGACCCAGAATTTCTCTATCAAGTTTTAGAACGGGCGATCGCTGCCGGGGCAACAACTGTAAATATTCCGGATACCGTCGGCTATACAACACCCGCTGAGTTTGGGGCGTTGATTCGGGGGATTACAGAAAATGTGCCCAATATCGATCAAGCTATCATCTCAGTTCATGGCCATAATGACTTGGGGCTAGCCGTTGCCAACTTTTTAGAAGCGGTTAAAAATGGGGCCCGTCAGCTTGAATGCACGATCAATGGCATCGGAGAACGGGCCGGGAATGCCGCCCTTGAAGAATTGGTGATGGCGTTGCATACACGGCGGCAGTACTTCAACCCTTTCTTGGGGCGATCGCCCGACTCAGAGACTCCTCTAACCGCAATTAACACCCGCGAGATCTATAAAACATCTCGTTTGGTGTCTAATCTCACCGGGATGCTGGTTCAGTCCAACAAGGCGATTGTGGGCGCAAATGCCTTTGCCCACGAATCTGGGATTCACCAAGACGGGGTCTTAAAAAATCGGCTGACCTATGAAATTATGGATGCCCAGTCCATTGGTTTGACTGACAATCAAATTGTTTTAGGGAAGCATTCTGGCCGTCATGCCTTTCAGGCTCGTCTCAAAGATTTGGGGTTTGAATTGGCTGAGGCTGAGATTAATAAGGCATTTGTCAAGTTCAAGGAATTGGCAGACAAGAAAAAGGAAATCACGGATTGGGATCTGGAAGCGATCGCCCATGATGAAATTCAGCAGGCTCCAGAGTTGTTCCGTTTAGAGTTGGTACAAGTTTCCTGTGGGAGTCAGGCTCGCCCAACGGCAACTGTAACCTTGAGGACACCGACGGGTTCTGAGCTGACGGATGCAGCGATTGGTACAGGCCCAGTTGATGCGGTTTACCGAGCGATTAATCGCGTTGTCAACCTACCAAATGAACTGATTGAGTTTTCGGTTCAGTCCGTAACAGCGGGAATTGATGCGATTGGCGAAGTGACGATTCGGGTGCGGTATAACGGGCGAGTGTTCTCTGGTCATGCGGCAAATACAGATATTATCGTCGCCTCTGCTCAAGCCTACGTCAATGCGTTGAATCGTCTTCAGGGTTCGATTGATCAGGCTCCGATCACAGAAGCAGCCAAACCAGTAGCAGTGTCTTAACCGCTAGTCATCCGTCATGACTGATAAAATGCCCGTGGTGAAAGCTTCTAGCCTTCACCACGTTCATGCTGCAAATCAGCATCTCCATATGGCCATCCTAAATCAGTTGAACAAAATCAAAGAGGAGTTGGGGGACTTTATCCCCAAAATTGTGATTTGGATCGTCTAATATTACTTTATTTAATCACAATGATTAAGTTAAACTATCACAAAAAAATTCAGTTAATTCTCTTATATTAAAAAGTGTTAATATAATCATGAAGTAAGTGCAGGAAAGCTGCAAAAGACTTCAACACTCTAAGAGGAACTGGCTATGCTATCTCAGCCAACATTTGATGACCGTGCCCTCAGTGAATCCTTCTATAAAGCATTTGTTCGTCACTTTCACAACTCTTTAAGTTTGCCCCTTCAACTGCTCGTGAGTGAATGTAGCTTTGGGATTGCTCCTAGCCCAACGGGCACGAAGACCTTTTTTATTATTGCTCCTGCTTTAGAGGTTGCTGAGCAGCTTTTACAAGAGGTTGTTAGTCTGAGTCAGCCCATTCAGGCATTGACGGGGGGCGTTAGACAACTGGCTATCTGCATTGTTCCCATACAAGATTCTAAGATGAGTTTGAATCTGGGGAGTTGCTTAAATAATTGGACATTTCCTCCCTCCAATTTAATTTGCAAGTTAGTTGACCTAGAAGTTGAATCCGATGAGTGTGTAGACTAGGAAACCTAAGGTTGTCCATCTGGGATGGATAAGGTTACAACCCGCTTAATGTGAACGCTGCAAACTTGAGTGGGTTGTAGGCAGGAAAAAGCTAGAAATTAGATCTGTCATGGAGTTTTGATCGCCGACATTACTTGATGAACTATAGCAATCAAGCATGATTCATGAGATGTTTGTGGAGTGGCATCTGGCCTGCGCGGGCC
>JBOFUV010000099.1:0-40742 GCA_051652765.1 Microcoleaceae cyanobacterium | reverse complement strand
GCTCGACGCACAGTATCAGCGATCGCCAACCCCAAGTTCCAGAAAATTAACACGATCAAGCCCCAAGCCATCACCAAACAAAAGGGAACTAAGATGAGCTGAATAGCCTGAATTAACTGACTGAGTAAGACTAGCAAACGTTTGCCCTCCTGACTGCCAAAGCTTTATATAAGTTTCTATAAGTTTCTATAAACCTGTAGAAATTTCTATAATAGTTGCTAGTTCTCATCACTGCCACTGTCAAATTATACAAAGTTTTAAGAACCTCTAAATTCCGCTCGGAAAACCGGTATATTGTGAGACCATTAATAAGTGTTCCCCATCAGAATTATAGGAATTGAGCTATGACACTACGACTCGGTGATACTGTTCCCAACTTTACTCAAGCGACCTCTGAAGGAGAGATCGACTTCTATAGCTGGGCAGGTGACAGTTGGGTAGTTTTATTTTCTCATCCGGCTGACTACACCCCCGTTTGTACAACTGAATTGGGAACGGTAGCAAAGCTGAAGCCTGCGTTTGATCAGCGCAATGTTAAAGTGATTGCCCTCAGTGTGGATGATGTCGAATCCCACAAGGGTTGGATTGGCGATATTAACGAAACTCAACGCACAACAGTAAACTACCCCATTATTGCGGATGCAGACCGGAAAGTCTCCGATCTCTACGACATGATTCATCCCAATGCAAATGCAGCAGTCACGGTTCGAACGGTGTTTGTGATTGATCCAAGCAAAAAACTCCGGTTGACCCTGACCTATCCCCCCAGCACAGGACGAAACTTTGACGAGATTCTGCGGGTGATTGATTCCTTGCAGCTCACTGATAATCACCAAGTCGCAACCCCAGCAGATTGGAAAGATGGTGAGGATTGTGTGATTGTTCCTTCACTCAAAGATCCTGAGGAATTAAAGCAGAAATTTCCCAAGGGCTATGAGGAAATCAAGCCCTATTTGCGAATGACTCCTCAACCGAATAAATAGATCCGTTTCTAGGGATTTCTGCTCAGGTTGGGGATTGAGAAGTTAGTGAGAAGTTGGGCTGTGGTGCAGGCAAGAGACTTGCACCACCTTCGAGTAACTTCCTTTGAGTAACTTCTGAACAGTGTCTGAACAATTTGCCTTTTTGAAAAGCTAGTTTGAAAAGCTAGTTTCAAAGCTAGTTTGAAAAGCTAGTTTCAAAACTTGTTTTAAGACCCGTTTCAAGACCAGCCTTAAAATAAGCTTTAAGACCAGCCTTAAAATAAGCTTTAAGACCAGGGAGACTCTTAAGAGAGCAATCGCCGTACTCGTTCCTGGTAAGCAGCATTGTCTGTCCCTAAGCCATTGTTCGCCAGACGAGGATCAATCATCTGCTCCATTGCAGTGATTCGACTAGAGGTTGCTGGATGAGTACTGAGAATAGTAGGAGGAGAAGCCTTGCCCAAGAGCTTGTTCATAAAGCTGACGGCAGCAGCCTGGTCGTATCCTGCTTGTCCCATGGCAGCAATACCTAACTGATCGGCCTCGTACTCATCCTCTCGGCTATTGGGGCGGCGCAGGGCCAGCTCAACGCCAATCTGAACTGCTACATTCTTGTCCACTCCTGCTAAAGTTGCGATTCCTTGGGCGATCGCTGTGCGTTTGAGTTGACCCACTGCATGGCGACCTGCAATATGACCAATTTCATGGGCAATTACACTGGCTAATTCTGCCTCGTTGCTGGCCGCAGCCATTAACCCGGTGTGGACATAAACAAATCCTCCCATGGTGGCAAAGGCATTCACGTTAGAATCGTTCACCACTTGGAAAGTGTAAGGAATTTTAGGGCGATCGCTGGCTTGAGCCAACTGCTGACCAATTTGATTAATATAGTTAACTGCTTCAGCGTTGCGGAGGAGGCGAACTTCTCGGTTTACCAACTGTTCGTTAATCTGTTTCCCCAGTTCAACTTCCTGGCGATCGGATAAAGTTGTCAGTTGAATGACCTGAATGCCTCTAAAAATTAGCTCTCTCCAGGGTAAAGCTTGGCTAGGATAAACCGAGCCAAACCAAATCCCAAAAACAATCGAAATCGATAACAATGGATAAAACCAGTGTCGAAAAGAACGACGATACAGAAATGAAGGAGATTTCAACATAGTCAGTCTAGGTGAGGCTGTGGATTGAAGTTGTTTCTGACTCTTAAGAGTTGAACTTATAGACGCACGCATTGGCGAATAAGTTCGAGCAAGTCTTGTCTAAAACTACCCATGCTAGCGGATGGATTCAGGACAGTCCCCTGACAAACGGTGCAGGGTAGTTGCTCCTGCTGCGGGACTTCATTCTCAACCCCCTCTCTAACAAGTTACAGAGATTTTTTCGTCATTTATAGTGGTTTTTAAGGCAGTGCGGGACATCTCAGCCACTCAAGTTCTCCTTTTCCTGGATGCGAAGCGGCTTCTTGTCAGAATTGGGGGATCGCTCCGGATCACGTCTGAACAAAAACGGCTGTAAATCATGATTGATTGCCATACTTTTCAAGCAATTAGTAATCTCTGAAGTTATTCTAATGTACTCTTGAGTCGTCAAACTGGGTGTTGAGTTTTCGATTGAAATTTGCTGTTTCAACTGAATCCAAGATCGACATCCTCCATAGCTAGAATAATAGGGAATCTCATGGATTTCTGGTAAGTGATAGACTCTCATGAATAGAAAATGTAAAGGTTTCTCAGGCTTCCAATTCAGGCGATCGCGCACAAATGATTCATTCCAAATCAAAAAGGATAAAAGTTGAGAAATCAAAGGTTCCACTTGATAGGTCTCTAAAGATAAAACCTGCGTAATTTCTGCCCAATTTTGAATTTGAACTGTTTCAGGATGCCAGCCTGAGTTAACCAACTGAACCTGATAACGATAACCAGACTGTAATAATTCAGGCCGTTGATGTTCAAAAGTTGGATATAGTAAAACCTGACGATGGTCTACAAAAAATTCGCTATTCTGCTCTCGAATTCCCCCTTTTCTCAAGAGTAAAACTGTCTTTCCTTCTTGCAGGGCTTGAACTGCTACATGCCATTCTTTCAGAACTTGGGAAAGCATTTAATTCAGTAAGGGTAGATAAAATTAATTGTTGTGCTGTAGAGTGTAGTATAAATTTCTGACAGATGGGCAAAATACAACCCTACATTTAGGATGGTTAATTTAGACTACAGCAGTGCTGAATGATTGGTAATAAGGGGGTGGAGAGGCGTTGCCCATCCTTGGGGGCGAAGTCCTCAAAAAAACCTTCTGTAGTTTTCTCATGATTGATTTAGGATCGCTATAGTTAGCAAGATAGACCCAAAAACTTATAGACCCAAAAACTTGAGGATTTCAAGATGGAAATGCGCTCTTTAGGCGATTCTGACATTCAAATCACACCAATTTTGATGGGAACTTGGCAAGCAGGTAAACGGATGTGGGTTGGAATTGAAGATGCTGAAACGATCAAGGCAATTCGGGCTGGATTTGATGCAGGCATTACTACGATTGATACTGCTGAAGTCTACGGAGAAGGGCACTCCGAACGAGTGGTGGCTGCCGCCCTCAGCGAAGTCCGAGATCAAGCCGTTTATGCAACAAAAGTCTTTGCAAATCATTTGAAGTATGATCAGGTCATTGAAGCTTGCGATCGCTCTTTAAATAATCTTAAAACGGATTACATTGATCTCTATCAAATTCACTGGCCATCGGGAACTTGGAACAGTGAACTTGTGCCCATTGAAGAAACAATGACAGCGTTAAATCAGTTAAAAAAACAAGGAAAAATTCGAGCAATTGGAGTGTCAAACTTTTCTCGTAGTCAACTAGAAGAAGCAAATCAATATGGTCGAATTGAAAGTGTACAGCCCCCTTATTCTTTGTTTTGGCGAATTGCAGAAAAAGAGTTGATGCCCTATTGCGTAGATCACAACATTTCTATTTTGGCTTATTCTTCCTTGGCCCAGGGTTTATTAACGGGAAAGTTTGGATCGGATCATCAATTTGCCGAGGGAGATCATCGAGTAAAAAATAAATTATTTCATCTCAAAGAAAACTATGCCCGTGTTCAAGACGCGTTGAGTCACCTACGCCCAATTGCCGAACGGTATCATTGCACTTTGGCAGAGCTAGCCATTGCTTGGTTAATTGCTCAGCCTCAAGCCCAAGCAATTGTGGGGGCGCGTTATGCCGAACAAGCAGTACAAAATGCTCATGCAGCCGAAGTCAAGCTATCAGCGGAAGACCTGGCGGAAATTGACAAAATTGGTCGAATTGTTACCGATCAGCTTGACGATAACCCAGTCATGTGGGATTTCTAAAAGTCTGCCAACTTAGTTGAACAGCCCATGAATGTTGAACAGTTGCTCCAACAAGCCAATGCCTATCTCTCTCAGGGCAAGACTGATCAGGCTCTGGATGCTTGTCAACAAGCTCTCCGTCAGCATCCCAATTTTGCACCAGCCTATCAACTTCTGGGCAATATTTGTGAAGTCCGGGAAGAATGGACAGAGGCTATGCACGCCTATGTCAAGACAACTGAGCTACAACCCCAATGGGCTGAACCTTATGCCTATTTGGCTCGGCTGTACCGGACTGTCGGATGGTTGGATGAGGCCATTTCTTTCTACCAAAAAGCCTCCGGACTATGGCATCAACCCCCACCGGAACTGTATTATGCCCTGGGTGAAGCCCTACATAAAAAGGGAGAATTTGTAGAATCTATTCAGTATTATCAGCAGGCGATCGCTCACAATTCTCAATATATTTTACCATATTTGGGATGGGCGATTGTATTAAATGAACAGGGCAATATCGATGCTGCGATTACACTTTTGAAACAAACCATTACCCAGATTCCAACGGCAACAGCAGCCTACAATACTTTGGGGTGTTTGCTGCTAAAACAGGATCAATTAATTGAAGCTCAGACTGTTTTGGAACAGGCATTGGCTCAGCAGCCTCACTGGGTAATTTTGCACAACAATCTAGGTCAAGTATTTGCCGCTCAGGGGAAAACAGGTCAGGCAATTACTGCCTATCAAAATGCTATTAAACTTCAGCCAGATTTGACGCTTGCCTACAGTAATCTGGCCAAACTTTGGCAACGTCAGAATCAACATTGCGTTGCGGTTGGCTATTTTCAAAAAGTAATTGAATTAGAGCCTGAAAGTAAGTTGGCCTACAGCGATTGCGCCAACTCTCTACTCATGCAAGGAAAATTTGCCGAAGCCATGCCATATCTTAAACAGGCCGTTGTCCTTGAACCCAAATTTGTTGAGGCGTATTATCAGCAATTTGGTGCAGTTTCGATTTCTGAAGCTGCTGACGATGAACTGTTAATGGCTCAAATCACCTGCGCTCAATTTCTGAGGATTTTACATCAAAGTAACTTTACTCAGAGTAACTTCAATAACAGCAACTCTAATCTAGAACAGGTCACAATTACTCAGCTTCCAACTTCAGAACCCGTAAGTTCAGACCCAGAATCTTCAAGACTTTGCCAGCTTCTAGCTAAAACCTATTTTCACTTGGGCAATACTTTAGCTCAGTATGAAGAGTTTGAACGAGGGATTTTTTATTATCAAAAAGCACTATATATTCAACCCCAATTCCTGGAAATTTTCTGGCGATTAAGCTATTGTCTACTCCAACAAAATCGGTGGGATGCCGCCTTAGTGGTTGCCAATCTAGCCCAAACGCTGGCAGAGAGTTGTCAACAGTTTAGCCCTGAAATTGACCTGCTCCTGGGATTGATTTTAGAACAACAGCAACAAGAAGATTCGGCGATTAACTATTATGAAAAAGTGTTGCAGTCCTTTCAAAAAAGTGATCGTCAGACGACGATTCATCCCCTTGTGATTCAATGGATCAATGCTGCAACAGTTCAAAATTCTAATTCAACTCCAAAACTTCAGGGCATCTGTTCAACAACTCTGAACTGGTTGGAAACCCAAACCTTAGACGCAACTCATTATTATTCTATTGAGATCTCTCAGGACATCCGATTAACGGTTCTAAATACCATTTCAAAAACTTCGATTGTCAATCATTCTGATGCCAGTGACTCCAGCTCAAACTGTCTAGGACTAGACTGCTCTCCTTGCTTAGAGCGGATTTTTAAGCAACTGGAACTGACTAACTTAGGCCATGGAATTCAAACTTGTCTGAGTCAGGGTAATTCAGGTCATTCAACGGAGAAAGCCTGGGACAAAACTCTCAAAACTCTTGAATCTACACCAACCCTTTTTGTTGCTAAAGTTCCCAATGGACGGGCTTGGATTGTACCTCAGGAGAACTATTGGAGGGTGTGTAAGGCGATCGCAATCATCACCCCAGATGACCAATTATTGGCGGACGTTTCCCGTGAATATCCCGGTCAATTGCCGGGATGCCAAAAGTATAGTCCTGAACAACACCAAATTTTCCGAGTAGAACAATTACCTGAATTAACTTCTATTGATGGCTCAGTTGCTGTCTTATCAGGACTATCAGGACATATCTATTTTCATTGGATGGTGGATATTTTACCTCGAATTCAATTGTTACGCTGGAGTGGAATTGACTTTAATCAAATTGATTGTTTTTTAGTGAATAGTTGTCACTTGGATTTTCAGCAGGAAACCTTAACACAACTGGGAATTCCCAACAGTAAGATTTTAACGAGCGATCGCCATCCCCACATTCAGGCTCAAACGTTGATTATTCCATCCTTTGCTGGGCCTTTGGGCTGGTTACAACCCTGGGCAGTTGACTTTCTCCGACAGAGTTTTTTAACTTCAATCCATTCCCAGTCTGCGACCTTTCCCGAACGAATTTATATTAGCCGAGCGGATGCAAAACATCGAAAAGTATTGAATGAAAAAGATGTAATGCAAGTTTTACAGCTATACAATTTCATCAGTTTTCAGTTAGAAGATCTCTCTTTTGCTCAACAGGTTGCTCTATTTTCTCAAGCTAAAGTGATTATTGCTCCCCATGGTAGTGGATTGACTAATCTTGTCTTCTGTCAGCCAAATGTTAAGGTGATTGAGTTGATCTCGCCCCATTATCATCGTCATTACTATTGGGTAATCAGTCAGTGTTTGGGATTAGAACACTATACTTTAACAGGAGAAGGATTCTCTTGCTATCCTTTGAGACAGTTAATGTATCAAAATCCTCTAACAGAAGATATCTGGGTGAACTTAACTTCGCTAAAAATTTTGTTGGGAAAGGCTGGAATTGTTGACTAAGCTGCTAGACTATTGCAGAAACTTAATCTAAGACATGAACATTGAAGCAATCTCGTTTTAAGCTTTAACTAAGTCTCGATATTAATGATACTTATATAAAATCTGGGATTTCCAACCTGACTCCTCAAATTTTTAATGACAAGAAAGACTTTAAATCCCTTTCTGAGGTAGATGGGTTCTTTTCTAAAGTTCTCTATAATAAAGTTTTTTATAATAAAATTCTCTATAAGATTTTTCCCTAAACACTTATAATGGAGGATACAGAATGAGAATAATCAAGTATTTAGTCTTAGCCTAACCATGCGAGCCGAAGATATTATCCGAAGAAGTGCTGCAATTCTCCACGAACAGGCAAAAGGCTATCTCAATCAAGGACAGCTTGAGGATGCCTACAAGGCTTGTGAGCAATCTCTAAAAATCCAGCCGGATTCTGCTCTGGGTTGCAAGCTGTTGGCAGATGTTCTTCAACGGCAGAAACAGTGGGATCAAGCTCAACATTGGTATGCTAAAGCGTTGAACCTGCAACCGGACTGGGCGGAGGTTCATGCCAATCTCGGCAGTTTGTACGGCCAACGCCAACAGTGGCAACAGGCGATTCAGTGTTACGAACAGGCAGTCACGCTAAAACCCGATTTTGCTGGTGTTTATCGAAATTTAGCCAAGATCTGGACTCAGACCAACCAACCTGAGAAGGCGTTAGAAAGTTCCTATCGAGCCGCAGTTCTAACCCCCCAAATGTTAACAGCCCAAGCTCACTATGATTTAGGGCATCAATTGCATCACCAAAATCAATGGGAAAAGGCAGAAGTCTGCTACAAAAGTGCCATTGAACGGGATGGTAACTTTGCCCCAGCCTATCAAGCCCTAGCAGAAACTTTGAAGCACCAGGGCAAAATGAAGGAAGCCGCTGCCGCCTATCGCCAAGCGATTGCCCTCACTGCAAATCCGCAAGACACCCTGGCCACTGCCCTAAAACAGCAATCCGATGCAACCGTTGTTCAGTTCCAGGCCACCGATACTCTGGTGATTCCTCCGCCTCAGAATACACCATCCAATGGGACAGTCGTTACGTTTGGAGGTTCCCTGGGTTCTCCTCCGCCTCAGCCTGTTGCTCCTGATCAAGCTAATTCTTCCCCAGTTCGTCCTCCCCAAAATTACATAGAACAAGCCCAAGTCTACTGTGCTTTGAAACAATGGGATGCGGCGGTTCATACTTGTCAGACAGCAATTCAAGTCCACCCTGAGTTGGCGATCGCTTACAAAATTCAAGGCAATGCGTTGCAGATGTTGGGGGAAATGGCGGCGGCGGCGCGAGCCTATGAAAAAGCGTTAGCAATTCAGCCTGAATTCCCAGAAGTTTTAGCCAACTTAGGCAGCCTTTATGCCCAACAAGAACGGCTCGAAAAAGCAGTTTCTTACTATCAAAAGGCAATCCGGTTCAACCCTGATTTTGCTGGAGCTTATCGTAATCTTGCAAAAATATTTACTGAATTGGGCGATCAAAAAAAGGCTACTTTATGCTTAGAAAAAGCCTTTTCCCTAGAACCCAGTAAAGCAACTTCCGACGATCAGGTTCGGATTGGAGATCAATATCTACAGCACGGGCAATTCAAGGAAGCGCTCAACTCTTACCATCAAGCTCTACAACTCAATCCTAAAGTTGCCAGGGCCTATGGAGGAATTGGAGCAGTGTATTGCCAGCAAGGGAGTTGGAGTGATTCAGTAAATGCCTATCGGGAGGCGATCGCCCTTGATCCCAACCAACCCGAATTTCATCAGGGTTTAGCCCAGGTTTTCCTGAAGCAAGGACAGATTCAAGATGCGATTCTCCACTATCAACAGTTACTGCTGCTGACTCCAAACCATGCCCCAGCCTGTTATCAACTCGGGGAAATTTTGCAGGAACAATGGCGCTTGCAGGAGGCAGAATCAGCCTATCGCAAAGCCATTCAACTCAATCCTCAATTTGCTCTGGCCTATGCTGGGTTGGGTAAGACTCTAGCGAAACAAGAACAATGGCAACAAGCCATTCCAGCATTACAATTTGGCCTTGATCATGGGGTAGAATCTGATGCTGAAGTGTACAAATGTTTAGGGGATAGCCTTAGTAAAACTAGAGAGTCTGGCAAGGCAATCCCCTGCTATCAAAAAGCCATCGATCTTGGCTCAACTCAGGCTGATACCTATCAAAAGCTCGCTGATTTATTGCGGGAGGAAGGGCAGTTTAAGGAAGCAATTTCACTTTATCAAACCGCCATTGAACTTGATCCAAATCAATTCTGGACGCACAACAGTTTAGCCGATAGCTTATTTCAGTTAGAACAATGGCAAGAGGCCATAAACTCCTATCGCCGAGCGATTGAATTGAACCCTGAATTTTTCTGGTCTCACAACAGTTTGGCCGACTGTTTCTCCCAGATCGAACAGTGGGAAGAAGCCGCCCAAGCGTATCAACAAGCCGTCTCCCTCAATCCCAATTTCCCTTGGTCACAGTACAATCTGGGCAAAGCCCTAGCCCAGTTAAGCCGGTGGGAGAGCGCTGTCACTGCTTACCGGAGAGCGCAGCAGCTTCAGAACGACCTGCCTGGGATGCAGGAACATCTAGCAGATGCCTTGCGAAAGCGAGCAATGGGAGATCTGGAGCAAGCCCTAGCTTGCTATCGTCGAGTGATTCAGCAAAACCCTGATCAGGTTGCCCTTTATCATAAAGCCTTGGAAATTAGGCCCAATGACGCTAAACTCTACGCTCAATTGGCAGATACTCTGGCTAGACACCATCAAGTCGATGGGGCGATTGTATTTTATCAAATGGCGGTGCAGCTTCAGCCAGAGAATCAATTCATCTCTCAACAATTGAATCGGCTCCTCGGAAAGAACTAGGTTCTGCTTGCATCATAGCCAGATCAGAGAGTCACAAAATAGAGGAAACTCCGGTAGTTTCTGACCTTTCTGCTACCCCTGCAGTAACGTTACTCTAGCCCAAACCATGGCATTTTTGATGCGGTTGCCCTGGGTCATGGGAACTGAGTTCGGGGAAATGTTCGTCAGTTTGCTACATTAGTTGATTAGGGGATAGCTTACCTTCTGATCAGAAAGGGGTATCCTGATCCTAGGGTAGAACGAATGTAAGAGAAGGATACGCAGACTAAAGCATCTTAATTAAAAGCATCTTAATTGATTGTCTTCCTACTGATACTGTGTGTCCCTGCAAATTTTCAAGCTGTTGGTTAGTCGTTGGATCTGAAGACCATGCGAATTTTGATTTATTCCTATAATTACTACCCTGAGCCGATTGGGATTGCCCCCCTTGTAACAGAATTGGCAGAGGGTTTAGTCAAACAGGGGCATCGGGTACGAGTGGTGACTGGGATGCCAAACTATCCTGAACGGCGAATTTATCCCGACTATCGGGGCAAATTCTATCTCACGGAAGAACGCAATGGCGTGATGATTCAACGCAGCTACGTTCTTGTTCGAGGGCCAGAGCCCGGTGTACTTGACCGAATTTTATTGGATGGCAGTTTCATTGCAACAAGCCTGTTTCAAGCCTTGAGCGGGTGGCGACCTGACGTGATTTTTGCCACAGAACCGCCGTTGTTAGTCTGTGCTCCTGTTGCACTGTATGCCTGGGTCAATCGCCGTCCATTTGTGATCAATATTCAAGATATCGTGTCGGAAGCAGCTGTTCGAGTCAACCTGGTCAAAAAGGGAGGTTTACTAGCTCAGATTGCCAAACGATTTGAACAGTTTGCCTATTGGCGAGCCAATCGACTCAGTGTGATTGCCACGGGGTTTGCCGACAAACTGATTGAGCAAGGTATTCCTCCAGAGAAGATTACCTACATCCCGAACTGGGTTGATACTGACTTTATCCAGCCTCTTCCTCGAGAGAACAACGGATTTCGAGCCCTGTATAATCTGCAAGATAAATTCGTTGTTCTCTATTCTGGCAACATTGCTCTAACCCAAGGGCTAGAAACTGTGATTGCCGCTGCCGCTCAACTGAAAACTGTTCCTGAAATTGTCTTTGTGATTGTAGGAGAAACCAGTGCTTTGGGCCATCTACAGGAATACTGCGACACTTACAACGCTGACAATGTCCTGTTGTTGCCCTTCCAGCCTCGGGAAAAATTGCCGGAGATGTTATCGGCTGCTGACATTGGTTTGGTGGTGCAGAAGCGGCAAGTGACTGTGTTCAACTTGCCGTCCAAGATTCCCGTGCTGTTGGCTAGTGGTTGCGCGATTGTGGCTTCGGTTCCAGACACCGGAACTGCAAAAGAGGCCGTTGAAACCAGTGGAGGAGGAGTTGTAGTCGAACCTGAAGATCCTAAAGCCCTCGCTCAAGCTGTACTCAATCTCTATCACCACCCTGAAAAAGTTGCGGCCTTGGGGAGACAGGGTCGGCGTTATGCAGAAGACCATTTTTCCTTCAAGCAAGCCCTGAATCAATACGAAGAACTCTTTGCTCAAGTGGTGGCGACTGAGAATGCTACGGTTCTAGAGCCGTCAACTCGGGCATGAGTTTACGAACTCAAGTTCTAACTTGGTTGGCGGCCCATATGCCAGAGCCTCGAATCCAACATATTTTAGGGGTGGAGCAGATGGCGATGGAGTTGGCCCAGCACTATCATTTGGATCAATCTCAAGCCCAAACTGCAGCCCTGATGCATGATTTGGCCAAGTATTTTCATCCCCAACAGCTACTTGAGATGGCAAAAGCTGAACAGGTGACCCTTGACCCAGTTTTAGAGAGTCATCCTCACTTGATTCATGCTGATGTCAGTGCCATTGTTGCCCGGAAAGAATTCGGGGTACACAATCAGGAAATTTTACAGGCGATCGCTCACCATACCTTGGGCAATCCTGAGATGAGTCCCCTGAGCTGTATTGTTTTTCTGGCGGACACTTTAGAACCAGGACGAGGAGATACCCCGGAGTTAAATGCCCTACGCCAACTCAGTCTGCAGAACCTCCATCAAGCTGTTTGGCAAACCTGTGACTATACCTTACAATACTTGATCAAAACCTGTCGAACCATTCACCCTAGGGCTGTTTTAACAAGGAACTGGGCACTGCAGCAGTCGCAGTTGAGGTAGTTCAAACTTAAATTTGGGAAACTTAAATTTGAGAAGCTTAAATTTGAGAAACTCATTCAAGAAACTGAGGCAGTCTAAATCATCAAGCTCACATTAAGATACGTTGTTAGCTAATGACTAGACAAAATCTCACTGTTAGAATATATCGATAGTAATTTTTTTCGCGTCAACCCTCCTTAAGGCTTACATTCTTGCATGATTAATCCTGTCCATACTCAACACTCGTCAAGTTCAAGCTCAGCACCTACCACTTTTGTGGATTTAGATCAGACTTGGGAAACTGTTTTAGCTGCGGCACGGGCAGCAGAAGAACGAAAAGCAGATGATCTCGTGATTCTCAAGGTTTCAGAAGTGTGTTATCTGGCAGACTATTTTTTGATTGCGACGGGTTTTTCCAGTGTGCAGGTTCGGGCAATTTGTCAAGCTATTACTCATACTGTTGAACAGGAGCTGCATCGAGTTCCGATCAGCACAGAGGGCCAGAAGGAAGGAATGTGGCTCTTAGTCGATTATGGGGATGTTGTTATTCACATCATGTTACCGGAAGAGCGAGAGTTTTATAACCTAGAAGCATTCTGGAACCACGCTGAGCGGATCAAGTGGTCAGTTGCCTAGCGCTTATTCTTACTTTCTTGTTAACACCCCATGCTTTGCCCTCTATCGTGCGTTGGTGAAAGAGTTTCTAGCCAGTTAGTGCTGAACTTTTTCGGTCAGCGAGATTGACTAGAGGGAAGCTTTGCCATTTCACAGGTCGGACGGGCCGCTAAATTTTTCTGAGATGTCAGAGCTACCACATGGGGAACTGGACGGGGAATATACCCGACTAGAGACTCTCCTTCATAGGCAAGGGCGGTACTGGCTCCAGAGTCTAACATGACTGCATGTCGAAACCCTGACTGGGCAAGAAGCTGACCTAACATCACAGAACCAACGGGCTCTGCCGAAACCCCAATAATCGGTTGACCACTTTGATGAATTCCCCAGAATGCCCGGTGGCGTTCTTCATTCACGTCATACAGTTCCCCAAACCTTTCTAGGGGTTGAGGTTGAGCATCTCTCACGAGAAATCCTGCTCCAACAAATGCATCAGTCAGATCAGGGAGTTCTGCCTGCAAACCCTCAAGAGTGTTGTGTCGGTCAGGGTTGAAAGGAATAAAGCGGAGAGTATCCTGGCCAATTAATACCAGGGGGCGATCGCTCAACTTCCGATTTTCACTCGGATTACCCGGAATAAACTGCCCCGTACTCCGACTAAACACAGGGCCAATCATCTGATTAGAATCGAGAGTATCCATCGAGAAAAAACCCCCATCTACACCAGCCACGAACTCCTGATCGGCAAGAGCTTCTGTTTCTCCCAAGATTTCATGCACCTGATCCCGGCTCTCGGCATGAATTGTAACGGGCTGTCCCCCTGAGATCAAAATTAAAGGAACTTTTTCCAGGGTTAACTGATTCTTGACAACCGGAGCATTGAAATCAAAAGTAGCCTTCCATTGAGAGAGTTGCAACCCTCCCCAAGCTTGCTCTAGAGCCTTGTCCAAACCAGATTGACCGAAACGATCAAGAGCCAATAAACTTTTGGATTGATTACTAAACCGATTTTCACTATCATCCATTGTCAAAGCCGCTTTGTACCCTGCGGCTTTGACCCAGGCACTGACTCGCTCATCATACTTTCCTTCTGGATAGGTAAAGTAATGAATTGGAACCTCTAATTTTTCTTCTAAAATCCGTTTGGACTCTACCACTTCCTGCTGCAATTGGACATCAGATAGTTCGGTTAAATCCGGTGGATGAGTAATGCTGTGGGAAGCAATCGTAATGAGAGGATTACTGGCCATTTCACGTAATTGTTCCCAGTTGAGGCTCGATCGACCTGCAATTTTACCCTCAACTTTGTCAGAATAAACAGAAAAAACAGCCGGATAATTGTACTCTTTCAACAACGGATAAACGATCTCATAATGCCCAGCATAACCATCATCAAACGTTAGTACAATAGACTTTGATGGCAATGATGTTCCGGTTTCCAAATGGGCAATCAATTGATCAAGACTAATTGGAGTTGATCCACTTTCACGAATAGAGTCTAGTTGTTGTTTGAATTCCTTGATCGTAACGTCAAAAAACACTTGCTTCTCTGACAAAATATCGTGATACATAATCACTGGAACTCTGGCACTCCTAGCCTGCTGATGAATCGTTGGCCAAGGGCTAATGTTAGCTTGAACCACCATCTGGACTCCAACTTCTTGCACAAACTGAACGAATCCAACCTCAGGATTTGCAATCCAATTTGAAGCATTCAGTAACCAGTTAGTATTGGTAGAAACGGAAGATGTAACAAGCTGAGTCTCAGTATTTTTACAAAACTGAGGAAACTGCGTATTAGAATCCGATTGAGCCTTAACAGGTGGAGTCAATAGTTCCAAAAACAGAGTCAAACTTAATAGACTCAAACTCACTCGGTTGCAATACTTTTGCATGGGTCTTAAGGTAACCGGATACAACTCTATAACGCTATAAACTTTTGACAGGTAATCACTGGACTTCCACTTCCAAACATGTCTCTCAAAAAAACGTCTCCCCAAAAACTGTTTCTCAAAGAATGGCGAAGATTTTTCACCTCAAGTGAACCATTGAAAGGTCAAGAGAAGGTAAGTGTTAGCTTAAAACTTGATTAAGAACACTTCAGTAAGCAAACTTGATTAAGCGAACTCAGTTCAGAAACCTTAGTTCAGAAACCTTAGTTCAGAAACATCCAGTCAGCAGACATACTATAGCAGCACCTAGGAGCGCTAGGGTACTGGAGTTGGAAGTGGCTTTTAGGCATTAGCCCAGCCAGCAGACCCAGAAACCCGAATCGCGAAGTTCAGATCCAGCACCCCCAGATCAATCATGCGAAAACCAAAAAGGGGTTTGGGAACGAAGTCCCCAAGCAGGAGCAACATCCCCTCAACTCCTGCTCGCAAATCATTGCGGATTGCTATGGCTAGATTGCAGAGACTAATCGTTGCTGAAGAGACTTGCAGTGGGGCTCTTGGCGATTCCGAGCAGAACGCAGGGTAACGTGTCTGCTATCATCGTTTTAGGCATGTATTGAGTAAGCAGGGTTCTACAAACCAGCTAGAAATAGACCAGCTAGAGAAGGGATGACGGGAGTGTTCAAATTTGGAGAAATAGTGATCAAAGCTGAAGAAATTCCCCTGTTGTTGAAGCGATATCAGTTGATGCCTCAATTTTTACGGGAGGTTCTGGTTGATCAGGCGATCGCCTCGGAGGAGTATGGATGCGATCAGGCAGAACAGACAGCAGCGATAGAGAAATTGATGAATCAGTATCAGTTGGCTTCTCCTGAAGCCAAGCAAGCTTGGCTAACTGGCAACGGCATCAGCCAAGCAGAACTCGAAGAAATTGCTGTGCGTCCCCTCAAGCTCGAAAAGTTTAAGCAAGCCACTTGGAGCAACAAAGTTGAGAACTATTTCGTCTCTCGTAAGAGTCATCTTGATCAGGTTGTCTATTCATTGATTCGGACAAAAAACCCAGGGCTAGCCCATGAACTTTATTTCCGGATTTCTGAAGGCGAAACCACGTTTGCCGATGCCGCTCGTGAACACTCAGAAGGCCCCGAGTCGCGCTCGGGGGGATTGTTGGGGCCTGTCCCCCTATCTCAACCTCATCCTGCCATTAGTAAGTTATTGTCAGTGAGCCAGCCCGGTCAGATCTGGACTCCCCGTCCTCTGGCAGAATGGATGGTAGTTATTCGTCTGGAGAAGTTTGTCCCAGCCCAGCTTGATGAATCAATGCGCCGTCGCTTAATTGACGAGCTATTTGAGAATTGGGTACGGGAGCAGCTTACAGCAATCGGCCCACTTATGCCCTTATAAACCTCAGTGTCCTCGATGTCATGACAGCATCCACAGTTTCTAGCATTCAGATTCAGAGTTTTTTGGCAGAGACTGCCCCCTTTGACCGCCTGTCAGATCAGGCGCTTGATCGGGTTGTGCCGAAATGTCAATTGTTGGCCTATCGCACAGGGCAGCCCATTTTTGAACGGGAGAAGATGCCCACGTATGTGGCCATCATTTACCAGGGACAGGCGCGATTGCTAGGGTATGACCTGAGAACTCAGCGCCATCTGAGTCTACAACTGGCTGGGGCACGAGAGATTTTAGGATGGGCGGGGCTATTGCGAGGAACGCCTTGTGAAACGGCGATCGCCTCCACGGATACGGTTTGTATTACCTTGGGTGCGAGTGAGTTTCTGGATTTGATCACTCGAGAGCCCGAATTCGGAGAAGCATTTAGGGATCATGCCGCCGTTAGCGAAGTGTTTGATTTGCTGAGTCGGGAATTGCAGCAGCACGCCAGTACGATGGGCGATCTCAAGGCCCTAACCCTGGACATTTGGCCAGATGCCGTTGTAGTGAATTTACTCAGTGGGTCTAAGCAGGGTCGAGACTTGGTCTCAATGCTTGACCCAGAACGGATTTGGCTTTTGAGTAGTGGAACAATCGGCCCATTCTCTGCAGGCAGCCGATTAGTGTCTGAGTCTCTCAATGGTGCTCTCAAGGTTGGGGGAGAGCCAGGGGCCAGAATTATTGGGGTTCGTCCGACTGCGAGTGCTCCTCCAGAAACCCATGAAGCTGAAAGTTTAGGGAACGGGACTGCTACAGTAGAGATTACTGACAAGCCCCCTCCGCTGAACCTCAAGGAGATTCCAATTGCTCCGCTGCCACCTGATCCCGAGTTGGAGCAAGACCAGACGGGGCAGCGATTTCCAGTCGTGCGAGGCTCAGGAACAATTGGTGCGCCCTTAGCTTGCTTTAATATGCTGAGCAAGTATTTCAATGTCAATTTCCGCAAAGATTTAGTTCGGCGCGTTCTAGAAAACCAACAGAGTACCGTGGGTTCTGTAACGTTGCAGGCCTGTGGGGCCGTTACCCAAATGATGGGAATCAATGCCCAACTCGCCCAGGTTCCCGCCAAAGCCATTGGTCGCATCAAAGCTCCAGCCATGGTGCAATGGGAAAACAGTTTTGCCATTCTCTATCAAACGACTGAACGAGAAATTGTCCTAGCAACCCCAGAAAAGGGACTGCGGCGGATGCGCCCCTCCCAGTTTGCCGAACTTTGGGGCGAGTCAGGCCAAGTTTTACTGCTCCAAGCGCCTAAAACCGAACAACGGGAACAATTTAGTTTTTGGTGGTTCTGGCCCGCTCTGAAAGAACATCGCACGACCTTCATTGAAGTTCTGCTGTCGTCTTTCTTTGTGCAGTTGTTTGGCTTAGTGAATCCGTTGATGACGATGATCATCATTGACAAGGTTTTGGGCCAACGTAATATTGATGCCCTGAACGTTTTAGGGATGCTGATGTTGGGGGTTGCCCTGTTTGAAGCGTTGTTGAGCACCTTGAGAACCTATCTGTTTGTAGACACAACCAACCGATTGGATGTGAGGTTGAGTTCTGAGGTTATTGACCACTTGTTGAGACTACCTCTGAACTATTTTGACAATCGCCGAGTTGGGGACTTGGTCGGTCGGATTGGAGAGTTGGCTACGATTCGGAGCTTTTTAACGGGAACCGCCTTGACCGTTGTGCTGGATGCTGTGTTCTCAGTGGTGTATGTGGCGGTGATGTTTTATCTGAGTATTCCTCTGGGGTTGTTGGCCCTAGCTCCCTTGCCGTTATTTGCTGCGATTATCATCATTAACTCTCCAATTGTGCGGCGACTCCTGCGGAGAAAAGCGGAACGGTATGCGGATTCCCAATCTTATTTAGTGGAAGTCCTCAACGGGATTCAGACGGTGAAAGCTCAAAACATTGAGTTGAAATCCCGCTGGGAATGGCAAGGACGGTATGCCCGCTTCATGACGGCTAGTTTTGACACGATTCTGACCCAGACCGTGGCCAACTCCATCAGTGGCTTTTTGAACAAACTCTCTGCCCTCTCTTTGCTCTGGGTCGGTGCTTACTTGGTAATCGAGAATAAACTGACGATTGGAGGACTGATTGCCTTCAAGATTATTGCGGGGAACGTCACTGGGTCTTTGCTACGATTTGTGAGCGTTTGGCAGAGTTTCCAGGAAGTGGGTATGTCAGTCGAACGATTGCGAGACGTGTTCGATGCTGAACCTGAAACGGATGATGATGACCGCAACAACATCCCCATGCCAGAAATTCATGGCGCAGTTACTTTTGAGGAGGTCTCGTTCCGCTTTGGTCAAAGTGGGCCATTACAAGTGGCCAATGTGAACTTGGAGTTTCCGGCGGGTTCATTCATCGGTATTGTAGGACTGAGTGGTTCCGGCAAGAGTACCTTGATGAAGTTGGTACAGCGGCTATACAGTCCGCTTTCGGGTCGGATCAAGATTGATGATTATGATATCAATAAGGTGGAGCTTTATTCCCTGCGTCGCCAGATTGGGGTCGTTCTGCAGGACACGCTGTTGTTTAATGGGTCTGTTCAGGAGAATATTGCCCTGAATAATCCTGATGCTGGCAGTGATGAAGTTATCCGAGCTGCAAAGATTGCTGCGGCTCACGACTTTATTATGAGCTTGCCCAATGGCTACAACACCATTGTTGGGGAACGCGGTGGCTCTCTCTCTGGGGGACAACGACAGCGGATTGCGATCGCCCGAACTGTATTGCAAAATCCTCGATTGTTGATTTTAGACGAGGCAACTAGTGCCCTAGACTATCAGTCGGAACGGTTGGTTTCTGAGCATTTGGAGGAAGCCTTTGAAGGTCGAACGGTCTTTTTCATTACTCACCGTCTGCCTACGGTGAGAAGTGCGGACTATATCGTTATGATGGATCAAGGGTCTGTTGTTGAACTTGGCTCCCATGACGAACTGATGGCGCTTCGAGGTCGATACTACTGCCTGTTCCAGCAGCAAGAATCCCAGCAGTAGGGTTGAGCTAAGTTTGGATAAGTTTCTACTCAGTTTTCACCTTTTAACCCCGAACTCTGGACTGGCTTAAATTTCTTAACCTTACTCTTAAACTCCTTAATTTTCTAAGTGACAAGCTATGACGACCACCAATTCCCTATCTGATCAACCTATCATTCTAGAAAAACCTGCGGCTTGGTCGCACTTGTTTCTCTGGATGATTATGCTAGTTACGGCTTCGGCTGTAACCTGGGCATACTTTGCTCGCATTGAGCAAACTGTTCCGGCGAATGGTGAGTTGGAGTTTTCAGATGGAGCCCGGGAAATTCAAGCGCCAACGACAGGGGCCGTGGTTCGGCTGCATGTCGAAAATGGCGATCGCGTCGTCAAAAATCAGCCCTTACTCACGTTTAGTCCGACAGACCCCAGTGCTGATTTGCGGTCTTTAGAAGAACAAAAAACCTCCCTGGAGCAAGAAAATCAGTTTTACGGTAAAGTTGTTGAGGGTCGAGCTGAAGGGCAAGCCCCTGGGGATCTGACCGACTTAGTCAAAGAGCGAGAGGCTCGCAAAAATGAAAACCAAGCCCTACAATCTCTGCTCGACGAGCTTTACCTGGGTCAGAAGGGAAATGCCAACTATGATGCCAGCCTAAGCGGTTTGGTGTCGAACTATCGGGCAGAATATTCCTCGCGGGTAAATACGGCCAAACTGCAAGTCCAGGAATTGCAAAAACAACTCCAACAAGCTGAAGATGGTGAAGCAGCGGCCAGAGAGCAGTTGCAGGTTGCTCAAACCCAGTTAGACTATGGTCAAAAGCAATTGGCCTATTCTGAGGAGCAACTGAATTCTTCCCGTGAACAACTCGAAATTGCGGGAGGACAACTGAATAAATCCAAGGAACTTTTACAATCTAACCAGCAGATTCTAGATCGGATTGATCCCTATGTGCAAGAAGGCGCGATCGCTCAACTTCAGCGAGATCGTCAGCAGCAAGAAGTGTTGCGAGGGCAAGCAGAACTGCTACGGCAACAAGATCAAATTGAGACCCGTTCAGGGGAAATTAACGAACGGCAAGGGGAAATTAATGTTCGACGGGGAGAAGTGAATACTCGCGCCGGGGAAATTCTCCAGGTTCAAGCTGAAATTGAAAACCAGATTGGAGAACAGCAACGGCTCAATGTTGCGATCAGTCGGGCTGGGGAGCAATTGCAGAATACTAAAGATGCTTGGGCACGGGAACTCTATACTCGCATTGAAGAAAATAATAAACAATTAGCCAGTATTGACTCCCAACTCAGTCGGTTAAAACTGGAGAATCAGAAGCGACTCTCGGAAATTAATGCTCAACTCGAAAAGGTTGCCCAACAGCGAGACACACAGGTCATGAAAGCGCCGTCGGCGGGGATTGTCTACGAGCTAGTTCCGACCAAAAAAGACAGCTCGGAACTGAACATGAGCGAGGATGAAATCTGCAAATATGTCACCAGCAATATTATCAAGCCCGGTGAGCCCAAGCCAACTCGGTGTACCGAAGCTTACTACGAAGCCCAACAAACTGAGAAATTGTTAGAAATTCTGGATGATGATCAAGGACTTGAAGGACTTGTGTATATTCAAAATACGGATGTTGCCTTAGCTCTGAATGCGTTACGAGTCAAGCGGGAAAAACTCTTTCCATATAATGGGAAAGAAGTTGCTGGAGAAGTCATTGAATGTACCTTAGAAAAAGATTGCCTCTGCCCTGAATCGGAAGCAGCCCGCAAAGAAATTGGGATTCAAGCGCAAGAATGCACTCGCGTAGAAGTTAATATTGATGCGTTTCCTTCGGGAGAGTTTGGGACGGTTCCAGGAGAGTTGAAGTGGATTAGTCAGGATGCAATTCCCCCTGATGAGATTCGGCCTTTTTATTCATTTAAAGGAAAAATCAAGCTAGATCGAGAGTACTTTGAACTGGATAAAGAAAAAGGAGTTCAGATTCCCCTGCAATCAGGAATGGCAATTAATACCAAGATCAATCTTGGGAAGCGCTCTGTATTAGAAATGCTATTTAGCCGCTTTACAGGTCAGTTTAATAGTGTTACCAACGTCCGGTAAAATCCTCCCTCGTCAATCTTGTTAAGTTCTCATGGGGTTAGAAGAAGTCAAGCCCTCTAAGGGCAAATGTTCTAGGAGTAAGCCGCTTAAGACAGCATCTTCTAAACAGGTCGCTCTTCTTTTTCTTTACCTTTTGCCAATTGCTGGAGTCATCTGGTTCATCACCTATTTTGGGGTTGATGTTCCCATTGCTGATCAGTGGGTTTTGCCAGAACTTTTGGAGAAAGCTGCCACTCAGAAATTAACCTGGGGTGACTTATTTGAATTACACAACACCCATCGAATTCTCTTTCCCCGATTAATCTTTATTGGCTTAGGGTTACTTTCAAGCTGGAACATTAAGATTGAACTGTATTTCAGCTTGGGCTTAGTCATTTTAACTGCCCTGATCCTGTATCAACTGGCAGTTAATACCTCTATTATCAAGCGAGGTTGGTTGTTTCATGGGACTAATCTTTTAACTTGTATTCTAATTTTCTCCCTCTATCAAAGTTGGCTGTGGGGCTTTCAACTGCCGATATTTTGGATTAATAGCTGTGTTATTCTTGCTTGTTTCATCCTAACCGCTCCAAGTTTTAACCCGCAAGTCAATCATACTAAATTCAGACTTTCTGGAGCTGGGATTTGTTGTTTTATTGTAAGTTTTTCATCGGCTCAAGGTCTGATTTCATGGTTGGCAACAGTTCCTTGTGTGGTTTCTTTAATGCATAGGAATTTAGAAGCAAAATTAACTTCACAAAAATATCTTAAAACAATCTGTCAACCCTTAACTATTTGGTTGCTATTGTTGATCCTATCCTGTAGGATTTATGCCCTTGGATATATTCAAGAACCAGAACCCAAAAGCAACTTGTCTCTCATTGAATATCTGGCAACTGCGACTCAATTTTTGCTCAATCTTTTAGCTGCTCCATTAACAAATTCCTTAAGTGGAGGTTGGGTGCTAGGACTGATTACTTTACTCAACTTCTTGGGTTTAATGTTCTATTTTTCCTGGGGAATGCTGACACCAACCCAACCTCCAACAGTTCTAAATCATCAAACCTTTGACCGATCTGCTCCTTGGATATCGATTGGATTATTTTCATTCCTAACCAGTGGTTTGATGACCTTGGGCAGGGTAGATTTAGGAGGAAGTTATCCTCTTTATGCAGTTCGATATACGACTCATACCGTTTTATTATTAATTGCTATCATTCAGCTTTGGCGAGTCTTAATTGAGCAGAAACAATGTGAATTACCCCCAGAAGTTACTCAGAACTTTAACCTGCTCTATAGCTTTTTTGCTGGGATTTTAGTTTGTTTGATTGGGGTTAGAACAGAAGAGGCGATTGCCTCAACTCAGGCTGATTTTTTCTATGTAAAAAGTGGACAAACCTGTCTAGAGGTGCTCAACTACCTGGAAGATTCTGTCTTTTTTAATCAATCTCCGGAACGATGTTTACTGCGGATGAGTAAATCAACTTGGTGGATTCAAGAGGGGGTAAAGTCGTTGCAAACTGTTGGTCTGAGGAATTTTCTACAGGATGCTGATTTTATTACTCATTCTCCTCAAACTCACGGTTATATTGATTTTCCAGTTGCCACCTCAAAGCCGTTTCAGCTTCAGGATCAAGATTCTATCCAACTCTCAGGTTGGGCTGTTTTTCCTGGACAAAAACAACAGCCTCAGCTTGTTTTCTTGTCTACTAAAGCCTTAAACTCTTATTCTTTTTTTGCCAATGCTTATGTTGTCCAAGAGAGTCCAGATATTGCTGAATTTTTCAAGTCCAATCGTTACTCTAAGTCTCGATGGTCAGTAACTTTCTCTGCCAACAATTTGGCCCAAGGAGAACAGGTGATTCAAGCATGGATTTATGATTCAATCCAACAACAATTCCTGCGGTTGGATGGCGAAGTTAAAGTTGAAATTAGTTGAGGTGAAGTCTCGAATCTATTGTACTCGCCCTAATTTTTGTTAGACTAGACGTGAACTGAACACGGTTTCAAACCCATGAATGTTGTTTCTACTACGATTCCTGAAGTTTTGATCTTTGAACCCAAAGTGTTTGGTGATGACCGGGGTTTTTTCTTTGAAAGTTTCAATCAACACGTCTTTGTAGAAAAGATGGGCGTACAAGCAGAGTTTGTTCAAGACAACCATTCTCGTTCAGTTCAGGGTGTTTTGCGTGGTTTACACTACCAAATTCAACAGGCTCAAGGCAAATTAGTCCGGGTTGTTGTCGGTGAAATCTTCGACGTAGCAGTTGATATCCGCAAGAATTCTCCAACTTTTGGTAAAGTTGTCGGGTGCATTCTGAGTGCAGAGAATAAGCGGCAGCTCTGGGTGCCTGCTGGATTTGCCCATGGGTTTTTAGTCACGTCTGAAGTTGCTGAGGTGCTTTACAAAACCACTGACTATTATGCCCCTCAATATGAGCGGTCAATTTTGTGGAACGATCCAGATCTGGCGATAGATTGGCCACTCAATGGCATAGCTCCAACTCTATCAGCCAAGGATCAAGCCGGTCAATCCTTCAAAACTGCGGATGTGTTTTAATGATGCAAATCTTATTAGTGGGTAAAGATGGCCAGCTTGGGCAAGAGTTATACCCCCTGCTGAATGTGATTGGAGCCGTTAAAAGTGTCGGTCGAGAGACCTTGAACTTGGCTGACCTAGACACGATTCCTCAACTTGTTGAAGCTGTAAAACCTGATGTTATCGTCAATGCTGCGGCCTATACTGCGGTGGACAAAGCAGAAAGTGAACTCGAATTGGCCACGGCAATCAATGGAAAAGCGCCCGCGTTACTTGCAGAAACAGCAGAAAAACTCGGCGCACGGTTGATTCACATTTCTACAGATTATGTATTTGATGGGACTCAAAGTCATCCTTACGCCACCACCGATCTAACCCATCCGTTAGGAGCCTATGGTCAGTCCAAACTGGCTGGAGAGCAAGGGATTCAGGCCACTCAAGCCAACTTTGCAATTCTCAGAACGGCTTGGGTTTATGGGGTTGGAGGCAAAGGCAACTTTGTCAAAACCATGTTGCGATTAGGGGCAGAACGGGAAGAATTGCGAGTGGTGATGGATCAAGTTGGGAGTCCAACCTGGACAGGGGATTTAGCCCAAGCGATCACTCAACTGATTCATCGATTAAATCCAGAAACTAGCGGCATTTATCACTACACCAATAGTGGAGTTTGCAGTTGGTATGATTTTGCGATCGCGATTTTTGAGGAGGCTCAGCTTCTGGGTTTTCCCTTGAAAATTCAACGGGTTTTACCCATTACCACCGCAGAATATCCGACCCCTGCCCGTCGCCCTGCCTATTCGGTTTTAAGTACAACAAAGATCTCAGAACTTCTGGGAGAAACTCCTCCCCACTGGCGACAAGGCTTGCGGAAAATGTTGCGAGAACTAGTTTCTGTTTAAGCAATAAACTAGCTTTAGCGGAAGTCCCAGACACACTTTAACCCCTAACAAATCTATGAAAGCACTGATTCTTTCCGGCGGAAAAGGAACTCGACTGCGCCCCCTCACCTACACTGGAGCAAAACAGCTTGTTCCCGTCGCAAATAAGCCTATTTTGTGGTACGGAATTGAAAGAATTGTGGCCGCAGGAATTACAGAGATTGGCATTGTCATCAGCCCTGAAACCGGAGAAGAAGTTAAGAATGTCACGGGCAATGGCGATCACTTTGGAGCAAATATCACTTATATTTTGCAAGCAAGACCTGAAGGTTTAGCTCATGCCGTTAAAATTGCTCAGCCGTTTCTGGGCGACTCTCCTTTTATCATGTATCTGGGAGATAACCTCATCCAAAATCAACTGACACCCTTCTTAAATCGATTCAAGGAACAACACCTAGATGCGGTAATTTTACTCCGTCCAGTAGATAATCCAACGGCATTTGGAGTCGCTGTTGTAGACGAAACCGGGCGAGTGTTGAACCTGGTTGAAAAGCCCAAAGTTCCCCCTTCAAACTTAGCTTTAGTTGGGGTTTATTTTTTCGATCAAACTATCCATGAGGCGATCGCCCAAATCAAGCCTTCCCCTCGCGGAGAGTTGGAAATTACGGATGCGATTCAGCAGTTAATTAATACTCAAAGACATGTAGAAGCTTGCACCATTGATGGCTGGTGGATAGACACCGGAAAGAAAGATGATTTGCTCAGTGCCAATCAGATTATTTTGGATGAGTGTATTCAGCCTTTGATTGAGGGAGATGTGGATAGCAACAGTCAAATTATTGGGCGGGTTCAGATTGGGGTGGGCACAAAATTAATCAACAGTAGTGTGCGAGGCCCAGTTGTGATTGGTGAAAATTGTCATCTAGAGGATTGCTTTGTTGGCCCTTATAGTAGTGTTGCTGATGAAGTCACTATTATTGATGCCGAATTAGAACATAGCGTCATCCTGCAAGGGGCAAAAATTACCAACGTTCACCAACGTATTGTTGATACCTTGGTCGGGCGGCGAGCTAAGATTACAACAGCTCCACAACGTCCAAAAGCGCTACGCTTTATGTTAGGAGATGACAGCCAGGTAGAACTGATTTAGAAATAAGCTAGGAATAAGGTTGATTTATTGGATCACGGTTAACTACTACTCAACTGCCTTAATTGAGCGATTAATTCATTCAATTCCAGTTGATCCCAATGTTAAAAATCAAGTGATCATTGTTAATAATTCTCCCGATGATCACTTGATTTCTACCCTAGAATCAGATTCTATTTTGATTCTAAATTCTTCAGAAAATTTGGGGTTTGGTAGAGCTTGTAATCTTGGATTGAGCTGGGTTTATGAACAGAATTGTCAAGGGATTATTTGGCTGATCAATCCTGATGCTTACCTATCTGAGCCATCCGTTGATTCAGTTGAAAAATTCTTTATCGCCCATCCTGAAATTTCGATTTTGGGAACAGTGATTTATAATACCGAGGGTCAACTCGAGTTCTGTGGAGGGGAGTTTAATCCTCAGCGGGGGTCTATTGCTGCCCAAATTTCTGACTCCAACTTGCGAGTTCATGCCCCTTATGTTCTAACCAGTTGGGTATCGGGATGTAGCTTGTTAGTTCACTTGAAACACTTTGATCGTTGTCCTCAATTTGATCCAGATTACTTTTTGTACTACGAAGACTTTGATTTTTGCCAACGCTATGCCCAGCAAGGACATAAAGTTGCGATTACCCATCAAATCAAAGTCTTTCATCAAACTTCCTCAATCACGGGTCAACATTTGCAGTTAAAAATTCAACAGAGTATCTACAGCTATCTGCTCAGTTTAGAAAAATATGCAACCAAGATAACTTTGCTGTATCGATTGATACGAATTTTCCTAACTTCGCTATTTTTAGGTTGGATTCATCCTGAAATTTCCAGATATAAACTTCAGGGGGTTTGGAAATATCTTCGATGTCGCACTCCGCTTGAGTTTTTCTGATCATTGATTTGGGGTTGCTTGATAGTGATTCAAAGTTCTGCTTTTTCTTAAGGTCTTACTGCACAGACTTGAGAAAGAATAGTTTGCTACAGAGCTTGATGCTCAGTCTAAACCCTTTGCGCGCGGCTTTCTGGAGCTTAAAATTCATGTTTTAAATCTGTCCAGTAGTCACGTAAACGTTTGGTTAAGGGAAATAAATCTCACAGGTTCGGTGATCCCCACCTACTTCCCCAACAGACACTCACCCTAGGCATTGTGCTAAAATTCACTTTTAACTTAGAACCTTGTGAGGGGTGTGGTGCCATTTTTAAGCTCTGAGAGACAGCCTTTATACAGAATAAAAATTTTATTCTGAAGTAGGTTTGGCTCTACGGCGAAAGAGGATTTAATCTTCTCGCAGTCTAGGGAAGGTTATAGGTCAGCCACCAGTTGGGTTTTCCAGTTGAATGGCCTCCATCAACTCTTACTTAGACGCATATTCCTAGCAGATTAAGTTATTTCATAATTTCTTAATTCTTCAGGAGTTTAAAATCTCGCGCTAAAATTAGCGTAAGGGTTATGCAGCAGGTGATGGGAATTAGCCATGTTTGAACGCTTCACTGAAAAAGCAATTAAGGTCATTATGTTGGCTCAGGAGGAAGCACGCCGCCTGGGTCACAACTTTGTCGGAACCGAACAGATTCTTCTTGGTTTAATCGGAGAAGGAACTGGGGTAGCCGCAAAGGTGCTGAAATCCATGGGAGTCAATCTCAAAGACGCTCGGATTGAAGTTGAAAAGATTATTGGTCGAGGCTCAGGGTTTGTTGCTGTAGAAATTCCTTTTACCCCTCGTGCCAAGCGGGTCTTGGAGCTTTCTCTAGAAGAAGCTCGTCAACTGGGACATAACTATATCGGCACAGAACACCTCCTTCTAGGTCTAATTCGAGAGGGAGAGGGGGTAGCCGCAAGGGTACTAGAGAACCTGGGAGTAGACCTTTCCAAAGTTCGGACTCAAGTCATTCGGCAACTGGGAGAAACTGCCGAAGTCAGTGCTGGAGGGGGCAGCAGTCGCACTAAAACTCCAACTCTAGACGAGTTTGGGTCTAACTTGACTCAGATGGCCACAGAAGGCAAGCTTGACCCTGTGGTTGGTCGCCAGAAAGAAATTGAGCGGGTCATTCAAATCCTGGGCCGTCGAACCAAGAATAATCCTGTGTTGATTGGAGAACCAGGGGTTGGTAAGACTGCGATCGCCGAAGGTCTTGCCCAGCGCATTGCCCAGAATGACATTCCAGACATTCTAGAAGAAAAGCGAGTGGTCACCTTGGACATCGGTCTACTCGTTGCTGGAACCAAGTATCGTGGAGAATTTGAGGAACGCCTCAAGAAAATCATGGATGAAATTCGTTCCGCTGGGAACGTCATCCTGGTAATTGATGAGGTACACACTCTGATCGGGGCCGGTGCTGCTGAGGGAGCTATTGATGCTGCAAACATCCTGAAACCTGCTTTAGCACGGGGCGATCTCCAATGTATTGGGGCAACGACCCTGGATGAATATCGCAAGCACATTGAGCGGGATGCGGCTTTAGAACGTCGCTTCCAGCCCGTGATGGTGGGTGAGCCTTCAGTAGACGAAACCATTGAAATTCTGTTTGGTCTGCGGGAACGCTATGAACAGCACCACAAGCTAAAAATTTCAGATGCGGCTTTGGAAGCGGCAGCCAAGCTATCCGATCGGTATATTTCTGATCGTTTCCTACCTGACAAGGCCATTGATTTGGTCGATGAAGCTGGGTCACGGGTACGTTTGATCAATTCTCAACTGCCCCCTGCCGCCAAGGAACTGGACAAAGAACTCCGCCAAGTTCTCAAGGAGAAGGACGAAGCGGTACGTTCCCAGGACTTTGATCGGGCTGGGGAGTTGCGCGATCGCGAAATGGAAATCAAAACTGAAATCCGGGCGATCGCTCAAACCAAAAAAGCTGAAACCAAAACGGACGAAGACGATTCTCCCGTTGTGACAGAGGAAGACATCGCCCATATCGTGGCCAGTTGGACAGGAATTCCGGTGAACAAGCTCACCGAGTCCGAGTCTGAGAAGCTGCTCCATATGGAGGACACCCTGCACCAGCGTTTAATCGGTCAGGATGATGCGGTGAAAGCGGTTTCCCGCGCCATTCGTCGTGCTCGTGTGGGTCTAAAAAATCCGAATCGACCCATTGCCAGCTTTATCTTCTCTGGGCCAACCGGGGTCGGTAAAACTGAATTAACCAAAGCCCTGGCCGCTTATTTCTTTGGGTCTGAGGAGTCGATGGTTCGTTTGGATATGTCTGAGTTTATGGAACGTCACACCGTTTCTAAGCTCA
Organism: Microcoleaceae cyanobacterium; assembly: GCA_051652765.1. GTDB lineage: Bacteria > Cyanobacteriota > Cyanobacteriia > Cyanobacteriales > Microcoleaceae > JBHJGO01. The sequence continues at coordinate 11,660 of JBOFUV010000099.1, read as the reverse complement.
TTGGTTCGCCTCCCGGCTACGTAGGGTACAACGAAGGTGGTCAGCTTACCGAGGCTGTTCGTCGTCGTCCCTATACTGTGGTGCTCTTTGATGAAATCGAAAAAGCCCACCCCGATGTCTTCAATATGCTGCTGCAAATTCTCGAAGATGGCCGCCTAACGGATGCCAAGGGTCGCACGGTGGACTTCAAGAACACCCTGATTATTATGACCTCCAACATCGGTTCTAAAGTCATTGAAAAAGGTGGCGGTGGCCTTGGCTTCGAGTTTGAGCAAAATGCAAATGATGCCCAGTACAACCGGATTCGCAATCTCGTGAATGAGGAGCTGAAGAACTACTTCCGCCCTGAATTCCTCAACCGCTTGGATGAGATCATTGTCTTCCGTCAGCTCACCAAGGACGAAGTCAAGAAAATCGCGGTCATCATGCTGAACGAAGTCTTTAGCCGTCTAACGGAAAAAGGCATCAAGCTGGAGATCACGGATCGATTCAATGAGCGTTTGATTGAAGAGGGATTCAATCCTAGTTATGGAGCCCGCCCCTTACGTCGGGCCATCATGCGGTTGCTGGAAGATACCCTGGCAGAGGAAATTCTGTCCGGTCGGATCAAGGAAGGAGACACTGCGATCGTCGATGTGAGCGATGATGGTCACGTGATTGTCCTTCCAGGTGAAAAACAGGACGATAAGCGGGAGCTGATGCCTCAGATCGCTGAGTAGTTCTTGTTTGACCTCTCTTGACAGTAATCATCATCAGTTAAGAGTCTGAGTTTAGGGGTGCGACAATGCCGCACCCCTATTTATTTTCATCACAGAATGATTAATTCAGCTACACCGAAAAAAGTTGATATTTTCAGCAAATTTGCTATATTGAACTATGGGTCAAGCTAGCATAAGGAGATACCGCGATGGATTTAAGAGATTACCAATACCGAGCCACTCGGCAGGGATTAGCCTCGATTAAGTTCTTTAAGTTTTGTGTAATTGGCCTAGAGCAAGAAATTCGAGAGATCAATGCTAAAACCAAACGGCTCGAGAGTTTAGAGGATGTCAACCTCAATAAACTGACCCAACAGTTGGGAGATTGTCTTTGGTTTATTACTAATCTTGCCCATGCCACTGGGTTAAGTCTGGAGGAAATTGTCGCCGAGAGCTTAGGCCAAGGAGACGAGGAAAGTGTAGAGCATTTTTCTAAGTTTGATAATCCACCTCAAGGCTACAATAACGGCAATGGCAAAACCAAAGTAAGTGAGAAAGTAAGTGAGAAAGTAAATGCGATTGAGGTAGAGGGTTTCTAATTAGTTAATGTCTAATCAGGCTGATTTAATGCAGGCTTGTTAAGTTCAATACTTGTTAAATTAGGAGCGACAAATATGACACGAATTTCCTTAGATATTGGTTATAGACATCCTAAAATGTACCAAATTGGGCAGCAGCCAGTTGCTTTTGATTCAGTCTATGCTGATTTGGTTTCCAAGTCTAGACCCACAGTCAACGCTCAAAGCGCCATTATTGAATACACGAAAGCCAACCATGTAATTAATCAGAAACTGGTTGGAAAGATTTGGATTGCTGGCAGTTCAGCTCGAAATAAAAATATCTACAAAGCAACCATGAACTATGAGAAAAGCGAAGTTGCAATTCGCCTAGGTTTACTTGCCTTTAAACCTAAAAATGGTCAGCCTTTTGTTGATATTGACTGTTTGGCTACCAGTCTCCCAGAATTGCGAGATCAAACCGCTGTTGAAAACATGAAACAAGCTTTTTTAGGAGAGCATAAATACAAACGGAATTCTGAAGAAATTAGATTAAATATTCGAGAGGTAAAAATCTATCCTGAAGGGTTGGGAACATTCTGGCTCGCCAATCACCAGGGACTGACTATTCCTGACACCTTAACTGGAGTTTGTGATTTGGGTGGCAAGACCTGCAATTTGGTGCTGATTGACGAGTACGGCGAACCCATTGAAGATGCGTCGTCTAGCTTCAAAGTAGGGGGAACCTATCATTTGGCCTCATTACTAGCGGCTGATCCTCGCCTTGTCAATGCCAACAAAGGAGATGCGCCCAAGTTGGAAACCTTGATGAATGCCCTGCAATCTGGGAGCACCTTTTACGGGACGACTGGGGTGAGCTTTGCTGATTATTACAATGACTATTTGGAACAGTGGTTCAGTGGCATTCTCAGTGAAGTAGAAACTCGATGGCAGCGCTATTTTGACCGCTTAGGCCGCGTGATTTTGACCGGAGGTTCAGCAAATCTGGTCAAGGACTTAATTGCCGACAACGACTACTTTGTGATTCCAGCAAACCCTCAGTTTTGTAATGTCATGGGGTTATTACATCCCCCAAGACCGGCCCAAGCCCAGCTTGAACTGGTTGAAACAGCCTAAGGGGGTGATGAATTTGGCAAAGTTGAAACCTGAAATTCGATTCCGGGTCTCTGAAGAGTTATTTGCTATGATCCAAGACATTCAAGCATTGGGTCATTTTGATAGCCCTGGAGCAGCGGCAAGGTTTGTGGTCAAGCTTCACAGCAAAAACGTTCTGATGTACCTCACTCAGACAGAATCGGGTAAAAGTTCTGACCTAGAGGAGATTAGAACAAACCGAGCCGAACCACCACCCAGTCAGGCTGATTTAAGGACTCAACCGGCTGACTCTCAGTCTAATCAGCCCTCTGGAGGATTTGCAAAACAGTTTGCCAATTTAAAGCAAAAAATTAAGTAACTGTTTCACAGTAAATGTGAGTCACTGTTGTGGGCCTGAGGTCATGGGTTCATTGCTCACTCTTGCTACGGACATTATAATATTGCAAAAAACTTGACGCGAAGGGATCGTGATTTGTGAATGCGTCCGAACAGGCAAATACCCTCGAACTGGCCAGTAAGATTGCCTCAGTTGTCAACTTATTCAAGGCTCAGTTCCCTGATGTTCGGGTTGATCTGAAGCCTTGGATGAATGATCCAGATACTCGTGAACTCATTGATCCAGATTCCATTGACATCGGCTTTAACTTTCCGGGTCGGAATCGGGCTTTGCAGAGCCGTTGTATCCTGATTCAGATTCGATTTTATCAAGACCCTATTGAGGGCGATCGCCGGGTGATTGGCGTTGAGGCAGCAGGGTACGACCATCAGGGTCAGCAATGGAAAGTTTCAACGGTAGATAACTGGGGTTTTACAGGTCAAAACCAGCCTGCCCCTGAAGCGGTAGAGAAATTAAAACTCTGTTGCCGACAGATCTTTGACCTGTTTACCGTCACTCAGTTTCAGGGCTAACCTGCTTTTAAACCTGCTTTTAAACCTGATTTTAAAAACTGCTGTAAGTTAATACTCAAAAATTAACACTTAAAAATTAACACTTAACACTAATAACGGCTAAAGAATGCCAAGGCAGAAATCGCAATTCCCAAAACCAGACCCATGATCACTTGAAACGGGGTGTGACCGAGGAGTTCCTTCAATCGATTGTCATTAAACTGAGGATGCCCTTGAAACAGTTCATCCAGAATTTGATTGAGCACTCGAGCCTGTTGACCTGCCGCTTGTCGCACCCCTGCGGCATCATACATCACGATCACAGCAAACACTAGAGAAATCGCAAACTCCGGACTCTCCCATCCCACCATTTGCCCCACACTGGTTGCCAGAGAACCCACGAAAGCAGAATGAGAACTTGGCATTCCGCCCGTCGTGACCAACGAGCGTAAATTTAGTTTGCCATTTAGGATTAGTTCAACCACAACCTTACAGGCTTGGGCCGCAAAACAGGCCAGCAATGCTATCCAGAGCACTTGATTTTCAAGGATTTTGCCAAAGTCCTGCATGGGAACTGAATACCTCTAATGACTGCGACTGACAATATACTCCGCGATCGCTGCCAAAGGAACAGCAGACTCCCCAAATTGCATCAGTTCTACCTTTGCTCGATTCACTAACTCTTTCGCCCTCCGCCGAGATTCATCTAGGCCCCATAAACTCGGATAGGTTACCTTTTGGGCCTTGAGATCTTTCCCGGCTGTTTTTCCCAGCTCTTCCTGAGTTGCCGTGATATCCAGGATATCGTCCACAATTTGAAAGGCCAATCCAATATCCTGTGCATAGCGGGATAGATGCTCTAAGTCTGTAGTCGAAGCCCCTGCTAATACTGCCCCACAGACAACACAGGCTTCAAGCAAAGCTCCAGTCTTGTGGGTGTGAATAAATGTGAGGGTTTCCTCTGATACATTGGGTTGACCTTCAGAGGCCAAATCCACCACCTGACCCCCGACCAAGCCTGCTGCCCCAACTGCCCGACCCAATCGAGCAATCACCTGTAAAATCTGTTTGGCTGGAACGTCATCGGTTTGGGTCGCTACAAATTCAAACGCATAGCTCAGGAGCCCATCGCCTGCAAGAATAGCGATGTCTTCTCCATAGACCTTGTGGTTTGTCAATTTTCCCCGGCGATAATCGTCATTGTCCATTGCCGGAAGATCATCGTGAATTAGAGACATGGTGTGGATCATCTCAACGGCACAGGCTGTAGGCATGGCCATGTCAAGATCGCCCCCCAGCAACTCACAAGTTGCCAAACATAAAATAGGACGCAGACGCTTTCCTCCCGCCATCAGGGAATAACGCATTGCCTCATAGATTGTTTCTGGATAGACGACCTGAATTGAACGATCCAGGGCCGCCTCTACTTGAGCTTTGCGCTGTACCAGGTAGGCCGTTAGATCAAACGTTGACAGTGTGGACAATAATGGGGACTCGCCAGCTAAAACCATCTGTTGCTTGTTTCTACTAGTCATATCTTCCACCAGTCATTGGTTCTCCCCGCTACACTTTTTCACACAAGCTATACCTTTGAGATACATTCCTGGGTGCAATCAAGATGCTGATGAACAGATGACTGATCAACGCGGGATTGATTTTCTGAACTAGTGCTCTGAACTAACTTTAAGTTGCTAGGCTTAGACTCTATGTTGCCTTGAAAAATTGGGCAATCACAAACCCTAAGTTTCAAATTTCATCCTACACCGAATTGTAACCGCTGCAGAGACCCAACAGATTTTGCAACCGGACTTTACAATCAGATCTTGCAATTAGATCTTGCAATTAGATCTTAAAATCAATCTGGCAGTGATAAAGGACAAAGTGCGGCAACAGCGCTACAAATTCGAGGTGCGTTGTTGATAACTCCAAACTGTATTCTGCAAAAGCATTGCCACAGTCATTGGGCCAACACCTCCAGGTACAGGACTAATATATTCCACCACAGGGTCAACGGCAGCAAAATCCACATCTCCGACAATTTGAGAAGTTCCCTCATAGTTAGTAATCCGGTTAATTCCGACATCAACCACAACTGCACCGGGTTTTACCATATTCTTCGTAATTAACTTGGGATATCCGGCAGCAACAATCAGAATTTCAGCTTCGCGGGTCAGTTTTGTCAAATCTTTGGTTTTGAGGTGAGCAACGGTGACCGTACTCTCTTGGGCCAGCAACATCAGGGCCATCGGCTTACCCACCAAAATACTGGCTCCCACGACTACGGTATCTTTACCCTCGATCTGAATGTTATATTCTGCCAATAGCCGCATTACCCCAGCAGGGGTGCAACTGCGAAGCCCTGGTTCTCCCCTCACTAATCGCCCTAGATTAACAGGGTGCAGTCCATCAACATCTTTGTTGGGGTCAATCTCATATAACAGGGCGATCGCATCTAGATGAGCAGGCAAGGGCAACTGGACTAAAATCCCATCTACCTGATCATTGTGGTTGAGGGAGTGAATGATCTCAATCAGTTCGGCTTGGGTTGTTTCCACAGACAAATGTTTGCCGAAGGAGGTAATTCCAACCTTGGCACAGGCTTTTTCCTTATTCCGAACGTAGACTTCACTGGCGGGGTTGTCTCCCACCATGATCACTGCCAAACCCGGAGGACGACCCGATTGAGCTTCTAGAGGTTGAATCTGTGCTCTTAACTCGGTCTGAATTTTCTGGGCAGCGGCTTTTCCATCCAATAGATTTGCCATTTTTTGCAGGTATGAAGAATGAATTTACTGGGAAACGCTATACTAATCAGGGTTTCCCAGTCAAGATTGATTCAAAGTTTGGATAGCCCATGGGCTCCCAAGAGCGATCTACAGTCAATGGTAGGCTGCCGCAGAGCGTTGTACCTTGTGTTTTTGGCTTCATGACAGCTACATTGCAATTCAGTTCGTTTAAATCCCTGAGAATTGTTCCGATCAGCACCGTGACCCTGCTGATGCTTGCAGGACTCTATGGATGTCGGGATTTGGCGACTTCAGAGGCTCAGTCTTCTCCACAAACTACGAAGATTTCCCATCTCCAAAACCGCAAGTCAGCGGCAAAAGTTTATGTTAGAGGCAACGTTCAAGAACAAGCCCCATTCTTGGGGGCAGGGGCCTATCAACTTGAAGACCCAACGGGTTCGGTTTGGATTTTCACAACAACTCCTCTGCCGGGTCTAGGAAAAGAAATGTTGGTTCACGGCCAAGTAAGCTATGAAACGATTATGCTGGAGGGGTTGAAGGAACAGGATATTGGAGAAGTCTATCTCAAGGAGCTAGAGCGGATTCAGGCGGAACCCCAAGCCAGTCCAGATCCAAGCTGACCTTGAAATAGACTTCAAAGTCAGGCTGCTTGCTTGGAAGATGGATCGCTTTGTGCTTGCAAGTTGAGCTGACTAAAGGTTCGAGAGAACTGAATCGCCAAAAACAAGGTAAGGGCCACCATATATCCCACCAGAGATAGCCAAAGTAAATGATTGTTTTGGAGATGCCAAGCCAATGTCGCTAAGGGAACAAATCCTAGCCCAAACGCAGCCAAAACCCCATTTCGCAGGGCTTTTCCCTCTTTCAAACCAATAAAGTGTCCCTCCAACATAAAAGCAACGGCTGTAAATTCCAGGAGTGGCAAGAGCCAGGGAGTATAGCTAGCAATATTTTCATTCACTTCCCGGTGACTGGTTAACACGCCAAAAACCGCTTCTGGAAACAGAATTGATCCCCCGGCAAAGAAAAGAGCAATTGGCATCGCCGTCAGAATAGAAACAATCAACAAGGGGAACAAATACTGGAGTTCGCCCTTACTCTTGAAATTGCCCGTTAACGTCTGGGTCGTCATGCCCACCCCCTGGATCGTGAACTGACTCAGCAAGGCAATCTGAAGCAATAGACCATTTTGTGCTAACGTTGTGATTCCCATGGCTGAACTGAGATTGGTAAAGATAGCGTAGGTGGAGACCAGCACCAGAAACCGAATCAGAATGTTCCACTTTAATGCAACTGCATCTTTCAGGGCGGCCCAGTCCAAAATTTCTGGCAAGGCCGCTGAGAGGTCACTCCAGGAAATGCTAAAGCATAGTCCCATCAGTCCAACCAGCAAAGACAAGTATTGACTCAGGGCTGTTGCCAAACCCGCACCACCACTGGCCCATCCCCATTTGAAGATCATCAGGTAGTCCAGCAACACATTCGCCCCATTGCCCACCAAGGTGATTAACAAGACCATGCCATTCATCTCCCGCCCCAGGAACCAGCCAATCAGGACAAAGTTCAGTAAAACAGCAGGTGCACCCCAAATACGTCCATAAAAATAGTCAATTCCTGACGCTTCAACGGGTGAAGAACCGCTCAAAATCGCAAATCCAAGTTTCTGCAAGGGGTATTGGAGGACTAAAATCAATAGACCGATGGCCAAGGCAACCAGCCCGCTGCGAACTCCCGCCAAGATGACCGCCTTTTGATCATTCAGGCCAACGGCTTGGGCAGTTAGAGCATTCGTGCTAGAGCGCAAGAACTTCAAAACTCTGTAGAGGTAATCAAATAAAACCGAGGCGAGAATCACCCCAGCCAGATACTGAATCTCTGACAGGTGCCCCAGGAAGGCAGTATCTACCAAACCTGCTAGAGGAACCGTCATATTAGAAAAAACACTGATCAGTGAGAGTCGATAGAAGCGGGGGAGGAAATTGTATTCTTTTGGAAGCGTAAAAGCCATCTTAGTTGAACTACAAATTGTTGCGCCGAGAATATGTTAGGAGGATATGTTAAAAGGAGCCTCGTAACCTTCAAATTTAATCCATTAACTGACAGATCTTTAGACCATTCTTCAGACTGTTCTTCAACCTATTACATAGGTCTTCAAACTATTATATAGCGATCTGATTTGAATGGTGAACAGAGAGTGAATATCTTGCCCGTGGATGCCTCTAGCCTGCACTACAGACATCCAATCATCATTAGATTTTTAAGCGTCAGGATTCAAATTTTGCAAGCCAAACTCGCGAAACTTGAATGCAGATTAGCTTATCTCCCTATTCTGAATAATCCCTCCACCAATTTTTCGAGATGGGCAACGGTATGAGTTGCCATCAAAGACACGCGAATTCGGCTGGTATTGACGGTGGGGGGACGAATTGCTGGCGCAAAAATTCCCTGTTTTTTGAGTTGATTGCTGACTCTCACTGCTGTTGCTGCATCCTGAAAAGGGAAACAGACAATGGGTGCATGGAGTTTGAGTTCAGAACCTTGCTGAGTCTTTTGTGCATGAATCAGGGGTATGTTTGTTGTTGCCAGTAAGGTCTGAAAGGATTGAATATTCTCCCAAAGATGTAATCGAAGTTGAGGATTTTGCTGCAGAATTTTAATTGCTGCTAATGCGGCAGCGGTATCTGCTGGTGTTAATCCAGTTGTATAAATCCAAGTGGGAGCACGATTTCGTAAAAAGTCAATTAAACTCGCTGAACCTGCTACATAACCTCCCAAACTTCCTAGGGCTTTGCTTAAGGTTCCGACTTGAATTAAGGCTTGACCGGTACAGCCAAAATGCTCCACACATCCGGCTCCAGTTTTACCAAAAACCCCCGTTGCATGGGCTTCATCTACTAAGAGCATACAGCCAAACTCTGTTGCCAACTGGAGCAATTCTGGCAAGGGACACACCTCTCCATCCATGCTAAAAACGCTATCCGTGATTATCAAAACCTTGCGATAACGTTCCTGATTTTGGATGAGGATTTCTCGTAAGTGTTCAGTCTGATTATGGGCATATTCTAGAACTGTTGCGCCACTGAGTTTTGCTCCATTTTTGAGGCTAGAATGATTGTATTGATCCGATAGAATTAAATCTCGTGGGCCGACGATTGCCGCAATTGTCCCTAAATTTGCCAGATAGCCTGAACTAAACACCAAGGCAGCTTCTGTTTGCTTTAAATGGGCGATCGCGGTTTCTAATGCCTGGTGAAGTTGACGATGCCCCGTCAACAGCCTTGAACCTGTAGTGCCTGTGCCAAATTGTTCGGTGGCGGCGATCGCCGCCTGAATCAGACGCTGATCCCCCGCTAGTCCCAGGTAATCATTGCTAGCAAAATTGAGCATTTCTTGCCCTTCTATCCAAACAGTTGCCCCTGGACACCCTTCAATTGGGGTCACTGAACGATACCAGTCTGCCCGATGAATCGTCTCTAGCGATCGCTCAATCCAAGCATAGGGGCCAAGCATAAGGGTTCGTTGCCATATAGAATGCTGTATAGAATACTGTTAAATCGTTGTTTAATCCTGTTGCAAGGGGCTATAAGTAAGGTGCTCAAACGCTGACCTTAAGTTTTGACTACTCATTTCTAGCGAGTGACTCGATGAAAATTGCAATTCTGACTGGCGGGTTTCTTCCCGTCTTAGATGGTGTCACCGTTGGCTGGTTTTATCGCCTCCAAAAACTCAGTCAGTTTGGCTACGAGGTGTTGTTTCTCTGTCCTGACTATCGTGGTCTGGCCCACCTCTACCCGAACTGGAAAGACTATGTCGGCAATATTTTACCAGGGGTAAGGGTGGTTGGGGTCGAGAGTATCCCCTTTATTGGGGTTGATTTTGAACGAAATATCGGTCGGCGCTCCTATCCACAGATTTTAACAGAGTTGCAACAGTTTCAACCTGATATTTTACATGTTGAAGAGCCAGAACGGTTGTTTATTGGTTCCTTGAAACTGTTCCCAGGATTGGACTATGGAAGAGCTGCCAAGATTCCTTGTGTTGCCTGCTTTAGGACAAATTTCTCAGAGTATCTAGAGGACTTTTTCTCTGTTCCTCCTGGGGTGATTTCAGGGCTACAATTTCTCCTCAGAAAACTTTTAGTTTTGATTTACAATCGCTATGACTTAACCCTGGTTCCCAGTGTAGTGACTCAACAGAAATTAATTGAATTTGGTATTAAAAATACCCAGTATGAAGATTTAAACGGGTTTGATTTTGATCGGTTTGATTTGAGCTTACAAGCGGATCAATTTTTTGCAAAGACGTATCAAATTTCAGGAATTGACGATAAAGTTAAGCTGGTTTTTGTCGGGCGATTAACTCCTGATAAAGGCTGGAACTTTACCCTCTCGGCCCTGCCTCAGGCGTTGGTCAAACTTGGGATTGAAAATATTGCCCTGATTATTGTGGGCGATGGTCAACTGCAAGGGGAAATTGCGGAGAAATTGAGTCAGGTGACTCCCCATGTCCATTTTTTGGGTCGGGTTGCCCCAGAGAACATTCCAGCAGTGTTATTCAACAGCGACATCTATATCACGGCCTCAGAAAAGGAGAATCGTTCGGTCACTCTGATCGAGGCTTTGGGCGCAGGACTTCCGGCGATCGCTCCCCGTGCAGGCGGAGTGGTTCAGGATATCCAGGACGGTTGGAATGGTTTCCTGTTTGAACCCCAGAATGCTGAACAGTTTGAGGAAGCCCTGAGGCGACTGGTGGAGGATGTGACGTTGCGGCAATCAATGGGAGCTAGAAGCCGGGACTATGCGGCTCAATACAGTTGGGATCAGACGGTGCGAAATTTGGTTCGACGATGGCAGCAGCAGCTTGAGCAAAATGAAAAGGGGACTTGAGTGGTTGAGGTGTCCCTCACTAATGTAAGAACCGCTATATGAGTTCGCCCTCCAGCCCCCAATACTGGGGGAGCCGGATTTCTCAAAGTCCCTCAGTATTGGGAGATTTAGGGGGCGAAGAAACCACTCAGATCAATACAGACTTCGATTCAGCAACGCCACCTGACTGATTAAACCTAACTGATTAAACCTAATTGACTAAAACTCAAACAGTAACTGACTAATGACTAGCTGCCCATCAAATGCGTAAAATGTGATTTTGCTGATACCCGCACAGGCGAGGCTGAGCCGAGCTTTGGGAAGTTCTGTGGGATGAGTATGGGACTTGGGCTTGACTAAAGTCATCTCTGTTTGGGCGATTTCCTCACCCATTGAGTTGTAGGCAGATAGAACTGTTGGTCGAGAACTGATCACCCCAGCTTCAATCCGACGAATGGGAGTCGCAAAGTAAATTTCAAGCCAGCCACTTTTCGGGGCTCCCATCAATACCATTGCTTCAGGGTCAACTCCAAAGACGGGATTAGAGGGCTGAAGGGTGATTGCATTGATAAACGTGATGCCCCAGGACTGAAACTGATGTTCAACCATCTCAAAACAGCTCAACTCTTCTAAAGCCAAACGAATCTGAGTTGAAGGTTGAGTCAGACTCAGTAAATCAGGCTGAGAATCTGACCGCTCTCGCCGTGGAGAGACCAAAATACTGTTGCAATGGGCAGTTGCACTTTCGCTCTGGAGATCACAGTCCTTGACCATAACAGTTGCTACCAT
>JBOFUV010000098.1:0-6173 GCA_051652765.1 Microcoleaceae cyanobacterium | reverse complement strand
GTCAATCAAAACTTTCAGACCATTTTTGCTGAACTCTCAGATGGGGACGGCTATTTAGAAGTGGACGATCGTGAAGATCCCTTCAACAGTGGACTGAATCTGATTGCCCATCCCAAAGGCAAACCTGTTCAGCGTTTAGCCTCCATGTCTGGTGGAGAAAAATCCTTAACCGCCCTGAGTTTCATCTTTGCCCTCCAACGTTACCGTCCGTCCACCTTTTATGCTTTTGACGAAGTTGATATGTTTCTAGATGGGGCAAACGTAGAACGATTAGCTAGAATGATCAAAGGGCAAGCTGAACAAGCCCAGTTCATTGTGGTCAGTTTGCGCCGACCGATGATGGAGGCATCTGAACGCACCATTGGTGTAACTCAAGCTCGAGGGGCCTTTACCCAAGTTCTGGGAATTCAACTGTAAGCCAATCTGAAAGTCAATCTGAGTTCTAATCTGACTGCTCCTGTGAAAGTTAAGGTTTTCCCGCTAAACTTGGATTATTTACGATTATTGCTTTCAGACTGTGTAGATTATTATGTATGTTTAATCGCATCTAAACTCTGTTAAACCATATTGTTAAGCATGACCTTTGAAACTACTTGCCAACGCTCTGAGATTCTTGGCACCCAAGTCATTACCCGCGATAGAGCAAAGCGCCTCGGAATTGTCAGTCAATTGTGGGTTGATGTGGATCGTCGTGAAATTGTGGCCATGGGATTGCGAGAAAATATCCTGGCCCTAGCTGGAGTTTCTAAATTTCTCTATCTCAGCAACATCCGTGAAATCGGTGATGTGATCCTAGTCGATGATGAACGCGCGATTGAAGATGACTTTGACACAGAAGCCCACAGTACGTTGATCAATAGTGAAGTCATTACGGAAACTGGAGAGCCTCTAGGGCGAGTTCGGGGCTTTAAATTTGATAGTCGAGATGGCAAACTGCTTTCGATTATTGTTGCTTCCATCGGTATTCCCCAGATTCCTGATCAAGTGATCAGCACCTATGAACTCTCTGTTGACCAGATTGTCAGTAGTGGCCCCAATCGGCTGATTGTGTTTGAAGGATCAGAAGACCAACTCCAACAGATTTCAGTTGGGGTACTCGAACGCTTGGGATTGGGAGAAGCCCCCTGGGAAAAAGAAAACGAAGGGATGTATTATCCCCCCACCATCAAGCCCGCCAATCAACTCGGTACAGGCACTCCCCAGAATACTCCCCTGCGAGAATCTCGGCAGCCCTCTCCCGCTACGGTAGAAGAAGATTGGCAAGCAGAGGAAGCATGGCAAGATCCCAAACCAGCACGTCAGCCCTTGCGTCAACCAGACCTCTCCTATGATGCCTACGAAGAAGTGAACTGGGGAGACGCAGAAGAAGAAGACTACGAAGACCGTCCGATCATTCGGGAGTATGCTAGACCGGAGGAATCCTACGAAGAAGCTGGTTATGCCGAGTACGAGGACGATATTGAGTCTGATGCTTGGGCAGATGATGAAACGCCAAAGCCCTACAAACCCCAGAGAGTCAATATTCCTGAAAAGAAAAAAATCCCAGAATACGAAGAAGAACCCGGAGGGTACTAAAAGTACTTTTAACTAAAACACTTTTAACAGTGAGGGATCTTCCAACTCAGTTGTGTAAGTCCTGAGACCTTTAGCATTTGGAGTGACAAAATTGCAGCACAGTTGCGAGGTCAGTTGTTTGCTGAGGATAGTTGACCTCGGGTCGCTGGATAATAATCAGGGGAATTCCTAATCTAGCTGCAACCCAGCGTTTGACATCTTCACCCCCAGTGATTCCAGAAGCCTTTGTGACAACCAGGGAAATCTGCCAGTGTTGCCACAAAGCCTGTTCGAGATCTGGTGAAACTGGAGGTCGCAGGGCAATGATCCGATCTGGAGTAAATCCCGCTTGGAGGGCAGCCTCTAGGGAGGTTATGGCCGGGAGAATTCGCACAAATAGCGCCGATTGATCTTGCCAAGGCTGAAAGTCAACCAAGTTTCGATATCCCAACGTTAACATCACCCGTTTTCCCGTTAAATACCCTCCAGTGAACAGACTCTGAAAATCTGGTAGATAAGTGATAAGGGGAGCTTTAATCCAATTGTCTACTGGTTCGAGCGGGAATCTGGAAGGGTGATCTGAAGATTCATTGAGAGAAGAGACTTTCAGATCTGGCCGTTCATAGCGCAGGTAAGGGATCTGATAACGTTCTGCCGTTATGATCGCCAGTTTTGAGATTTCTACGGCAAAGGGATGGGAAGCGTCAAGAATCGCTCTAATTTGGTGTTTATTGAGAAATGCTGAAATGTGCTCAGCTTGCAATCGTCCTACCCAAACCTGTAGCAGTTCAGATTCAGGAGGATAGAGGGCTTTTGCTGCAGCCGTTGTCACAGTGATTGTACAAGAGAGTTGTTCAGCAACTATCGCTCTCGCCAGTTCGGCACTTTCGTGGGTTCCCCCAATTAACCAAATTCGACCTTGAGTGACTTGCATTGATGGATGATTCATCCTGTAGAATGAGAGTATTGCTAAATTGATCAAAAATGCAACCTCACTCTTCTCTTCCCCGTTATCGGACTCAATCCGTTTGGCAGCAGGGCAAGCAGTACTATCAACTCCCAACGGGGGCAAGCTATCCGGGGGTGACTACCATCCTCTCGGCAACTGAACCTCTAGAGGAGAAACAGGCTCTGTTTGAATGGCGCAAACGGGTCGGGGTAGAAGCAGCTCAGCAGATTACGACCCAATCCTCCCGCCGAGGCATCAAGCTTCACAAGTATATTGAAGCAAAATTGCAAGGCCAAGAACCGGAGAACCTGCCGATTGAGCTAGAGGGATTCTGGAATTCTATCCACCCTTTTCTTACGGAAGGCATTGAGCGATCGCTCTTAATCGAAGGAACTGTTTGGAATCCGGAGTATCGATATGCTGGGAAGTTGGATTGTCTTGCGCTTGTCAATGGCAAACCAACGATTTGTGACTGGAAAACAGCCCAAAAACCTCGACAGAGTGACTGGAATAAAAAACATTATCTTCAATGTGCTGCCTATGGAACTGCTGTAGAGCAGGTATACACCGAATTCGGCATTCAAGTGCAGCAGGCGTTAGTTGTAGTAGCCCTTCCAGACCAGGCAGCCCAAGTGTTCTGCCTGGAACTGGAACCTTTGTGGAATTACTGGCAAGAGTTCAAATCCCGAGTAAAGGCTTTCTATAATATTCGCAACGGAAGGGGCCCAAAATTCTCTTGCCTTTGACAGACTGCTCTAATGCTCACAATCGGCTTCAAAGGGATCAGGAGGTTGATGCTGGAGTTAGACCCTGATGATGAGAACCATTGAGTCAGAACTTGAAGCAGTTAAGTTTAATCGAGTTAGTTAGAGTTTAATATTTTTCCAATATAAGCATTACCCCAGAGCATTAAACCAATGAGCAAACTCAGTTGCAGGAACCAAGGAGCCGTGATAAAAAACCAAAGGGAGCAGGCTAGACCAATGGGTGCTGCTAAGAGCCTTGGCAGTTCATCTAAATTGCCAAACCAGTCACCAAAACTGACCCAAGCTGCAATCCCTGTAATCGCTAAAGGAACAAGACAATGTAAGCCCATATTTTCCACCAAATAACACAGATTTAGCTCAGTATACTCGATGTTTTAGAAGGGCATGAACATTAAGTTCTAATTAATGCAGGATCAGCATTTGGCCATTGACACTTAGAGATTACAGCTAAGGATTTACAGCAATTTCCACCGCGCTATACTAACCATTGCAGCCAACTCCCTAACTCACTCATTATGCCGGGTAAATTCTTTCATAAGCCAGATTTAGACTCCGCCGATCGGGTTCCTCCGGGTCAATACTTAGCCAGTGGCTTCCCTGTTTTGACCTATGGGGAGACTCCTCAAATTAGCACTGATGAGTGGAAATTCAAGGTATGGGGTTTGGCAACACCCAAAACCTTTACCTGGTCAGACTTCATGGCTCTACCTCAACAGGAGTTCACCGCTGATTTTCATTGTGTGACTCGCTGGTCAAAACTGGATGTCAAGTGGCGCGGTGTCAAGGTTATCGATTTCATGCAGCAGGTTGAGGTAGACTCCAAGGCCGTTCACATCATGGAACATTGCTATGGGGGGTACACCACAAACATTGCCATGGAAGATTTCCTGCAGGAGGAGAACTTTTTCGCCCACACCGTTTTTGAGGAACCCTTGCCCGTGGATCACGGAGGCCCAATCCGACTCGTCGTTCCCCATCTCTATGCCTGGAAGAGTGCCAAATGGATCAACGGACTAGAATTTCTTGACCAAGAAACCCTTGGCTTTTGGGAACGCAACGGCTACCACAAACGGGGAGAACCCTGGGCAGAGGAACGATACAGTGATTAACCCTTGATTTATCCTCATGACGACTTCTGAAGTTTCTCCCTGGCTAACTCCAGCTGCCTACTTTCTCTTTAGTCGGATTGTTTTACCGACTTATTTTGGCAACATCGACATTCAAGGACAGGAGTTGCTGCCGAAATCGGGGGCGACTATCTTGGCTCCTACTCACCGTTCGCGCTGGGACCCGATCATCTTAGGCTACGCCATGGGTCGCTGGGTCACGGGTCGAGATCTGCGATACATGGTTTTGCTGGGCCAAACTACTGGAGTACAAGGATGGTTTGTGCGACGTTTGGGGGGATTTGCCATTGATCGCGATCGCCCTGCAGCCTCTAGTATCAGATACAGCATAGAGTTATTGCAAAATCAGGAGGTACTAGTCTTGTTTCCAGAGGGGCATATTTTTCTGGATGATGAAATTCATCCCGTACAATCAGGTGTTGCCCGAATTGCGCTTCAAGCAATTGAAAATCAGCCCCCCGTAGACTTAAAACAGGACTTAGAACCGGGCTCAAAACAGGACTTAGAACCGGGCTCAAAACAGGACTTAAAGATTGTCCCTGTCAGTATTCGTTATGACCATCCTGCACCGCTTCCTTGGAAATGTGGCGTTCGGGTTAAAATCGGCGCTCCCCTTCAGGTTGAAGACTATAGCAGAGACTCCACAAAGCAATCCGCCAAAAGACTTACAGCCGACTTGGAAAGCGCACTTAGGGCATTGCATCAGTAGCCTTATGAAAAAATTCGAGCAACTTAAGCAACACGCGATTGAAGAACTCGGTCTCTCCCGTGAGCAGATCAGACGGTTTGGAGCCTTGAATAAACGATCGACCTGGGAACAGGCGATCGCGGCGGTTCAGAACAGTCAACTTCACCTGGGTCTGTCCAATCTTTGCCCTGATACCGGATTGTCTGATACCAGATTGTCTGATTTAAAGTCAGTCAGTCCTTTTACAGATCCGTCAAGTGTTAACTCGATAGACAGTTCGATGACTGATTCACATCAAACTGATGTGAATCAGAATACTGATCACAGTACTTTCGGCCCAACTGTGATTCAAGATTCTATTCAAGACTCTGTTCAAAGTGTATCAACATCTCCTACGATAAAGCCCTATCCATTAACAGTTTCAGCAAAAAAGTCTTCCCGGTCTGTGCAAACTTCTTTACAGGTTTTGGATCGGAAAGCACCTGAAATTCAATCTCAAGTTCAGGCTAGAAATATTTTTAATCCTCTGCTAAACAGTAAAAGTAGTGGCGTTCAAACGCAATCGATTCAGGAAACTGATTCAGGCTTAGACTGTCCAGAATGTACGGTTAACCAGTTTCTCTTAAAATTTGGTAGAAGAGAAATCCTTAATCAACTCACTTTAACCTGTCAAGTATGCCAAGGAAAAGGTCGAGTGATGGATCAAACTGCTTTAGAATGGACAGCAACTCAGATGGAAAACTGTGGCTGTTCTCAACAGGAGATTGAACGGTTTAAAATTTTATCGCCACCCTCAAAATTAACCTATCTGACTGCTTGCGTGGATATTCGCCAAACTCGCAGTTTATTAAGTTTTTCTGAGCCTAATTCTACCTCGGATTTTAGTTCTAATTCTTCTTCCCAAGCCTCTTGAGAGGAAAGCCCTATGCCTGAACGTCAAGCCAATCCATCCCCCAAAAAAACAAATCTTCAGAGATTGCAGCCCAACGTTCTGCAGAATTGGCTCAAAGGTTGGGTGATTCAGGGTTTAAACACTCTGATTTTTTGTTTGGAAAAAACTGTTCAGCAATTGGAATCAGGCTCTTCGG
>JBOFUV010000097.1:0-122783 GCA_051652765.1 Microcoleaceae cyanobacterium | reverse complement strand
CCCGCTAACATCTGCTGGGCTTCGTTCTGGTTCAAAAACAGTCCCGCCAACATCGGCACTAAGGTCACGGCAGCAAACAGAGAGAGCAACGCTGTAATCGACAATCCCAAGCCAATATCCAAAAACAGCTCCCCCACTTCTCCCTTAACGAGGAGAATCGGCGCAAACACAGCCACGTTCGTTAGGGTCGAAGCCAACATCGCTCCCCAGACCTCTTCGGCGCCATCGATTGCAGCTCGCACTGGGGACTTGCCCTGTTGTAGGTGGAGAAATATGTTTTCCAAAACCACGATGCTGCAATCCACCACCATGCCCACGGCAAAAGCAAGACTCGCCAAACTAATCACGTTCAAGGAGCGTCCCAACAGCAAGAACACAATAAACACAATCACCAAAGCCGTCGGAATCGTGATCGCAATCACCGCCACCGTTCGGAGGGAACCCAAGAACAGCAGCAGCACTAGGGCCGCAAGAATGGCCCCTGCCACCAAGTTGCCCTCCACAAAGGCAATTGACTGTTTGAGATAATCATTCTCATCGTAGGGAATATCAAAGGTAATCCCTTCCCCAGCCTGATCAAACCGCTCTTCCAACTCAACTAAAGCTTCCCGAATCCCTTTGGAAATGGTCGGAACGTTGGCATTGGATTGACGGATCACTCCAATTGACACTGCAGGTTCATTTTCTCGAATAAAGGCTCGATCCTGAATTTGCCGCCCCATGCGCGCCTCGGCAACATCTCTCAGGTAAACCGTTCCGGCTTGATCGCGTCGCAACACCAATTCTTCTAGGTCTTTGACATCCCGGGCTCGACTCACCGTTCGAACCCGGTATTCCCGCCGACCTACAACCAAAGGCCCCCCACGAATGTCTCGGTTGTTGTTCCGCAAACTCTCCACCACGTCAGCAATGGTCAGGTTCCGATCTGCCAACGCTTTCGGGTCAACGACCACTTCTACCTCTCGGCCCCGACCCCCCGAAACCAAAAACTGACCCACCCCCTCCACCTGGCGCAAACGGGGTTCGATAATATCATCTACCAGGTCACGGTAATGGTTGTCATCCGCTGTGAAACCCGGCTTGGGCATCAAAATCACCCACATCATGGGGCTACTGCTGCCACTGACCAACTCCACGTTGGACTCTCCGGCCTCCGGGGGCAAGGCTTCTACCTGTTGCAGCTTGTTCAAGATCTCGAGCAACCGCTGGTTAATATCCGTATCCCAGTTGAACTCCATGTTGATCGTGCTGCGGCCTGAGGCACTACTACTTCTGATTTCCTGCACCCCCTGTACCTGCTCCATCATTTCCTCAATGGGGCGGGTAATGATCTCTTCAACTTCCGTTGGGCTCGCTCCAGAGTAAGACGTTGTAATGGAGATTTCGGGGCGATCGCCCCCCGGTTGGAGTTCTAGGGGCAGGTTGAACAGAGCCAATACCCCTAACAAAGCCAAAATGCAGAAGAGAACAAAGGTTCCGTGCCGCCAGTGAACAGCAGTTTTAATCAAGCTCATAGTTTAAAGGAGTGAGGAATTGAGAGTGTAGAATTGGCAGTAGAAATTGGCAATAAGAATTGGCAGGTTTAGTCAGCGCAGTGGATTGTGGGGGTTGGTGTCGAAGTTTCGACTTAAACCATTTGAACTGTTATCCAAGGAGTGATCTAAACTGGCTGGCCCTGCACCAAAATAAGCGATGTAGAACATTGCACCAATAAATCCTAGATTCTTTAAAAACGGAATGGTTTCACTGGGATCAGCCAGGAAGTTGTGAAAGACTAAGGTGGTCGGAATTAAGAAAATAATCAGGAGCGTCGCTCCCCACCTAATTTTAAAACCAAGAACGAGAGACATGGCTCCAACCAGGCAACAAATAATATTGCCAATCAGAGCCAGATCTGGAAAGGGTAGCAGCGCAGCAATACTGTCCCGTGTTGCTTCATAACCTAAAAAGTTCTTGATGCCACCATAGAAAAACGTCAGGGACAACAGAATTCGACCAATCAATGGAAAATATCGTTGAAACTTCATGGCTCAATTACCTTGACTGTGTTACCGTCTCGCAATCCGTCTCCGCCCTTGAGGACAATTTTTTGGCCTTCTTGTAACTGTTCGTGAGCGATCGCCATATTTTCTCCTAGGTCAGCCACAAGCTCAACGCTGAGCTGCTTTACCGTATTGTCAGTAATCGTGAACAATAACCATTCTTCTCCGCGACGAACTAAAGCATCCCGAGAAACTGTGAAACTGACCCGATTTCCAGCAACCGCTATCGGCAGGTCTAAATCCCCCTGAACCGCCATCCCAGGGAGTAAATCCTGAGAGGGGTTGTCCAAATTCACCCGTACCATTTGACGGCGGGAAGTGGAATCTGTGGCCGGAACAACGGCTGAAATTCGAGCCACCTGACTCCAGTCGGGTAGAGCCCGTGTCGTTAACTGGATCGGCAGCCCCGGAGTAACTTGACCACTCAGGGCTTCTGGCACCTCTAGGAAGATATCCAGTCGTTCTCCGCTCACCAAGGTGAGAATTGGATCGCTGCTTTCAACGTAATCGCTGACACTCACCGCTCGCGATCGCACCACTCCCGCAGTGGGGGCCTTGATTTCAGCGCGTTGTAGGTTCACTCTTGCCTGATTCACTGCCGCTTCTGCTGCTTTGACAACACTCTGTTGAGCGGCAATTTCCTCTGACCGTGGCCCTGCTTGCGCTTCTGAGAGTTCTGCTTCTACCCGGAGCCGGTCTTGCGTTGCTCCATCCAAAGCGGCCCTGGCACTGGCAATATTTCGCTGGTTCTCAGTCTCAACGGTAGCTAAGGCAGCTTCTGCCTCTAGCCGTTCTCCGATTGCTGTGTCAATATTGGCTCTAGCAGCGATTAAATCTTGTTGGGTTTCATTTTCCGTCGCAGTTAATGAGGACTCTGCGCCCAACCGGTCAGCAATGGCCCGATCGACACTGGACTGAACTTCGACCAGAAATCGCTGGGATTGAACCCCTTCTTTGACCAAACCGGCAATCCGCTGTAGGTTATCTTTTGCCTCTTGCTCACGGGCGATCGCCGATTGGAGTTCGGCTCGTCGTTGGGCAATTTGTTTGGGGGCAAGTTCCTGAGAGGGTTTTAGGTTACTGCGGGCCTCTTGTTCCCGCGCCACTGCCCCTTGCAACTCTGCCTGTCGTTGGGCGATTAACTTTGGCGCAAGTGCTTGGGTTTGTTGCCAGTAATTTTTAGCTTCTTGCTCACGGGTGAGAGCCGCTTGCCGTTGAGCTTGGCGCTGAGTCAGAACCTCGGAACGAGTTCCTGCTTGTAGCTCTGCCAACTTACTGCGTTCAGTCGCTAGTCGGGCTTCGGCTTCCCGGAGAGCCAATTGTTGATCGGTGTCATCTAGGATCGCCACAGTTGTTCCAGGAGTGACGCGATCGCCGACCTTGACTAAAACCTGTTGCACTGACCCGTCCACCTGGGCGCGGATGGTAGCTTGTTCGCTGGCTTCGACTTGACCGATGAGCTTCAGGTTCTGAACAGGAGTTTCGGCTTTCAGACTCGCCACCGTAACGGGTCGCGGCGGAGGTTCTTGACCTTTAGACAAAGCAGGTTCGGCCTCCGAACCTCTTAACAATTGCCAAGCGGTAATTCCTCCACCCAAAACTAGGGCAGTGAGCAATAGTCCCAACCAACGATTGCGGGAAGAAGTCAATACAGGTTCTTGAGACGAGGGGCCTTGAACATCTTGAAATTCCGGCTGACTCAAAGGTTGTGAATCAGAGGAGGTCGGCGGCGTTTGAGCCATAATCGCTTTATTCCTCTCAAGTGCGGGGTAGATGGAATCACTGATATCACCTCACCACTAACTTACTGTGAAGCTAAAGTGAAGCGTTTATGAAAATATTTTAAGAAACTTTGAGGGTTCCGGGAGGATTTTCTCAACTTTTTTTCTAGAATTATTCCTTGTGATGGGTTCAGAGCCGGTTTGAGATCTGGAGTTCCAATCAGTATGCTTGAAAATCTATTCGGAAGGGGGTTGACATTTTTAGAAGAACCAAGCATACTTAGTAAAGTGACTGAAAGCAGATAAGAAAAGGTTAAGTCTTAACTAATTCTTTCGGCAAATAGGTCAAAAATATTTTAGGACTTTCCTGGTGTCTATGGCTCAGTGGAACCACACCGATCCATCCCGAACTCGGATGTGAAACGCTGACACGGCAAAGATACTTAGTGGGTAGTTGCTTGGGAAAATAGCACGATGCCAGGATAATATTACCTAAAGCTCTCTTCAAAAATCATAGAAGAGAGCTTTAGTGTTTTAGGGCGATGATATTGTCTAGCAACCCTTTGTAAACCTCTCCATGGCAACTATCAAATTTCCGCTCTCTGGGTTTTTCGCTGACTGGAAACGCGCAACGCTTTCGACTCAGATGATGTGGATTGGTTTGGGGATTACTAGTTGCTTTGGTTTGATTGCCTTACTCGCTCCAGTCTTTCAATATTGGGGCCTGATCCAAAGCCCCACTGAATTTCTGGAAAATCCGATTCATCATCCGCCTTCGGTTGATCACTGGTTTGGCACCAGTCGTCAGGGCTATGATGTTTTCTCCCGGACATTGTTTGGAACCCAAGCTGCATGGCAAGTTTTGACCTTGGCGACAGCTTTGAGCTTGGTCATTGGAGTACCCCTAGGGCTGCTCAGTGGCTATTGGGGAGGACGAATGGATCGGCTGTTGCTGTTCCTGATGGATACAATTTATACCTTGCCGGGATTGCTTCTGTCCATTACCCTGGCGTTTGTGGTGGGGCGAGGAGTTCTGAACGCGGCGATCGCCCTGAGCATTGCTTATATTCCCCAGTACTATCGAGTGGTTCGCAATCAAACCATCAGCGTCAAAACAGAGCTATTTGTTCAGGCTGCACAGGCCCTTGGGGCGGGAACCTGGGGAATCTTGGCTCGTTATCTATTTCCCAATGTGATTCAAAGCGTTCCGGTCTTATTTACCCTCAATGCCGCCGATGCCATTCTCACTTTAGGCAGTCTAGGCTTCTTGGGGCTAGGACTACCAGAGGAAACCCCAGAATGGGGCCATGACCTGCGCCTTGCCCTAGAGGCACTGCCCACTGGGATTTGGTGGACAGCTTTATTTCCAGGATTGGCTATTACAGCGATGGTGGTAGGATTATCCTTCTTCGGGGAAGGGATTGAAGGTTGGCTCAACCCTCAATCTCAACGTCAATCCTGATGAAAAGCTTGAATTAATATTGAACTAAAGTTCAAGATAACACCCTCTAGAACTCAAAAAAAGTTGCCATCAACAGCTTAACGTGACTTAACGTTTTACTGATACCAATTTCTCAGATATGAGTTACCTTACAAGAAGAGTAGGAGTTCATTGCTTCTACGGCATTGTCTCCTGTCAGCTAGCGGTTTTATTCACGATTAGTTCAACCGATTTAGTTCAACAGAAAAAAGGTGAAATCTTAGTTAGTGTAAAGTAAAAGGCTGTGTAGTGCAGTTGCTATAATAGTCCTTAGGGACTCTTCTAACCTCTCGGAAGAATGCAACATTACTGCCATTCTCAAAGGTTTTTGGTTACCCTTCTGGGTATATTTACTACTCACAAATTGGATGAAAGTACAGTAGAAGGTTATAGTTTGCGATAAGTTGCTCGATAGTAATTTAGTTCAAGGGTTAAATCTGGAAGGGCTTATTCGCAAACTAGTCAAAGTTATATGATTTAGAACTGTCTTTGTTGTGTAACTTAATTTAACTGCTGGAATTTCCTCAGTCGCTGAAGAGATAAGCTCCCATTTGAGTTTTCCTTGTTGTTAAGTCCTAGTGCTCTTAACCCATGAGGGGAGTGTTAATTCTCTTGAAAGCGTGCATTTTTTGTGAGAGAGGCTACAATCGGAGAGGTTTAATTTAAATCTTGTCCACACCCCGAGGTGTTTTGTTGGCTTAAGGTTGATGTTTGGATGATAGTTATTATTCCAAGCATTGACTCGTTGGCTTTGCAATTAGCTAACTTAGAGCTTTTTGTCCTGTAAACAGATTCACTCCTATCAAGGATCAACTCTTGCATTAAGGAGCACTAGGAACGCGGAATGATTCATATGAATAACGGACTCGCAACCACTATTCAGCCTGAAGTAAAAGCAACTGAGTTGCTTGAAGGTTCATCTGATCCCGGAACCAGCACTGATTTTGATTTGCTGTTAGACGCTGAGGATGGTGCAGAAGACGATCTGGACTCGCAGCTTGAAGAAGAGGAGGATGGCAAGTCTAGCCGAGCTAGCAAGTCTCGTCGTCGTGCTCAGCCCAAGAAAAAGCCTTACACTGAAGACTCAATTCGGCTTTATCTGCAAGAAATTGGTCGGATTCGGCTATTGAGGGCAGATGAAGAGATCGAACTCGCTCGCAAGATTGCAGATTTGCTGGAGTTGGAGCGGATACGGGAACGATTGATAGAACATCATCATCGTGAACCCAATGATCAAGAATGGGCAAGCGCGGTGGACATGCAATTGTCCGAGTTTCGTCGTCGTCTTTTCTTAGGAAGACGGGCAAAGGACAAAATGGTACAGTCCAACCTGCGTTTGGTTGTCTCCATTGCTAAAAAGTATATGAATCGGGGGCTATCCTTCCAGGATTTGATTCAAGAGGGGAGTCTAGGTCTGATTCGGGCGGCTGAGAAGTTTGACCACGAAAAGGGCTACAAGTTCAGCACCTATGCAACTTGGTGGATTCGTCAGGCGATTACTCGGGCGATCGCAGATCAGTCTCGGACGATTCGGCTGCCAGTTCACCTGTATGAAACCATTTCCCGCATCAAGAAAACCACCAAGCTACTCTCTCAGGAAATGGGACGCAAGCCAACGGAGGAAGAGATCGCAACTCGGATGGAAATGACCATTGAAAAGTTGCGATTTATTGCCAAGTCAGCGCAACTCCCAATTTCGCTGGAAACTCCCATCGGTAAAGAAGAAGACTCCCGTCTGGGAGACTTCATTGAGTCAGATGGTGAAACCCCTGAAGATCAGGTTTCTAAGAGCTTGTTGCGGGAAGACTTGGAGAGTGTTCTCGATACTCTGAGTCCTCGGGAACGGGATGTGTTGCGGCTCCGTTATGGATTGGATGATGGTCGAATGAAAACTCTAGAAGAAATCGGCCAAATTTTTAACGTCACTCGCGAGCGCATCCGCCAGATTGAAGCAAAAGCGCTTCGCAAATTGCGTCATCCCAATCGCAATAGCATTCTGAAAGAATACATCCGTTAAGCCTCTAGGCTCAGTATCAATAGCCAGGACGCTTTCTGAAGGACAGCTCCTGGCTTTTTAATTTAATTTAATTTAATTAGATATATCTGAGTTGAACATGCCCAATTGTCCTCGGTGTCAGCAGTTCGTCACCTCTCAAGCGATCACTTGCCCCTCCTGCAAATTGCAGCTTAAGGCATTTGGCCATCCCGGCATTCCTCTGCATCGAGCCTCGGGCGAAGCGTTCCTCTGTGAAACTTGCCTCTACCATGAAGACGACACCTGCAACTTTCCTCAGCGCCCGTTTGCGAAAGACTGTACACTTTACCAAGATACCTCCCAGGCAGCTTTATCAGATACCTTATCAACCCAGTCGGGAATAGCCCCGATGCTAAAATCCTGGCTTCAACAAAATCTTGTCTGGTTTGTTCTTCTGGGTCTGGTGATTGCCAGTATACTTCTGTCCATATTTTGAGCAGCTCATCAAGTCCCAGAAAACTTGTTGAGCCCTAGAGCTTTGAGGTTGCGAGAAGAGACAATCAGGGTAGAATACCTGAAAATAGAGATTAGACCCATTTTATAAGACCTTTGACTCACACTAAACCGATGGGTGATCGCGACTGACTCTAAGGAACAACATGGATAATAATAACTTTCTCAAACAACTGCTCATGCTGGGAATCGGCACAACCTCTCTTGTTGCAGAAAAATTACAAGAAGTAACTGATAAATGGGTCAAAGAAGGAACACTCAATCCTGAGGATGCGACTCGCTTCATGGATGAAATGACCCAGCGGCTTAAAGCTGAACAGGGAAATTTTGAGGAATTGATGCAGCGTCAAATGCGGAATGTTATGCAGGATATTGGAGTTCCCCGTCAAACAGAACTGGATGAATTGCGGGGTCGCTTAGATCGATTAGAGCGACAGCTTCGAGATTTAGAAAATCGTCAGTGGCGATAGGAACAAGAGCAAGGTAAAGTGAAAAGGTTGGGCGTTGGCCTAGGACGATCTAACTGAAATTTTACTGCTAGGAGTCCTAGTTCAAACGCAACGATAGCCAACAAAGGAGAATGTACCGTGCGAGAAATCTTGATCAGTTTAGGGGTTGTGATTGCTTGCAGCTTAGTCCTGATTGTGTCTCAATTCACGACATCCAGTACGACGGCTCAAGCAGCTAACCCCGTTTCTCAGCAAGCCGTTGCTGTGGAAACTCAAGCGATGGCAACCCCCCGTAATCCCCTGCTTGGGCGAGAAATTGTTGCCCAAGCAAACACCACATTGACTCAAACCATGACAAATTCTGAAGAAAAAATTGTAACGACGGATTCTGGCTTACAGTATGTTGACCTACAAGTCGGAGAAGGGCCATCCCCACAATCTGGTCAAACGGTTGTAGTGCACTATACAGGAACCTTGGAAGATGGGAAGAAATTTGATAGCTCTCGCGATCGCAACCAGCCCTTTCAGTTCAAGATTGGAGTCGGTCAGGTGATCCAAGGCTGGGATGAAGGGGTTGCTACAATGCAAGTTGGCGGACGGCGCAAGTTAATCATTCCTGCTGAATTAGGCTACGGCGCACGAGGCGCTGGAGGCGTAATTCCTCCCAATGCAACCTTGATCTTCGACGTAGAACTCCTGAAAGTTGCAGGTTGATCTTTTATACCCCAGTTCTGGATTGGGATAAGTCCCTGAATTAACCCTTCTTGATCAAGGCTACCGTACACAAGTCGAGTCGGCTATTGTTCAAGCTCTCTCGGCCTAAAAGTCTCCAGTTTTGGGGACTTTTGGGGACTTTAAAATCTTTGCTAATGCAAACGATGATGGTTAATATCTCTTCCTCCTGCTGTAGCAATCAGTCATGATTGCCATAGCCCATTTTTATTGAGGTCAGAAAAGTTAAGGAGAGAGAAAGATGGAGAGTGGCTTCTTGATCAAGGGGGTGTTGATCGGTCTCTCAATTGCGGCCCCAGTTGGGCCAATTGGTGTTCTGTGTATTCGTCGGACTCTCGCCCATGGCCGGATGACAGGATTGATGTCTGGTTTAGGGGCTGCTAGTGCAGATGCAGTCTACGGGGGTGTTGCAGGGTTTGGGCTGACCCTGGTTTCAAATATTCTCGTGGGTCAGAGCTTCTGGATCAGATTACTTGGAGGCGTTTTTCTATGCTATCTTGGCGTAAAAACAGGATTAGAAAAGCCTGCAAGGGAGGCTGTGACTTCAAGCCAGATTGCCAGCGCCTATGCCTCTACATTTCTTCTCACCCTGACAAACCCAACCACTATTCTTTCATTTATCGCTGTATTTGCGGGATTGGGCTTGGCTAGTACAGCCCATCATTATTCAGATGCAGGAGTTTTGGTGCTCGGGGTATTTTTAGGCTCGGCTTTGTGGTGGTCTCTGCTAACAGGGAGTGTTGATCTTCTCCGGGAGCAGTTGAGCGATCGCCGTCTTCAGTGGATTAACTGGATTTCTGGAGGCATCATTTTCACCTTTGGCCTAATTGCCTTAGCCAGCTTGACTAGTCTCGCCTGACGTTCTATCTTCTACAATCCGAGCAATTACCTGTAAACGCCTGAGTTCTTGCACGAGGAGATAAGCTTGATGTTTGTATAGGCCCACGGGGAGGGCTGCAGGCAAATTATTCATCAAGTCTCGAGCCAGATTCAAGGAACATCCTGAGATTCGTACGATTAGATTGGCCCCTTCAAAGGCTGCGTCAGAAGTTAATGCTTTTTCAACTTGCACCTTCCAAGCTTTTTGAGCAATATTACCCTGTTCTGTTGCCTTTAACCCATCAATGGTAGCTAGAACAACTAGGCGATCTCCTATTTCTAGTCGCACTTCATCAGATGGCAACAATTTTGCTGGACTCGATCCAGCCTGATGCAAAACAGGCATGATTCCATAGCCATAGGCGGCCTCTCCGAGGAGCAAGCCATTTAAGGTGTCTTCTCCTTCAATCCGATATTCCGTCACCAGAATGGTTTGGTTGCCTAGGCGGAAAAGACCGAGAATATTTTCGCCAAAGGCGGCTCCAGCAAACACTTCGGCAGCAACTCCATAGGCACAGAGAACACTGGAGTGGGGTAGCAGTTGGGAGAGTCGTTCGCTGAGACCTTGATCCGTGGTTCGGATCACCAAGGTGCACCGAGGATTGGCGGCCCGAGCCATTAGTCCAATCTCAAAGTTGAGCATGTCGTCATCGGTAAGTACAACAACGCTCTTGGCCGTTGGCAGATTAACTTGATTCAGGGCTTCAATAATATTGGTAACCACCAGGGGCATGGAAGGCAGTAAGGTTTGATCCAGTTGTTGATTGGCTGACACTCCCACTACGGACTGCTTGAACTCTTGCAGGAGTACAGCAACCTGTTGGCCTACCCGCCCCAACCCCACAACGATAGAATGATTGGCCGAGGGAATTGGGGGTCGTCGGGGAATAAATTGGAAGCGAGATCTGAGCAGTGCTTCTGTTAATAAGGCATAAAGCACCCCAACTAAAGCTGTGCCAGCCAAGGTAAATCCCAGGGCAATGAACTTTAACCAGCCAGGAGTTAGACCAGAGGGTTCAAATTCGCCAAACAGATCCCCATAGCCCCCTAACAGCAGGATGACAACACCATAGAACGCACTCGGAAAAGTAGACTCAGTATAAAAGCCGTGGAAGAGGATTGTTCCAATCCACAGCAGTAAAATGACAATCGCACCATAAACCACGGCGGCTCGTCGGAGAGGCCGCTCTTCCCCCATTTTCCAGAATCCCAACAGTTGTTCTTTCAAGTTGCTCCAGCGCAAAGCTCCGACCCAACGTTGCCAACTTCTAGTTTGTTGTCGCGGAGCGGGAGAGCCTTGCAGAGATTCAGTGGTATAGCGACCAGGGATTTCTAGATAGGTGACAATATCCCCTGGTTGAGGACGGTTTGTCGGTTCCCAGCCGTGGATCGTCGGAGAGATTGGTGTTTCCTGTAGAATATGGCAAAGAATTCGACGGGTACGACTATTTAAGTCTTGCAACGAGGAGCGCTGACACCAAGGATCATCGGGCTGAAGTTGACGCTGGATCACATGCACCTGTTGACCCTCAAGTTTAAAAAATCCTAAAATTTCACTCCCTAGGGCCGCAAGTGCAAAAGCTGCAGCGGGAAGTTGCGTGGGTTCAAAGGCAACAAAATTTCCTAATTGCTGACTCAACAGTTGATTCAGATTTTCTTTTGATGAACGGCTCACCAACCGGGTATTGGGATTTAGCCTCCGAATGGCTAGGGCAGTTTCCGTATTCACTCGTTCGTCGGAGGCAACCAGTAACGCTGCCCGACAGCGCTGAATTTGAGCCTGTTCTAAGACTGAGATTCTGCGACAGTCCCCAATAATTAACTCATCTAATAAGTCTGGTAGATTCGAGATTTCCCACTGCTCTACTGGGTTTAAGTTGATTCCTTTGATGGGAACACCAAATTCTCCCAGGGCCATCACACAATATTGCCCAAAATCTCCTAAACCACAGACAAGAAAATAGTCACCCTGAATCGGCGCGCTGGATTCAAAACGGTCTTGAGGTTCAAGAACTGGCATAAGTAAAGTTGCATCAGGTTAACCTAACAAACACCATAGCAGCAGGAAAGCTGGCTAGCCCCTGAAAGTTTATCCAAGAGACTAAGAGTTTAAGAGACCACGAGTTTATCTGCACCCTGAAATTGTTTCCTGCATTTTTCTAGCTTAGCCTCCAATCACCCATTTCCACAGAGGGTGACTGGGCCCTTGTTTGCGAATTTTTACAATGTACTGTTCAAGACGAGTTTGATAAGCTTGGGGAAATCCTCGTAGAATATTTCGACTTTGCCAGACCAAAGAGCCCGCCGTCAGACCGATACATAGACTTAAACCCACTGAAGGCCAAGGATTGTGAGCGATCGCATAACGAACTGCTGTCCAAGTAAAATACTCAAGCCAAAGTTCGATCTCAGAACGAATTGCCCACAAGCTGAGGGGGGCGACTGTCAACCACAAGAGCAGGATTACCAGCCAGCGTCCCCAAATGATCAGTCGATGAAGTCTCTGAACTTGGGCTTGAAATTGGGGATCTTTGGGAACAGGTTCAGAATTCATGACTGAGTCACGGGTGATTAGTCTTGACCCTCAGGCGTTGGGGAAGACTCTGGAGTTATCGGTATGAGCTTTGGCGGTCGCTGCTCACGCCACAAGGTGAGGAGGGTACTGGCAATAAAAATGCTAGAGTAAGCTCCAGCAATAAACCCGACGATTAACGCTAGGGCTAGATATTTGAGCGTCTCACCCCCAAAGATGAAAATCCCAATCAGGGGCAGCATTGTCGTCAGGCTAGTATTGATAGAGCGCGTCAAGGTTTGGTTGACGGCATTATCCACGGCTTCAGCAATGGGCATCTCCGGATTTCTGGCGATGATCTCTCGAATGCGGTCGTAGATCACGACTGTATCGTTAACGGAGAACCCAATAATCGTCAATAGCGCCACCAGAAACAAGCTATCGACCTCGACCCCCAGCACCAACCCCAGAATCGCAAAAACACCCACTGTGACTAACACATCATGAAACAATGCAACAAAGGCAAAAACGGCATAGTCGAACTGGAAGCGAACGGTGAGATACAAAGTAATCCCCGCAAACGAGAGAAATAACGCCTTCAGTCCATCATTGAAAATCTGGCGACCCAGGGTTGGCCCAACTGTATCAATCTGAGTTGCGGCGGAGTCAAAGGCTCCAATCGATTCACCCAGGGCCTTTTGAAGTTGGGTACGCTCATCAACCGTCAAACTTTTGGCTCGGATGGAAACAATCTGCCGATCTCGCTTGCGGGGGTCTTTATCCAGGAGCTGAACTGAGCTATTGGCGAGCCCTTGGCTGCTCAAAACGTCTCGAACTTGGGTGAGATCGATGGGGCCATCACAGTTGTTGGGCTGGCTGCAATCGAGTTCAAGTTGCAACCGCGTTCCGCCAATGAAGTCAAGCCCAGGGCGCAGCGGTGCTTTGATATCAGGCCGAGTCCAGGAAACCCCCATCCCGATTAAACCTGCCAAGATGACAGCCCCTGAAATTGCCCACCAGAGCGATCGCTGCTTATTTACACTTAACTTCATAGGTCAACAGATTAGATCAACAGTAGGAATCAACAAAGTATTGACAAGGCATTAGCTAGAAGTAGCCTTCTTCAAGTCCGGCTTTAAATTTGGGCAAAAGAATTCTGGCTTACGCAGCTCTGGAATACCGATCGCCGTGAATAAAAGAGTTCGACTACAGGTGAGGGCCGTAAACATGCTGACCACAACTCCTAGGCCCAAGGTCAAGGCAAATCCCTTAACTAATCCTGTTCCCAGCCAGAACAGAGCAATACAGGCAATAACCGTTGTAACATTGCCATCTAGAATACTGCTGAATGCTCGATAAAATCCAGACTCGACAGAACGATACAGGGTTTTTCCTGCCTGCAGTTCCTCCCGCGTCCGTTCAAAAATCAGTACATTAGCATCGACTGCCATGCCAATACTGAGAATAAATCCAGCAATCCCTGGCAAGGTCAGAGTCACTCCCAGTAAATTAAATACCGCCAGGGACAACAGGGAATAAATAATCAAGGCAATGTCCGCAATAATCCCTGGAAGCCGATAATAAAGTACCATAAAAATCAACACCAAAATCAGTCCAGCCAGCCCTGCATAAACACTGCGTTGAATACTGTCTCGCCCCAGGGTTGCTCCAACAGTACGGTTTTCAACAATTTCCACAGGCACAGGCAACGCCCCGCCTCGCAGTTGCACTGCTAGATCATTGGCTTCATCGACGGTAAAGCTCCCAGTAATCACAGCATTTCCCCCAGCGATCCCCGTCTCAGCAAATTCAACTCCAACCACGGGATAACTGATCAAGTCATTGTCTAGAAAAATGCCAATGGTACGCCCTGTTCCAGCCAAGCTCTTGGTTAACTCGGCAAATTTCTCTCCCCCTTGGGGGTTAAACTGGAGCGCCACATTCCAGTTGTCTCCTCCAGTAGGTTCAGCTTGGGCGAATTTCAACTCTTGACCCCGAATCGTGGGCTCTTTGTAGAGCGCCGCAATATCTGTCTTGGCTTGTTCTAGAGAGGTTAGGGACTTGGCAACGGCTTCTGAGTCACCGACCTGCTGTTCCTGTTCCAATTGCATCTGTGTAAAGAATTTGGCTTGCACTTGCGCCCGTAATTCTTCTGCTGTTGTCTCTGGCCTCTGTTCGCGAAAATCGAGTTGAGCAGTGCCCCCTAGTACTCGTTCAGCCTGCTCTGGGTCGCTTACTCCAGGGAGTTGTACCAAGATTTGATCCTCGCCTACCGTTTGAACTACAGCTTCAGACACTCCCAATCCATTTACCCGTTTTTCAACCACCTGCTGCACTGACTCTAAGGTTTGCGGGTCAATGGTAGGTACTTCCTTGGACGGTTTAAGTTGGATGGTAAGTTGGGAACCCCCTTGTAAATCCAATCCCAACCGCATGGGAATCTTCACCAAGATCAGGATTGAGGCCAAAACGACCACCAGAATTAGAATAAGCAGTTCACGCTGTTTTCGCATGGATCAACATTTGTAGTTCTAAACTTGAGTTCTAAACTTTAGTTCTAGACTTGAGTTCTAGACTTGAGACTGAACTGAATACTGAACGCAGACTAAATTGGAGACTAAAGTTGACGGGTCATCAGTTTCTGGACGGCTTCAACAATCTGTTCGGGCTGGACAATTGTTAACCGTTCTAATGATCCATTGTAGGGGGTAGGAATATCTTGAGATGCAAGCCGCAGAACGGGGGCATCGAGTTCATCAAAGAAACGCTCGGTGATAGAGGCGACAATTTCTGCCCCAATCCCTCCCGTTTTCATACACTCCTCAACGACAACAACACGATGGGTTTTGCGAATCGACTCTCCAATCGTTTCCAAGTCCAGAGGCTTCAAAGAAATCAAATCAATGACTTCGGGGTCGTATCCTTGCTTCACCAGATTGGGTACAGCTTGAACCACATGATGTCTCATCCGGGAATACGTCAGGATCGTCACATCCTTGCCTGAACGTACTATCTCAGCCTTGTCAAGAGGAAGAACGTATTCTTCCTCTGGCAAATCGTCTTTCAAGTTGTAGAGCAGGACATGCTCAAAAAACAAGACGGGATTATTGTCCCGAATGGCAGCTTTCAACAATCCTTTGGCATTGTATGGGGTGGAACAAGCCACAATTTTCAGACCTGGAACTCCTTGAAAATAAGCCTCTAGTCGCTGAGAGTGTTCAGCTCCTAACTGCCTTCCGACTCCCCCAGGGCCACGAATCACTAGGGGCATTGTGAAGTTCCCCCCGGAAGTATATCTCAGCATTCCAGCATTATTGGCAATTTGATTGAAGGCGAGTAACAAAAATCCCATGTTCATGCCTTCAATAATCGGACGTAACCCCGTCATTGCTGCGCCAACCGCTAACCCTGTAAAACTATTTTCAGCAATTGGAGTATCTAGAACCCGCAGGTCGCCATATTTTTGATGGAGATC
The DNA here is from genome assembly GCA_051652765.1 of Microcoleaceae cyanobacterium. Classification (GTDB taxonomy): domain Bacteria; phylum Cyanobacteriota; class Cyanobacteriia; order Cyanobacteriales; family Microcoleaceae; genus JBHJGO01. The sequence goes on along the minus strand of JBOFUV010000097.1, from coordinate 107,005 downwards.
CTTAGTGACTTTATACGAACCGCCGTAGTGCCCTACATCTTCTCCCAAAACAAAGACGGAAGGGTCTCGGGCCATTTCTTCGTCGGTTGCTTGTCGCAGTGCATTAAACAGGAGGGTTTGTGCCATCGGAATTTTGGTTGTGCTGTAGTTAGCAGGTGAGTTGAGTGTGTCAGGTAAAGTTATCGAGGGAAGTGCCTGTGGCTTTCAAGCAGTCCAGATTAAAGGCTTGGACGAGAAAATTCAAGATACGTCAGCCTATCACGATTTTAGCCCTAAACTTAGTTCCTATACTGAAGTTGATCAAGGCTCTTACAAAGCAGATGATGTTGCATACAATAGAGCACAGAAACAGTCTGCACAAATTCATCTTCCTAAACGAGCAATGAAAAAACCGATTAGAGGCTTGCTAAGTATGCTCATTGTTCTCGGGATGCTCTTCTTTGTACTTTCTGGGGACAGTTGGAGCTTCTTACCCCAATCTGCCCGGAATGTCAGTGTCAAAACTCGGGAGTTTTTTGGCAGCTTTTGGCCAAGTTGGTTACAACCCAAGGACACCAATGAGCAACGAGAGGAAGAACTAAAGCAGCTAGGACAATAAAGCGGTGATGACAGTAAAACCTGATAGCTACTTGAGAATGTTGGGCCTCGCTAGCCTGACACAAACCAACATAACCCCTAGACTGACGTACCTCTGCAATTTTTAAGAGTCAGTACTCAAGTTTCGCAGGTTGAACCTGCGAAACTTGAATGCAGATTGGCAGATCAAGTTAAACCCGTCACTAACCGTTTTTCTTCAGCCAGCTAAACATGGCCCGCAGATCTTGACCAACAACTTCAATCGGGTGTTCAGCTTCTTGGCGACGCATGGCAGTGAACCCAGGTTTGCCGGATTGGTTCTCTAAGACAAATTCACGGGCAAATTGACCACTTTGAATTTCCCGTAAAATCTTCCGCATCTCAGCCCGAGTCTGATCCGTAATAATTCGAGGGCCACGGGTGTAGTCTCCATACTCTGCGGTGTTGGAGATACTGTCTCGCATCTTCGCCAAACCGCCTTCAACGACAAGGTCAACAATCAGCTTGACCTCATGCAGACACTCGAAATAGGCAAGTTCTGGCTGATATCCTGCTTCAACCAGGGTTTCAAACCCCGCTTTAATCAGTTCACTCAAGCCGCCACAGAGCACAACCTGTTCGCCAAATAAATCGGTTTCAGTTTCTTCTCGGAAGGTCGTCTGAAGAATACCGCCCCGTGTGCCGCCGATGCCTTTGGCATAAGCCATGGCGCGATCGCGAGCTTGACCTGATGCATCCTGAAACACTGCAAACAGACAAGGAACTCCCTGACCTTCCTGATAAGTGCGGCGCACCAGATGACCTGGCCCCTTGGGAGCAACCATAATCACATCGACATGGCTGGGAGGAACAACTTGACCAAAGTGAACATTGAATCCATGGGCGAAAGCCAGAACTTTCCCCTCGCGCAGATGGGGTTCAATTTCTTGCTTGTAAACGGTTTTCTGGGCTTCGTCGGGCAATAGAATCATCATCAAATCAGCTTTTTCTGCAGCTTCGCTGACGGAATAAACCGTTAATCCTTCATCCTTCGCCTTGACCGCTGACTTACTGCCGGGATACAGCCCAACGATCACGTTCATTCCACTGTCCCGCAAGTTAAGGGCATGGGCGTGTCCCTGAGACCCATACCCAATAATGGCTAGGGTCTTTCCTGCCAAAAGGTCTAGGTTAGCATCGGCATCATAATACATTCGAGCCATGATCGGCATCTCCTTGCAGCAAGTTCTAATAGGAACTGTAAAACTTTTATCCTATCCGATTTGGTAACATATTGTTAAAGATTTTAAGATATACTACGTTTATTAAGGGAATCTTAAGGCTACACGATTTTGAAGTCAGGGGAATTCTAGCGATTGTCTTTGTCGTGACTGATTGTCTGACCGGGACGGGTTTGGAGAGAGTTTCATACTTGCAGGGTGATTGCCCTCTTGGATATCATGTCTGTGCAGAAGAGACTGTAGTTTTTGATCGGGTCAGCAAATGGCCTTAAGAGCGAATCGAGCCTTGATTCAGTGGGGGTAGTAGTGGGTGATTCAGGCAGAGCAACCGTTAGCGATCAATTAAGTGATCAATCAGCGAAGAAGATGCCTTAAATAAGTTAGGTTGAGTCACGAAGAAGAGCGATAATTGTTGTTTAACTATCGTTCAATTTGATTGAGCCTAGCCCAACTTCTAGGCTTTTCAATCTGGAAATCAGCTTTCATGAGCTAATTTCCGTAAGGTTAGTCTCTGTGTGCTAGAGACTACATTGCAGCACTTCTGATGAGTTCACCTGGTTACAGGTGTGAGCACGACCCTTCCTCATCGTCGGGGATAAAGTATCTGTACTCATCATAGAGTTAGGTGGAATTGTTGTACCTATTGTTTGAGAAGGTGCTCAATAGCCATCTTAACTTTTGCGATCCAAAAGCTAAGCGCAAGGTTGCTTTGAATGGATAGAATGTTAAACCCCTCAAGTCAGTCTTGAGAACATTGGATAATTGTCAAAAATTCTCCTCAAAGTGCCCGAAATGTTGTAAACATCAACCCTAGCTAACTACTATGAATACTGAAATATTAGCTTCTACTTCCCCTAGCTCCTATTCCACTTCAACTCCTGTCTCTTCAGCTTCCTACAACTGTGAGATTCCGGATTGGTTGGGTCAACAACTCACGCCATTCCAAGGAACAGATGATATCGCCAAAGACTCTTCTGACTTGAATAATGATGACTTGGTGGTTCGGGCATTTCAATTTGCGTATCAGCTTCATCAAGGACAGAATCGCAAATCTGGAGAACCCTACATTAATCATCCGATTGCCGTAGCCGGACTGCTTCGTCATCTTGGTAGTGACAGCGTCACAATTGCCGCAGGATTGCTGCATGATGTGATTGAAGATACGGAGGTTACCCCTGAAGAATTAGAGCAACTTTTTGGGTCAGAAATTAGATATTTAGTTGAAGCTGTTACTAAACTTTCTAAATTTAATTTTTCGAGTAAAACAGAACGCCTAGCAGAAAATTTTCGGCGGATGTTTTTGGCAATGGCGAAGGATATTCGGGTGATTGTTGTTAAGTTGGCTGACCGCTTACACAACATGAGAACCCTTGAATTTCTCCCCGATGAAAAGCGTCGCGGTATTGCCCTGGAAACCCGCGAAATTTTTGCGCCCCTAGCCCATCGTTTAGGGATTGGTCAATTCAAGTGGGAGCTAGAAGATTTAGCCTTTAAATATTTAGAACCAGAGGCTTATAAAGAAATCCGAACTCTGGTTTCAGACAAGCGGGCAATCCGAGAAGAAAATCTAGCTAAGGCCGCAGAACTACTTCGGAGTCGGCTAGAAAAATCAGGAATTAGATGCTTTGAAGTCACGGGTCGTCCCAAACATTTATATGGAATCTATCGCAAAATGCAGCAGCATCAAAAACAGTTTCATGAAATCTATGACATTGCTGCCCTGCGACTGATTGTTGAAACAAACGAAGAATGTTATCGCTCTCTGGCCATTGTTCATGACGCTTTTCGACCGATTCCAGGTCGGTTTAAAGATTATATTGGTTTGCCCAAACCAAACCGTTATCAATCGTTACATACTTGCGTCATTGGCAACGCAGGTCGCCCGGTAGAAGTTCAGATCCGCACGGTTGCAATGCACCATATTGCAGAGTATGGGATTGCTGCCCATTGGAAGTATAAAGAAACTGGCGGATCTGGATTCAAAATGAACCAGGGAGATGAAAAGTTTACCTGGTTACGGCAACTGTTGGAATGGCAAAATGATCTGAAAGATGCCAAGGAATATTTAGAAAGTATTAAAGATAATTTATTTGCTGAAGATGTCTATGCGTTTACCCCGGAAGGGGATGTGATTGCCCTGAACCATGCATCAACCCCAGTTGATTTTGCCTATCGAGTTCATACTGAAATTGGCAATCATTGCAGGGGAGCCAAGGTCAATGATCGCATTGTGCCCCTGGATACTCCCCTGAAGAATGGAGATATTGTTGAGATTCTGACTCAGAAGAACAGCCACCCGAGTTTGGATTGGTTGAACTTTGTCAAAACCAGCGCCGCCAAAAACAGAATTCGCCAATGGTATAAGCGATCGCACCGGGATGAAAATCTAGCCAGAGGGCGAGAAATGCTAGAGAAGGAAATGGGCAAAAGCGGGTTTGAATCTTTGCTCAAGTCTGATGCGATGCAAACTGCCGCTCAACGCTGCAACTATCACACGGGAGAAGATCTGCTTGCCGCTCTAGGCTATGGAGAAGTGACCTTGAACCATGTCGTCAATCGGTTGCGAGATGCCGTCAAGGATTCCTCTCAGATTCGGGAAGTTCCTCAGCCCCAGACCTTTGACAGTGAACTGTATCTGGCAACTGTTGGGTCAGTAAACTCCTGTGCTGTTTCATCTACCAAGAAGAGCCACTCGCCGATCATGGGGGTAGAGGGATTGATGCACCACATTGCTGGGTGTTGTAACCCAATTCCTGGGGAATCGATTATTGGAGTAGTCACCTGTAGTCGAGGGATTTCGATTCATCGCCTCGGGTGTCAGAATGTGGATAAGGCTTCTGGTGACCACTTGGTTCCTCTCAGTTGGAATCCAGTCTCTCCACAGGAAGGCCGCCCCCAAACCTATTTTGTTAAGATTCAAATTGAAGTTCTGGATCGGGTAGGGATACTGAATGATGTTTTATCTCGCCTCAAGGACAATAACGTGAATGTCTGTAGCGCTCAGGTCAAAACGTTCCGAGGCGCTCCGGCCATTATTGAACTCGGGGTTGAAATTTGCAACCGCTCTCAATTTGAGCGAACCTGCACTCAGATCAGAAATATCAGTGACGTTCTCAGCCTCCGTCGCCTCAACAAAGTTCCCCAAAATGCTTAGGATGATTAGAAGAGTGTCTCAATAGAATTAAACGCAGAAGAATTAAACGCAGAAGAATTAAACGCAGACCTCCTGTTATCACTTGCCAGAAGGGCGACAACACCTTGGAGGTCTGCAAGGAATACCATATTTAATTGACTTGAACCTATCTACTTAACAGATGAACGTTATTCCTGCGATTGACTTACTGGATGGCAAATGTGTCCGCCTCTATCAGGGGGACTACACTCAATCCCAAACCTTTAATGAAGATCCCGTTTCAGTCGCTAGTCAATGGATCGACCAGGGAGCAACTCGGTTACACCTCGTCGATTTAGATGGGGCAAAAACAGGTCAACCGACAAACTATCCCGTCATTGAGGCGATTGTGAATGCAATTGAGATTCCGGTTCAAGTGGGAGGAGGATTACGAAATCGAGACTCAGTCGCAGCCCTGCTGGGTTTGGGGGTGAACCAGGTGATTTTGGGAACCGTTGCCGTTGAAAACCCTCAACTCCTGGCACAATTAGCCCAAGAGTTTCCTGGACAGATTGTTGCGGGAATTGATGCTCGCAACGGCAAAGTGGCTACTCGGGGTTGGCTGGAAACGTCAGAAGTGCTGGCAACGGATTTGGCCCATCAAATGGCTCAGCTAGGTGCAGCCGCGATCATCTACACCGATATTCATCGAGATGGAACCCTTCAGGGGCCAAACAAGGCCGCTCTACGGGAATTAGCAGAAGTCGTTGCGATTCCTGTGATCGCCTCAGGGGGCGTGAGTTCAATCACAGATTTGCTGAGTCTTCTCTCCCTGGAACCCCTGGGGGTCACGGGAGTTATTGTTGGTCGGGCCTTGTATACCGGAGACGTGATCCTCAAAGATGCAATTCGGGCAGTTGGTCAGGGTCGTTGGCAGGATGTTCCTCCCGATTTCGGAGGAACGCTATTGGCTTAACTGAACGAATCGGAATCATGGCAAACAACCGCACCAAGCTGAAACTTTGCACCTTAGCACTGACAGCTTTTCTCGCCACACTCCCTCGCCTTGCCATTCCCGCTCAGCCCAACCTCCTGGCCCAACGGTTCCCCCAGAACGCAGCCAATGCCAGCTTCAACCAGAGACTTGAACACTTTCAGCAAGGGATAGCAGAGTCTTTACGGGCTGCGATTCCTGAGCTTGAGAAAGCTAGCGTTTACCATTCAGGGCGATTGGCAGTAAGGTGAGTAATGTTCAGAAGGGCTGCTGTCTCAGGAAACACCCAATCCAACACCCTGTCAGATCCGGGTCAGGGCAATAGGTTCAATATCAGGATCATGGCCGCCAATTTGATTGGTTCGGAGTACCCAAACCGTTGCCCCATACTGGAGAAAAATTTCAACAATGGTTTCGCTCGCCAATCGAGGCAACATCGTCCGCCAACTGCCCAGCCCAGCCCAGAGGTTCCGCAAGGGTTGATCCTCCAACGTACTGCCTAGGTTATACTCATTCTCCTCCCAGTCTGAACGAGGGCCGCCGAAGGCTTGGAGTTTGGACTCCAAGTCCTTACCCAACTGATACAACTGCGTTAATCGTTGTTCTTGGCTAGTCCCTGAATTGAACAGAGCTTGGGCAGCTTGGGGATTGTCCTTAAAAGACTGCCGCATCGATTGAATACTGGCAAATAATGCTCGGTTAGAATCTTGGGAACAGTTATTAGCTGGTCCAACATAGGTTCCCCCCGTTCCATCCCCAATTCGGTAACGAGCAGTCATGACTTGCAATTGCCGCAGCATGGAATTGAGCGGTGAGACTTTCTGGCCATTCAGATCATAATTCTCTGTAAAGATATCTAACTTGACCAGTAAGTCACAGGTTGGCCGCACCCCAACCCAGCCAAACTGGCGATCGCCTAGATACCTCGACCAGTGCAGCACCCCTGCAACCAAACCATCGGTGTTGTGGGTGTAAATCTGATAGTAACGGATCTCAAACCGCAGTTCATCCGTCAGAGGTTCCTGAACAACCTCTGCCAACCCATAGGCAAAATGTCCAAAGAAAATCGGTGTGGCAGCAGCAGGTTCTCTTTTGTTACCGCCAATGCCGCCGTAAGTGTGAAGTACGAGGGCACGATCGCCAACTTGCCATTGGTCAATCGCAGCTTGAATCCCGACCTCTTGGGGGCTAATCAAGACAGAACTGATCTTGCCTTTCTGGGCAACAATATTTGACCAAGCTTGATTACGAATATAGCTATACCCTTGCTTGCCACCAAACACAATTTCTTGAGGATGGACGGTGAAAAGATCTCGAGGAGCTAGGGACTGAACCACAAATTGCCCCGTCTGATTTTTAGCGCCATAGATGTACCAGCCCTGCTCATTTAAGGCCCCTTTCTCCAGGTCACGACTTGTGGAAGGAAAACACCCATTCTCATCAGCCATGACCTGGGGCATCATCACAACCTCTTCCAAGCCATCGAACTGACGGGACGCTTTGTTGAAGTGGCGCACCCGGAATTGTTCAGTTCCCGTGGGTTCGATAAACTGCACAACGCTGTAGTACCGTCCTGAAATTTCCATCGGTTGGCTAGCAATTCGGAGGGTCGGCGTTGCCGGACTGCCTTGAAGCACAGCGGCTGTATATTCTACAATCACCTCCCCCAGCAACATCACGATCAAGTCATCCATCGGACGCGATCCTGCCAAGGACTCTAAAGGCCCAACCCGTCGCCAGTGGTTCAAACGATCGGGATGCACTAAGCCACCATACTTACTGCTAAATTCTGCATCCGCGCTAAAGTGAATGTCTTTGGTGACAGCCGTCACTAATTTTTTAATCCAAGGCTCATTAATCCATCCCAGTTTTACCACTTGCCCAACTAGATTCTGGTAAGCAACAGGAGCGTAGTGAACTTCAATCCAGATCCCCCGCAGTTTTTGGCGTTCTTCTGGTTTGGGCAAAATCAACCGACCCATCCAGTTGCCAATGGGCTGATACCAGTTCAAATCAACAGTTTGATCAATCGGGTAGAACTCTGGATGGGTAAATTCTGCCTGTTTATATCGGGAGTAATTGCTGGGTTTCCGAGGGATAGAGTCCTCAGTCACTAAGGCTTCCCCCTGTAGGATTGCTAGAATCACCTCAATGGTTTGTTGCAAGTTGCTGCGACCGTCCAGGAGGAATGCATTGGGATCTAGCATTCCCCCCGGAACTTGGTGTCCCACAGGGCCCAGAGAAAAAATCGTAATTTTGCCTTTGCGTTTCGCCCGATTCCAGTAAGACAAGGGAAATACCTTCCAGCGCCCTGGAAATATAATCGGGCCGATCTGTTCTACCGTGTCCTGGTCTCCCACTAAATGATAGAGATGTTCTAACTTCAGGAAGTTATTGTTGGCGCTCATGACTCCCCCCAGGGAAATCACCTCAATCGCTGTTCCCATGGCCCGCCTCAAGTAGGGTGCAGCGGCCACTGACATTTCTCCGCCGCCACTGTAGCCAATCAGGGTAATCGATGTTCCACTTCCCGGCTGATATCCCTCTTGAATTAAACCGTCGTAGAGCACTTGGGCAATCCCTTGGTTGTAGATCGGGCCATAACGTTTGTCCGCCGAAACCGCCACAATTAAAACGTTTCGTAGGTTGAGCAGAACTCCCAGCAACGCCGCAGGATTGGCAAGCCGCATCTTGTCCGCTAATCGCCAGAAAAAGGCGAGGGGACGGTCTTCATTAAGGGGTTTGTTCAGGACGGAATACATCATCAACCCCTGGATCAGTTTTGTATCTGGCGGCAGAGAAACTTGTAATGCGTCTAAGAATTCCTCTACATCAGGGGTGTAAGTTTCTCCCGATTGACCAATACCATCCAGGTAGACAATGTAATGACTGACCTCTGAAGCGTCATCAGCATCAGCAGTTGCTTGTCCTAAAGATTGACTTTGCAACCCAATCCCTGTCCCCAAGGTATTGACTCCATCCCCGTACCAACCCGCCCACCAACCCAAGGTTTCTAGAGGAGCCAAGAGTCCCGCAAATACAATCGCGACCACCCCAATCCAAACCAGGTTAAAAACTAGTAACAAAATCCCAGGCAAGTTCTCAAGCCAGCCAAACAAATTATTCCGAATGGGTTTTAGGAGAATGGCAATTACCATGAACAGAATTGCCATCGCCAGCAGAGATAGAGCCAGCTTAATCAGGTGAGGAATGTTGCGAGTGCTTTGATTGAGCTGAACGACTGGATCATTTGTGTCTACTGTTTGAATGACGTAATTTTGTGGCTTTCGGGTTGGTTTAGAGGGTTTAGAACCCGTTCCCTCAAGTTGGGTTATATTCTGAATGCTTTGAGCAACGGCTTGAGCGGCCTCAGGGTGAGACCGATTCGCAGATCGAATCAACTGTTCAACCTCTAGCAACGTCGTCCGATCACCCTGATGCATTGGGTCACCCTTCTGCATCGGGGTTGAGACATCCCAAAGGTCAGATTGCACCCGGTTTCGTAATCCGGCTCGACCTCGATCCAATTTTACGCCAGCCGCCCGATCTGAGATTTGTTTGAACAAGCGAACAATGGGTTGCCCTAAGGTTTTTTCAAATACTTGCAGGGCAATCCAACCAATGACTACATAGCCAAAGGCCGTTTCTGCTCCAACCCCAGCAAGCGTAGCAAATCCAACTACCATGGCCAACAGTCGCCAGATCGAGAGCAGGTTCAAGATTGGCACCCCCAAATAGGGCAGAGCCCCTAAAAAACCAAATAGTAACGGCGCATAACTAAACCCAAACTCTTTCACCAAATCTGAGAAAGATACCTTCACTGACCAGGGCAACTGACAAATCAACCAAGTACTGAACACCAGAAACAAAAAACCCAGAGTGAATAGCACCGCATTCACAAATAAGCTGAGAATAAAACGACCTGGTTTGACTCGGTTAATAAACAGGACAATGCTTTCGCCTATTCCCAGGGAGATTTCTGCCAGTAACACAACAACAAGTGCAGATACTACATTCGGCAAGTCAGCAATCTGTTGGAAGGCTTCTGAATTGAGGGCAAAGGCACCCCTAATGAGATCAAACAACGTATTTGCAACCGGTTCAGGCATCATTCATCTCCCTGGTGAACTGATTTCTAGTGATGTAAGCTCTTAGGCGGAGTGATGAGCTATTTCTGTCTAATATACTTTGGCAGAAATGTGGCAATTAGAAAACAAATTATAGCGAAACTTAAGGCTACAAACAGAGAACCATGAATTCCATCCACTGCTGAAGTCTGAATAATATTTTCTAAAGCAGGCTGTACCTTGTCAGGCAGATTCGCAAATTCGGCCCGTCTTGCTTCTTCGGAATACGTCTGAATGATCCGTTCCAAATGAATAATAGCCTCTTGGCGCTGAGTCGGAGAAAATTCTTGGCCTAAAACAGCTAGAACCCGATCCACAATCCCCTTGGAAGTGAAAGAGATCAGCAGTGTTCCTAAAATGCCTCGCCCCAGAGAACTCGCCAACCGCTGCATCGGGCTATAAATTCCTGTCCCTTCAGGTTTTTCTTGCCGGGTAGCGGCTGAATAAGTTAGAGGGCCAATATAAGCCAGGAAAAAAGCTGACCCAATCCCCATGGTTACCAAGCCTGGAATCAAATGAGTTGCTGCCAAGTCTCCATCAATGGCTCGGCGGAGTAACCCTAGTCCTATGATCAACAAGGATAGCCCCAGATAAATGTTGTACTTCGGCGGGATCTGATCATCGATCTTTAAAACCAGAAGCAGGACAATTAAAACAACCACCAGAGTTAAGTTGTAGGGTAAAATCGCAATGGCAGTCTGAAACGGGTTCAGAGGAAGCATGGCAGGCAAGAATTGATAGAGATTAAACTGCACGCCGGTGGTGATTAAGGTATGTAACATCGCGACCCCCAAACCTAATATAAATGTTCGCCGCCGCAACAATCCCACTCGGACTAGAGGCACTCCAGCTTGAGTCACCTGTTGTCGTTGCCAAAACAGGAGTAGACCCAAACAAACAATTCCCACCGCAATCAGGGTTGGCACAATCGAGATTGCAAACGGCGGAATCACCACCCCAGCGATCTCAAAAACTTCTTTGGGGAACCACCAGCCATATTCTCCAGCCAGACTAATCCCCATAAGAATTGACCCCAATCCAAGCAAAGACAACAATCCACCAATCCAATCAATCGGATCTGTACGAACGACTGGACTAGGCGGCAACTTTCTTGCCCCAACCGCCACAAAGACTAGGATTAATAAAGAAGGCATAAACGCCCAACGCCAACCCACCTTAGAAGCAATAAACCCTCCTAGAATTGATCCAGCCAATCCACCACAGGTAGAGAACAAAATCAGGGCCAGAGTCGCTCGTTTTTCTGCTTTCCCCTCATAGGCCAGATCCATGATCGCCCAGGGTTCGCTCACCAAAGGGGTCGCAGCCAATCCAGTCAGGAATGAAAAACCAACAACCAGCACGCCAATTGTCGAACTCATCGCTGTCCAGAGAATTCCTAAGCCATAAAAGACTAATCCAGTCAAAAATACCTGTTCCCGACCGTAGAAGCGACAGAGGTTTTCACAGGTTGGCGAAAAAGAGGCCGTCACCAAAGAAAACAAGACAATGACAATCTGAATATAGCCCATGCTTGAGTCCAAGTCCCGCACCAGCAAGGGCATAATCGGCGGTATGACACTAATGTTGTAAGAAATCACGAATAGGGCAAGACACAATGCCCAAAAAGCAATGCGGTCTAGTGAAGCCGGGGATGATGTTGGGGACGATGATGTTGAGGACATGGTTACAGGCTTAGGGGCCGGTTTTTAGCAAGTTGCTAGTCATTTTATCGCTATTCCGTAGCTCATAAATTCCAGTGATCGCAGCCTTGCCCAACCCTCTGTTGCATTTTGTGAAAATTCTTAGAAACCATTGCGATCGCCTGTAGGATCTACTGTTGGTTCTAGTAATCTGGAGTAAATCCAGGGCTTTTGGGTCATATTTTGGGAGGAAAAATGGACTTTATTACTAATTTGCTCAGTAACTTTGCTGATATATTCAGCAATGTCAATTTTGAACTCATTGCTCAGCTCACCATGTTAGCGTTGATCGTGATTGCTGGCCCTGTGGTTGTAGTTTTGCTGGCTTTTCGGGGTGGAGATCTGTAAGTTCAATTTCCCTGGGAAGAGTTCATTGACAGTCGTAGTTTGATCACAGCGGAGGCAAAATTCTCCCCATTCAGAACTTTCCACATTCAGAAAGGAGATGGAGTGGGCTGTGAGCTGAAAAGCCCCGTGTTTATGCTGTGCGTTAGCGTAAGCGGGGGTTATTTTTGAATTCATACGTTACCCGAACTCTGGAACAACGAGGGTGGAACCGCGCCATCTGATCAGGGGCAAGGCATTAGGAAACAGCGACTTCCAAGTACAGCACTAACTCTACAGGCTTCACTCAGATGAAGAACGTCTGAGAAATGTCTAAGAAATGTCTGAGAAACGTCACAGATTCAACACCCCGAACTTGGATTTTTCCTTTAAGATAAAGGGCAACGAAATTATTCAGGCCAAAACCGTTTAGATCAGTTGTTGAGGAATTGCCCGTGAGTCCAGAAACCTTGGTTAAACTTCCTGTTCCTGCTGTTGAGTCTCTACCCTTTGATCAGGATGACTTCAACGCCTCTGTAATGACAACCTACGCGCGGTTTCCAATTGCGTTAGAGCGAGGAGTCGGATGTTGGGTCTGGGATACGGAGGGGAAACCCTACTTGGACTTCGTGGCAGGAATTGCAACCTGTACCTTGGGACATGCTCACCCCGCTTTAGTTGCAGCTGTCACCCGTCAGATCAATACCCTACACCATGTCTCTAATCTCTACTACACTCGGGAGCAGGGAGCACTGGCCAAGTGGCTCACGGCCCATTCCTGTGCTGATAAAGTGTTCTTCTGTAATTCCGGTGCAGAAGCCAATGAAGGGGCGATTAAGCTGGCTCGCAAATATGCCCACGAGAAACTAGGCATTGAGAATCCCGTGATTCTAACAGCCCATGCCAGTTTCCATGGACGAACCCTAGCAACGGTTACAGCCACCGGGCAACCCAAGTATCATAAAGGATTCAGTCCCCTCGTTCCTGGTTTTGCCTACGTTCCCTACAACGATATTGATGCCCTTGAAGCCACAATTGCTGACCTCGATCAGCACCAACGCCAAGTGGCTGCAATTATGCTGGAAGCTCTTCAAGGGGAAGGGGGCGTTCGTCCAGGTGATTTGGCCTATTTTCAACGGGTACGGCAGATCTGCAATGAGAAGGGGATTCTGCTGATTTTGGATGAGGTTCAGGTGGGCATGGGTCGGAGTGGTCAACTTTGGGGCTATGAGAACCTAGGCATTGAACCTGATCTCTTTACCTCGGCCAAGGGCTTGGGCGGCGGAATTCCCATCGGGGCGTTGTTGTGCAAGGCATCCTGTGATGTGTTTGAACCTGGGAATCACGCCAGTACCTTTGGGGGGAATCCTTTTGCTTGTGCCGTAGCTTTGGCCGTGTGCCAAACTCTGGAACAAGAGAACCTGTTACAGAATGTCCAACAGCGAGGAGAACAACTGCGTCAGCAATTGCAAACTTTTGCTAGCAAATACCCAAGCCTGATTAGTGAAGTTCGAGGTTGGGGCTTGATCAATGGCTTGGTACTTAGGGATGAGGCTGAACTGACGGCTCCAGAAATTGTCGGAGTTGCGATGACAAAAGGGTTACTGCTAGTTCCGGCTGGGCCAAAGGTTGTCCGATTTGTGCCGCCATTGATTGTCACCGAAGCAGAGGTTGATCAAGGGATTCAAGCCTTAGGAGCAGCCCTAGCTCAACTCGTGTGATCGGCAGCACAAATAGATGCAGAACGGATTACCTCAGGCTTTAGACCTGTGAAAGCCCTAAGTCAGCAACATTGACCTTTGGACTGGGGCTAGTTTTGGGCCTGAGGGATATCCGTAATTTTAATCACGTAGGGGTGGTAGTCATTGGACTTGTAGGAACCCACCCAAACTTCATAGGTTCCAGAGAGCCACTGCCCAGCAATTCCTGGATTCATATCAGTGTAGTCATCATTGCACCAACTCCCCCCTGGCCCCCGAATGACCAAGACCGTATCTGCACTACTCTTGACCTGAAGGCTCAGATATTGAAAAAACCCTGTTAGAACCAGGGTGTGGTCAGGTTTTTCATCGACATAACCAATGCAGGGGCCTGTAGGCGTTTTAGCCCGACCCGCTGTTTTCTCTGAAGTCACTGGCCCTCCACTTAACCCTCGAACAGTCAACGGATTCGGTGAAAAATTAGGTGAAAGTGTAACGTTTTCAAACATTGGGATTGGGTCTGACTTAGGAGATTGAGCCAGAGCAAGAGAGCTGAGAAACACACTTCCCAGAACAATCACCAGCTTAAGCCCTATCCGCTTAACTCCTATCCGATTAAACTTCCCTCTATTTGATGTCATGGGTTCCTATTTTAAAATCCCCTAGAAAACCGAGGGGATTTATTGCAATACATACACTGGGCTATTAAATCCTAGAGACTCTGACTTTGGCCAACTACATCATCCTTGAAAGACTGCCATTTTTGAGACAGCTCTTGACGAGTTTCTGACCGCAGTAGATAGCGATAGATGAACCAACCTGAATAGCCTAGACCAATGGCTTGAAACGTCGGCTTCACCAGAGGAATGCCATTCAGAACATTCACTAAACCAATTAGAACTCTCAGGGTAATTAAGAGTGCTAATAGAAGCCCAACCGTAATCAAAGGACGTTGGTACTCATTGAAGAAGTTCCCGACATTTTCCGGGAGATCTGCAAGAAATCTGGCAACTTTGTCCTTGACGGTTTCTAATTCATCCTTCGCTGATTCCAAATCATCCTTAATGGAATCTAATCCTTTTTCCAACTCTTTCTGAGAAGATTCGAGAGACATAGGCGGCTCCATTTTAACATTAACAACCGGGGAAGCAGAAAGCGCAGGCTCGGCCATAGGCTCTGGCGCTCTAGCTGCTATCGGTTCTGATTTAAGCACAGGTTCAGCTATTTTAGGCGAATTTGGCTCTGATTTAACCACGGGTTCCGCAGTTGGGGTTGTGTTTGACTCACTCAATTCTGATGGAACGACAGAGGAAAGTTCAAGAGCAGGTTCTACAGATTCAGGTTCTACAGATTCAGATTCTACAGATTCAGATTCTACAGATTTGGAACTGAAGTCAGCAGATTGTATCTCTGTAGGGTAAGCATCATAGGATAGTGCCTCTACAGGTTCTTCTCTAGTCACCGTTGAAAACTCTACCCCTGACTCAAGGGATTGAACCTCAACTGGATGATCAACGCCAAGTTGGAGAGCAACAGCCTGAACCTGTTCCTCCCAGGGTTGAGCGGCTTCATCCTCAGCAGGCTGGGGGTCTGGTTGTATAAACTGAACTGCAGGCGCTTCAGTTTGAGGGATCTCAGATTGGGTCGGGGTAGAATCTAACTCAACCTCAAAAGCGGAACCGTCCTCAGGAGTTTCAATCTCAGGAGTTTCAGGTTCGGGCTTGGAACTAGAAGCTCCAAATCCTTTGGGTGCTGTTCTTTTTGGCTTGGAAGAGTCTGTCATGATCTCAGTCTCCGGAATATCAGTAATTAAGTAAAGTGATTAAGTACAGTTTGAAAGCGAATTTGATCGAATCCCCGCTGATGTAATAGCAACCAAGATTCCATTAGATCTGGGCCATGCATCGATCCCATTAAGGTGGCTCTGAGCGATCGCATGATTAATCCTTTTTTCAACTGAGTCTCTTGGGTGACTTCGCTGACAATGCCCTTGGCCTGCTCTAGGGTAAAAGTCGGACTGGCTTTGACTTTCTCATCGATTGCCTGAATTACAGTTGCGGCTCCATCTTGAGACAACTGAGCCTCAGCTTCTTCATCCAAGGGAATGATTGAATTGAAGAACAATCGACTCTCTTCAGTTGCGTCCTTAAGCCGAACCAGGCTGGGGCCAAGCAAAGTAGCAAGCTGCTCTAGCCACGGGCGATCGCCTTGGGGGTCAAATTCATAGCCAGCCTCTTGCCAGTAAGGAATCAGCAAATCAGTGAGCTGCTGGGCTGGCAGTTGATGAATATACTGACTATTCAACCAATCTAGCTTATCCCAGTCAAATTTTGCCCCAGCCTTGTTTACCCGCTCAAAACTGAACTTCTGAGCTGCCTCAGTCAATGTAAAGATTTCTTGCGTAGAATCTGGGGGAGTCCAGCCTAGCAAAGACATATAGTTCCCTAAGGCTTCTGGCATATAACCCAGGCGTTGAAAGTCAGAAATTGAAGTGACACCATCCCGTTTGGACAATTTGCGTCCATCAGGACTCAAGATCAAGGGGGTGTGGGCAAATTCTGGAATCATTGCTCCTAAGGCTTCATAGAGCAAAATCTGCTTCGGAGTATTGCCAACATGATCTTCCCCCCGAATGATGTGAGTAATCCCCATGTCAATATCATCGACAACGACAACGAAGTTGTACAACGGCTGACCGATTTCACCTCCTGCCGCTGCCCGAGCGATTACCATGTCTCCACCCAGATCTTTGCCCTGCCAAGCCACCGTTCCTCGCACCAAGTCTTTCCAAACAATTTCCCGGTCATCGTCAATTTTGAAGCGAATTACAGGCTTGCGTCCCTCGGCTGCAAAGGCCGCCTGTTGTTCCGGCGGGAGGTGACGGTGGCGGTTGTCATATCGCGGGGCTTCTCCTCTAGCGTTTTGGGCTTCCCGCATTTCGTCCAATTCTTCCGAAGTGCAGTAACAGTGATAGGCTAAGCCTTGGTCTAGCAACGATTGGATCGGCTGACGATAGAGTTCGAGACGGTCTGACTGAAAAAATGGCCCCTCATCCCAAGTCAATCCTAACCATTTCAAGCCCTCAAGAATATTCTGGGTATATTCTGGGCGCGATCGCTCTAAATCCGTGTCTTCAATGCGGAGGATAAATGTTCCACCCAGATGACGCGCAAATAGCCAGTTAAATACCCCTGTTCTAGCTGTGCCAATATGCAAATTTCCAGTTGGACTGGGGGCAAGACGAACTCTAACAGTCATAACGTTTTGTGGTGTGCCACTTGAAACTAATGCTTTAACCTAATAGTTTAAACCGAATTGCTGAGACCGCATCAATGGAATCAAATCGTTTTAATGAATCGTTTTAATGATCAGTGAGTTAAATGATGGGTCGTGATCGCGATTGGATTTGAAGTGTGACCCTAGAGTTGGCATCTTGCCCGCCCAAGTTAGCAGTCTGCATCACAGACATTACATTATAAACCATGACTATTACCACAGCCCAAACAGGTAGCCCTTAACCCCTTAAATAAATAATGACTCAAACAGGGTGTAGTCCTAAAGAAGCACCTCGAATTCGCTTTGTACGTTCTGCTATCTTCTCAGCTTTAGTTTTGGCAACAAGGGCAGGCCGATTTTGGGAATCACCCTTGAATAAATCTGGATTGCGTTCCCACTGCATGAGATTGCACAAAAATTGACCTAAAGCTTCTGCTATGGGAGGGCAAACTGCATTGCCGACTTGGCGATATTGCTGCAATCGAGGGATCGAATCTGCCCAAATAAACTCATCCGAAAAGCCTTGTAAACGAGCAGATTCTCGGACAGAAATAACCCGGTGATAGTGATAGTGAATTGGACGGAGCGGGGTAAAGTTGCCTGAACCCGCTCGAAGTGTATAGCTGGGTCGATCGGGATGCAGGCGGTCATAAAAGTACTTTTTGTCTCGTGTTCCGGGTTGTAACTGTTTAAGTTGAGCAATCACAGCATCATTATGAAAAGTTGGCTCATGATTTGGGATGCCTTCAGCCTGCAAATCATTAACATCGGGCAAATCATTCAGTACTGCTTTACAAGTTTTATAAGCCGGACGACCTTCTAGTTGAACGAATAAACTATTGGGCTGAAAATGAGTGGGCGGAGGTGGAAAATTGACAATATTTTGACCAAACGTTCCTAGGATAAAAATTCGTTTGCGATTTTGTGGAACTCCATAGTCTGCTGCTGATAAAACAGCATATTTAACGGTATAACCCAACAGTTCCAACTCTTGAATCACACCGTTAAAAACAGTTCCCTGCTCAATTTTTTGGAGATTGGGAACATTTTCTAACAAGAAGGCTTTGGGTTTTAGTTCAGCAACATAGCGAATAAAGTCAAAGATTAAATGCCCTCTTGGATCACTGAGTCCTTTGCGCGATCCAACAATACTAAATGACTGACAGGGCGCACCACCCACGAGTAAATCAACAGTCTCTAGATTCAACAACTGCAAAAGTTCAACGCCAGTAGATTTCGATAAATCCAACTGAAATCCTTGTGCTCCTCGATAGTTGTGATTATAGTTGTAGACTTCAATCGATCGAGCTTCAATATCAAAGCCCCCCTGCACAGCCAAACCCGCATCAAGTAAACCTGTTGAAATTCCGCCACATCCACAAAATAGGTCAATGACAATTGGATACATCTTCATACCAGCTCATACCAGTAGTCCCGCATGTTTGATCATCTTCTATTGCTGCTCAGGCCATCGCTTCGGAACTTGTCTTTTTTATCAACTATTAATGATAGTCTAATTGAAAAGGTTGATTGCATACAAGCAAGATTAAAACTGTTGGCTCAGTTGTAGGAGAGATTCCCCGGCAACTCGACAAATTCGCCAGTCTTCTAAAACATCAGCTCCCATATACTTGTAGAAGTCAATTGCAGTTTGATTCCAATCTAAAACACTCCATTCAAACCGTCCACAGCCTCGTTCTACGGCAATTTGTGCAACTCGAATAATTAATGCTTTGCCGATGCCACAGCCCCGAAAATCTGGCTGAACAAATAGGTCTTCCAAATAAATTCCAGGTTGTGTTAAGAAAGTAGAGTAGTTATGAAAAAACAGCGCAAATCCAACAAGATTAGTGTCAGATTCAGCAACAATTACTTCGATATGGGGTTGGGAGCTGAATAAGTGTTGACTCAGAAGTTCTGGAGTTCCAGTCACTTGATGAAGCAGCTGCTCATAGTCAGCCAAAGATTGAATTAATCTAAAGATTTCTGGAACATCATTCGGATTTGCGGGTCGCAACTGAAACTGCACTTGCAAGCTTTGGGATATTTCTTGAGACATGCTTTGAGATATTTTTTCAGAACCAATACTTTCCTTACTTTAACCATCCTTTTAACCGTTCTGCAACATAAGGACGACGCAATTTTCGCATGGCTTTAGCTTGAATTTGGCGTACCTGTTCCCGCGAAAAACCGCAGATCTGACTGACCTCATCGAGCGTATGGGGAATTCCCGTGACCAATCCATAACGCAGCGCTAGAATATCACATTCTGGTTGAGATAGGGCAATTTCAAGGACTTCCAAGATTTCCTGACGCATGATCGTTTCCTGCATTTGAGCCTCAGGAGAACGGGTATCACGATCTTCTAAAATATCCATCAACTCAGAGTTTTCATCGGCCCCAATACGATGGTTTAAAGAGATTGATTTATGACGAACCTGCAAAAGCAACCGCAGTTGTTGAACAGAAATTTTGAGTGCTTCAGCCAGTTCAGTTTCGGTTGGTTGACGACGAAGCGATCGCCTCAGTTCTTGATGGCTAAGCTGTAGTTTATTCAACTGTTCAATAATATGAACCGGTAAGCGTACCATGCGTCCTTGATTCGCAATTGTCCGAGTAATGCCTTGCCGAATCCACCAATACGCATAAGTCGAAAATTTGTATCCTTTATCAGGATCAAACTTTTCGGTTGCTCGATTGAGTCCTAATGCTCCTTCTTGAATTAGATCTAAAAATGGAACGCCTCGATTGGTGTAGCGTTTTGCGATTGAAACAACCAAGCGCAGGTTAGAGCTAATCATTCTCTGCTTGGCATTATGACCGAGGGAGAAGTGATTTTTTAATTCTGATTCATTAATCTGAGTGGCTTGAGCAAGCTCAGCCAGAGTCGAAGAACGTCCAAATTTACCAGTTAAATCCGCCTGGATTGTCTCTAGCTTGACTAGAGTGTGGACTTGGCGAGCGAACCTGGTTTCCTCATCAGACGTTAGCAATGGATAGCGAGACATCTGCCTAAATAATGCTCTAACAGCATCATCTGTCCTGCAAGTTGATGTTGAGGAATTCCAGGTATTAAGTTCTAAATCCATCTTGAACTCTCCTCGTGATGAACTTAATAACTGCAAACCCAGATTCGAAGTCAACATTGAGATTGAATCAGTTCGAATTTCTGCCTAGTCTGCAATTGGAAGGGAAATGACATCTCAAAACTCAAATCAGACTGCCACATTCCGCAACAGTAACTTTCAAGCACTGACTAAAAAGAATGCATCAAAATCGCAGGTAATCAAAGTGCTCAAAATCAAAGTGCTCAAAATCAAAAAGACTCGCGCCAACGCCTATAGCTTTCATCAAGTCATCCCACTGCGTTAACAGTCTATAGACTATTATATCAACTCTTACTGATTTAGCCAGGATCAAGCTCTGAAGCTACAATTCTCAACACTGGCACTGTAGCAATCTTAAATGATTTGTGAGGAGGAAGTGGAGGGGCGTTGCTTCCTCCTTGGGGACTTTGTCCCAAACCCCTCCCTAAGATCTCTCATGATTGATTTAGGACTGTTATAAGCGTTCGCTTCATGCAGAAATGGAAGGATCAACAATCAAAGCCCCCTTCACGGCGAAAAGGGGACTTTGTGAGAGCCCGCTCCGGATCTAACGGCTGCGATCACACTCGTGTTAACTAAGTTGCTTGACTTCAGAAACTAACTTCGCAACCATCTCTTTAGCACTGCCAAATAACATCATGGTTTTGTCTTTGTAAAACAAATCATTATCAACTCCAGCAAAGCCAGTGTTGAGGCCACGCTTAATCACAATCGTGTGCTTAGCCCGATCCACTTCCAAGATCGGCATTCCGTAGATTGGGCTTGTTGCATCTTCTCGCGCCGCTGGATTCACTACATCATTTGCCCCAATCACTAACGCCACATCCGTTTGTTCAAACTGAGGGTTAATGTCATCCATGTCGTACAACTGCGGATAGGGAACATTCGCCTCCGCCAGCAGGACGTTCATGTGCCCCGGCATTCGTCCGGCAACAGGATGAATCGCATACCGCACTTCTACCCCCAGGTTTTCCAATTGATCGACTAACTCCTTCACTGAGTGCTGGGCTTGAGCTACAGCCATTCCGTAGCCCGGAACAATCACCACAGAACGAGCATAGCCCAACATCATAGCCCCTTCTTCAGGATCAATACTGCGGACAGCTTTGTCAGTTGCTGTTCCCCCTGAACCTCCGGCAACAACTCCGCTTCCAGTACCAAACGCAGCAAATAGAACGCTTGTTAGAGAGCGGTTCATTGCCTTACACATAATCACAGTCAGGATGATTCCAGACGCGCCCACCAAAGCTCCAGCAATGATCAGCAAATTGTTCATCACCACGAACCCAGCGGCACTGGCAGCCAAACCCGAGAAAGAGTTTAACAGAGAAATCACAACGGGCATGTCGCCTCCCCCAATCGGGATGACAAACAACACGCCAAGCACAACGGAAAGGGCAACCAGAGCGAAGAAAACAGGCAAGTTGAAGGGATTAAAGCAAATATAAACGCTACCCACCAAAAATCCTCCAAACAGCAGGAAATTGACAACTTGCTGCAGAGGAAATGTAATTGGAGAACCACTCATCAGACCTTGTAGCTTGGCAAAAGCAATCATAGACCCGGTAAAGGTTACACCCCCAATCAGCACCCCGAGCACCGCTGTAATGGTTGTTGCCAATGGAGGAACATCGGCAGTTGCCAAATATTTCCAGAACTCGCCTACCGCAACTAGGGAGGAAGCCGCACCCCCTAATCCATTCAATAGACCCACCATTTGAGGCATGTCGGTCATCTCAACCTTGTAAGCCATGATTGCGCCAATAATGGAACCAATCACTAGCCCTAAACCAATCATTTCGTAGTTTAGGACGTGCTGGTCAAGCAAGGTCGCCACAATTGCAATCAACATGCCAACAGAAGCCCAAACATTCCCGGCACGGGCAGTTGCTGGAGACCCTAATTTTTTCAGCCCAAAGAAAAATAGAGTGACAGCGACAAGATAGCTGAGTTGAATTCCAGTCGGTAAAAACTCGCTCATGCTTTGGCCTCCTTCTTTTTAAACATTTGCAACATCCGATCGGTCACGAGAAAGCCGCCCACAACGTTAATCATGGCAAGAATCACCCCAATCAGCCCGAGGATCACAGTGATGTTCCAGCCCCGTTCTCCAGCGACGATAATGGCTCCCAGAACGCTAATCCCGGAAATTGCATTGGCTCCAGACATCAGCGGAGTATGCAACGTGGGGGGAACTTTTGTAATCACTTCAAATCCGGCAAAGGTTGCCAGAACAAACACAAACAGAGCGGAAATTAATACTTCTGTACTCATGGCAAGGATCACTAACGATTGTTCGTGGGTCAGGGGATAGTTGGTGGAGTGAATTGTTAGCTAGTCACCGAGGACTGATAGCTGGTCAAAGCATCTCGAACCCGCTGGGAACGAACCTCGCCCTGATGGGTAACGCAAGCGCCACTGATGACTTCATCCTCAAAATTCAGGTTGAGTTCTCCTGCTGTGGTTGTCATCAGCTTCAGCAACGCCAGCACATTCTTGGAATAAACCTCACTCGCATGAACTGGCATTGAAGCGGGCAAGTTCATTGGCCCAATAATTGTTACCCCCTGCTTTTGCACATCTTTCCCAGGTTCTGTACCTTCACAGTTGCCCCCTTGGGAAGCGGCCAGATCAACAATCACTGATCCAGGCTTCATCTCCTTGATCATGGCTTCTGTGACTAACAGGGGAGCTTTGCGACCGGGAACTTGAGCCGTGGTGATCACAATATCGGAAGCAGCTACATGCTGAGTCAACACCTTGCGGGCATGTTCCTGAGCGGTTTCAGAAATTTCTTTAGCGTAGCCGCCTTCAGCAACGGTATCTTCCTCCAGGGTAACATCCACAAACTTCGCCCCCAAGCTTTGCACTTGCTCTTTAACTTCTGGGCGAATGTCATAGCCTTCGACAACTGCACCCAATCGCCGTGCTGTGGCGATCGCCTGTAGTCCAGCAACCCCTGCCCCTATGACAAGCACCTTTGCTGGACGAATTGTTCCTGCTGCGGTAGTCAGCATGGGAAAGTATTTTGGCAACGTGGCTGCGGCAATCAGTACAGACTTGTATCCAGCAATGTTGGCTTGGGAGGAGAGAGCATCCATGGTTTGAGCCCGACTGATTCGGGGGATCATCTCCATGCTGAGGGCGGTGACGTTTCGTTCGGCCAGTTTTTGAATGAGAACGGGATTCCCCAGGGGATCAAGAAATCCAATCAAAATGCTGCCATCTCGCAGTTGTGAAACTTCGGACTCTTGTAAGACACCGACCTTCAACACAATGTCAGCGTCCTGCCAAAGGGAGTGAGGATTATCAATCACCCGTACCCCGGCTGCTTCATAGGTCGCATCTGAGAAAAAAGATCGCTCCCCTGCTCCTGCTTCAACCCAAATCTCAATACCCTGCTGCACCAGGCGTGCAGCAACCTCTGGGATCAAAGCAACACGCCGTTCATCAACTTGAGTTTCTTTCGCGATCGCGATTTTCATGTATTCACGTCTCCTTACAACTTGGAGCAAAAGTTCATAAAGATGAAGACGCATAGATCCTGGAACTCTCGCCAGAACCCAGCGTCTAAAACTTTTGAACATACTCTGACTGAATTAAGCCACAACCCAATTGTTCAGCCGACAAAAGCCCTGGCCAGTTCTGCCGACAAGAAGCTCGACACTATCCCTCTGGTTGTGGCACAATACTGATCTAATTTGCATCCTAGTCTGGATTTTCTGAGGCAATTCGGATCTTTAGTTTGTCTTTATCTCGTTCAGTGATCTAGTTCAGCGATTTCTAACATTATTACGATTCATTGCAGGAGTTTCTATGAAACGTTTAACAACAGGTCTAGCCCTCTCCGCTTGTCTCCTGGCAAGTCTTCCAGTGATCTCATTGGCCCAAGGAACCCAGGGAGTCACTTTATTTGGTGGGCCAGACAAAGCCAACCTGCTGAATTTCTTCCTCCAAAGTGGTAAGCCGGGAGTCAAGGATCGCTACAAGTTGAGAATTCCTGCGGACAGATTGAATTTGGCCGTTGAGTTGATTTCAATCACTTATCCAGACTACTACAGAGGCAAATTTGATCCAGACCGGATAGAAATTCGGATTAAAGACGAGCCCATCGCTCTAGAAGAAGTGGTTTGGGACCCTGAAAATCGTTTTATTGAGATTTATCCCGCTGAACCGATTCCTGCAGGCAACAAAATTGAAATTGTGATGTCGAACGTCAGGAATCCAAACTTTGGCGGAATGTTCCATTTCAATGCTAATATTCGCACTCCAGGGGATGTGCCCATTACTCGTTATGTGGGAACTTGGGTGTTAAGCATCAACTAATCATTAATTAATTAGTGACTCGTGAAGTGAGTTGTACGCTAAAAATATTAATTAACTACAAATTGCCTCTTCTATAAGAGTTGAGAAGAGGCAAGATTATTTTGGCGGTTGAGATAGCGCTCAGTCAGTTTGGCTCGCTCAATCAGTAGTTCTTGTAGCTCATGTTCATCACACCTCCCTATTTCCCATCGGTTACTGTTAGAACTCTGAATGAAGATTGAGACCACGTATTGCCAAAGATCCGTCGCCGAACTGGACTCATAGTTAACCCGGAGATACTTGAGTAAGTCCCGGTTAAACCGAATGAATTGTTGAAGAGAGTTAGAGTCTGAGGGCAAATGGGATGAGTCAAATAAGTATCTTAGAAAATCTTCAAATAAATGCTGGGGAATTGCAGCATTTCTGTAGTTTAAGTTAATCCGATAAGCAGGTTGATAGAGCATCACAGCCAGTAAGACTTGTACGTCTTTTTCAGTTTTGATACCTCCATAAAGATGCTGAGTCATCAGGTTGACAAACTGCTGCTCTGACTCAGTTAGCTTTTCTACTGGCAAGTTGCTCTCGACTAGGATTTGATGGGTTTTTCCTAGATCGTTCTGATATGAATTCTTTAGATTTTTGCTTAGATTTTTGCTCGGCAAGTTTAGCCATCGCTTAGCAACATTGAGACGAAGTTCACGCAATCGTTCTAACACCAATTCAGCAGTTGAAGTACCTGCTGAACTCTGGCAATACTGGGTCACAAGTTGAGTAGCAATTACTTCAAGATCTTTGGATTTTGCTAGCAACTTGCAAAAAATAATTTGCTTTAAATCTGCGCTGAGAAAGTAGTAGTCTGGAGACTCCAACATTTTATAGAAAAGTCTTTGGTAATCTTTTAAGTTCTCCTGGGCCGAAATATTTTTTTGGGTTTGTTGTCCGGAATGAATTCGTAGTTTAGAAAGTGATTGGTTAATAAATCCAATATTGTAGCTACCCATAATTCTAAACCAGAAATCCACATCCAGAAGCTGATGTAAATTGGGATCAAATCCTCCAATTTTTTCAAAAACGGCTTTGGGAATTAGTACTGTTGTAGGCTCACCAATTTTATTTAACCGACCCACGAAACAGTGCGGATCAGATAATAGGACTTGACCAGATTGAATAGATTTTAACTGTGACCAATCTTGCTGAAGATCTTGGGCTCCACGATGGGCTGCCTGACAAAGAGGATTATCAATTGAATCTGAATTGATCAAGGCTTCTCGGATCGAAAATACTAGACCTATGTTTAGATCTTGTTCAGCGAGATGAACCATTTTTGCCACACATTCAGGCTCTAGCAGATCATCTTGAAATAGGAATTTGATATATTTTCCCTGAGCCTTTTCTATGCAAAAATTCAGGTTTTTGACTAACCCATAGTTAGAATGAGTGATCACTTTTAATGGCGCTAGAGATTGAGCCTTGAAGGCATTAACCAAATCTAAGGTTCGATCTGTTGAGCCATCATCAGAAATAATAATCTCCAGATTAGAGTAGGTTTGTGAGACAGCACTTTCGAGAGCTTCTGTAATAAATTTTTCCCCATTAAAAGTTGGGATAATCAAACTAACTAAGGGAAATTCTTGATGGTTTTTTAGAGAGAGTTTAGTGTCTTGTGGATTTAACTTCTGACTAGGGCGCAGTCCAAAAACATCATACTTTCCAGTGAGATGAGTTAAACTACGAAAATTGAACCTATAATGTTGCTCTAATTTGACTACAAGATCAGGTTGATCGAGCAAGTTATACAGAATCTCTAATCCGAATAGTTGATGGGATGGACGGCTAATGTTTAGTGCCTGGTTTGCTAGTAAGAATGGCGCGAGTTCTGCCTCAAAAGCTACGTTATTTTCAGCCAGAGTTGGAAAAATTTGAATAATATTCTGATAGACTTCTGAACACAAATAATGTTTCAAAATCTGGAAAACTTCGGTCGTATGGCGAATAATTGTTTCTGGGTGAATTCTACTAATATTTGATTGGTGAACTCGGCATTGGGTTAAATCTTCAGGCAAGATGTACAGGTCATAGTGCAGACAAAATCTCACCCAAAAGTCAAAATCTGGAACTTGACGAAAACGACAGTCATAGAGTCCGACGGTTTCGTAACATCTGCGTCGAATCATGGCACTGGTTTGGCACAAGCAATTATCCTGGGTAAAAAAATAATTTAACCATTGAAATCGAGTGCGATTGGGTTGAGTAAACGTTCTCTGAAGGATATGACTATTATCTGGGAGTGGTTGTCCTTGCTCATCAATAATTTGGGCGTAGCTCAGAACTGCATTAAACTGAGGATTTTGATCTAGAAACTCAACCTGTTTTTCTAGCTTGTGAGCAACAAATAAATCATCAGAATGTAGAATCGCAATATATTCACCCGTAGCCTGAAGAATGGAGTGGTTTGTTGCAGCGCTTTCTCCTTGATTGTGCTCTAGTGAAAATAACCGAATTCGAGGATCGTTCAGTTCCGAAATTTTTTCAAGGGTACAGTCTGTGGAGGCATCATTAGTAATAATGATTTCAAAGTCTTGGTAAGTTTGATTTAAAACACTGACAAGAGCTGACAGGATGAAGGCTTCTTGGTTATGGGTTGGCGTAACAACAGAGATGCGCGGCATGACTTTTAAGGTCTCATCAACAGGTTTTAAATCGCTACGCCCCCAACTAGATTCGGTACAAGACCCAATCTTAACCAAAATTAATCAAACAGACAATTGCAAGGGCTTGAATCCATGCTTCACGGAAACTTGGCCAATTTGTTCCATTTTTTCAACTGTAATCTGATTCCGTCCCCAGGAAAAGTTGGTGTACAACTTCTCAAACTCTAGCAACATAGATTCCGCAAAACAGGCAAATAGTTGACGAGCCGGAGCTTTCATATTGACAATTTTCATGATGCGCCAGTCAATATCCAAAGAGTGCTCTACAATGCCGCCTTCTAGGACATGAATACCAGGATGCTGAATCTGGGTGACCATGTTCTTGGGATAGCCACCATCGATTACCAGACAAGGTTTTTTGAGGCTCTCAGGATTGATCTCAACGCCCTTGGGCATACTGGCAACCCAAACGATTACATCTGCTATGGGAAGAGCCTCATCCAGACTAAGAATCTTGCCCCGTCCCAACTCTGCCTGCAAATTTTGTAAGCGATCGCGATCACGAGCAATTAACAACAACTCTCCAACATCTGTGCGTTTTTCCAACCATCGACAAACGGCACTGCCAATATCCCCTGTTGCCCCGCAAACGGCAATCGTTGCCTCAGATAGGTTGATCCCAAGTTTGGGAGCCATCTGTTCTACCTGACGACAAATCACATAAGCAGTATGAGTATTGCCGGTCGTGAACCGCTCAAATTCGAGCTTGATGTTCCGAACCTGCTTGATACTTTCTAGGCTAAAATTCTCAAAAATAATTGAAGAAAATCCGCCTAGGGCAGTAATATTAATCCCATGCTTTTGGGCATGAGCCATGGCATTGATCACCTTACGGGTTGCAGCCTTGATGCGACGACTCGCTAACATTTCTGGTAGAAAGCAAGACTCCACATATTTACCTTCGATTACTTGACCTGTAATGCTAGTGACTTTAATATCATCAACAATCTGAGGCGGGGCACTGCACCAAAAATCCAACCCTTGGTCAGCATATTCTGGGTAACCTAAATCTTTTGCAACGGCTTGAGCGTGTTCTAAACTTGTGAGATGACCGATTAAGCCAAACATAGTGTAACTTCAAAAATTGGATAGATTCTAGATGATAACTTCGGAGGGCATGAGATGCAGAACTTATCTTCAAGGACATGACGGTATTACACCATGTCCTTGCCCCAATGATCTAGAACGTTCTAGGCAGTTCTCAAGCCATAAGCAGACATTCGCATGATTTCACGGGTTGTGAAACCAATATTCTCTAAGGCTTCTCCATAGGAAACCATAAAGTCTTCGATCAGCGCATCTTTTTCCATACCCAGAACTTTTGCGTCTTCTTCAACCTGGTTAAGCATCTGCCAAACAATGGGCAAATTTTGCCGATTAGCGGCTTCCAGTTCTGCTTGTGAAGCTTCAAAGTTGGCGTTGAGCCACTGTTCCCCAAAGTTCAGGTGCATATACTCATCCTTGACCACACCCTCAGTAATTTTGCGAGCGAAGGCATCAGCAACTGGGATGTAAATGTTGTAAGCGGCGATCGCAAAACATTCAATAATCAGAGATTGAATTAATAGGCAAGTCACAATCTTACCTTCTACAGCAGCGTCTTGAAAGTTTTGGTGCAAGCTTGAGAAAAACTTCTGGGCAAACCCCATGTCAGGGGTCACCTCCAAATTCTTGCCACAGGCTTGGAACCCTTTCATGTGACGCTTCTCCATCTTAGATAAGTTGATCAACTCATCTTTTTGATCAGGTAAAAGTTCACCCAATTTAATGTAATTATCGTAGGCTTCTTGTTCGCCTTCAATTACAATGGCATTAATTCGACTGTAAGCATCTTTGTAAAGATCAGAATGGAAATCTAGCTCTGCAATGGCTTCAAGCTGTGGCATGGTTTTCTATCTCCTCATCACAAACTGCTATTTTGTACTAATGTTCTGGTTCTAGCTCCAAGTCTCAGCACCGACAAACCGTCCTTGATTCCAAATTCCCTCAGAGGGAAGATCAAGAACAGTTGAACTTCAGGGGCTAAGGCTATCCAAAGTCAGATCAAGAGTCAGGGGCTTTGAACATACATTATTTTACTTTACCTATTTAATCGAAGATTTGACCAGTTTGGTGTTCTTTCTCTGGAATAAATCATTTCAGGGTCAAGAAACCCGACAATTTCTATCCATGTTTGATAAGTTTTGCTCAACTCTTTTAAACTTTACTCTGGAAACACTTATGAAAACAGAAATCAGCCGATTGACATTCTCTCAGGTTATCAGGCTGGGCTTGCTGCTGATTGGAGTTGGAATTGTCCTCTTGCCCTTGGGAGTAGTGTTGTGGACTTCGTTTACAACGGCTGGCTCCCCAGGAAAACCGGAATTTACCCTGGCAAACTATCGAGAAGCTTGGCAGCGAGGGAATTTCTGGCTAGCGTTTGCCAATTCTACTATAGTGGCGATCGCTGTGACCGCATTACAGGTCTTGACTTCGGCCTTAGCGGGATATTCCCTGGCAAGGCTAAGATTTCGAGGGCGGCAAGCAATTTTACTCATCGTGATTGCAACTTTGGTGATTCCCTTCCAACTGTTGGTGATTCCAATTTTCTTGGTTCTGAAGTGGGGACATCTGATCAACACCTACGGCGCTTTGATTTTGCCCACGGCAGTGAATGGATTTGGGATTTTTCTGCTGCGACAATATTTCCTGACGGTTCCTATCGAACTTGAGGAAGCTGCAGCCTTAGATGGGGCCAACCGTTGGCAAATCCTCTGGCACGTCATGCTTCCCTGTGCCCGCCCAGCCCTGATTACCTTGTTTTTATTTACATTTATTGGAGAATGGAATGACCTGTTTAAGCCTTTAGTGTTCACCACTCGGCCCGAACTGAGAACCGTACAACTCGCTTTAGCAGAATTTCAAGAACAGTTCACGAGCAGTTGGTCACTCTTGATGGCGGCAGTGGTGATCGCAACATTGCCCGTGGTTGTTTTATTCCTGATTGGGCAACGGCAATTTATTCGGGGCATTGCCACAACGGGCATGAAAAATTAAGAAAAATATCAATCGTACAAAAAAATCTGCTTGAGCCTCGAATCTACAATTCAGAGGTTGAAAGTCCCGAGGTATAGAACCCATTGGAGTGTGACCTTTATCACTCCAATCGCCAAACTTCTATCACGCCAACCCTAGGCTCTTGGGTCTATAACTAAAAGTTAGGTTTAAAGTTTAAAACTAAAGTTATATCGTTCTGGGGGTTTACCTCTGGATTACAGAAGACTTGTGGCACAGGCTTCTAGCCTGCGCGAGGAAGATGCCCACCCACGTTCACACTTCAAATCAGATTGCGATCACAATTTGCATCAGTATCATAGGAGACATCGGTTGAACAGACAGGTTCCAAGTTGGTTTAATACTCAGTGTCAAATGTTGTTGCCTTGGCTCAGAGTTCGCAGTTTGGGCCAAAAGATTAGGCTGGGCTACATTATCCCATTAGGACTGGCGACCCTAGGAACCTGGCTGGGAGTTACCATTGGAGATGCCCAACAACGGAAGGCAGATCTTTTAAAGGAAGATTTATATAAAGAACTCAGTCTAATTATTGATCTACAAACCAGCATCCTGGAAGCCAAAGAATATCAGCATCAGCTTACGGCTTTGGTGAATGACCCAGTTCAATTTCAAAATGCTTATCAAGGATTTCGGACATACTCTGAAAATGCTCTAGAGGCTTGGGAACAATTGACGAAATCTTATGAAAATCCACTGGTTGAAGAAACAGATGAAGAGCTAGAAATTTTCAATACGTTAAATCGGAAATATGATGGTTTGCTAGAAAGCTATCAACAACAAATCAACACTGTAGTTCAAAAGATTGACCTCTCGAACAGAACTGCAGAAAGTGTTGCTGCAAATCAAAAAATCCTCTTGGCGCTGGACTATGGGAATCATACTGTCAGCAAGGTCAATTACTTTTTTAATGAGATTAAAGAGCTAGTTGAAACAGTCAGAGAAGAAGAACAGGAAGTCGATCAAGCTTTGAGAAAAGCGAGACGATTAAGAGTTAAAATTCTTACGGCAAGTATGTTACTTTCTCTAGTTGCAGCAACTTGGATTGCATTTTATATCAGTCAAGCAATTTCTTGCCCGCTCCGTTCTGCTACAAAAGTTGCTCAAGAGGTCACTCAAGAAGATGATTTTAGTCTACAAGCACCCGTTACTACAGATGATGAAGTTGGACAATTAACGACTGCCTTAAACCAATTGATTCATCGCGTTAGAAATCTTTTGGATGAACAGGAACGTACCAAAACCCAGTTGGTTCAAGCAGAAAAAATGTCCAGTTTAGGGCAGTTAGTGGCAGGAGTTGCCCATGAAATTAATAACCCGGTTAACTTCATTCATGGGAATGTGGCCTATGCTGAAGCATATACTCAGGATTTACTAGGCTTGATTGCTTTGTATCAAGAGTATTATCCCGATCCACCGAAAAAAATTCAATCAGAACTAGAAAAAATTGAGTTGGATTTTCTCAAACAAGATATTTCTAATCTCTTAAAATCTATGCGAGTTGGGACAGAAAGAATTCGGGAAATTGTCAACTCTTTGCGAAATTTTTCTCGCCTGGATGAGTCGGCGCTGAAAGCCGTGAATATTCATGAAGGAATTGATAGCACCTTATTAATTCTGCGGAATCGATTAAAATCAAGGTCAGAACATCCTGAGATTAAATTGCTTAAAGATTATGGCGAATTGCCTCTGGTTGAATGCTACCCCAGCCAGTTAAATCAAGTATTTATGAATATTATTAGTAATGGCATTGATGCAATCGAGGAATGGAATCAGCAACGATCCTTAGAGGAGGTTAAGCAGCATCCCGGCCACATCAAAATTCGTACCGAGATAGATGATAAAGATTGGGTTAAAGTTTCTATTCTGAATAGCGGTCGAGAAATTTCAGAACAGGTTCAAGCAAGACTTTTTGATCCCTTCTTTACAACTAAACCTGTTGGCAAAGGAACAGGGTTGGGATTGTCGATTAGCTATCAGATTGTGACTGAAAAACATCATGGAAAAATTTGGTGCAATTCAATTCTAGGAGAAGGGACAGAATTTGTGATTCAAGTTCCGATCCAACAATCTACTTCCGCTAATCGCTCCACTCAACAGTTCCAAGTCTGAATTACCCTTGCAGCACTTGAGGAATTGGAAAATGACACCAAATACCACCCCCAATGTGGCATACCTCATGAACACTTGTATAACGATAACGCACTCCTTCACCGCTGGCATTTTTATCATATTTACCCGGCGTTCCTAACCATTTACCATTGGGATCATTGCAAATCCATTCCCCGGTTGTATCATCGTATCCTCTGACTACAATGATGTGGCCATAGTGAGTAAAATACCCATGAATAATGACGGGATTCTCTTGGGCAATATGTTGTTTAATTTCCTCTTCAGTCGCAGCAGCTTTGAAGTAGGAATCTCTTAATATTCCCTTGCCGTACTTTTGCCCCCATTCTCGCAGAAGTTTGATTAAAAAACTGGGTTCATGGCGAGTTTTTGTCCCACCAGTGTAGCCATAAAACTCATCCCAGGTTTTGGTTTTTAAATAGAGAATATCTTCAAGTTGTACCTTGTTTTCTAAGTCTGATGCTGTGCGAGAATCAACCTCATAATACTTCAAAACCATTGCTACACAGGTAACGTTACAAGTGCCACTCGGTTCATACTTATTATTTAATTGGGTATGATAAGGAACTTTTTTTAAATCGACTTGTGCAGGCCGGGACAAAGAAAGTTGTTGACCTGTAGTAGTCGGTTGAGACAATAATTCAACAGTAGTAATTTCAATCTCATGATTCAAACAATAATATTGTTCTTTAACTGTTTCTACAGAAATAGTTTCCGGGTCAAATTCATCAAGAATAACCCGAACATATCCTCCTTGCAGGTTGAGAGTATAGTCACTAATAGAAATCACTTCTCCTGCTTTTTTGTCAATGATATCACCGGGTTTTAATTGATCGGTTGGCAGTGGAAATCGTTTCAACTGAGAGTTGGACTTAAACTTCAAGGAATACTTCATCACATTACCCCAAGTTAGTTGGTCACTGTATTTGGCGCTATACCTAGCAATCCTAAATTCAGTCATGAAAAAATTAAAGAGGGGTTTGGGACTGTGTCCTCAAGAAAGATTATTCTTTACCTATTTCACCAATCAGCAATGATTGCCATAGCAATCATTGCTGATTGATTCAGATTCTGTCCCTGTAGTACAGGGAGGGGTGCGAGCCTGCGCGGGTTAAAGCTCACATGATAAAATTGCTCTAAGTGAGCCCGCCTTCACCTCGACAATGCGTCTAAGTTTCGATCTCTTGTTCAGGAGGCATGGGCGATCGTAGGTTGAATTTGGTACAATAGTCATCACTGCATTTAGCGCAGCCATCTGTATTGCTTGAGATGACAGCCTTATAGGGAATCTATGAGTTTCAAGTTTCTGCAGCTTTTGATATAGATTAATCCCGATAGCTTGCTTGTGAATCGACAACCTATGAGTAGCGTGCCCAACCCAGAACCAGAGAAGAGAAATCCCTCCCAAGAAGAAAATCCCTGGATTGAAGGGCTGAAGACCGTTGGACTCAGTATTGTTTTAGCCTTAGGAATTCGAACGTTTGTAGCCGAAGCTCGTTATATTCCTTCAGGCTCCATGGAGCCGACCCTAGAAGTCAATGATCGCCTAATTATTGATAAATTGGGTTATCGCTTCAAGGAGCCCAATCGAGGGGATATTGTTGTCTTCTCTCCACCGGATCAGCTCAAGAGCCAATATAAAGATGCTTTCATTAAGCGGATTATTGGTCTACCGGGAGACACTGTTGAAGTTAAAGGTGGCACAGTTTATGTGAATGGAGAAGCTCTGCCCGAGGATTACATTGCCGAGCTTCCCCATGAAGATTGGCCTCCAGCAGGTATTGAAAATGTTGTCCCTGCCGACAGCTACTTGGTGATGGGTGACAACCGCAACAATAGCTACGATAGTCGTAAGTGGGGCTATGTTCCTCGGGAAAATATCATTGGTCGGGCGATTCTAAGGTTTTGGCCGATCAATCGAATGCAAGGATTGGATCAGGACTTACCCTACCCGAATGAGCTTCAATAGGTCTAGTCTGGGCCATATGTGTCTTGAGGAGGAGGGAGGCGAGGATGTCTTGGTCTTTGAATCCTATACCAGCGATACCATTCTTTGGAACTCCGGATTGCCAACCATAGCAGCAAAAGAGCGATCAGCCCGCCCCGTTGGGGATCACCCAGGGCGAAGACAACCAGGGAAATGCACAGAATATCCTGTGCAAGAATCGCCCAGAGTGGCAGTCCTCGCAAACGGTATAGCCAGCCTGCTTGAACCAGTTGTAACACTAGGGCGAGCAACCCGCCAGTGAGACCCAGTATCCAACTCAGCCAAGGGGGCAGCAATGCAATTTGAGCAACGGCAACTCCCATAATAGCCCCCACAATTGGGCTGAATATAAGCTGTACGATCTGCAAAATTCGTTGCCCTAGGAGTTTTGTAGAGGCAAAGAGTTCAAACAAAGACCAACTCACCAACATTCCTACAATTAACTGGGGAGGGCAGGCAGATAAGAGCGGAACGTTTGACCATAAGTCATCTCGCAGAAGACCAATTAACAAGAGAGGCAGAGCGATTCTTATCCCTGCTGCTGCCGATGCAGAAAGCGCAGCTAGGAGCTCAATCATAGTTTCTTAGAACGTAGGGTTCGACAAAGAGGGTTGAGATCAGGTTATCAATAGTCTGCCACAGTATTTTTGACAAATCGAAGTAAAGTGACCTTGCTCCTGAGCAACGGCTTAAGTACTCAGCAACTGATAGTTTTAAAAAGTATACCTGGCCATATGGCGATTTGACTTGAAGCGTTAACGTTGAATAGACACCCTGCCCGCACAAGTCCTTAACCCCTACACCACAGATATCTCATCAATCCGCAATGATTGCTATAGATTTGCTGTTAACACAAGGCCAACTCCCAATTGCTCTAGGAGGAACCGGGATGATTGTGCTCAGGTATACTTTCAGTTTGACACATTCAGCATCTGTTTGGCGATCGCTTTGATCGGCTTACAATCTAAGTCATACCCAATTTCCAGGCAGATAGAGCCTAGATTTAAGCAAGAGTTCGCAGCTTGAAACTGCAACTGACAATTAATAGCTACAGCAGATTTTTTCAGCTTATGCTTGATCTCATCCCCACAAAACTCTTATCCCGACGAAAACTCTATGGATCTTGCAATCGCTGCCCAGGTGATGGATGCCTATACTCGAATTGATCAAACTGTAGAGACTTTCCAGGCAGCCACTCATCTACACTGTCCAAATGGATGTGGTTGGTGTTGCCAAAATCCCGAAGTTGAGACAACTCTCCTGGAAATGCTGCCCTTGGTAATAGAGCTTTTTCAGCGAGGTGAGATCGAAGGATGGCTCCATCAGGCTGCTGCTTCTGAATATCAAGGACAATGTGTTTTTTACCAGCCTGACCCGTTGATTGAGGAGAAGGGTCGCTGTCAGGTCTATCCCTGGCGGCCAACTCTCTGCCGTCTCTTTGGCTTTGCCACTGTAACTCAAAAGTCTGGTCAGGAACAGCTAGCCGCCTGTGTTAAACACAAAACTGCTGTACCCGATATTTTGAAAAATGCCCAAACTGCGATCGCCCAGGGCACCGTTCATGCTCCGAACTTTGCCGAGGCAACTCAGCAGATAACCAACCTTGACCCGACCTTAGGCCAGCAGCGAATGCCCATCAATGCGGCTCTCAGAGTTGCCATTGAGCGGTTCGGTCTCTATCTTCAGATGATATCCCAGAATGATAACTGAATAATCTGGAAATCTTGAGCAAACAGCTTTAAATTGAGGGAACTCGTCACTCGTCGTAACAATGACCAAAATCGTTGAAATCCTTTCTGCCGAAGAACTCCGCCGCACTCTGAACCGGGTTGCTTCACAGATTGTTGAGAAGGCTGGCAATCTATCTGACCTGGTTTTAATTGGCATCCACACCCGAGGAGTTCCCTTGGCGAAGTTGCTGGCCCATCAGATTGAACTTCTTGAACAACTTCAAGTTCCTGTGGGTGCCCTTGACATTACCTTTTATCGTGATGATCTAGAGCGGGTGGCCATGCGAACTCCAGCCAAAACCTTAATTCCCATTGACTTGACGGGCAAAACCGTGGTGTTAGTCGATGATGTGATCTATAGCGGACGCACGATTCGAGCCGCATTGAACGCTGTAAATGAGTATGGGCGACCTGAAACCATAGCCCTCGCTGTTTTGGTGGATCGGGGCCATCGACAACTGCCGATTCATCCTGACTTTATTGGCAAGGAACTCCCCACCGCCCGTGAAGAAGAGGTGAGGGTTTACTTGGAAGAGATTGATGGCCAAGATCGGGTAGAACTCATCGGGAATCAGTGAGGGGCAACACCATCTGTTGAAAGATATTGCAATGTGAACAGCCTAGGTCAGATTAGGGGATACTGAAGGAGCTTTACCGCCAACTCCAGCCCTACCGATTTACCGTTAACCATGTCCCGATCTGCCCCCCAAAGGTCACCTAACTTAGATCTATCCAGTTCAGAACTCCAGACTTCTCCAGAGCAAACCCAGAGTCGCAAAGCAGATCACCTGCGGGTTTGTCTGGAGGAAAACGTTCAGTTTTGTCAACAAACCTCTGGACTAGAACGCTATCAGTTTACACACTGCTGTCTGCCGGAACTGAATCGGGAAGATATTGATCTGAGGACAACTTTTCTGGGTAAGGCGTTGGGTGCGCCGCTGTTAATTTCTTCCATGACCGGAGGGACAGAACAAGCAAAGCAGATCAACCTTCGTTTAGCAGAAGTTGCCCAACACTACCAGATTCCCATGGGGGTTGGCTCCCAACGGGTTGCCGTCGAAAAACCAGAGGTTGCTAATACCTTTGCTGTGCGATCGCTGGCCCCGGATATTCTCCTGCTAGCCAATTTGGGTGCCGTCCAACTTAACTACGGCTATGGCGTGGACGAATGTCTGCGAGTGATTGACCTGTTAGAGGCCGATGCGTTGATCCTGCACCTGAACCCCCTGCAAGAGTGGATTCAAACTGAAGGGGATACCAACTTTCGCGGGTTGCTGAGTAAAATTGGCCAACTTTGTGCCTGCCTTCCTGTGCCAGTTATTGTCAAAGAAGTCGGCAATGGCATTTCTGCCCCCATGGCTCAGAAGTTGCTGGATGCTGGAGTGAGGGCGATTGATGTCGCAGGAGCTGGAGGAACCTCTTGGGCAAAAATCGAAGGCGAACGGGGGACTGATCCACGCCAACGGCGATTGGGACAAACCTTTGCAAATTGGGGGATTCCTACTGCCGAATGTATTGTTAACGTCCGTCAGGTCGCTCCGCAGATTCCATTGATTGCGTCTGGGGGACTCCGCAATGGGCTAGATGTCGCAAAGGCGATCGCCCTCGGAGCAGATTTAGGGGGTTTAGCTTGGCCATTTTTGCAAGCTGCCGCCGAATCAGAAGCCGCTGTCTACACCTTGGTTGAGATGCTAATGGCAGAACTTGCAACTGTGCTATTCTGTACTGGAAATCAGACCCTGGATCAGCTCTATCAATCTGATATGTTGCAAAAAGTTAACTCTAGATAACGTTAACTCTCAAGAGTGGATGCTTGTGACAGGGGGTGACGTTGATCCTTGCCGTATTGCTTGTCATCGTTTCGTTTCAATCAGGTTAAAATCGACCAGTCAGGTGTTCTACCCTCTTCTAAACTAAGACAATGACAGCAACAAATGTTCCCTCAATTCGGGCTCTGAAAACCTCAAAATTCTGGCTGTTGGGCATTGCGGCTGGGTTGATGGCAGTTAATCTCACCCTCACTCTGCATCATGCTAGTCTTAATCTACAGGCTTTGAGTTTGCTGTTTTGGTTTGCAGTTGCAGCTCTGATCTGGCAAAAGCGCGATCGCCTTGACTTGGACAGTGATTTTTTTGCGAGTTTACTCGGGGTAGCTCTGATTGCTGCCGTATTACTCAAGGGTTCATTCTCGCCAACTTCAAACTTTTTAGGGGTTTCCCCGTTTATTTCAGGTCTAGGAATGGCACTTTTGGCTTCAGGCTTTATTGGACTGAGGCAGTATTGGCGTGAACTGACCCTCTTATTTTTTCTAGGGGTTCCTTTTGTGGTTCTGCGCCCTGTGTTAGATATTTCTGGGCTAACGGCTCAGCTATCGACCTTTATTCTCTGGTATTCTGGCTTTGAGGTATCCCGTCGCGGATTTGAAGTGCTGCTGCCGAATGGAGGGGTCAGTGTGAATATGGGATGTTCTGGATTTGAGGGAATTTTTCATTTACTGGGTTTGGGGGCTTTGTTCTTAATATTCTTTCCCCTTAGGGGGTGGAAGACTAAGGTTTTAGTACCGATTGTTGCAGTGATTACTGCGTTCATTGTGAATGGGTTTCGGGTTGCATTCATGGCCTTTTTTGCAAATGCTAAAAACCCTGAATCGCTGGAGTATTGGCATGTAGGGGATGGCTCTTTAATGTTCTCGCTGATTTCAGTTGGGATTTTTGGTTTATTTTGTTGGTTTCTCTTGCGGCAAAGTGATATTGAAGAGGATAGCGATGATGTAGCAGCAGAGGTCTAATGGTGGTGGATCTCTGGAAGACAATTCGCGTTCCTTTGCTGGTGCTAACCTTTGGTGGAGTTTTCATCACGTTTGCAAAAGTGATACTGAATCCAGTTGCCGAAAAAGTTGAAATTCAATCCGTTGTTCTACCGATGTCAGTGCCATTACCCAACTGGCAATCTATAGACAGCAAGGCTTTAAATCAACCTTTGGGCACACAGTATCAGTATCGTCAGGGAGATCTGAACTTAGAAATTGAGCTGCGTTATGTGGATCATCCCCATGATAATGAGAAGCTATTTCGTGAGTACGATCCAACGATTTCTCCGAATGCAAAAGACAAAGGAACAACAATTCATCAACAGCAAAATCTGGGTTCCTATAGCCTTTCTCAGGAGAAAGATCGGGCCTACCTGCGCTCTTGCATCAACCCCCGTGGCCCAGCAGCAATTACCTACGAACAGTTTATTAAAAACCGGTATACTTATGACTTGAAAGCTAGTCGTTTTTTGCCCGTTTTATTGGGTCAAGAGCCGCTGAGAGATCATCGCTGCCTCTGGGTTTATTTGTCGGTTCCGATTGATTCAACTTCCCCCGATTCATCCTATGCAGTTCTTGAAGAGGTTTGGCGCTCTTGGTATCTGTGGTGGCATCCTCGTTTTCCCAAACTTTAAGTTTGATTGTTTACTTTTTAATCTTTCAAAATAATGGATTAAACCTATGACACCCTCCAGCGGTAATCTTTCGCCAGATAAAGTTGAAGTCCTTTGGAAGCTAAACTCTAGCATGGTTCAGACCATTCCGCCTCTACGTTGGGTGGGGTATGGTCTGTTGATCTTTGCTCTAATTGATTCTGTCTTTTTGCTCATTCCACCTCAATTTACCAATGCCATTTGGGAATTCCAAACGATGGGTGCTCTGGTGGAGCGAGTTGCCGTTCCTTTAATTGGGTTTGCGCTTATATTTTATGGAGAGCGAACTCTCAGAGGAAAGTGGGAAATTCCATTACTCAAAACCTTATCTTGGCTAACATTGCTTTTAGCAATTTTGTTTTTACTGTTAGTACCTTTAGGAGTGTTAAATACAGTTCGAATTGAGAAACAAAGTAGTGAGCAGATCAACACACAACGGGATCAGCGAAAAACCCAAGTTCAAGCGATTCAACAACAGCTTGAACAAGCCAAAAGTGAAGAACAGGTAGAAACCCTACTCAGTCGTCTACAAGGTCGCTCCCCAGACATTCAAGGGACAGAGCAACTTCAAGAAGTAAAGGATCAGCTCACAACCTTCCTCGATCGCGCTGACAAGTCAACCATCATTCAAGCAGAAGAGATTCGGAAAAATCGTCGGGTTACCCTTGCCAAAAATTCTGTGAAATGGAATTTAGGGGCTCTGATTGCGGCAGTCCTGTTTTTTCTGTTTTGGAAGTCAACAGCTTGGGCAAGACGGAAGGGATAAAGAGGATTTCGACGCGACAAGATACAATAAGCACGATGGTCTAGGGGTACGGTCTCTTTGAACCTTCCACTCTAGCGAATGTAGCCTGCTTGAGCGCATGTCCAACTGAATCTGGCTAGTTGATCCAGATTCAGTTGGAGTTTAGTCAGCCGCAATTGCAGCAGGAGCGTGATACTAACATGACAGAAGATTATGAAGATTGCGATCTTATCTCAAGATTCCACCCTGTATTCGACACGGCGGCTCAGAGAAGCTGGAGAACAGCGGGGTCATGAAATGTATGTGATTGACTATGTGCGCTGCTACATGAATATCACTTCCCATAAGCCAATGGTGATCTACGGTGGACAACCTCTGGAAGGATTTGATGCAATTATTCCTCGAATTGGTGCTTCTCAAACATTTTATGGAACAGCCGTGGTGCGACAGTTTGAGATGATGGGAGTGTTTACCCCCAATGAGTCCCAAGCGATCTCGCGATCGCGAGACAAATTGCGGTGCTTACAGTTGCTCGCCAGAGAAGGAATTGGTCTACCGGTAACGGGTTTTGCCCATTCAACCAAGGATATTGATGGGCTGATTAATATTGTTGGCGGGGCTCCTCTCGTGATCAAATTGCTAGAAGGAACCCAGGGAATCGGCGTGGTTTTAGCTGAAACCTACCAAGCTGCAAAGTCTGTTATTGAAGCTTTTCGGGGACTCAATGCTAATATTTTGGTGCAGGAATATATCAAGGAAGCGGGAGGAGCTGATATTCGTTGTTTTGTGATTGGAGAGAGGGTTGTAGCGGCGATGAAACGGCAAGCGGTTGAAGGAGAGTTTCGCTCTAATTTACATCGGGGCGGCAAGGCAGAGAAAGTGAAACTGACTCCCGAGGAGCGTTTGACTGCGATTCGAGCGGCCAAAATCATGGGCTTAAAGGTTGCGGGCGTTGACCTGCTTCGTTCCAATCATGGGCCTGTGGTAATGGAGGTCAACTCCTCCCCTGGGTTAGAAGGAATTGAGAAAGCAACAGAAGTCGATGTACCCAGTAAAATCATTGAATTTTTGGAAAAGAATTCAACGAGAGGCAATAGTCGCGAAGCATAAATCAGCTACTTTCAGGGTTTAAGATTAATAATTGGTTATGCGATTAGATTGCTGATTAATGATATGCTAGTGAATAAAAGGTTCAGTGATTAAAAAAGTGGGGAATTATGCAAGTTAATGATCTTGGATTTGTAGCCAGCCTTCTGTTTGTACTTGTTCCAGCGGTTTTTTTGATTATTCTATATTTGCAAACTCGTAAAGAGACCGAAGGTTAATAAGTTGGAAGCCTTCAGATTGTTTCCAAGTCAATTGA
This sequence comes from Microcoleaceae cyanobacterium, assembly GCA_051652765.1. Classification (GTDB taxonomy): domain Bacteria; phylum Cyanobacteriota; class Cyanobacteriia; order Cyanobacteriales; family Microcoleaceae; genus JBHJGO01. The sequence continues at coordinate 65,385 of JBOFUV010000097.1, read as the reverse complement.
GAAGCACCGAAAGTAATTTATTCCTCGGTGCTTTTTAGTTTATTTTGGTTAACTTATTTCAGTTAACTTAATCTTGGTTAACTTAATCTTGGAGTAATCTACAGCTGTCTAGCGATCGCCCTAAATCCCCTTTAAATTCAAACAGGAGGACTTGAATGGCTAGGATGTCCCTCACTGATTGAAAAACCGCTGGAGCAAGTTCAGGTGATGATCACATTAATTGCGTTCAGGCTTCTGCAGTTCGAGCGAGGAGCACAGGGCAGTTGGCATGAACCCGCACATAGTCAGACAACGACCCCCCCACTAAGCGATCAATATCAACGATAGTCTTGGCCACAGTTGGGCGACGATCGGGTGAACCTAAGATTAATAAATCAGCATTCACCTCTTCAGCAATTTTACAAATCTCAGGGCCGGGTTTGCCGGTTCCTGCAACACAGCGATAATTAACTCCTTGACGCTTAGCTTCGGCTGCCGCAGCAGCTAAAATTGGATCATTTTCGGCATTCGCTGAAAAGTCTTCATCGGACTTTCCGCTTAGATCCTTATTGACATGGGCTAGGATTAACTGGCCGCCAGGAACCTGTTTGGCCCAAGAGAGTGCAACCCGCAAACACTCGGTTGCGGATTCAGAGGGATCAAGAGCAACCATTATGTGCCGTAACTTTTTGACATACAGCCCATCTTTGACCAGCAACATGGGGCGACTGGTTAACTGAAATACATACTGGCTGACGGAATTTTCCAAAATTGCCCGCAACCCTTGTAGTCCCCGTGAACCAATGATGATCAGATCGGAATTTTCTTCTTCCGCCACCTGACAGACGATATCTTTTGGATCTCCCTGCTTGAGGCGGGGGTTTAGTTTGTTGGGGTCAACGTGAATAGATTGAACGGCTTGGGCCAGAATTTTCCCCCCGTCTTCAAGTTTCTGTGACATCGCCTCTGCCGAGGCTTGAGGAGGAACAACATGCAACACCGTTACATTGGCGAGTTTAAACGGCGGGATATCCATCAGCATATTCAGCATTTCCTCGCACAATCCCCGACCTGCAACGGCAACCAAAATATTGTTAATATCCATGGGCTCTTCCTAGCATGAAAATGGAAACACTTAGCAAAAATTTGATTAAATTAGCTCACTCAATCAACTCAATCAATCAGCCAGATTTATTGTAGTTTTAAGCATAGATCTGATAGGGGATGAATCATCATAGCGCCCTAGTATTTTGGAACAATTTGTAACGTGTCTGATTCTCAATTTAGAGTTGCCCAGTCTTTTTTCCAAAAAATTAACTTTACGAATGGATGGTTTGAATACCCTATTCATGCCTTTCCCCATCACACGGACTATGCGGGCATTGTCTGGCATGGCACCTATCTCAACTGGATGGAAGAAGCCCGAGTTGAAGGATTGCGACTGGCCGGTATTGACTACAGGGATTTGGTGACTGCTGGCTGTGACTTACCTGTGGTCGATGCTAATATTCGTTACCATCAATCCATCAAAATGGGCATGGATGCCGTTGTGCGGGCAAGGCTGCTGCAACCCTCTAAGATTCGGCTGCTATGGGACTATCAAATTAAGTCTATCGATCGGCAAGTCCGATATGTCACCGCTCAAATTACTCTCGTTCCAGTCGATCGAGCAACAGGAAAAGTGATGCGTCGGCTACCTGAGAATCTCAAAACTGCTTTTGATAATTTTTTGATCCAATAGATTGATTCAGTATAGATTTAGCGCCAGGAACCCTAACTCTGATCAACTAAGCCTAATTTTGCCGATTCAGCAACTTGTGCAGTCTCATCCTCGGCCAATTGTTTCAGGGCAGCATTCGCCTCTGTGCCCCCTAATCGAGTTAGGGCTTGAGCAATCCGATAGCGAATTTGCCAATCCGGGTTAGCAATGTGGGTAATCAGTAAAGGGACTGCTTGTGCATCGCCCAACTCTCCTAATGCCCCGATGGCGACCGTTTGGAGTAATTCATTTCCATTCGCGAGGGCATCGGCTAACAGTTCAAATCCCTGAGGTGCTCCCAGTTCTCCCAGTGCAGCAACAATGCTGACTTTGACCAGCCATTCTGGGGTGTGGTGGTAGAGGGTCTGTAGATCCTCGAAGGCTTCTGCAAGGTGCAAACCGCCAATGGCATCGGCAGCAGCAGCCTGCACATCTGGTTCTGAATCATTTTGAATGCGATCGCGCAGGATTTCCAAGGAGCGAGACCGATCCTGTTGTCCCAAACTGGACAACTGACTGACCGCTGCATAACGAACGCGGGTGTCAGAATCCATCACAGCAGTCTGAATCAATTGAAATGCAATGGTCGGATCTAAGTTTCGCATCTGGTTTACGGCCCGCAAGCGATCGCCCAAATCCTCTGAACTCAACCAGTGTTGAATCGTTTCTGGAGTAACAGTCATATAAAAAATTAAACTCTAAAAGTACAACATCTAAAGTCCTGATTTAACAGGAGTTGGCATCTTAAGTTGACACCTTAAGTTGACACCTCCTGTTGGCACCTGATGGTCTAACCCTAAAACCCACCCCAATTAAACCTGGTTGCCCCCGGCCAGAGCCATAGCCTGAATAATGTCCCCACAGGACAAAATTCCGACAACTTTTCCAGCTTCATCCAAAACCGAAAGCTGATGAACCCGTTTTTCATGCATTAACCGTGCTGCTTCTGATAGAAGGCAGTTGGGGGCAACAGTAACGACTCCTTTCTTGGTCATCACCTCATCAACCGTTGTTCCTAGAGCTTTATGGAGTTCTTGTTCGTAGCGAGCCGGATTTTCTAAGTAGATAATACTGTCTAGAATTGTGATATAGGCAGGGGGAGTAATTCCACTTTCTTGCCAAATAATGTCTGTTTCTAAAATCATTCCTAGCAATTTACCTGCTTCATCCACGACCGGTAAACCACTAATTCGGTTTTCGGCGAGGACTTGAATTGCCTGCTTCAATGGCATATCAGGTTGGGCTACGATGGGGTTAGGAGTCATTACATCAGCAACAGTTTTTGGCATAGATCCCCGTTTACGATTGACTTTGCTCTATTGTTTTAATCATACTAGGAAATGGCGGCAGGGCATTTACGCTAAGGTTAAATCCTAAGGTTAAATCCTTTAGAGATTGAACTTCCTAGCTTCTCGATTTTGACGGACGTAATAAGGATAATTTCAGTATGTTTACCAAAGTTAAGTTGAGATATCGCGCGGTCATGATGGCCATTTTCGGGCTGATTTTGATCGGTTCTTGGGGAATCGCAACTCCTGCATTTGCCCAGCCCTCTCAGCCCAAGGCGATCGCAACCCTGCTCTCATTCCCAGGCACTGCCCCTAGCAATTTGGGGTTTCAGGATGAACGGCTGGCTCCATGCCCAAGTTCGCCGAACTGTGTTTCTAGTCAGAGCACAGATGATCCAACCCATGAAATTGCGGCCTTGACCTACGAACAGTCGGCATCAGAGGCATTGGATAAGCTGAAAATGGTGCTAGAGACCTTTGACAATGCCAGAATAGTGACCGCCGACGACCACTATCTCTATGCAGAATTTACAATTCCTATCTTTGGCTTTGTAGATGATGTGGAGTTTTACATTGATGAAGCGAAGGGTGTGATTCAAGTCCGCTCTGCCTCTCGATTGGGAGACTCTGATCTGGGTGTAAATCGCCGACGGGTAGAAACTATTAGAACGCTGTTTAATTCTTAAGGAAATCCCAGGGAAATCCTAGGAAACTTGAGCCGAAGCAGCTAGGGTATAGTGCCCTAGCTCTTCTTCCTTTACGGCCATATTGATAGGTTCAGTCTACTCGTTATGCAAAAAAACCAGCTTGAAACTGGTGATTTCCAAGCTGAACTTGCACCTGAAAATGAGTTCCTACCGGAGGGGAAAACCGCCGTCCAATCACTGAATTCACTCCCCGACCGTGGCTGTCTGCTTCCGCCTCAATCTGCAGGTAGGTTTCTCCAGTGGTAGCAAGCACTCTCAGCGTTAAACCAGGAGGCAAGAGCTGCTGAGGATTACGGGATTCAACTTGAAGCCAGACTCCCAGCCGGTTCTCTGGCTTAGGAATGACAGTAACGACGAGTAATACCTGTTCTTGACCCAAGGGCAGACGAATTGTCCGTTGCAGTCCGGCTTGAGGATGGCAAGGGTCTAGAGTGCCCAAGCTAATGGCCGCTTGCCAACGCAGATCTTCTGTTTCAGCCGTTTGCATCACCTGACTCAAAGCCTGAACGGCTGCAAAATCGCCCTTGCCAATTTTACCCAGAATTTCTGTGGCTTGAAGACGAGCCTCCTCCGATTGATCAGGCTGGAGCAATCGAATCACAGAAGCCACGGAGTCTTGGGTCAGTGAAACCGGGTTTTCGACAGCAACACTGCGGACGGGGATGAGTTGAGGCAGGTCTACAATATTTGCGGAAAGATTTTCAGAAAGATTGTCTAGAAGATTTTCTGCAATAATCTTTTCTAAAATAATCTTTTCTAAAATAACTTTTTCTAAACGCTCCCATCCTTCATTGACACTATTTTGTAGCCATTGGCGCAAATTTACCTCAGGGCTTGGAGCAGTGCCCATCACATGGGCAATTAACTCATCCGGCGATCGCAATTCCTGCAAGGACAACCATTCTCCGGCAACAACAGGTGCAAACCCCAGTAACGCAGCTTCCTGAGCCTTCAGATCAATCTGAACAACCACATACCCCAAGCGATCCCCTTGAAGATCTGGGGAAACTCGACATCGGTTCGGTTGAGGTGTGGTCGCTGAGACCAACAAGGGACAACAGTCCAACCGACCCCGCTGAGGCAGTACCAGATCGGCAACATCATGAAATAGATAGACCGCTGGGTTCCAGCTATCCCCAGCCTGAACGTCTACAGGAATCCCCAAAATACGGAAGTAGTTATTGACTAAGCAAACAGCCAAAGTATTTTGATAAATCTGCTCTGCTTTTGTTGCATCAGGAGATTGGGCTGCAAATTGTGCCGCAAGTTCCCGCGCTTGAGACGGGATAGCTAGGGGAATCGCAAAATCGCACGGAGTTGAGCTAAACAGCATTATGATGATTTCCTTGGATTTTTAGGTTGGGAAGAATCTAAGTACCCTTGGGATAGGCCAAAATCTCGGAGCAAAGGCAAGCACTTACGGTTGTAAAACTTAGGCAAATCTTTAGTCGCTGCTGAATCCAGGCTAAACTCAGCGGCAATAACATTCCAAGGGGTTTCATGGGGAAATCGTTTGAGAAAAAGCGCTTGACAATTAATGTCTGAACAGTTTCTAAAACAAGTACGATAAAGGTTGCTTTGAGGATCTGCTTGAACCCACTCTATGGTTTTTTCCCAAATTTCTAAAATAGGCTGAACCTCAGAGGCGGCTGGAACCTGTTCCAAGGGGTCTAGAAAGCTCTCATCAAAAATCAAAGGAGAGGCTTGCCGACTATAATCCCGATAGCGGCGATCGCGTAAAGCCCTCAACCGCTTTTTCAGATGCCAATCTAGCCAGGTAATGACGTTACTCCGGTCAGGATCATAGTCTTCAATATGCTGACAGCAATACTCCCACATCTCCTGCAAGGCATCGTTGTAGTAATCCGAGGATTCTCTCCAAAGCTTCTTAGAACCCATGACTAGCCGAATAATCTGATTTAGCTTTTGACGACGCTCCACGCTATTCGGTGGGTACGCTTTGGCTTCAGCCACAATCTGTTGAAGTTGAAAAAGAGTCTTATCACTGTCCATGAGTGGGTAACAAGTTATACGATGTGAAAACTGTCTTTTCGCAGGATAACCTGAAAGAGTTTTTTCTAGTCCTCTTGCCGATGTCAGTGGACTGGCTCTTCCTATCTAGAGATGAAAGGGAACGGTTGCAAGACTAGCTCCGCCAAGGTGTAGAGACTCACGATTAGCAAAAGCACTGCAATAGCCTGAGCAGGTTGAAACCGGGCAGAAGGGAGGACAGCTTCTCGAACTAACATGGCCATCGAGGAACCCGCTGCATAGCTAAGACATAAAACCAGACAAACCCAATGCCCCGTCACTCCCCACAAGGAGAGCAAAACAAGGGCCAGTATCAACATAACGAACTCAATAAACTGAGGAGGATTGTACTGGGCTGAATAAACGAGAGTTTGCCACCAAACGCGCCACAATCTCATCGGCAGAAAGAAAGATTGAAATTTCTGTACACACTATAGCAACCCTGCCTCATTTGAGAGATCCTCCTCCGGGGCACAGAAGTACTCCTGTTGATTTTGCAGAATTAAAATCGCCTGCTCCATCTCCACCTGAGTAAACTCTTGATAAAACCGACCAACACTCAGAAAAATGCGTGGAGTTTTCAAAGTAATGAGGCGATCGCACCAGCTTTGCAAGGGTTGAACGAGTTCCAAGGGAGCAACAGGAACGCAAATCCAGATTTCTGCGGGCTGCTTTTCCCGCAAAGACTCAACGGCAACAGCCATGGTCATTCCCGTTGCCACACCATCATCCACGATCAAGGCAAGAGCACCTTGAGGACTCGAATTGAGGCAATAGGTTGAAAAGGTCTCCCACTGTCTACAGGCTTTGGCTTGAGCCTGATCCAACAACAGTTGCTGTTCTGCCAAACGCTCTGGTTTGCGCTTTGACCACAACACATGGCCATCGGCAGTGACGGCTCCCAGGGCCAACTCTGGATTGTCAGGATGGGTAATTTTTTTAGCAATAATCACTTCCAGGGGACAATTCAGGCGGCTAGCAATCGGCTCCGCCACAGGCAGTCCACCTTTGGGCAACGCATAAACAATCGGGGAAACCCTATGATGGAGAGGGCTAAGGCTGAGTTCTGCCACAATAGCCTCGGCAAGTTCACAACCTGCATGAGAGCGATCGCGAAAAGGAGGAGACGGCAGCATAGGCAGTGAAATCGTGGCATCATCTTGATCGTGAAGGTTACACTAGAGATTTGCAACTCTCTTGACCTAAACTTAACAAATTTAAAGTTAAGCTTCTAAGGTCTAAGGATTATGATCAGAATTTCTCAGAGCATCCAGGGTTATGTCCAACGAGCAACAACTTGATTTATTTAATCTCTCAGACTCTCAGCCTGCCCCATCATCAGCCTTCGACCCCTCAAAAATCCCTCAAGATGCTCGGGTTCCCATCCCTTTAGGCACCTATCAAACTCTAGCGGACATTGCCCAGCACTGTAATCAGTGTCATCGCTGTGAGTTAGGCAACAATCGCACAAACGCCGTCATGGGTCGAGGAAATCCCCAAGCCCCAATTTTACTGATTGGGGAAGCACCGGGTCAGAATGAGGACGAGCAGGGTCTGCCCTTTGTTGGGAAGTCGGGGCAGCTCTTGGACAAAATTCTGGCTGCTGTTGGTTTGAGTACAGAGCAAGAGGTCTACATTTCCAACGCAATTCGCTGCCGCCCCCCAGAAAACCGCACCCCCACGACCCAAGAGATAGACGCTTGTAAACCCTATCTCCTCGAACAAATTCGCCTCGTTAATCCTAAGATGATTCTGCTCACAGGAGCCACTGCGGTAAAATCTTTAACTGGAGATAAGCGGGGCATCACCAAAATTAGAGGTCAGTGGATGGAGTGGGAAGGTCTTCCCTGTATGCCGATTTTTCACCCAGCTTATCTGCTCCGAAATGCCTCCCGCGAAAAAGGGCAACCCAAATGGTTGATGTGGCAGGATATTCAGGAAGTTCGGAAAAAATATGACGAATTAATGCAGTCGAGTTGAACCCCGTTTCTAACACCTAGGTCTAAAAATCTGTACATCACTGAGAGGTTAAATCGCAAGAGTTATCCCTCAGGTAACAGCTAGTTTAAACCCAAAAAATGACTAACAAATTTGCTTTGGCGATCCCTGGAATTCTAGGTTTAACAGTGTTTGCAACTGTGATTACTCCGGCGATCGCCCAAACTGAATTAACCCCTCAGCAACCCTTAAGACAACGATCTGAACGAGAAGCTGAACGGTTAAATCTCACCGAAACTCAACGCAATCAAATGCAAACCATTTGGCAATCTAGCCGCGATCGCCTAGAGGCTATTTTAACCCCTGAACAAAAAGCCCAATGGCAAACGATCCGCCAACAGGAAAAAAATCGACGGGGGGCAATAGAAACCCTAAACCTCTCCGACACCCAGAAAGACCAAGTGCGGGCAATTCAGCAGGAGGCCCGACAGCAGATGCAAGCAGTTTTGACCGCAGAACAGCAGCAACAGCTTCAACAAATGCGCCAACAGCGTCAGGAACGTCGGCAGCGTTAAGCAAGCCATAGCAGAGCAGAATTCATCTATTCAGGGGGATTAGGAGGCACAACCACTTCATCACCTGAGGTCAATCGGTTGGCCCCCCTGAGAGAGGGATTGACTCAAACCGCAGAGCACTTGAACTAATTCTGCTCCGACATGGCCGGAGGAAATCTCAGAGGATTGATGCTCTCGAACACATTGCAGGAAGTGATCGCAAACTTGGGCCAACGGTTCTGCTGAAGGAAACATGATCACGTCCTGTTGTTGACCCGATCCCCGCCAACCCTTCCCGGCCACTTGTAGACAGCCCCGTTGCAACGTGAGCGGTGATTCTTGCAGCAATTCGTCAAAAATCAGGGTTCCCTGACTACCCACAATCGCCAACCGTCTTTGTTTGTCGGGGTTTAGCCAGCACAAATGCACCATTGCTTGAAACCCGTTGGCATAGGTCAACGTTGCCAGGACAAAATCAGCCAATCCCTGGATGACTAAATTTGAGGCTAAATCTGTGGGGTGACCGACTTCTAGCTGATGTTGGGGCTGTAGCCAGACCGTCCCAGTAGCTTGAACTCGCACTGGCATCTGACCCAACCAATGATTGAAAATACAAATATCATGAATCGCCAAGTCCCACAGGGCATCTACATCTTGTCGAACAGGCTCCAGATGGGTTCGAGCTGCATAGCCATACCGCAAATCTCCCAGGGTTCCCGCTTGAACGGTAGTCTTCCCCTGGGTAACAGCAGGATGGAATAGATAAGTATGATCCACAAAAAGCTGGCGATCGCACTGTTCGGCCAGTCGGCAGAGTTCTAAGGATTCTGACCAATTCAGGGTGAGCGGCTTCTCCACAAAAACATGATACCCCCGTTGCAGGGCTTTCGAAACGAGTGCGTAATGGGTTGAAGCTGGAGTCGCAATCACCACAGCTTCCAATCCAGGCAAGCCCATAATCGTTGACCAATCTGTTGCCAATTTGACGGTATTTGGGAGTTGAAACTTTGCCTGAGCCGTTTTGAGCTGTTCCAGATTGGGATCAGCAATTCCAATCACCGCTGCTTGGGGATGGCTGGCAAAATTACGGATCAAATGATTTCCCCAGCGACCTGCACCGAAGATTGCTAGTTGAGTCGGATGGGTCATGGGTTTTCTCCCTCTGCCAGTGGATGTAAGGACAAATAGGCAACTTGAGCGGCGGCTTGTTCGGCAGCTTTGATGGAGCGACCTTTCCCTTGGCCTAATTTGTGACCCTGAAACCAAACCTCTGCTGTAAACCGTTCAGCATCGCCAATGGTTCCGGTTTCTTGAATGTGATATTCCGGCAAAATCTTATAGCTTCTCTGAGTCCACTCTTGCAGGGCAGCCTTATAGTTTTGTCGAGCTGGATCTCGCCGAATTTGGTGGGCCTGCTCCTGCAAATGGGGATCAAGCCAAGGCCGAACCAGCTCTAGGGTATGGGTGCTAAGGTAGAGCGCACCCAATACAGCCTCAAAGCAATTGGCTAGACGGGACTGTTCCCCAGCCCGATCTCGAGCCGCGTTATCTGAAAGAATCAAATATCGCCCCAAACCATAGTAATCCCCAATTTCAGCCAAAGCGCGATCGCTGACCAAGATCGAACGAATGGCAGCAAACTCTCCCACAGGTTGATTTGGATAGATCTCGAGCAACAACTCAGAAGCTGCTAGCCGCACAACTGAATCCCCAACAAATTCAAGCTGCTCATAATTATCCGTTGGAGAGGCAGTGGGATGGGTCAGGGCAAGATTGAGCAATTGCCAATTCACGGGGGCAGGGTCTGACAATCCCAAACGCTCTATCAATTTTTCAAGCTGTCGCTGGCGACTGGGATAGCCAAGGGGTCTTTGGATCACTGGCTCAGGTTGCTTTTACTTCAAACTCTAGTTTCATTGCGGATCTTAACCCATAGTGTCTGATATTGTTCTAGGGCTGCCTCAGACAGCGGGTAAAGAAATTCACTTTTTTCTAAAATTGCTGGGTCTGGCAAGAGCACTGGGTCATCTCGCAAGGCAGATGGCAAATCCTCAGGGTTCATCTGGAGAGCAATGGGGGAAGTTGCTCCAGTTAATCCGCCCAACTGTGCGGCAACTTGAGGCTGCCAACAGAAATCGATCCACTGAGCGGATAACTTGGCTGCCGAGAACAGCGGAGCAGACTTGGGTGCCACCCACAGATCAGCCCAAAGGCTGGTACCCGAGCGGGGAATCACCACTTTGAAATCATTCTGGAGCTGAACCTCAAGGGAAAGATCCGTTGACCAGCCCACGGCCAACCAGGTATCCCCCAGGATCAGAGGCTTGAGATAGGTGGTCGAGTCATATAGCTTGACATTGCGATGCAACTGCCGTAGCTCTGCCTCCAACTCTGGCACGGCGCTTAGATCTGAGGTGTTGTAGGAGTGTCCTAATTTTTTCAAGGTCAAACCAATCACTTCACGGGGCTGATCAAGTAAAGAAATGCGATCATGCAATTCCTCCCGCCATAAATCACTCCAGTCCTGAGGTTCCCAGCCCAACCGCTCAAACTTATCCGCTCGGTAAGCAATGACCGTGGTTCCCCAGCGGTAGGGCGCTCCCCAAACAGTACCCTGCGGATCGGGTTCCCCTTGAGCATTCCGCCGAACCAAGGCTTGCCACGGATCGGGAAGCTGATTCCACTGGCTCAACAGAGCCGGATTGAGGGACTGAACAAGCCCTTGCCGAATCGCTGCGGCCAGCCAGTAATCTCCAATCAAAACTAAATCGGCAGGAGGAACATTAACACTAGGACTTCTGTTAGAGGAACCCCACAACCGCAGGTTACTCAACCAATCTGAGACTGATTGAGAGGATGATGGTGAAGGTTCAGGAGCTGGAGTGCTATTTTGAGATCTGGGTTGGAGTTTTCTCAGCACATCATACAAATCCTGAAGCTGAGGCTTTGGCACAATGTCCAAAGGAGGATGGTTGGGCAAACTGCGACGGAACTGGCTCAACATCTGCACTGGAACAGAATTTTTGAGAATCTCGATTCGCAAGGCTACAGTACGATTACATCCTGTCACCGCACTGCCCAAGGCTAAGGCTGTTGCCCCAAATAAAATGTCCCGTCGCTTCACCGCTTACCGAATCCGCTTCTCTAAGTATTGGCCAATCATCTGCTGCTCTCCAGCCCTGGAAATAATGGATTGGCGAGTGCGATACTTTTGACCAATGTGTTTAATTTCTTCTTCGAATACAGAGTTATTGTACTCGGTTCTGAGGCAAAGGGTGTTGGCATCTGGCATGGAGTATTGAGCGATCACCGGATGAGGGGTGGCAAAACCGCGATCGCGATATAGACTGGTTCCCCATACCCCAAAAACAGTCGTACCTTCAGATTGCCGCTGGCCTGAGATAGAATTCGCACTCTTCCAAATGATCCTAGAACCACAAAGCAATGTTGTTGAATCTTCTAAACCATGCAGTTCTGCCAATTGGAGCAACTCAGGGCAGCCTTTATCTAAAAATTGAACGGTAAGACGGCTGACTAGTTCTTGCGTTTTGCCATCGGGTAGCGTATAGTATCGCCGATCCGAGTGCCACTCTCCCTCAGATTGATAGAGAAAATTAGCAATCAGATCATCAGTAGTTGCACTGATGTGGGTGAGCTGAAAGGGCTGTGTCATTAAAAGAATCCTTGCGAATAGCCATATTAAACACCTCAACGCGCTTGTCAAGGCTTAGTCATAATTCGTTACATTTCCTTAATATACCTTTACCTCTCTGAAGTTGACAATGTTGTTTTTTTAGTCAATAGTCTCCTAGTTCAAAAGTAACTGTTGGAGGATGCTCCTTCTAGAATTAAGGGCAGGGTTACTGACTAACGAGAGAATATCCCCACTCCACTTTTCCCGCCCCTATTTCAAGGCAGGTTTAGCGATCGCGGTGCAAGATCAAAATAAGACGATTAAGACATTTGATGATTTAGCAGGGAAGGGAATTGCAGTTCAAATTGGCACGACTGGGGCTGATACAGCCTCCGTTAGGAAATGAGTTTATTACCCTGATCAAAGATACTAGCTTGACAGCAGTGATTGGCTTTGAAGAACTCTTTCGCAAGGGACAATTAGTGGTGGCAACGACCTATAAAGCCTTTGAAGTATATTTGGCTGTAGCTCTTGTCTACCTGATTTTAACAACTGCCGCGTCCCTGTTTTTAAAGTGGGTAGAGAAAAGGATGAATCCGGTTAATCAGAGTAAAAAAGTGCAACAGACTGCTAACAAAACGATGGCTTAAATGTTAACTTAAGTCTCAAACAGAGAAACCGCCTCCGGTAGAATTAACATCGCATCTCCAAAGGAATAAAAGCGGTAGGGACGTTGGAATTGATCGGCGGGTTGAGCGAGCGCATCTTGATACAAATCGAGCAATCGTTTCCGCCCAATCATCGCTGCAACTAACATCAATAGACTTGAGCGGGGCAAGTGAAAATTCGTAATTAATCCTTGAACTACTTGCCATCGATAGCCGGGATAGATGAAAAGATGAGTTTTTCCACAAAAGGGAGCCAATGGAGTTTGGGCAGAAGCTGCACCTTCCAAAGCTCGAACAACCGTTGTTCCAACAGCAATAACTCGCCCTCCCTGCCGTTGAGTCGCTTGAATTTTTTCAACGGTTTCCTCTGGAACTTCAACCCATTCACCTTGCATGGAGTGGGTTTTAATATTGTCAACTTCTACTGGACGAAACGTTCCAACCCCAACATGCAAGGTCACGAAGGCTGTTTCAATCCCTTTTTGCTGTAATCGGGCAAAGAGTTCCTCGGTAAAATGTAACCCTGCCGTTGGTGCAGCGATCGCGCCTAAGGCTTCAGCGTAGATGGTTTGATATTGTTCGGGATGGGCCTGGGATTGGGTGACATAGGGCGGAAATGGCACGTGGCCAAATTGATCCAGGACTTCAATCAAAGACTGCTGAAAGGGTAGATTAAATTGCAAAATCCGGCCTCCTGTAGCCTGATCAACGGCAATCACGGTTGCAGTTAGACGCTCCAAAGAAGTTCGTTCAATATTAGTAGAACCCTGGAAGTTCTCCGCAGAATTGGTGGATTTAAACTCAATTTGACTGCCAACTTTAAACCGTTTACCGGGTTTAACTAGTGCTAACCATTGGTTAAAGGTTTGTTCCTCTACCAATAAAATCTCCACCTCAGCACCACTCGTTTTATGACCGTAGAGTCGAGCAGGAATCACACGAGTATTATTGAGCACGAGTAAGTCTTTGGGCTGAAGCAAATCCGGCAGATCACGAAAGATCACATGGGTGTGGGAAGTCGGAGAATCTACCACCAACAATCGCGATTGATCCCTGGGAGCAACTGGATTTTGGGCAATTCGTTCTTCCGGTAATAGATAGTTATATACACTCAGTGTCCAATCTAATTCATCCATTCCTCATCTTTATTCCCTGCCCTTGAGATGGCCGAATCGACAAATGTTTCACTTTGTAAAGCATGGGTAGAATCCCCCAAAAGAAATCGGGGGCTTTTCCCCTTTTCAGTTGATCCCTATCCCGTGATCATAGAAGTATAGTATTACTGAGCGATGAACTGGATATTGACTAGCGGAGTAAGAAGCATATAAGTTTCTGTCAGATGCCAGTTCTTGCGGTATGGGTTTGAGAGTCAATACAGGAGAATGCAGGAGAAACTCAATGGAGTATTTATACTTTCTAGCCAATACAAGTTTAACTTTGCGAGCAACTGATTATTTATATAATCGCAGCAATTTGCCTTTGAAGTTTTTAACAATAATTCATCAAATTGATGGATGGATTATTAAAATCAAAATGAGTCAGCCGCTAACAGCTCAGCAACATGGGGACTTTAAGGCATTTATGACTGAACTAGGAATTCCCTATGATCCAAATATCCGGATTCAAATGGCGCTTTGGGGCTTGGAAACAGGGCAAACTCCTCTCAGTGTGATGCGGCGATATCAAGTCGCAGTCGTTTCCCATGGCCGCCCCAGTCGGGAAGACATTGAGGCATTTCGTTCCCAGTTTGTCAAAGGCTTAGGATATTGCCCTGAGGCACTAGCCTAGTCACACTCAATCTTCTCAGGGCATCTATCTTATTGGAACTAATTTGGTCTGCCTGCTCGTCAGAGTGCAAGTGATCAGGGGTGATCGTAGGCTAATCTCTGCCTTGATTAGGATTTGCCGCCGTAATAAAAAGCAATTTCTTTCTCTTTCAAAGGGGCGAATTCTGCATCAAGCAACATCTGATTTAACTCGCCCTGGGGAATGTGTTTTGCCCCAATCCGAACAATCCGCGATCGCATAGTATTGGACACTCCGCTGCGTTGCCGTCCGGCCTCTAGGGCCATAACCTTGTTGTAGAGATCAAGCTTTTCGGGGGGGATGGCAGACCCGTCAAAGTCAATCCCTTGGGCAATCGCCTCATCAATTGCATCTGCGCCCAGGGTATTGGAAGAATCAGGAGTTGTTGGGGAGGACATAGGATTCTATTCAATCTAATTAAGGGTTAAACAGGAAGATCATATCAGGTTCTAATCCGGCTTAATTTCGACTTGATGTTAAACAGGGTGTAAGCTAGGCTGCCATTATGTTTAGGACATTTTTGTGGGCGCAGATCGCTCGCGCCCACAAAAATGTCCCTGTCCTCACCGCCTTGGTGATGGCTACAGAACAATCCCCTGTGAATTGTAAACGTGAGTTAAGCATCTTGCCCGAACAGTCTAGAGATCTAATTAAGCAACTCAACCTGCCAAAAACTTGGCTTCGACACCAACAGTTTTAGTTTCGAGCAACGTTACAACAATCGGCTAGGGGTTCTGTTGCGATTTGTCCCAGACCAACGCTTTTCAGCAAGGCTTGCCAATCGGCTGAAAGCTCAGGCTGATCGAGAGAACTCCGGTTCAGATAGCCTAACACCGTAAGGCTATCGTACCACAGGCCCTGTTCTGCATAGATTCGGGCGCGATCGCGATCCGTCGCAGCAGTTTCTAGGGCTTGGGTCAACTCAGGAGTTGGCTGAATCCTAACGATAGAACCATAGACGACGGCTGTTTCTACGAGTTCAGAGTTGGGTTCAGAGTTCTGACAGTAGGCGGCCAGTGACCACTCGTAGTAAGTGGGTTCGGTTTCGAGTAGACTGATGGTTTCTGGCACAGCAATGCTGACAATTCCTGTGGGAACCTCAGCCGCAGATAATGTTTTTTCGTAGACTAAAGCTTCCCGTTTGCCACTATTCCAAAATCGCGTCAACTGAAATTTGAGGGAATGATAGTCTGTCGATGAATAGGGAATCCGAAACCAAAAGCTTGGAGAACCACTTACAGTCAAGCCTCGACCATCTTTGGGAACAAGGGCATACAACTCCTTTGGATCAATCGAACAAGGGCCACGGCTCCCGCCTCCACTGCGTTCACCCGGTCGCCCTCGGTCAGTCATATCCGGAAGATTGAACTGTAGAGGTTGTTCTATAGAATTTAAGTTAACGGTTGAATTAGCCAGTGAATTGGCCAGTGGATTGGCTAGGTTTACAGGTTGAGGAGGAAAGGTCTGGGCCTGAACCGGAAACCCAACTGAGAGTGATAACGCCAGAGTGAAGGTTAGTCTGAGCTGCTGGATGTGAGGCTTGCTCCAACGCATAATGATTGCTCCCTTATATTCAGTGCTAGACTCTACAGATTTAGTAAGGTGGATTCAGGAAAAACTATGCAGTTTGTGTTAGCTAAGGATAGGAATAGTTGATGTGACCCAGAAGAATGCTATTTTTCTGCCTGATGTAATCGCCACTCGGAATTTGGGGATTCAGCTTGGGCGATCGCTCCTGCCCAATTGTGTGATTTTGCTAGCTGGAGAGTTGGGCAGTGGAAAAACAACCCTCGTCCAGGGAATTGGCCAGGGATTAGGTATCACAGAACCCATTGACAGTCCGACATTTACCTTAATTAATGAGTATACCTCTGGCCGAATTCCCCTGTACCATCTAGACTTATATCGTTTGACCCCCTCAGAAGTTGCAGCCTTAAACCTGGATCTCTACTGGGAAGGCACTGAGGTTGAACCTGGAATTGTTGCCATTGAATGGGCAGAACGATTGGTTTATCAACCTCAACACTGGATTCAGATCAGCCTACTCCATCAGCGAGGAGAGGGTCGTCAGGCACAGATCTTGTCTCAGGGAATTGATTTAGAGATCAGCTTCTAGGTATGGGGTTGGGCCGAACATGGAAAACTCAACCCAGAAGTTTAACGTTAAACCTTAAACTTCTCCGCAATCCGCTCCATGGCTGCGTTTACCTGATCACGAGTATTGAAAGCAGAAATCCGAAAATATCCTTCCCCAGCCGCTCCAAACCCTGAACCGGGCGTGCCGACCACGTTACAGGCGTGGAGCAACTTGTCAAAGAAATCCCAGCTTGACAAACCGTTGGGGGTTTTTACCCAAACATAGGGAGCATTCACTCCACCGTAAACCGCCAGTCCGGCAGCCATCAATCGATCACAGATGATCTTGGCATTCTCCAGATAGAACTGGACTAACGCCTTAACTTGAGCTTGTCCCACCTCAGAATAAACGGCTTCTGCACCCCGCTGCACAAGGTAGGAAACGCCATTAAACTTAGTAGACTGACGACGGTTCCACAATTTCCACAGTTCTACATCAGAGCCATCCGCCGCTTTAGCCGTTAAGGTCTGGGGGACAACGGTTAAGGCACAGCGGGTTCCCGTAAATCCAGCATTTTTGGAGAAAGAACGGAACTCAATAGCACAATCTCGCGCCCCATCAATTTCGTAGATTGAGTGAGGTAAGGTTGGATCAGTGATAAACGCTTCGTAGGCAGCATCAAACAGAATAATTGAACCGTTGGCCTTGGCATACTCAACCCAAGTTTTCAAATACTCCTTGGTGGCAGTGGCCCCCGTGGGATTGTTGGGGAAGCAGAGATAGATCAGATCGACTTTCTTCGTGGGCAATGCAGCGGTAAAGTGATTCTCGGCGGTGATCGGCAAGTAGACTAAGCCTTCATATTCTCCTTGATCGTTCACAACCCCTGTATTGCCAGCCATCACGTTCGTGTCTACATACACGGGATAAACCGGATCGGTGACAGCAATTGTGTTGTCCTGACTGAAAATGTCGAGGATATTACCCGTATCGCACTTGGAACCGTCGGAGATAAAAATTTCAGCCGCATCAACTTCACAGCCTCGGGACTGAAAATCATGGTGGGCAACTTTTTCTCGCAGCCAACCGTAGCCTTGTTCTGGGCCATAACCCTTGAATGTAGCGCGATCGCCCATTTCTTCTACCGCCTGGGTCATGGCAATACGGCAGGCTTCTGGTAAAGGTTCCGTAACATCACCAATGCCGAGTTTAATCATGTTTGCGTCTGGGTTAGCGTCAGCAAAGGCATTCACCCGACGCGCAATTTCGGGAAACAAGTATCCAGCCTTGAGTTTGAGGTAGTTATCGTTAATCGTTGCCATGTTAAGGTGTGATCGTGGATCGTTTCAGAGACGGTACAAATTCTTCACCTCAGCTTACACGGTGTCTTGTCAAAATTCGACCCTTGTTAATTCTTCCTTACCCCATTACCCAAGAAAACGTTCGATTAAAGCAATAATCTCTCCATCCCGAAATTCACTGGCTAAGGCTTTAATCTTTTGAGAGAAGCAAGTGTATTTAACATCTAACTCCTCTAAATAAACAGCTCGTTCCTGAATCTTTCGCATATTGCCCAGCATGGCTAATTCATACAAAACTTCTATCTCCTCCAGGGGGGGAACAACTAACTCTTCTGATACCATTGAAACTTCATCTTGAATTGAACTTTGGAATTCAGTCTGAGTAGGTTGAATTTGTTGTTCATATATCCACTCTAAATGTAGGTAGTGACCTAGCATTTTCAATAAACTTTGCTCCTCAACTGGCTTAGGTAAAAAAGCATCACATCCTCCAATTCTACTTTTATGCTGTTCTGAATCCATTAAACTAGCGGATATGGCAATAATCGGTATTTCCTGAATCTCTGGAATTTGTCGAATTTCTTGAATCGCTTCAAACCCTGTTTTGACTGGCATAACTAAATCCGTTAAAATCAAGTCAGGCTTATGTTTTTGAGCAAGTTTAACTTCTTGTTGACCATCTTCTCCCAGGAGAATATCAAACCCTAAAGGTTCTAGCATATGTTGCAAAACCAAACGATTTTCTTCCTTATCATCGACAACTAAAATCGTGCGTTTTTGCCCTTGATAACCTGCAATTTGTTGAGTGATTTCGGGTTGGGATTCGATCCAGGTTTCAATCACAGGAAATGTGGCTTCAAACCAGAAGGTTGATCCCTTTCCGGATTCGCTAGAAACTTGCAATTCACCTCCCATAAGTCCAACTAATTGTTGAGTAATTGCGAGTCCCAAGCCTGTACCCTCTGAACGCTTTTTGCTATCTCCGACTTGTTCAAAGGGTTGAAAGATTTTCTGCAATTGTTCGGGAGTCATGCCGACTCCTGTATCGATAATTTCAAACCGCAGAGTTGCTTGATCTGCCTCGGTTCTAACTTGCTTTACCCTCAGAATAACCTGACCTTGATCAGTAAATTTAACTGCATTTCCTAATAAGTTCAACAATACTTGCCTGAGCCGTTTTTCATCAGCTTTAACTCCCGCAGGCAGGGCTGAATCTAATTCGAGCTTGAAGAGAATATCTTTTTCTAATGCCCGCATTCTCATCAGTTCAGTGATACTGTCTAGAAAACTTGCAAGGTGAGTATCACTAGGATATAGTTCCATCTTGCGGGCTTCAATTTTCGATAAATCTAGAATGTCGTTAATTAGGGTTAATAAATGATTGCCACTTTTTTGAATAATATTGAGTCCATCACTTTGTTGAGGTGTTAGGGTACGGTCGCGTTTTAAGATTTGAGCATAACCTAGAATTCCATTCAACGGCGTTCTTAACTCATGGCTCATATTCGATAGAAACTCGCTTTTGGCTTGGTTAGCATCATCAGCAATTTTTGTGACTGATTGAAGTTGGTTTATATATTCCTGTTGTTCCTTTAATAGCTGTTGTACTCGTTGAATCATTTGGTTTAAAGATATAGCTAAAGCGCCAACTTCATCTTCTGTTTCAACTAGAGCTTGTAGATCAAAATTCGATTCATTCGTGACTTTTTGAGCAGTAAGATTGAGAGATTGAATTGGATAAGCGATACTATAGCTAGTATGTAAAACTGACATAATTGCCAAAAGAGTTGATAGTCCTAGACTTGTTATAATGATCCAGGTTCGTAATACTTCAGCCCTAGCTAAAGCAATTTCAGAATTTTCCTCCTGTTGCTCAGCAAGCTTATAAAAACTAGAGAGTTCTTCTGGAAATTCAATAAACTTCACAAACTCTAAGCTTTTCGCCAGTTGTAAAAGTTCAATCTCCGCTTCTCTTACACCGCCTGGGGTTGTAACCAAAGGTCTGACTTTTTGAGTAAACAATTTGAATCTTTGAGAAAAGTTATTAACGACAACTAGATAAGCATTTAACAGAGGCGGCAAACCTTCAAGAGTTGATGGATTCTCCAAAGAATTATATGCCAGTAAAAACGACTGAATTTTATCAAGTCGTCGGATGAATTTTTCACTTTCTTGACTAAAATCTTCTGGATTCTGCAGATAAGGAGACAGTTGTTTGGTAGGCCGATTATATAGAATATCTAATTGTAGTGTGCTCAAAAATTTGCGATCTATAGCAGCAGTCTCTCGATATTTCAGTGCCTTTTGTTGATAGTAATTTCCTATTATTAATCCGGAAATTGTTCCTCCTAAAGCGATACTCAAAGCCAAGGTATACCCACGAATGATTTTATTTCTAATAGACATTTTTGTTAACCTTAATCCATTAAGTCTTTTGATTTTAATCAGTCAAGCTTACATTTGATTTCATAAATTCTTTTTGGGACAAGAAAGATAATATTATCTTGGCCAGAAAAATGAATAATAGACGGAAGAAATTCGACAAGCAGTGCTTGTTTGTCGGCGAAGAACGAGGGTGGCTTGAAAAGAATTCTTAGTGAAATAGTTTAACTCTTATACAGGAAGAATGATTGTAAATTCTGTTCCTTGTTCTAATTCGGATTTGCAGGTCAAGTTGCCATTATGCTTTTCCTCGATAATTTGACGCGAAATTGATAGCCCCAGTCCTGTCCCTTTACCAACAGGTTTTGTGGTAAATAAATGATCAAACATTCTCGTTTTAACCTCTGCTGACATGCCTCTCCCATTGTCCTGAATTTTAATCATTACCTGTTTCTCGCTTTGGAGAAATTCAGTAGAGATGATGATTTGAAAAGGGTGAGATTTCATTTCTGCTAAGTTCATGGATTCAGCCATCTCATCAAATACATCAATTGCGTTGGCAATCAAGTTCATGAATACTTGATTTAATTGTCCTGGGAATCCGCTAACTTGAGGAACATTGCCATATTTTTTAATTACTGTAATTTCAGGACGGTTCTCATTAGACTTGAGGCGATGCTTGAGAATGAGTAAAGTGCTATCAATTCCTTCATGCAAATCAAATGTAACTTTCTGGTGTTGATCAGCACGGGAAAAAATCCGCATAGAGCTACTGATATCTTGGAGTCGTTTGATGCCATTTTGGGTTGAATTTAGCACCTCAGGCAAGTCTTCCAAAAGATAATCCAACTCAATTTTTATTGCATGTTGTTCGATGTCTCCTCCAGGTTCGGGAAATTTTTCTTGATACAGTTTCAAGTGATCAACTAAGTCCTGAACATACATTACAGCATGGTTTAAATTTCCGGAAACAAAACCCAACGGATTATTAATCTCATGGGTAATACCTGACATCAATTGACCAAGAGCTGACATCTTTTCATGCTGAATTAGTTGTAGTTGAGAGGTCTGAAGTCTCTGTAACGCTGCGTTTAGATCAATCGTTCGTTGTTCAACCTGTTGTTCTAATTTTTGTGTGAGAAGATAGAGTTTGAGATGAAGGTTGATCCGGGCAGTAACTTCTTCAATTTGAATCGGCTTTGTGACATAATCTACTGCCCCAACTTCCAACCCTTTGACTTTATTCTCTGCATCTGAAAAGGCTGTCATAAAGATTACTGGAATGGTTTGAGTTTCTGGATCTTGTTTTAATCGACGGCAGGTTTCAAATCCATCTAGTCCAGGCATTGAAATATCGAGCAAAATGATGCTGGGATGAGCGTATTTTGCTCGTTTAATTCCGGATTCACCATTACTTGCAACAAGGACATTAAATCCTTGATCTTCCAGGGAATTCACGGCTACCCCCAAATTGATTGGATTGTCGTCAATCACCAGAATATTTGCTTGATTCATATCTAAACTTCTAAAAACTAAACTTCTAAAAACTAAACTTCTAAAAACTGGTACAAACTAGAAATCATTATTGGAATTACTCTAGCTACTGAGTTGGATCTTGGTCTCCATAATTTGCTTTTACTCATTAGCAAAATACTCCACCCATCAATCAAACTGTTGTCTAAATTTTATCTTGCCAGTGTGAAAAACTTATGAAGGCTTGGTTACATCCATTTCCCAGGGTTCCCTAAATCTTTGGGTTGATCAACTTCACTCTAAATTTTTCCTCATTTTTTCTAGGGAAGGAATAATTTACAGGTAAAAGTGGTATCAGTGTCTTCCGAGTTTATCCTCAGTTTGAATTTACACAATCCCCTACGTACAGGTGTTCCATATAATTTTGCTACAACATCTAGCGTAATCCGCAATAAAATTCCGAAGGTGTGCAATTTCCAAACAAACAAATGATGAATTTGGGCAACGTTATGGCACTATATAAATTGTGATAAAGAACGCCTTTCCGCTCGATTCACTACGCAAAGGTGACTGGTTTAAGCTCATTTGCGGAGCCAGTTATCAGCATTTGCCAGCAGTCCGCAGCCTTGCCCTAGCCTACACCTTGGCCGGGGCTGATTGTGTTGATGTAGCGGCTGACCCTGCGGTGATTGCTGCAGCTCAAGACGCTTTTCAGGTTGCCCAAACCTTAGGATCTCAAGCTCAAACTCTGGGCTTTGGCTTCAAAGGTAGGCCCTGGCTAATGGTTAGTGTGAACGACGGAGAAGATCCTCATTTTCGCAAAGCAGAGTTTGATCCAACAGCTTGTCCTACTCAGTGTTGGCGACCCTGCGAGCAGGTTTGTCCAGCAGAGGCGATCGCCTTTGCTGATCGATTGGGAGGGGCATCTGGTGTGATTGATCAGCTTTGCTATGGATGTGGTCGCTGCGTACCGATCTGTCCTAGCCAACTGATTCAGACCCGATCCTTTGTTTCTACCCCCGCAACTATCATGCCCTTGGTATTGCAAACGGGAGTAGATGCAATTGAGATTCATACTCAAGTTGGAAGAGAATCTGATTTTAGACGACTTTGGAACGGGGTGCAACCGTGGGTTGATCAACTGCAGTTGGTGGCCATTAGCTGTCCAGATGGAGCTGACTTAGTTGACTACCTCTGGACACTGTACGATATCGTTTCTCCCCTGTCTTGCCCTCTGATTTGGCAAACCGATGGTCGCCCAATGAGTGGAGATATCGGAGCTGGAACGACCTCTGCCAGTATTAAGTTGGCAAAAAAGGTGTTGGCTGCCAATCTGCCGGGATATGTTCAACTGGCAGGAGGTACGAACGGTTACACCGTTACCAAGCTGAGGTCGCTGGGTCTATTGGCAAGATCGGAATCTGAAATACTGGGTTTTAGGGCAGTTTCGGGAGTCGCCTATGGCAGTTTTGCTCGGGTATTGTTGTCACCTGTATTAGATCAGCTTGCGGACATACTAGAATCAAAGTATACCTCTGTCCCTGGGGCGAACTTGACTTTTGAATCAATTCCAGAGATACTCAGTCATTCTCGACCCATTCTATTGGAAGCAGAGCCCAATTTACTTTGGCAAGCAGTCCGTTTGGCCAGCTCTCTCGTTTCTCAGATCAAGGGGTGTGAGTCGTCAATTTACCAGTTTGATGAGTTGAATATTCAGTAACTGTTCTGTCACTGTTCAGTCACAGAGTATTCAGGGCAGGGCTGGGAATTGGCAATTCGTTTGCAGATGTCACTTTTGTAGATATGCAGATTACAGACGACCTAAATAAGTTGCTAGCAATTGTTCCTGAGGAAATTCGACGCAAGGTAGAACTACACCCTCAACGTGGCAGTCTGATTGAGATTGTCATGGACTTGGGTCGTCGCCCAGAAGCGCGCTTTCCCTCTGGAGCCGAGTATTTGTCCGAAACATCCGTTTCTTGGGAAGACCTTGATCAATGTATCTCTCAAATTGGGGAGTTTAGCGGTGATAATCGTGCCGGAATAGAGCGCACCTTACACCGAATCAGTGCAATTCGCAACCGCACAGGTCGGGTGATTGGGTTGACTTGCCGGGTCGGTCGAGCCATTTTTGGCAAGATTGGGATGATTCGGGATTTGGTGGAAACTGGACAGTCAATTTTAATGTTGGGTCGTCCGGGGGTAGGCAAAACGACCGCGCTGCGGGAGATTGCTCGGGTGTTGGCCGATGAATTGGAAAAACGGGTGGTGATTATCGATACGTCAAACGAGATTGCTGGGGATGGCGACATTCCCCATCCCGCCATTGGTCGAGCCCGACGAATGCAGGTGTCTCGTCCGGAGTTACAACATCAGGTCATGATCGAGGCGGTGGAAAATCACATGCCAGAGGTGATTGTAATTGATGAAATTGGCACGGAGTTAGAAGCCTTGGCGGCTCGCACCATTGCTGAACGAGGGGTGCAACTGATTGGCACGGCCCACGGGAATCGGATTGAAAATCTGATGAAAAATCCCACCCTCTCTGATTTGATTGGGGGCATTCAGGCGGTGACCCTGGGAGATGAGGAAGCTCGGCGACGCGGATCTCAGAAAACCGTGCTGGAACGGAAGGCTCCTCCCACCTTTGAAATTGCCATTGAAATGCTAGAACGCGATCGCTGGGTCGTTCACGAATCTGTGTCAAGTACGATTGACAACTTGCTGCGAGGGATTCCACCCGCGATGCAGGTACGAACCATGAATGATGCCGGAGAGGTTGAAGTGGCCCAAGAGCGCTATCCAATGGGCCCTGAATCTACTCCAGCATTGGACAACAAATCGGACAACAAATCAGCCCTAGCCAACTTAGCAACCCTGCCTGCCCCAGGATTCAATGGCTTGCGAGGCTCAGGCAAGATGATGCCGGTCTCCTCAGACTTGTCTCTATCTGAAACTCAGTATTTTGGTCAACTGCTAGATGCATCCTTCACCACAGGGATTCAATCCCTGACCAATGGGGCTGCAAATACCCTGGAATTTGGCCCGAATGGAGAAGACTTGCCCTTGCATGTCTATCCCTATGGGATTCCCCGTCATCAAATCGATCATGTTGTTCGGGCTCTCGAGCTTCCAGTCGTCCTCACGAAAGATCTTGACGGTGCTGATGTGATTTTGACCTTGCGAGCCCATGTTCGCAACCAATCAAAACTGAAACACGTTGCCAAGATCCGTCAAATTCCGATTCATGCGATCAAGTCCAGTAGCCCACCTCAGGTTGCCAGGGCACTACGGCGATTACTGAATATGGAAGATCCAAATACGCCAGAAATTCCAGATCTGAGTTTATTTACTCACAGTGGTTCTTCGGATGAACTGGAAGCCTTGGAAGAGGCTCGGCTTGCGGTAGAACAAATCGTGATTCCCAAGGGACAACCAGTTGAACTCTTGCCGCGATCGCCCAAGGTGCGTAAGATGCAACATGAGCTAGTCGAACATTATCGGCTCAAATCCAACAGTTTTGGGGAAGAACCCAATCGTCGGCTGCGAATCTATCCAGCTTGATGATGTGTTGCCCTCCTGCCTCCTTCCAGAAATCATGCTAGATGCAGTTCTGGAAGCGACACGGCTTTAGGTCACTCCTGACTGCCTCCCCTCACCAAGACTATGCGTTAGCGCAAATAGGTGAAACGTATAGCCAACAGGGCGTTCTCTTATTCCCCAATCTCCTCCCGAATAGAGAGAAGATTGGGGAATAAGGTATTGGACAGAATCTGCGTAATGGATCGCTCACAAAGGAAGATAGGTAGGCAGAACGGTTACGACTTCCCGACTTTCAACCGTTCTAGAATTGTATTGAAGCGCATGAGTTGTTGTTGTAGCTTTGTATCTTCCTCCAGACTTGTAGCTTGAGTTGCAGCGTTCTGATTTGAGGATGGATTTTGAGTGTTCTGAGCAAACGTATTCGTACTCCGCAAACGAGAGGACAAAAACTTTGTGACTGCCCTATAAAACCGCAAAGAAAACAACATGTCTTGATCCATCTTTTCTGCTAACTTTGGCCGAGGAATTCCAAGAATTAAGGAATCTTCAAGGGCAGTTACCGTTGCTGACGGTAAACGTCCATCAATAAATGACATTTCTCCTAAAACTTCACCTTGACTGATTCGACTGATTTCTTGATTATCAACCGCAGCCACGGAAACACTCAGAGTTCCTTCTAACAAAATATAAAGAGCAGTAATTGGTTGACCCTCATGAATCAAGACTGTACCCGCAGAAACAAGCTCTCGATTGCTATGAACAATGATCCAATCAATATCCCGATCAGTCAGCTCAGTCAAAATAAATAGAGCCTTGCTCATATTAACCTATAGGGTACAGTGCACCTTTGCTCTTCAAGTTTGTTCTAAAATGCAATCTATTTCTAGTATAACTGAAGCATCAACTGTTGGCGGTATTGCTTTGTAAGAGGATGCTCACTGCCCAACAATTCAAACACAGTCAACATCGCTTTCCTCGCTCCATCTTCTTTGTACTTGCGATCTTGACTAACGATTTTTAGCAATAAATCAAGGGCAGCTTCATAGTTTTTAGTCAGGATAAAATGGCACGCTTGAGCATAATTTTGATCGATCTCATTGTCCCCAGGATGCTTGATTTCATGCTGAAATAATGCGATCTGTTTGAGCGCTTGAGCTTGGGGATAAAATTCGCGTTGATCAGCACGAATTTCAGCGAGCAACTGATCTGCAACTTCAGGCTGATCGGAGTCCAGGAAGAATTTAGCTGCCTTTAAAACTAACTCTGGTCGATCTGGATACTCAGTTAAGAGTTGATTGAATAGGGTCTTAGCTTGTTCCAGATCATGGCAGGCGATCGCTTCTTCTATTGATTCCAAGCCCACCTCGTAGGCAGAATTTAGCCCAAGCTTATTCAAAAGTTGCCGTAGGTCTAGCTCTGGCAAAACCCCTACAAACCCTGGCATTACTTCACCTTGGTGAACTATTCGAACATCAGGAACACCCTCAATTTTGTAAGCATTTGCCAAATTTGGATTATGATCAATATCAACTTTGGCTAGTACAAAATTATACTCTTTAACCAACTTCTCCAAAATTGGTTTGAGAATTTGACAAGGGCCGCACCAAGTTGCAAAAAAATCCACCACTACAAGTACTTCGTAGGACTTTTCGATGACTTCTGTTTGAAAGTTGTCCTGACTAACTTCGACTGAATATCCCATGAATTTAACTTCTAAAAAAATTAAAATACTTTAATTACTTAAGAGTAAGCCTTGAAAGTAACCCTTGAAAGTGACACTTAAAGAGACTAAGAACTACTTTTTAATCTCTTTTTTGTCATAGTATTGCTGATGATATTCCTCTGCCAAATAGTAATCAGATGCGGGGTTCAGTTCAGTCACAATCTCTTGGTCATACTGACCGGAAGCCTGCTGCTGAAACTTGGAAAGTCGAGCAATTCTGTCCTGTTCAGAAGTGTGATAAAAAATCACAGAACGGTACTGATCTCCCCGATCCGGCCCCTGACGATTGAGGGACGTTGGGTCATGAATTTTCCAGAAAACAGCCAATAGCTCCTCATAAGAAACCTGTTGAGGATTGTACTGAACCTGCACTACCTCAGCATGACCTGTAATGCGGGCACAAACATCGAGATAGCAAGGATTTGGGAAGTGTCCCCCCATATAACCCACTGAAGTTGAAGCAACTCCTTGAACTCGGCGAAAAGCCGCTTCGATACCCCAAAAACATCCTGCTCCAAAGGTTGCTGTTGCCAAATGACTGCTGTCCATGATTACTCAACTCTTATGACTCTAGACTTTAACTGCTGAAGACACCACCATGCGATCGCACACCCAATACCATAGTATAGAAAATCCCAGGCAGAAAAAGTTGTCCCCAGGAATAATCGTCCTATTAACGTTGCTCGGATGGCAGCTAAAATGGGAGGGTTCCACAACTGTAAGATCTCCAAACCCGAAGTGATCATCAATACCCCAATTACAACTTTTCTTAGATCAAATCGAGGCCAAATCAAAATCACTAGAAACACCCAGAACAGTTCATAGAAAATTGACGAAAAAGAATTATTGATCCAATTTTCAAACGATTTTTCAAACGATCCTCGGTAGAACTTGGTGGTAAAGCCCAGGATAGTAATGACAATCAAACTAAGCAAAAGATAAAACCGATATTGATTCATACAAGCATCACTGAACGATTGAAGCTTAAACCTTCTGAAAGATAACTGACAAATTATTCGCTGGCATTGGGATCACTTCCAGTAACTTCAACTGCTTTTCCTGAGCAACGGCAACGACTTCATTCAAGTCACGGACTCCCCACTCCGGGTTCTGAGCTTGGAGAGACTGATCAAAAGCCGCGTTGCTAGGAGCGGTATGTTCTCCATCCTGTTTAAACGGGCCGTAGAGGTAGAGAATCCCACCAGAAGACAATATGCGCTGGGCTCCAGACATGAGCCCCAAACACACTGACCAGGGGGAAATATGAATCATGTTGATATTAACAATTGCTGTAATTGGTAGGAGATGTGAGCTAAGAAATTCCGCAGTTTCAACAGGCCAAACTGGGGAACTAGCATCTAAATCAATGGGGGGCAGCAGATTCTCCGCCGGTTCATAGCTTTGCCAAGCTCGAATACTCACTCGATTCTGAGGATTGAAATCCGAAGGTAGCCAACGTAGAGAGGGTAAGTGGGAGGCAAAAAAGACTCCATGTTGGCCTGTGCCGCTAGCAATTTCTAGGACAGTTCCGGTTGGAGGGAGCACTCGGTTTAAGACCGCTAAAATGGGTTGACGATTTCGTTCAGTTGCTGGAGCAAATTGGCGGACATCATTCATGAGTCGGCAGAGCAGTTTAAAGTTATTTCAAAGTTATCTAACGTTATCTAATGTTATTAGTTTTAAGTAATGTTACTTCAACATTATTCTCGTAGGACATAGCCCACACTGCGAACAGTTTGGATTAGTCGCGTCTCACTTTCAGCTTCGAGTTTCAACCGCAGATACCGAACGTAAACTTCAATAATATTGGAATCCCCCATAAAATCATACCCCCAAACTTTTTCTAAAATTTGATCACGGGTCAAAACTTGTCGAGGATGAGTCATCAAATATTCCAACAAATCAAATTCTTTTGCAGTCAGTTCAATCCCTCGACTTGCACGATGGACTTCTCGGGTGCGGCGATTGAGAGTCAAGTCATCAAACTGTAATAAATCAGGGTTAGGGTCTTGCAGACGACGAATGTGAGCCCGAACTCGCGCTAGGAATTCCTCCAAGCTAAAGGGTTTCACAATATAATCATCTGCCCCAGAATCCAACCCAGACACCCGATCGATCACTTCATCCTTGGCGGTCAGTAAGATGATCGGCACAGTGCTATGACTCGAACGCAACCGCCGACAAATTTCTACCCCCGACAATCGAGGCAGCATCCAATCCAAAATAATTAAATCCGGGTTAGACTCCCGTGCCGCCACCAACCCATTCATTCCATCTTGCTCAACACTCACTTCATACCCTTCATAACTCAACTCTTGTTTAAGAAATTGAGCGAGGGCAGCTTCATCTTCAACGAGCAAAATACGTGCGGTCATTTTTAATACATTCCTAAATGTTGCCTTTTCTCTGATGCGCTACATAGGAAACTCTATATCCTTTTCTATAATCACTCATTCCTGACCAATCTTTAATTTCCCTTGAACTATATTTTATCTGATGATGATCATACCCAATCGTATCAAACATTGATTCTAGGAATGAACAGCTTGGCCAAAATGCAATTCCGTCTTCATCAGTCGTATCACTTGTCTTTTCGGAATTCTCTATAATCATGTACAACATAGGAGGCTTTTTCAAAAAGTTTTTTAGCCCATACCATAAATAGTTTTTAGCAACATTAGTATCAATAATTATATGTTCTGGAGCCAGTTGCTTAGCCAGTCTGAAAAAATCGACTTGTCTTACAGTATGATACAAAAAACCACAACATAAAATTAAATCAAACTGGCCTTTTGTTGCAGATGATAAATACTCAAATAGATCTGCTTGTACAAACTCCATTTTGTCCTTAAACTCAGTCCCTTCTAGGTACTCTCTGCCCATTTCAATTAACTCTTGCCTTGCTTCAACTCCAATTACTTTTTTGGCCCCAAGTGCCAGACAAGGGTAAGACAGTCGTCCATTATTACAAGCTAAGTCTAAAATCACCTTATCTTTAATTAACTGTTGATTCCGGGTAAAAAGCATTTCATACCGCCAATTAAAGCGATTGCGCCCAGGCTCATTTCCGCCTGAACCATAAGGCAAATTTGCGTAATCAAACATCAGGGTTTGCATCTGACTCTCCTCCAAAAATTGTTGTGCAAGTACAGACATTGACGTGCCATTTTGCTGTCTACATCATAAAGCGCTCTGTACTTTTAGGAAGTATGGAAGAACAGCATTTCATATCTCCCTGCCGCTAAGAAGGACTGAATGTGGGGTCACTTTAGTTCCAAGCTACAGCGTCGGAAGGCAGCTTGAAGACTAAAAAGCTAACGTCCCCAGGAAATTCATACCGAGGAGCTTAATCCGAATAAATATTGTATCTAAAATCAACACACTAGATACAGTGTTAAAGTTTGTCATTTGACACTACTACCACTAGATATGGTGTATCCTAAAAGTCCAGCACACTAAATCTGGAGAATTATGAATCACCTTATCGAATGGAATGCGAGCTGCGTTGATCAGCAGCTCACCCTTCTCAATGTTACTGCTCTCGAAGGCGATCGCCCGTTAAATTATTTGTTGTATGCGAACACCTTGCCCCGCCGCAATGATGGCCGCATCTCGAGTTCAGTGCTGACTCGCTATCAGCACGTCTTTGACGGGGGTTGGTGGTGTTCTGGGGTAGATGTCCTGACCGGAGCCGAAGATCCCTGGGGCTGTTTCAAGCCTACGCATCCTCGTCTCGATCCAGATCGCCAAAAGGTAATCAAGTACGAACATCCCCCCCAAGCCTCAACGGGAGTCTTTGCCCTGAAGGTGACTGAACCGATTTGGCAACAAATTGCCCAACGGTACAAGTTGCCTTTGGTCACTCAACAGGTTCAGTCCCACTGTCCAGATTTAGGATTCTGGGACTGGGTCGTCAACCATCCCGAAGTGCCCCTGTGCATTACTGAGGGCGCGAAGAAAGCAGGCGCATTACTGACTGCAGGATATGCAGCGATCGCTTTGCCGGGAGTTAATAGCGGGTATCGAGTTCCCAAAGACTCCTGGGGCAACCGGATGGGCAAATCTCGCCTGATTCCTCAGCTACAGAAACTGGCCGTATCGAACCGCAAGGTTTACATCGTCTTTGACCAAGATCCCAAGCTCCAAACCGTTAAGGCTGTAGATGCAGCCATTCTACAACTGGGCTACTTGCTCAACGCTCAAGGCTGTGATGTGAACGTTGTCACCTGGCATCCGACCTTGGGAAAAGGAGTCGATGATCTAATTGCCAACCACGGGCCAGAAGCGTTTACCCATGCCTACGAAAATGCCTTGCCCTTAGAGACCTGGCGAGCCTTATCCTTCAACCGTTTGACCTACTCCGCCAGTCTTCAGGTCAACCAACGGTACTTAAGTGCTCTAGAACGGCCCGTATCCTCCCGATTGGTAGGGATTAAATCTCCCAAGGGTACAGGTAAAACCCAACTGTTAGAACAATGGGTACAGCAGGCAATTTGCCAGGGACAACGGGTGTTAGTCATCAGTCATCGGGTTCGTTTGGTTGAAGCCCTTTGCCAACGGCTTGGCTTGAAAAGCTATCGAGATCACCGATCAGAGGCTGATGCATCCGATCCATCTCAACTCCCAGCAACAAGAAGTCCAGAGGAGTTGGCAGCCAATGGTTATGGCATTTGTATTGATTCCCTCCACCCTGAGTCCAGAGTCAGTTTCAACCCCGACAACTGGGCAGATGCGTTGGTGATTATTGACGAAGTTGAACAGGTGCTCTGGCATGGGCTCAACGGGGAAACCTGCCGCAGTCAGCGGGTAGCAATTCTCAAATCGCTGAAGAGCCTGTTACAGCAGACCCTCGGAGGTCAGGGTCAGGGTCAAGTCATTGTCGCGGACGCTGACTTGAGCGATGTGTCCTTGGATTATTTGTTAACCCTAGCGGGAGTCGAACAGGCTCCGTTCATTCTAGAAAATACTTGGAAACCTGGCCAGGAGGACGCTTGGTCAATCTATCCTTACTCTGGCAAAGCCCCCAAACAGCTCGTTAATGACTTAGAGCACCATATTCTAGCGGGGGGAAAACCATTTGTTTGTCTCTCTGCTCAGAAAATTGCTAGCAAGTGGGGCACCTGCACCTTAGAAACCTACCTCAAAACGCAATTCCCGGAAAAAAAAATTCTACGAATTGACTCAGAATCCCTGGCTGACCCAACCCATCCGGCCTACGATTGCATCAAACAGTTAAATCAAATCCTGCCTGATTATGACATCGTTTTGGCTTCTCCCTGTGTTGAAACGGGGGTAAGTATTGATGTCCGAGGACACT
This sequence comes from Microcoleaceae cyanobacterium, assembly GCA_051652765.1. GTDB lineage: Bacteria > Cyanobacteriota > Cyanobacteriia > Cyanobacteriales > Microcoleaceae > JBHJGO01. The sequence goes on along the minus strand of JBOFUV010000097.1, from coordinate 33,204 downwards.
TCACTTCGGTGTGGGGCATTGCCCAAGGGATTCAAGCTGAAAACAGCGTACGTCAAGCCCTAGGACGAATTCGGGAAAATATCCCCCGTTACCTCTGGGTTGCGCCCAAGGGGTTGAATGCTATTGGCAATGGCTCAACCTCAATGCCAAACTTACTCGGGTGTGGCCATCGATTAACCCAACTGAATATTCGGCTGTTGCAGCAATCTGACTTTGAGGCTCTGGATGATTTGGAACTAGGTTTCCAGGCAGAATCGCTGCGGTGCTGGGCAAAGATGGCAGTCCGGTTTAATGCGGCCATGGGTCGTTATCGAGAGTCGGTTCTATCTGGGTTGGCAGCAGAGGGACATCAAATTCTAGAGGTGATCCCAGATGCCCTCCAAAAACCAGAAGTTGCGAGTCATCTATCCCAAACCAAGCCATCCGTTCGTCCAACTCTCGCTGAAATGGTGACCGCCGTGCGGGATCAAAACTACCAGACTGAATGTCGGGCGATTGTGATTGCGCCGGATTTAAGTGGTTATCAGTATTACACCCTGCAAAAACAATTGATCAAGACCCCGGTGGAACGGCGATCGCAGCGCAAATATGAATTGAAATCCCGCTATGGCATTTTAGTCACCCCTGACCTAGTGGTCAAGGATGATCAGGATTGGTATGACCAGCTCCGAATTCACTATTTTCTCACCATGGGTCGGGCGTATTTGAAGGGTCGAGATGCACTGATGGCACGACGATTACTAGAACAGGGAGATGGGCATATTTTTACGCCTGACTTCAATCGCTCCCAATTTGGGGCTTTGATCGGCACAATGGAGTTGCTGGGAGTCCCAACGCTGCTCCAAAATCCCGAACGCGAATTACGCAATACTGACCCCGATCTCCAACATCTGGCTGCTCTGGCCCTACGCGATCGCCCTGCCACTAAATCTGTTCTAGGGATAGGCTTGGCTAAAAATTCAAGTCCGATCACAATTGTGCGGCGATTGTTGAATAAAGTAGGCTATGGGTTACAAATCCTGCGGTGTGAACGGCAGCAACAAAAACGGATTCGAGTCTATCAAGTGGTCGAACCTAACGATGGACGATTTCTGGTGTTTGAGCAATGGTTACTGTTTGCGGGGCAGTGTCCTGGGGTTGGCCATAGTCACTTGGATGAACCTCTCAGTCCAGCAATCACCGTTGATTCAGTGGAGGCAGAGTTCGGACAACTGCAACTCAAGTTCTAACTGGGATGACTCATGAGCAGTGGCTGGGGCAAAATCGTTTCCTGCTCAGGGTAAAGGGGTATAGCTCCTTTACCCTATTTCCCACTGCCCACTTTCCATCTTGTGAGAAATCTATTCATCTAAAAATTGCTGTAAAAGATGGAAACGGCGTGTAAAACCCTAGCTGGGCAGAGAGGCCACAACATCAATTAGCAAAAAAAAGCCATAAAACCTGATATGAAGTTGAAAGTATCCTCCCTAGTAATAAGAGTGATAGGAGACTAAGAAGTTGAGAGTATCGAGTTGAGAGTATCGAGTTTAGAATCCTAAGTTTAAAACATTAAGTTTAGAATATGGCTGCGTGAAAGGCGAGTAGACGTTGCTTGGCCATCGGAAAAGCAGGTTAGGACTCAAGAATTGACTTAGAGCTATCAAGCTTTAGGATTCGAGAGATGTGTTGATCGGCTAAATCCTGCTCAGTCATAAATGATGGTATCTTTAAATGTACGACTATGCACTTGTAACGCAATGTTCAACGGAATGATATTTTCTTTGGGCCTTTTAAATTTCAATTCTAGATCTCAATTCTAAATTTCAATTTAGCTCTGACTTCGAACCTTGCAATTGTTTTTTCTCTCTTTATATTGACGCATTATTTTAAAGCGTATCCCTCATGGACGATTGGCATTTTTCTCGCGAGCCTCAAAGTGATATTCTTCAGACCATTTTGGACACTGCATTTTTTAAGGGTCTCCCGGCTGAGGCCATTGGAAAAGCAACGGCTCACGTTGTGGGTCGCCAGCATCCTGCCAACCAGGTGATTTTACTGGAGAATGATTGGGGCAGTTCGGTGTACTTCATCCTTGATGGCTGGGTTAAAATCCGAACCTATAATCTAGAGGGAAAGGAAGTTACTCTGAATATTTTAGGCAAGGGGGAAATTTTTGGAGAAATGGCAGCTTTAGATGAAGTCCCTCGCTCCACGGATGTCATTACCCTGATTCCAACCCTAATTGGTAACATGCCTGCCCAGGATTTTGTGGAGTTAATTAATCATGAGCCCCTCGCGGGAATTCGACTAGCACAGCTCATGGGGCGGCGTTTGCGTCAAGTCAATCGGCGGTTACGCTTGCGGGAATCTGACAGTACCTCTAGAGTCGCAGACATTTTGTTGTTTTTGGCGGAGGGACAGGGAAAATTATCAGATCAGGGCACTCAAATTCCCAACCTGCCTCATCGAGAACTGAGTGGGCTCAGCGGACTGGCGAGAGAGACAGTGACTCGAGTTCTGAGTAAACTAGAGAAGAAAGGATTGATTCACCGTGATCGTGATCTACTGAGTATTCCAGATGTTCATGCTCTAGAACGGATGTTGGTCTAGCAAGTTCTGCTTAGTCAGATTAGGCTAGGGCATTCAACTGTTCGATGAAGTTCTTTAGTGAATTGTTTTTTTAACTTTCAACCTCGCAAACTGTTGTGCAACCCCTATCCTCTGATCCCCTATCGACTTCTGAACCCCAACCCGTTCAATCTCCTCATTCTGGTGATCTGCAAGCTTCGTCAATAGCGAGTCAAGCGGCTGTTCAATTCAGTTCTCCCCTCATGATGGTAGAGACTGCTTTTTTGGCTAGCGCGGCTAGTCTGATCTGGTTTGTGAATTACTACTTTCCGCTGGGGCCACTGCTGCGGGTATTTTTTCCGTTGCCAATCGCCCTGTTATATCTGCGGTGGGGAAGACGGGAAGCGTTGATGGGAGCCCTAACCTCAGGGCTATTGCTAACGGTGCTGATGGGGCCAACTCGCAGTATTGGTTTTATTATTCCCTATGGCTGGCTTGGGGTAGTGCTGGGGGAGATCTGGAAGCGACAAGCCCCCTGGTTTGTTTCGATTGGGATTGGGACAATTATTGGAGCGTTCGGGTTTTTCTTTCGGTATTGGTTGCTTTCAGTTTTGCTGGGTCGAGATTTGTGGCTCTACGCTACCACTCAAATTACAGAACTGGCGGAATGGATTTTTATTCGGTTGGGAATTTTGGCACAGCCCAGTTTAACGGTTGTTCAGGGAATTGCGGTGCTGATGGTTTTGGTGAATAGCATGATCTATCTCTTTATTGTTCATCTCGTTGGCTTACTCATGTTTGATCGACTGCAAAATCCAATTTCACGTCCCCCAAAATGGGTACAAGTTTTGCTGGACTATGAGGCTTAGGAGCAGGATTGATTCGGGTTTATACTGCGATAGATCACGGCGATCGCTGGTTACAGCACTATCAAGGAAAACAGCCTCGCTTTGTTTGTGTCTTGGGATTCACTGAGACTGGGCTGATTCCAGGAATTTCTGCTGCGGGGGCAACTCCGGCAGATCGGAAATATACCTGTATCGCCGATGCTGAATTTCTCTACAATGGCCCTCAACTTCGTCCCCAATATCCTCTTCCTCCCCTTCAGGCTGGGGCTTCCCCGGTGTTGATTTCGCGGGCCGTGATTGAACAGTTAACCTTTCCTGTCGATCTGTTTAATGCAGGTTTGCCTGTGGCTCCGGCTGTTCCAGTAGTTAATCTCGGTGGCGTTGCTGCTGAGTGTGTGAGTTCAGGTCAAGCTTTGCCTGTAAAAACAGTACAGCATCTATTCCAACAGGGTTTGGAGTGGGGAGATCGCCTTGCGACCAAGGCAGTTGGCAGTTATCTTATCCTGAGTGAATGTGTCGTTGGCGGAACAACAACAGCCTTGGCGGTACTTCTCGGCTTGGGAATTGCAGCTCAAGGAAAAGTCAACAGTAGCCATCCTCAGTGCAACCATAGTCAAAAGCTGGCGATCGCGATCACTGGATTGCATCAGGCAGGCTACTCTGTTCCGACTTTGACGGATTCAGAGGAGTCATCCAGAGATCTACTCAAGATGTCGAGGATATTCTCAGTTGACCCCCTGAAGCTGGTTGCAGCAGTAGGTGATCCGATGCAAGCTGTTGTTGCTGGTATGACAATTGCTGCCAGTCGCCGGGTTGGAGTCCTACTTGCTGGGGGAACCCAGATGTTGGCAGTGTATCAGCTCGTTCAGGCCCTAGCTGCCTATGAATGCCTTCCTTGGCAGCCAGAACAGGTTGTGGTGGGGACGACCCGTTGGGTTGCAGAAGATCCGACTGGAGATACCGTTGCCCTTGCCCAAGAAATTAGAACAGTTCCTTTAATTGCAACTCAGCTCAGTTTTGCAACGTCTGCCTATCCTCAGCTTCAGGCTTATGAACAAGGGTTCGTCAAAGAAGGGGTTGGGGCGGGGGGCTGTGCAATCGCGGCCTCTCTCAGTCAAGGTTGGAGTCAAATTCAACTGCTGCAAACGATTGAAGCCTTGCTGGAACACTGCTTAGGTCTTAATTGAAGCGATTCGCGGGGATCAGAAAGCTCACAATGAAGCTTGCAAATAGAGAAGCTTGGAGTTAGGACTCTTACCCAGAAATACAGGCATTACTTGAGTATTGTTCTAAAGTATTGTTCTAAATCAACCCAACGACTTTAGCTAACTATTCCTACTAAAAATGAGTCCGTCTTGCTAACAACTGCTCCTCGAGAGCCGCAATCCGATTGTAGGCTGCTGTCAACTGCGCTGTCAGTCGTTGAATTTGAATATCTGAAGTTAAACCCGGCTCCTGTCGATAAATCATACCTGTTTCTAAATAATTATCATCACTCAAAACATCCTTGTGCTCAAACTCAGGGTCTGAGTATCTGAACGAGTGAGTCAACGTTTGAGGAACAGAGACACTTTCACTAAACACACTAGAAACAGCTTGAGGCGCTGGATTTACTGGTAATCCAGAGGTGAATTTGCCGTTGATCTGCATGGTCAACTCGTACAAAGCGTCGATTTTACGATTTAAAGAGGTCAGTTGCTGTATCAATGCATCCATCAAGATAACTCCTAATTTTTTGAGTACTAGAAAAATTTATTTCTTACTCTTTTATCCTAAGCAGCAGATTGCCAAAGATTAAATTACTTCTAAATAATTTAACCTTTGATGCAAAATTTAATTTAATAATTTCTAAAGATTTCCCCTGGTTAAGTTGCAAATTGAGCAACAATTGTGGCTCAGCCGAGTTGCCGCCCCGGCAATTTTTTTGCAAGTGCATTACTGAATCGCTGACCTGTTTTAGGTCTATTCAAACGCTCTATGTATTACGCACAAGTAGATGAAATGCTGTCACAGCAGGGTTTTATCTCTCCCACAAAAAGGAGAGGGGATACGAGGGGTGAAAACTCTGAGGCAAGATCTGGCAAGGAATAGCCTTGGCAGGAGGCTATGGAGAGTGACTCAACTGTGTATGCCCACCTACAATCGTTAATCCAGGTGATCAGTTATATTTGATTGGTTTGAAAGCCCAGTAGTGCTTGATTTTCAAACCAATTCCTACAGGACACATCTCAACGAAGTTGACACTATGATGTTCGCTCCGTTGAATTTTCTAGAATGGTTGAAGAATTCTCAGAATTCTTCTATTATCTTGCCAGCAAAAATCCTGATTAATCTAGAAATTGAGAGGTCACTGATGAAATTAATTTATGTTTTCCTGATTGCGTTGAGTACAGGAATCTTAGGGTTTTTACTGGGTGGCAGCTTAGGGTTGTTGGGAGGGGGTTCTGCTGGAACGGTGATCGGCGCTGCCGGGGGAATGTGTGCAACGATAGACGTTGCCTTAGCTCAAGGCTTGATCACTGAAACTGAAGCCGAACAATTAGGAAACAAGATTGGGCAAAGCTTTCGTCAGAGAAATCCTAACTTGCAAATCACAATGTCAAATAGTAACGAGCTAACTGTTAAAAGCTCTAGCCCCACCTGCGAAAAGTTTCTAGCTCAGGTCAGGAAAGGACTCGACACGAATCAACCTTAGTCAGTTTGCTGACAGATGTTCTTACTGGCTGAGGTTATTTGGCCCATTCTCTAGAATCGCCATCTAATCACCACATTAGTGGACTAAAGGGCTACTTGGCAGTGAACGAATAACTACATCCACACGTCTGAGAAGCATTGGGATTATGAAAGCGAAACCCGCCGCCCATTAAGTCCTCTGAGTAGTCTATAGTCAGTCCCTCAACATACCGAAGATCCTGCTCATCAATAACGACCTGGACTTGATCGCACTTATAAACTACATCAGTTGGCCCTAATTGCTGACTGAACTCCAACTTGTATGACCATTCATAACATCCTCCTAAATGGAGGCCCAGTCGAACCAGGGACTGCGCTTCTGCCTGCCTGATCTTAAGACGAAGAATTTCCTTAACACCAGTGTTCGTAATCTGAATCATAGTCTAAAGATTGGGGGACTGAGAACTTACCCAAGGACTGAAACTATTGAAATAGATTATCAGCTTTTTCATCCTCAGACCCAATTTTTTCCCGGTTTAATTGCCTTTTTTGGCAGGGGCACGGGAGTAATCATCCTGAAAACGAACAATGTCGTCTTCTCCAAGATATTCACCATTTTGAACTTCAATCAACACGAGAGGAATGACACCAGGATTCTCCAAACGGTGAGATTTGCATTGCGGAACATAAGTCGATTGATTGGCAAAAAGAATGCTCTCAATTGCATCACAAGTAACTTTTGCAGTTCCAGAGACAACAATCCAGTGTTCACTACGATGATGGTGCATCTGGAGGCTGAGTCGATGTCCAGGATTGACCTCAATTCGCTTAATTTTGTATCCGGGCCCCTCTTCTAGAATAGTAAATGAACCCCAGGGACGTAGTTCTGTTGAGGCAATACCGTGAACAGAACCAGACGGACGTGAGATGGCGTTCTGAGAGAGTTCTTGAATAGCAACCATTAGGTTTTTCCTACTAGATACGATGAACTGAACAGTGAATTGAATAGTTAGAGTTAGCACTTCAGAGCAATTAGTACACCACTATTTCAGATGTCTAATATTTCAGGCGATCTAAGCACTCAGACCTGACACTACCAAGCTGTCCCATGAGCGATCACAGATAAACTGGCAAGCTTAAAAACCAGACTGCCCCGCAAAAACGACCCTGACTAGGCCAATTCCGAACCAGTCCCTGTAGAAATGCTAACTATAACCATAACAAATCTCCCCCCTAAGCTGTCATCCCTGAATATACGGAACCAGGCATTCTTATCGAAGCTTTACGACACACTCTGTCGTTTTACAGGAGCTTTAAACTTTGTTTACTGATTTGTTAAGTTCTCTTGACTGCAAAACGTGTATTCTGGATAGCAATAGGTACAGCACCCTATGAATATAAGATAAATTAGTGCAGGGTGAACACTCTGCTATGGTTGCCTGTTTTAATATAATCACTGCCATAGGGAGAATATCGGCTTGGGTTCGATAGAGGTGAGATCAGGGTTGTGGGTCAAACAGTATTGTTAACGCTTTTGTAATTCTAGGTGCTTAATACTTTTTGTTATAGGCTGATCTCATCAACAGTATTACTCTCAGTGCCTTCCGTTGTTTCTACCCGTTATTTTTTGTCAGAGAGTGACTTTTTTGCTGAGTCTCTAATGCCGTTGGAGGTTTTTTTGCTCCTGAGTTGCCAAAAATCTCAGGCTATTTGATCTCAAATATTCTAAAATAGAGACCTTTCCCGATTTTTGAGAAAGGTACGTTCCTGAGTTGTTTTAGCCTTTTCTCAATTCTGTTTGGAGGAAGCCAAGTCAGCTTCAGGATTTAATGCTTCTGTAAAGCGTTCAGGTTGTGGTTCTGCTGGGTTCTTCCTCAGTCCAGCTCCAATATTTATTAGTTATCCTATGGATCAGGTCAGGATGAGCACAAATCGTAGTTTTTGTCAGAGTTCCAGTCAATATTCCGCTAGTGAATCTTCCAAGGGTGTGCCTTTTCCCGGTCAGCGGTGGCTAGTCGAAGAACGGGATGCTTGTGGCGTAGGTTTTATTGCAGACCTTTCAGGGGTTCCCAGCCACATGTTACTCCTGAAGGCGCTTCCTGCTTTAACTTGCCTAGAACACCGGGGGGGGTGCAGTGCTGACTATGATTCTGGGGATGGAGCAGGGATTCTCACCGCAATTCCTTGGGAGTTATTCCAGGCTTCAGGAACTGTCGCTCAACTCAGTTCACAACCTGAGAGCCAGTTGCGAGAAACCTATGGGATTGGCATGGTGTTTTTGCCTCAGGACGAAGCACAAGCCGCGATCGCCCGTCAGATTATTGCAGAAACTTTGTTGAGCGAGCAGTTAACGGTCTTAGGTTGGCGGCAGGTTCCAGTTAACCCAGAGGTATTAGGCCCCCAAGCGCGGGATAATCAGCCCACCATCGAACAGGTGATTGTGTCTTCTTTGGAGGGTTATACCGGGGATGAACTAGATCGTCGCCTGTATCTTGCCCGTCGCTCCGTTGGAGTTGCCCTCAAACTTCAAGGGTTTATTTGGGGACAAGATATTTATATCTGCTCTCTTTCCTGTCGCACGATTATTTACAAGGGCATGGTGCGTTCGGCTGTTCTGGGCGAGTTCTACCTGGACTTGCAAGACCCGAACTATAAGACGACATTTGTGATTTATCATCGTCGCTTCAGTACCAATACCCTACCTCGCTGGTCTCTAGCCCAGCCTATGCGACTTTTGGGCCACAATGGTGAGATCAATACACTGTTAGGAAATATCAACTGGATTAGAGCCCGAGAGGGGGTTTTGACCCATCCCCTCTGGGGAGAGCGGATTGCTATGTTGAAACCCTTCGTCGATGTCAACAGCAGCGATTCTGCTAACTTGGATAATGTTTTTGAGTTGCTGGTGCGGTCAGGGCGATCGCCCTTAGAGGCCATGATGATTATGGTGCCAGAAGCCTACAACGACCAGCCTGAATTGAAGGGGCGGGAGGAGATTGTTGACTTTTACGAGTATTACAGTTGTCTACAGGAATCCTGGGATGGCCCAGCGCTGTTGATCTTTAGCGATGGCAAACAGGTGGGCGCAACCCTAGATCGCAACGGCTTACGCCCAGCCCGTTACTGTATTACTAAAGACAACCTCGTGATCGTGGCTTCCGAGGCGGGAGTCGTTGATCTGCCGGAGGCAGACATTGTTGAAAAAGGTCGTCTAGGGCCAGGGGAAATGCTGGCAGTCGATCTAGAAACCCATCATGTTTTAAAAAACTGGGAGATTAAGCAACAGGTTGCGAGTCAGTTCCCCTACGGACAATGGCTTGACCACTATCGGGTAGCGTTATCACCTCAGCCCTTCCAGGAAACGCCTCAGATTGGAGATGAAGATTGGCTACGACTGCAAACTGCCTTTGGGTATGGGGCAGAGGACATGGATATGATCATTGCCGATATGGCCAGCTTGGGCAAGGAACCCACGTTCTGCATGGGCGATGATATTCCTTTGGCGGTACTCTCAGACAAACCCCACTTACTTTACGACTATTTCAAGCAGCGATTTGCTCAAGTGACGAACCCGCCTATTGATCCGTTGCGAGAGCGAGTGGTGATGGCATTGAATATGCACCTAGGAGCACGGGGAAATCTGCTGCAACCCAAACCGGAAGATGCCCGGATGTTAGAGATCGCTTCTCCAGTGCTCAACGACGCTGAACTGGCGGCGATTCAACACGCTGAAATCGAGGTGCAGAATGGCTCGTCGAAAGCCAAGTTTGCGGCAATCACTTTATCAACCCTGTATCCGATTGCTGATGGGCCAGAGGGGCTCACCACTGCCGTTCAACGCCTTTGCCAGCAAGCTGATGCAGCGGTGAATCAAGGTAAGGAAATTGTGGTGTTAAGTGATCGGGGCCTGGATGCTCATCTGACCTACGTTCCTCCTTTGTTGGCCATCGGTGCGGTTCACCACTATCTCATTCACCAGGGCAATCGCCTTAAAGTTTCCCTCCTGGTCGAAACGGCCCAATGCTGGAGTACCCATCATTTTGCCTGTTTGATTGGCTATGGGGCTTCGGCGGTTTGTCCTTACCTGGCGTTGGAAAGTGTGCGTCATTGGTGGGCCGAACCCAAAAATCAAAAGGCGATGGAACGGGGTAAGTTGCCTCAAATTACGGTGCAGCAAGCCCAGAATAATTATCGGCAAGCAGTAGAGGCAGGGCTATTGAAGATCCTCTCTAAGATGGGGATTTCCCTCCTGCCCAGTTATCAAGCTGCCCAAATCTTTGAGGCCATTGGCATTGGTGCAGACTTGTTGAATTTAGGCTTTTTGGGAACTGCTTCCCGGATTGGTGGATTAACCCTGGCAGAACTCAGCCAAGAGGTCAGTCAATTTCATAGCAAGGCGTTTCCAGAGATGGAACAGAAGAAGCTGGAGAATTACGGCTTCATGAACTATTTCAGACGGGGAGAACACCACGGCAATAGCCCTGACTTGGCCAAAGCCCTCCATGAGGCGGTCAGGGCCAAGGTTAAGTCGGAACAGACAGAACAGCATGACCAACTCAGTGACCAACCTGTAGGGTTGGAAGTCAATGGGAAGTCAATACCAGCTCATTCTGAACCTGCGCTCCCGAACTTTGAATTTTATGAAGTTTATCAGCAGCATTTAGCACAACGACCGGTTTCGGCATTGCGAGATTTGCTGGATTTCAAGAGCGATCGCCCTCCAATTCCTCTAGAAGACGTTGAATCGGTGACAGAAATTGTCCGGCGTTTTTGCACGGGAGGAATGTCTTTGGGGGCTTTATCCCCAGAAGCCCATGAAACCCTAGCGATCGCCATGAACCGAATTGGCGGGAAATCCAACTCTGGAGAAGGCGGAGAAGATCCAGTGCGGTTCCAGCCCTTTGAAGATGTGGATGCTTCAGGGTTTTCCCCGACTCGACCCAATTTAAAGGGATTGAAACCTGGAGATAGTGCCAATTCAGCGATTAAACAAGTGGCTTCTGGGCGCTTTGGGGTGACTCCCTCTTATTTGATGAATGCCAAGTCTGTAGAAATTAAAATTGCCCAAGGGGCTAAGCCAGGGGAGGGAGGACAACTGCCTGGGGCCAAGGTCAGCCCTTACATTGCCATGTTGCGCCGTTCTAAGCCGGGAGTCACCCTGATCTCTCCTCCTCCACATCACGATATTTACTCGATCGAGGACTTGTCTCAGTTGGTTTTTGACCTGCACCAAATTAATCCCCAGGCAACCGTTTCTGTCAAGTTGGTAGCAGAGATCGGGATTGGAACAGTGGCAGCGGGGGTAGCCAAAGCCAACGCTGATTATATTCAGATTTCTGGTCATGACGGCGGTACAGGCGCTTCTCCCCTTTCTTCTATCAAACATGCAGGCGCTCCTTGGGAACTGGGGCTAACAGAAGTCCATCGGGTTTTATTGGAAAATCAACTGCGCGATCGCGTTAAGTTGCGGGTGGATGGTGGCTTTAAATCGGGCTGGGATGTGATTATGGGAGCCTTGATGGGAGCGGAAGAATATGGGTTTGGCACAATTGCCATGATTGCTGAGGGCTGTATTATGGCTCGCATTTGCCATACGAATGGTTGTCCTGTGGGCGTTACCAGTCAGAAAGAAGAACTTCGCAAGCGATTTCCCGGCACGCCGCAGCATGTGGTTAACTTCTTTTATTTTGTGGGTGAAGAAGTTCGTCAGCTATTGGCTCGGCTGGGCTATGGGAGTTTGAACGAGATTATTGGACGGTCGGATTTACTCAAACTGCGGGATGGAGTTCAGTTAGCCAAAACTCAAGGCTTAAACCTGGATTGTTTGCTGCATTTGCCAGACACTCGCACGGAACGGGATTGGCTAGTTCATGAGGACGTTCACAGTAATGGCCCGGTACTAGATGATGTGTTGCTGGAAGATACCGATATTGACACAGCGATTCTGAATCAGGGGAACGTCACCAAAACAGTTCGAATTGTCAATACGGATCGCAGCGTAGGGGCGAGAATTGCAGGTCGAATTGCTTCTCTCTATGGCGATGATGGCTTTGAAGGACAATTGCGGATTAACTTTCATGGTTCTGCTGGCCAGAGTTTTGGAGCCTTCAATTTATCGGGAATGCAGTTGATTCTGACTGGAGAAGCCAATGACTATGTGGGCAAAAGCATCCATGGTGGCGAAATTGTGATCAAGCCTCCCGCCGAGGCCGCCTATGACCCCTCTGAGAATGTCATTATTGGCAATACCTGTTTGTATGGTGCCACGGGTGGAACCCTCTACGCTCTGGGTAAAGCTGGAGAGCGATTCGCGGTTCGGAACTCTATGGGTCAAGCGGTGATTGAGGGGGCCGGAGATCACTGTTGTGAGTACATGACCGGAGGAGTGGTTGTTGTCTTGGGGAAGGTGGGTCGGAATGTTGGCGCAGGTCAAACCGGAGGGATTGGCTACTTCCTGGATGAGGACGAACGGTTCCTGGAACGGGTTAATCCTGAAATCGTTAAAGCTCAACGGGTCTGTACTCCTGCCGGAGAAGCCCAGTTAAGGCACCTCATTGAGCAGCACGTTGAACATACAGGCAGCGCCAAGGCCCAGGGGATTCTAGAGAATTGGGCAGAGTCCTTACCCAAGTTTTGGCAGGTTGTGCCCCCTTCTGAGGCAAATACTCCTGAAGCCAGCTCAAAGCCTTTAACTGAAAAGGTTGCAGTTACAGCCTCATCGTAAGTGAAATCGTAGATGGGGTCGGCAATTATAGTAGGTAGGGGCGAGGTGACTTCGTCCTTACGTGGGCCGACAGTTCAACACAGCTATTCGACTTCCGAAAGTATTGTCAATAATTGTTCCTCGGACAATTGTGTAATTCCCAATTCCTCAGCTTTATCTCGCTTTGACCCCGCATCAGCACCAACCACAAGGTAATCTGTTTTAGCACTGATAGAACCCGTGACCTTACCGCCCGCCGCTTGAATCAACTGTTTAGCTTCATCCCGTTTTAAGGTTGGCAAAGTCCCTGTAATCACAACCGTTTTTCCAGCGAAGATCAAAGGTTTTAGGCTCTCTGACAATTCTGGTTGGACAGATGGAACCGCCGTGAACTGTAAGCCTGCTTGTTTTAGCCGTTCTACTAAGTCCTGATTGGCCGTAACTTGAAACCACTGATAGACGGCTTGGGCAATTTCTGGGCCAATTCCATAAACTACTTCAATCTCAGTCGGGGAAGCATTGGCCAACTGTTCAACTGTTGAGAACTGCTGTACTAAAACCTCAGCGTTGACACTTCCCACATGGCGGATTCCTAAGCCATACAGCACCCTAGCCCAAGGCTGAGATTTAGAGGCGGCAATGGCTTCTACCAATTTTGTGGCTAGCTTTTGGCCCATCCGGTCTAGGGTGATCAGGTGCTCAACCGTGAGGATATAGAGATCAGCTACAGAGTTAACTAACTGTTGACCCACCCATTGAGCCACCAATTTTTCCCCAACCCCGTTGATATCCAAGGCATCTCGACTACACCAATGCACTAGGGAACCCCGAACAATCGCTGGACAGGAGGTGTTCACGCATCGGGTGACCGCTTCTCCCTGGGGTCGAACAACGGGTTGGCCGCACTCCGGGCATTGGGTCGGCATCTGGAACCGTTGAGCTTGGGGAGGACGCAGTTCTGTTAAGGTTCGTACAACTTCTGGAATAATTTCCCCGGCTTTCCGGACAATTACCGTGTCTCCTAAATGCAGATCCAGTTCGGCAAGGCGATCGCTATTGTGCAGAGTTGCTCGCTGGACAGTGGTTCCTGCCAAATGCACCGGAGTCAATTCGGCGACCGGGGTCAAGGCTCCCGTTCGTCCTACCTGAATAGTGACTGATTTGACTTGGGTGGGTGCTTCTTCGGCGGGGTATTTCAGGGCGATCGCCCAGCGGGGAAATTTCTGGGTAAAGCCTAACCGTTCTTGCAGGTTCAGGGGATTGACTTTGACAACAACTCCATCGGTCAGGTATGAAAGTTTGCGGCGCTCTGTATCCCAGTGTTCAAAATACTTCTGCACGTCAACGAGAGACGGACATTGTTGGCGATTGGGGTTAACCTTGAAGCCCATCTGTTGGAGCAGTTCTAGGGAGTTCCACTGGGAATTTGGAGTCAAATATTCCCTGGGCTCGGCTTCATCGAGGAGATGCAGGGTGTAGGCAAAAAAATCTAGCCGCCGCTGGGCTACGATCCGAGAATCCAGTTGACGGAGGGTTCCGGCAGCGGCATTGCGAGGGTTAGCAAATTGGGCTTCTCCAGTCCGCTGGCGATCGCGGTTGATCTGTTCAAACACAGTCAGGGAAAGAAAGGCTTCTCCCCGCACTTCCACGAGCTGAGGCGGTTTTTCCAGAGTTAACCGCAGGGGAATCGATCGAATGGTCTTAACGTTTTGGGTGATGTCCTCTCCCATTGCCCCATCTCCTCGGGTAGCACCCCGAACCAGTAGCCCATTTTCATAGGTTAACGCTAGGGCTGATCCATCAATCTTGAGTTCACACCCGTATAGCGGCAACTCGGGACTGTGTAAGCTCTCCCCACCTGAACCCCCAGCAACCTTTTGCCAGCGGCCTTCCCAGGCTCGCAATTCTTCAATGTTGAAGGCATTCTCTAGGCTGTAGAGGGGAATCGTGTGACGCACCGACTTGAACTGAGTTGCAGGTCTTTCCCCGACCCGTTGGGTTGGGCTATCTACTGTGATCAGTTCAGGATATTGGGTTTCCAGTTCCTGCAACTCGCGATATAGGCGGTCATAGACGGAGTCCTCCAGCACGGGCGCGTCTAGGACATAGTAAGCATAGCCAGCGTCTCGGAGGATCTGTTGCAGTTGTTGAACCCGCTGTGGAACCTGTGATTGAGTCTGTTGTTGCACCTCTGCCTTGAACTGAGTCACAAAAAATTATCCTACCAGAAAGTTGAACTGGTAATCAATTCGAGCTATCACAAATTTAACCCAGAGATTTCAAACAGGGGAATTTCATTTTTGATGCCGTTGCTCTCTAGGTCAGGGAGCTGAGTATTGATCTCTCGAAGAATTCGCGATTCATTCTCTACTTGAAACACATTGGCGTAGAGATTGGCGACGATTTGTTTCCCTTCTTGAGTTAGTTCCAAATACCGCAACGCCGCAGGAATATAGGGAAACACCCCATTCCAATAAAACTTGGCATAGTTTTTGCGGAGATCTCCTGGGGTTTTGTATCCCAAGACTTTATTGGTTCCAACTTCTTCAAATTCATAGAACAGAGCGCTAATTTTCTTGAGATAGCGAGGATCGCTCAACTGTCCAATCAAATCGGCAGCCCGCGCTAGTCCGGAAAAGCTGTGACGATCTTGATGAGTGACATCAGTCGGAATTGGGAACCGCGTTAACTCAATATTGCGCTTAATCTGCTCTGCATCAATTAACTTATGGCCTCCGAATCGTTCATCAATTACCAATTTACCCCGATCCACATGATAAGGGGTTAAGCTTGCAGCCGTTGCTCCAATTGGAATCGAGACCATGCTACCTTCATTGCCTGAAGCGTACAGCCCCAAAGATTCTTGATCCTGACGACAAACCCCTTTAACGTAGCCAATGTCGTGGCACAACAGAGAAATAATAAAGTGGAGCCAGTCCTCGGGAGATACTCCTCCCTCCCGAATATGTTTGCCCCGGAGCACCTCCTGTCCAACTAAAGTGACCAACATGGTATGTTCCACATCGTGGTAAAGGGCATCACAGTTGGCGATATTCTCCAAGGCCATCGTTCCTGCCCAGGAAATAATCTCTGGGTAGTGGGGCTGAAATCCGCCATAGGTTCGGCGATATCCAGCCTGTAGGCGCTGCACAAATGCATCAATTAAAACGGCGGTTGCATTAAACATAATAATCTAAGCAGTTTGCTAAACAATGATTTGAACTAGGACTGATTTTTAAGCCATGGACTCTCAATGGTAAAAGCTACTCCTAAGTTATACAGTTCCCTCTGAACTCTTGGGGTAGGATTGATTCTGCAAAAAAAAGTTATCTTATATTGCTCTATTATATTTAACACCTCTCTGTTTTGACTGTGAAAAACTCAAGAAAAAAGTTCAACTCACTTCATCTTGAAGGCGTTAGTTCTAGGTCGCTCAGTCAATCAGTAAAATCGAATACACTGTACGCTAAAAGCTCATCGCTTTGGGCAGAACGTTCGTATCATAACCTGTATAATAATTTTTATGTCACTGATTGGGATTGTGCAAGATCACACTTTTAGAGTGAGATAAACCAAATAGAAATATACCTTGAACGATAAGTGATTTTGCTTACTAAATTATAAAATTGGTGTAAATTTTTTAAAACGTTAATTGACTGACAGCTCTCTTTGATGGAGTTTTAGACAATTTTTAAGGAGATTGGGCTGTTATATGGCGATCCTATTTAAATTGTAATTATTTAATTTAAATTCTAATTAATCATTAGATTGCGAACCTGGGGCAGTCATCATCAACTCAGCAATGCCCCGTATCACGTCCTCCTCTCAGTTTTGTCTGGAAGGGTGGTGAGTGTTCAAGTGGGCAAGCTAGAATTCGAGACGTAGAACAGTAGGTGCAAAACCTTATGACTAGCGTTGTTTATCCCGGCTTACTTGATGAATTTGAGCCTCCTCTCATAGGGGGAGATGATACAGCCTCTGGCGGAGATAATGGAGATGGCAGTGGCAGCGGAGGGGATACAACCCCGGGGGGAGGTGGCAATATTGATAGCATCCCTGAAAACGCCCTCATCGTTGATGATCCCGAAGGAGATAGCCTCCGGGGAACTGCAGGCGCGGATTTTATTGTTGGCAACAGTGGTTCGGATACTCTGTATGGGGAAGCTGGAGAGGATACGGTTCTTGGTCTCGACAGCACTGACTCTTTGTTTGGAGATACTGGAAACGACTTGATGAATGGTAATCAAGGAGATGACATTATCTTTGGGGGACTAGAAGATGACACGATCTTCGGAGGCAAGGGCAGTGATTCAATCGATGGTGGCGAGGAAGAGACGATTGAGAACGATGAGAATTTACTGTTTGGGAATATTGGAGGTGATACGATCCTAGGGCGTTCTGGGGATGACAGCCTGTTTGGTGGACAAGATCGGGATAGTTTAGTTGGCGGGGCCGGAGATGATACTCTCTCCGGCGACCGGGGAGTCGATACTCTGACGGGGGGGGATGGCCAAGATACGTTTCAGATTTCTGATGATGGCGGGCCAAGTGTAGACTTAGCAGATCGCATCACAGATTTTAACGATAGTGATAATGACAGGATTGTGCTTTTCCTAGAGAACGGCGTTGACTATGTTCTGGAAGAGATTGGCGGAGGCATTGGAATTCTCCTGGATGACGATAATCAGAGTGTTCTAGCAATTGTTTCAGGGGCTGGTTTATCCAGAAGTGATATTACTGTTGTGACCCCTGAACTCTAACAGAAACCTTTAACAGAAACTTGAATCGGAATCTCAACACCATGCAGGGTTTTCTCAATCTCAATAAACCTGCGGACTGGACATCCCATGACTGTGTCGCCAAGGTTCGACGGCTCGTTCGTTTGAAACAGGTAGGACATGCTGGAACTCTTGATCCTACAGCGACGGGGGTTTTGCCTATTGCCTTGGGCAAAGCCACTCGGTTGTTACAATTTCTCCCCTCAGAAAAAGCCTATCGGGCCAAGATTCGCTTCGGGGTGACGACCACAACGGACGACTTGGCCGGGGAGGAACTCACCCATCAGCCTGTTCCAGGGTTAACTCTGGAACAGGTTAGACCCATGCTGCCTCAGTTTTTGGGAGTCATTCAACAAGTTCCTCCTCGCTACAGCGCCATTCATGTTCAAGGCAAGCGCTTGTATGATCTTGCCCGCACTGGGGAAGAAGTGGAGATTCCGACTCGAACGGTTGAGATATTTGGGATTGAGCCACTCAACTGGCAACCCGGAGACTTTCCAGAACTTGAAATCTCGATTACCTGCGGCGCTGGAACCTATATTCGCTCGATTGCCAGGGATCTAGGGGAAAAACTGAACGTTGGCGCAACCCTAGCCGCTCTGATCCGCACCGAGAGCAGTGGGTTCCCTTTGGCCACCAGCTTGACTTTAGCAGACTTGGAAACTCGCGCCAACGCCGGAACATTTCAACCGATTTCTGAAGCAGAAGCCTTGAAACACGTAAAGGCGATCGCCCTTGCCCCCGATAAAGCTAGACGTTGGAGTCAGGGGCAACAGGTTCAGTGCGACTATCGGGAGTTATGCCAATTGCCTGTGCGAGTCTATGGTCAAGATGGTCAGTTTCTGGGGATTGGTCAGGTGAACTGCTCAGATCAGGGAGTGTTGCTTGTTCCCCAAGTTGTTTTTCTGCCGTAATTTCTGCCGTAATTTCTGCCGTAAGTCATGCTGGGGCCAATCCAGCAAGAATCCATCGCATTCAGGAAGATCTATTAAAATGTCTGTGGTGCAAGCTTTTAGCCTACACTTCACATGCACCCTTCCCATCAGATTGCTATCTCTAACAATTAAAACTGACTATCTAAATTAAAATTTACTCAAGCTTCTGGCGTATGCTAGCTACTTACTAACTTAACGACTAAGGCCCTTTAAAAGATTAGGAAATAGGACTGAGATGAAATTTGAGGATATCATTCGGCAAAACCAGGTCATTAGCTTGGAGACGCTAAAGCGTGACCCAGAACTGGTTCGTCAACTCCAGTTACTCTTGAGCAAACTCTCCCTCTATCCCAGTGCCCAAGTCGATGGTCGATATAGCCCCCAAACTCAAAAGGCTCTGGAGAAGTTTACTTGGTCTCAATACCTGGACACTGTAAAAACTGGGAAAATTGGCAAAACCTTTGCAGAGCGACTCTTGCAAAAAGCAGATCCCGATCGGTACTTTGCCAACTTACCTGAACCTTGCAAAAAAATTAATGACAATGATAATAATCCTAATCCCCCAAGCCTCACTCTGAATCCTGCGACTCAGAGAATCTTGCTCAAGGATGCACCAGGGTGTTCGACTTCAGTGCTAGATGGCCTTTCTCGGCAGTTAATTGACGAAATGAACTGGGTTGAACCCAATTCCTTGGTCAGTTTTGCGAATCTCAATGTTGACAATGGCTCTGCGGTTTATCCCTTTCTTCAGCCTGCAGCCAGAACAGCCTTGTCAAGGGTGATCACGGCTCGCGGTAGAAAGATGCTTGTGAATTCTGCTTACCGCACCATTGCCCAACAGCAGATGCTTTACAATCAAGGTCAAGAGGGACGATGCGGCATCGGAGTCGTGGCCACTCCAGGTCGCAGCAATCACCAAAGTGGGCTGGCAATCGATATTGAAGACTACTATGGCTGGCGACCCTTCCTGGAATCTCAGGGATGGCTATGGCTGGGAGAGTATGATCCCCCCCACTTCGACTATGTGGGTTGGGGAACACGGGATATTCGTTGGTTGGCGATTCTTGCATTCCAACAACTTTGGAATCGAAATAACCCTCGGGATCAAGTTTACGAAGATGGATTGTTTGGCTGGTCATCCGAATATCGGCTCAATCGTTCTCCCATCAACGGTTTTCCCCCTAGAGTTCTCTATCTGACTCTGCCTTATATGGAAGGGGGAGATGTCCAACGCCTACAATTGGCCTTGGTCAAAGCTGGGACTAAAGTCGGCACCGATGGCGTGTTTGGGCCAGGAACAGAATTGGCGGTGATGAACTTCCAACGCCAAAAGGGGTTAGTCGCCGATGGGGTTGTTGGGCCTAATACTTTTAAAACCCTTGGGTTATCTTAAAAAGGTCTTCAGACTCTTCTTTCACCACCCTCACTCAGTTTCAACTCAAATTCATCCACTCAGAAATGCAAGCAATTATCATTGGTTGTGGCTATGTCGGAAGTGCCGTAGCCAATTTTTGGCAGCAAACCTTAGGATTCAAGGTCACGGTGACAACGACAACTCCCGATCGAGTCACCGCCTTGAAGTCGATTGCAGATCGAGTGATTGTGCTTCAGGGCAACGATCCTATAGGTCTACGATCAGCGCTCCAGGGTCAACACCTAGTGCTTTTGAGTGTTGGCGCAAAAGGCAGAGATCCTCAAGCCTATCAATTGGCTTACCTAGAGACAGCGAAAACTCTAGCCTCAGTCTTGCCAGAGGTTCCAAGCGTACAACACATTGTCTATACCGGAAGCTATGCCCTCTATGGCGATCATCAAGGAGCCCTTGTGGATGAAACAACCCCTGTGGCCCCTCTGAATGAAAATGGCCATACATTGCACCAAACCGAACAGGTGTTGCTCAGTGCTGCCCATGATTCCTTAAAAGTTTGCATTCTGCGATTAGGCGGAATCTATGGGCCGGGTCGAGAATTATTAAAAATCTGGAGTCGGATCGCAGGCACAACTCGCCCAGGAGACGGGGCTGAACCTACCAATTGGATACATTTAGATGATATTGTCGGTGCGATTGAATTTGTTCGCCGATACCAACTCTCGGGAATTTACAACCTTGTGGATCAGTCCGAGCTGACCCTGCGAGAACTTATTGATCAAGTCTGTGAACAACACAACCTCCCTAAGGTTATTTGGGACACGTCTAAGCCCAGTTCTCGTCTTTACAGCGTTCGAGTCTCTAGCCAAAAAATTCAGCAGGCCGGATATCAACTGATTCACCCTCAACTTTTGATCTGAATTCATTGATCTGAATTCATTGAGCTAAACCCATCGATCTAAATCCATCGATCTAAATCCATCACCCATGACCCCTAATCTCATTCCATACCAAGCCCTGATTGTGTCCTGTCAAGCCCCCGTTGACTCTCCGCTGCATGATCCCGTTGTGATCACAGCAATGGCCAAAGCGGCTGTTAATCGAGGGGCTGTAGGAGTGCGGATTGATACGCCTGCCCATATTCAAGCCGTCCGAGAACAGGTGACCCAACCCATTATTGGCCTCTGGAAACGGCAGATTCCGGGTTATGACGTTTACATCACACCCCAGTTTGAGGACGCACGCGCCGTGGCGATCGCTGGAGCCGATATAATAGCCATTGATGCAACCCAACGCCCCCGTCCTGAAGGGGAAACCGTAGCCCGCCTGATCTCAAAAATTCATCGGGAATTGGGTAAATTAGTTATGGCGGATGTCGATACCCTTGACGCAGCCATTCAAGCGATAGCGGCCGGGGCCGACTTTGTCGCCACGACATTGTACGGGTACACTCCCGCAACTCGAACTCAATCTCCCCCGGCCTTGAACTTGCTGACTCAAATGGTGGCAACACTAGACTGCCCTGTGATCTGTGAAGGGGGGATTAGCTCCCCTGAAATCGCCCGTCAGGCCCTAACTTTGGGTGCTCATGCTATCGTTGTAGGAACTGCAATTACAGGGATTGATGCCCAGGTCACAGCCTATCAACTGGCGATCGCTCCGGGGATTAGGCAAAACGTTATTTAGTTTTTTTAATTTAGTTCTCTTATTCTCTCTGTCCTTAATGGTTTAACTTTGGATGCAAACAGTCAACAAAATTAGTCATCTGATTTACGATTTAGATGGTTTGCTGCTTGATACGGAGCCCCTTCATGCCAAGGTGAATCAGATGTTGGCAAATCGATACGGGAAAACCATCAAGACCAATTTGATGATGAAGCTGCGGGGTAGAAAATCCCATGATTCAGCTCAACTGCTGATCGAAACCTTAGACCTTCCCGTCACCGTTGAAGCCTACCTACAGGAAAAAGACGCGATTATTTATCAGTTTTATCCCCACGTTCAGCCTCTGCCGGGAGCGATCGCCCTGACCCAACATTTTGCAGCCCATCAGATTCCTCAGGCAGTGGCAACCAGTTCAAGTCATCGCCCCTTTAGTGAAAAAATCCAGAGTTATCAAGAATGGTTCTCCCTGTTTCAATGTATTGTTCGGGGGGATGATCCTGAACTCAAGCATGGCAAACCTGCTCCTGATATTTTTCTGCTCACGGCTCAACGGTTAGGCGCAATCCCTGAGCACTGTTTGGTTTTTGAAGATGCCTTGGCGGGAGTGACCGCAGCTAAACGGGCCGGAATGTCTGTTGTAGCTGTCCCAGCGGCAGACATGGATCAACAACTCTATGCCGAGGCTGATGAGATCCTGAATACCCTGGAGGAATTTAATCCAGAAGCTTGGCACTTGCCTCCATTTTCCGCTGAACTTCAGCAGGAATTGAGAGTTGTGCATTAAATCATGTCGGACAAATGATGTGGGATAACTGTCTCGGCTTTTGAGGTCAGGTCAGCTTCCTAAGTCTTTAGATGTCGGTACAACACCAAGGAAACCAACCCAAAAGCAGTCACAAACCCGATCGCCGCAGGCACTAACGGTACCCAGAGCGACTGTTCAAGCAGCAACAAATAACAGTACCGAGACAAGATCCAAAGAACTGCACCCACCAGAACCCAAGCCAAAGAGGGTCGCACCAACCAAGCCAACAGACCGCCGAGGGATGCCCACAGGAGAATCCAGATGTCTTCCTGCCAGGGTTGCCACCAGTTCAACAGCGATCGCCCATCCTCGACAGCACTTAAAATTTGGCTGACTCCATGGGCCTGAATCATAACTCCAGGCATATCTCCGTAGGGCGTTGGATAGCTAGGCTGGAAGTTTGGAGCACTAATCCCAATCAGTACAATTTTGCCTTTGACAGAATTGGGATCAATGGGGGGATCAGGATATAAATTAGGGGGGGGATTAGGGAGTGGATTGCCACTAGGTACACTTTTACCCTTTACAGGATTTGGACTAGCAGGTGGATTGCCACTGGGCACACTCTTAGCTTTAACAGAACTTGGCTTAGCGGGTGGAGTGCTGACTCCACTCTTAGCTTTAACAGAATTTGGCTTCGCAGATGGAGTGCTATTGGCTCCACTCTTAGCTTTGACAGAACTTGGCTTCGCAGATGGAGTGCTGGCTCCACTCTTGGCTTTGGCAGAACTGGGACTGGCAGGTGGAGTGCTGGCCCCGCTCTTGACTTTGGCAGGATTGGGCTTCGCAGGTAGATCAATAGGCTTCTTCAGATTCAGAAAATCACTCAACGTCTTACGTTCAGCAATGTTTTGTCCTGCTTCTTGATAGTTGAGCAAGAGTTGAGCCCCTGACTCTGAAATTTGACTGTAGTTGCCATCGTCTCCCTGAAGCAGGTTTAAGCTAACCTCTCCCAGTTGAAGGGCTTGTCGTTGACTATAGATGCTGTCTGACACCAAACCTTTTTCTACGAGATACTGTAAAGCAACCAGATAACTGAAGGACAACTCACTTTGACAGGGAGATAACTGGGGATTTTCGGGAGGCTCTAACGTTAACAGTTGGCGGCGCACATGGCCATCGCGATCCTGAACAAGGTTGCTAAACCCAACCCGCTGTTCCCAGTTTTGAGTTTGAGCAATGTGAGGGGATAAATCTCGACCAGAATTCTCCTGGCTTTCCCCCACTTCACAAACCGTGATCAGCCGTTGGTCTTGCTTTAACCGCTTAATCAAGGCTTGATGTTCGGGTTTGATTTGATAGTCTCGATAGACATCTAGCCCAATAACGCTGGGTTCAAGGGGTGCCAATCGTTCTAGGAGTCTCTCCAGGTAGCTGTCTTGGATGGCTTTATCCTTGCCCTCATCTTGCGGTCGGGTTTGGGCATTGGCATCATCTTGGGTAATGTCGATGATCAGCAAACGTTGGTCAGCAATTTGGGTCGGACGCGATCGCATCAGCGCATCAAAAGCTTTGAGTTCTAGCCATTCTAGATGACCTGTTTCCCGCACAAAATTGAGCAAAAATGCAGTGACTAAACTTAGACACAGGGCAATCAAAAGGCGCTGAATACTGCGTCGCTGAGAAGTGAACCCGGAGGTTGGATCTTGAGGAGACGGCTTTGAGCGTTTGACTCCCGGTTTACCCAGTTTTTGGGGTCGTTGACCTTGATTAGACTGTTGAAGTTGTTTCCAGGTCGGAGGAATGTCAGCTTGGTTTTGAAAAATGAGCGGTAGCCAAGTTGCACCGGGCAATGCCTGAAAATCCTCTAACCGACTCTGGGCTTTATAAACCGAGGTGTAGAGTGGTTCGCCTATGACGTACTCTGTTAAAAGTTCTTTTAAAAAAGCTTGAGCGACCTCGTCGGGAACAACCTCCTGCATGACGATGGCAATCGGAATTCGCCCCTTGATCAAGTCTCTGGCCAATCCCAAACCATCACAGGAGTTAAAAATCGCAATTTTTAACCCATATTGAACTGCTTCTTTTAAGGCATTTTTAAATTCATCGGTGGTGAGGCTTTCTTTGTCATTCAAGTAAATTCGCCCGTTACGAGCCTCAGTTCGACTATGGCCTGCAAAAAAGAAAATATCCCAGCCTTTGGGATGCCTCAATGTTCGAATAAACTGTTTGACACTGGGTTGATGTAGAAACGCTGATTCTGCTCCCCTCAGTTTGCCAATCGCCTCTTGATCCGGCTTGAGATTAACATTATTTTTGTCCCCAAAAACAGCAAGAATCCTGGCTTTCCGACCCTGGGTTGAGTGCTGTACGCTTGCTTGGGAGGCTTTGAATTCTGGGAGGGTATAGCCGATGCCAATTCCATACTCTTCTAGTAAATCCCAAACATGCCAGGGGAGTTTCCACAGGTTGGGCTCCCGCGCCTGGAGAACAAACCGGACTTCCTCTGAGGGGTTGGCAAATTCAACCCGAAGCTGTTCACGAATTCGCCGCCAGTCAGGAGTTGGAGATTGCAACCATTCTTTCATCCGACGTTCAACATCCTGAACCAACCGTTGACAACGAGACAAATCATTCCCAAAGCTAAGAGTTTGAGGCGCTGCTTCTTCAATTTCCCAGCCTTCGGTATTTCCAGACTGGAATCGCCGCCGAAACTCTCCTGTTCCGGTTAACTGACGAAAACGGGTCTGCCAGCTGATATAACAGCCTTCAAGACCAGGATTAGGTGGAAGCTGACCCTCAAGTTCGGTTAACAGTCGGTTGTCATCAGTTTTAACCTGCAACAAGACCTCAAAGCCTTGCTCAAAACTTCCTGTACCAACTTTAAGAATTGCAACCTTACCCATGGGGTCAACTTCTTGTATGAAAGAGTTTGTATGAAAGAGTTTGTATGAAAGAGTGAATCAGAATGACAGGACTAGAGTATGGAGCTTATTTCTCTTAGGTGCTTTCCTTGAGGGGCTACAATAGACGACTTTGAAAATCGAGAGCTACCACAAAGGCGAGGTCTGCTATGCCTCTACAGAGGTTTTTGATAAGTTCACCTTAATAAGTTCATGCCCCAGGGAAGTGCAGAGTTTAGAAACTATATTGAGCTACGCATTTTCCCTCTTCCCTATTCTACGCTTAAAGTTTATCTGTTGCCCGACCGTAAACAGGTAAAGTCTGAGAATCCCTTGCACTTTAACTTGTGGGATGTTGAGAGACCTCGTTCATGACTTATCATAGTTGAGCAAGGAATCTTCAAGGCTTCTTGCCCCATATCCCAATTTTGAGTTAGCTTATCTGAGTTACAGCCGTTTTTGTTCAGATACAATTAGGAACAATCCCTCTAACGTTCTCTACTCTGACGAGAAGCCGCTTCGCGTCTAGAAAAAGGGGACTTGAGTCGCTGAGATCTCCCCCGCTGAGTTAAAAACCGCTCTAGCTTAACGAAAAGTCACGAAGAAATCAATGCTGAATTCATGCTGAAACCTGATAGTTTGTGGGGAAAAGTTGAGGAACAAGCCCAATATGCCTTGCAGTGCGGTGCATTGCAGTTCATTCCTACGGAGTCTGTATGGATTGAGCAAGAGGGCATCAGCTTTCTGGTCAGGGTTTCAACAAATCTGATCCGGAAAGAGCTTGCCCATAAAGAGATTGCCCTTGCAGACATCGATGCTGTTCAACAAAAGGAGCGAAAGTCTGCAACCGAAAAGGAGTTCAACCCCTTTCTGCCCTACGATCAGGATTTGTTCGTTGCTGACCTGTCGGTCACTCATTTGTGTTTGCTGAACAAGTTCAACGTAGTGGATCATCATGTGTTGATCGTCACTCGTGACTTTGAAGAACAGGAAAATTTGCTCACCCTCCATGATTTTGAGGCGATGTGGGTCTGTTTAGCGGAGCAAGATGGATTGGTGTTTTACAATGGGGGTCAACTTGCTGGAGCTAGTCAGCGCCACAAACATTTACAGTTGGTTCCTTTTCCCTTAGTCAATACAGGAATTAATCTTCCCATTGAGCCTGCCATTGCTTCGGTTCAGTACCGAGGAGTGATTGGTATCGTACCTAGATTTCCCTTTGTTCATGGGATTGTCCGACTTCATCCAACTTGGGCTAAGGCTACGGTTGATGGAGCCGCAGCAACTTTGGAGTACTATCAAATTTTATTGCACACCCTGGGAATTGAGGGAGAACAGGGCATGACGGGTCGGCAATCAGCTCCTTACAATTTGTTGGCCACTCGCCATTGGATGATGATCATTCCTAGAACCCAAGAACAGTTTGAGCAAATTCCGGTCAATGCTTTGGGATTTGCGGGAACGTTATTTGTGCGGAGCCGTGAACAGATAGAAACCCTAAGGGATCTGACTCCTCTGAACGTCTTAAAAAATGTCGGGGTTGCTCTGGACTTGGGAGTCAATCCCTAAATCACGAAAGATTGAGCTAAACTGGCTTGGAATCAATGCTGTAATGGCAATTACAGTTCAAACGTGTACCTAACATTCCTGACAAAATGCGGTATGCTAGGACGTTTAGACCCTGTGAAAGAGTTGCCATGCTTCACCCGTCGGCTTCTAACACCTTGTCTGATCCATCGTTTCTCTCAACCGCCCTATCCCCTTTGGCGATCGCTCCGGCACACGTTGTCCGAGGCAGTGGAATCTTGCCGAGAATTGGAGGCGCGATCGCCCAGTTAGGCACTCGACCTCTAGTGGTGGGAGGTGATCAGAGCCTAGACTTGGTTCAATCCCCATTGCAAACTCTCGCAGAACAGCATCAACTCACTCCGGCCTTTGCCTCCTACGGTTCTAATTGTAGTGAAGCCAGCCTAGAGAGATTACGGCAGCAGGTTCAGCACCATCAAGCAGATAGTGTGATTGGGGCAGGAGGAGGAAAAGCGCTAGATCTGGCAAAGCTCCTTGCCCATCAGTGTCGGTTGCCTATCGTGACAGTGCCAACTTCAGGGGCAACTTGTGCAGCTTGGACAGCTTTATCTAATGTCTATTCTGATCAGGGGGCGTTTCTGTATGATGTCCCCTTGGATCACTGTCCAAACTTGCTGATTCTCGATTACAGCTTGATTCAGACTGCACCCCAGAGAACTTTAGTCGCAGGGATTGGCGATGCGATCGCCAAATGGTACGAAGCCTCGGTGAGCAGTAGTCATATTGACCAAACCCTAGTGATTGCCGCCGTCCAGCAGGCACGGGTGTTACGGGATATTCTGTTCCAAAAATCCAGTGCGGCACTGCAAAATCCTGGAGGGGAGCCTTGGCAAGCCGTTGTAGAGGCAACCGTGTTACTCGCAGGAGTGATTGGGGGGTTAGGGGGGGCTCAATGCCGAACGGTAGCTGCCCATGCTGTTCATAATGGGCTAACTCATCTGGCTGAGGGTCATAGCACCCTACACGGAGAAAAAGTTGCTTATGGCATTTTGGTACAACTGAGGTTAGAGGAAATTCTCCAGGGGAATCAATTAGCAGCAACGGCAAGGCAGCAACTGTTGAAGTTCTACGCTGAAATTGGCTTACCCCAAACCTTAACTCAGCTCGGCTTAGAGACTATCAACCTTGTGGAACTGAATCAGGCAGCAGAGATTGCCTGCCAGGAAAACTCTGATATTCATCGGTTGCCATTCACTGTTGTCCCTGAACAACTGATGGCGGCCATGGTCTCTACGACAGCCCCGGTTGGAGATTCCCGTTCTTCAATGGCCAGCCTTAAACCTGAGAAGTAGACTTCAAACGGAGTTTTTGATTACTCACAACTATTCAACTGAGATTTAAACCATGACTTTGGATTGGATTGGCTCCGCAGATCGAGTTCAGCAGCTCCCGCCCTATGTGTTCGCCCGCCTGGATGAACTTAAGGTTCGGGCCCGTGAGCAAGGGTTGGATTTAATTGACCTTGGCATGGGTAATCCTGGTGGCCCAACACCCCAACCTGTTGTCGATGCCGCCATCCAAGCGATGCAAAATTCTGAACATCATGGCTACCCTCCCTTTGAGGGGACAGGGAGTTTTCGGCGGGCAATTACCGACTGGTATCGACGGCGCTACGGCGTTGAACTTGACCCAAATGGCGAAGCCTTGCCGTTGTTGGGGTCAAAGGAGGGGTTGACTCATCTCGCGCTGGCTTACATCAACCCTGGAGATCTGGTGCTGACTCCCAATCCTGCCTATCCCGCTCATTTTCGCGGCCCTTTGATTGCGGGAGGGAAGGTTCACAGTATTTTGCTCAAGCCTGAGAACGGCTGGGTGATTGACTTGGGGGATATTCCAGATACGGTAGCAGAACAGGCCAAGATGTTGTTCTTCAACTATCCCAGTAACCCCACTGGAGCTACAGCCCCCCGTGAATTTTTTGAAGATGTGGTCAAGTTTGCTCACAAGTATCAAATTTTACTGGTGCATGACTTGTGTTATGCCGAACTCGCCTTCGATGGTTACCAACCCACTAGCTTGCTCGAAATTCCAGGGGGCAAAGACATTGGCGTTGAATTTCATACCCTGTCCAAAACCTACAACATGGCTGGCTGGCGGGTGGGTTTTGTGGTCGGAAATACGAATGTGATTCAAGGACTCCGCACCTTGAAAACCAACTTGGATTATGGCTTGTTCGGGGCGATTCAAACCGCAGCCGAAACCGCGTTGAATTTACCGGATTCCTACTTGACAGAGGTTCAAACTCGCTATCGAACTCGTCGAGATTTTCTGATTCAAGGCTTGGCTGAGTTGGGCTGGAACATCCCGAAACCCCTGGCGACCATGTATCTTTGGATTCCTTGTCCCCCCGGCATTGGCTCAACAGATTTTGCCCTGTCTGTCCTGCAGCAAACTGGAGTTGTTGTTACCCCTGGAAATGCTTTTGGCACAGGGGGAGAGGGCTATGTTCGGATTAGTTTGATTGCGGAGTGCGATCGCCTGGGAGAGGCCCTCAACCGTCTGAAAGCAGCCAACATTCGCTATCAACCTGAACCAGTCCCCGTAGGTTAAGTCCTTCATGCACTCTAGTCTTGGGGCGATCGCTCTTGGGAGCAATTTGGGAGACTCCTTAGCAACGGTGCAGTCAGCGTTGGAGGTTTTAAATCAGTGGCCTGAAATTACGGTCAGGTCTCACTCAAGTTGGTATCGGACAACACCCGTAGGCCCGCCGCAGCCTGACTACATCAATGGATGTGCCCTCTTGGCGGTTCATGTTGATGCAGAGACCTTGCTCAATATCTTGCTGACGGTGGAACAGAAATTTGGTCGAGTCCGCCAAGAACAATGGGGCCCAAGAATTCTCGACCTAGATTTGTTGCTGTTTGAGGATTTAGTGCTAAAAACTCCAACGCTAGAGATTCCCCATCCTCGAATGGGAGAGCGGGCCTTTGTGTTAATTCCGCTAGCTGAAATCGCTCCCCACTGGACTGATCCGATCACCGGAAAAACGATTGAGCAACTGGCTCAAATGGTAGACTGTTCAGGGGTATGGAAACTTGAGGGCTAAAGGTATGAAGCCAGGTTCAGAGCCACCCGTTGTTCTAGAACAACACCTGTTCTATCGGGGGCGGAAATTTGACTTTGATGTGCATCGTCTGCGATTGCCGAATGGGGTAGAAGGGAACTGGGAATGTATTCGGCATCCCGGCGGAGCCCTGGTAGTGCCTGTGACTCCTGACGGAAAATTGGTCTTAGTTCAACAATATCGGTTTGCGGTTTCAGGGCGAACCTTGGAGTTTCCGGCTGGAACCATTGAACCTGATGAAGATCCCGCAGAAACTATTAAACGAGAAATTGAAGAAGAAACAGGCTATCGCGGGCATCAGTGGCGAAAGTTAGGCCAGTTTGTTCTAGCTCCAGGATATTCAGATGAAATTATTTATGCCTTCCTCGCCCAAGATTTAGAAAAACTAGAAAAACCTCCCGAACAGGACGAGGATGAAGATATCGAAGTCGTTCTCATGACTCCTCAAGACCTGGAACAGGCGATTCTAGACGGTGAACCTGTTGATGCCAAATCTATTTCTAGCTTTCTGCTAGCAAAACCCTTCCTTTTTCCCTGACCCTAAAATTAATCTCCTGACTATCTCCTGACTCTGAGTGAGGTTGGAGATGACATCTTTATTAACCTGAGTTCCTTAATTCAGGAGAGTACTATCAGCCTGATTTTTTAGCCAGTGTGCCTAGGCGATCGCCGAATTAGACCCTGGAAAAGTAGCCGTTCAAGGTTGGGTGAAATGCGAATGCGGGTTTGGTGTGAGATCAACGCAGGTTTGGTATGAGATCAACGCGGGTTTAGTATGAGATCAATGCGGGTTTAGTGTGAGATCAATGCAGGTGCGAAGCACGATCAACTTAATCTTAGTTTGAGATCAACGCGGGTTTAGTGTGAGATCAATGCGGGTTTGGTGTGAGATCAACGCGGGTTTAGTATGAGATCAATCTGAACTTAAACGTAACTCACCACAGATTTATTCAACTATTGAGCTAGAAATAGCTTCTTCTATCATAGTGTTTGAGCCAAATCACATCGCGCACCTAATCCAGTAGCTTTTTCGGGCGTTGTTCCATTTTGGGTTTATACAGAAAATTCCAAGGTAATCCTCCGAATAAATCGATGCTAGGCCCGTTACTGTTGCATTTCATCGGAGAATATACAGAAAATTTCAGAATAGTCCTAAAATTTACGATACATACTCAGAAAGTTTCAACATAGTTGTAGTGTTAAGGTAGATTACATAGAAAATTTCAAAGTAATTACCCTAAAGTTGTTAATTACACAGAAAATTTCAATATAATAATTAGTCATACCAAAAGTGATAGTACCATTCAGGTTGCCAGTTTCTAGCCGAGATTAGGCAAATAGAGATGGTTAGCTACGTTGGTAAGTTCGGAGAGATTATCGGCGATCGCAAAGTCAAGCAATTGATAAGCGATCGGGGCATAACAAATCATTGGAGCGGATAGAAGCGTAGTATTCTGATTGAGAACAAAAGTTATCTGCTGCCGCTCAATTCAGCCGTTGTGCGGCTAAGGTATCGGTGGGGGCGTGATTTGAAGCCTGTCTGTTAGCATCTAATGTGACATTGTTTTGAATTGGTGGTGAAAGCAGAGTCAATATGAATCAGCAATTATCTCAGTTCATCCACCACATTGTTGATCGTTTGCAGTCAATTGGGGGAATTGCAGCGATCGCTCTAGGTGGTTCAAGGGCACGAGGCAACCACACACAGAAATCAGATGTGGATTTAGGAATTTATTACAAGCCTGAGAACCCTCTTGATCTGATTGCTCTGAATCACCTGGCTTCTGAACTGGATGACAACCATCGCGCAAATCTCATCACCTCAATTGGTGAGTGGGGAAAATGGATTAATGGCGGTGGTTGGCTACAGATAGAAAACTTACCTGTAGATTTTCTCTATCGTGATCTGGATCAGGTTAACCGTGTCATTGATGATTGCTATGCAGGGCAAGTCACGATTGATTATCAACCCGGACATCCCCACGGCTTTGTATCTTCTACTTATATGGGTGAAGTTGCTATTTGTCTGCCACTCTACGATCCGTCTGGTGTTTTAAACGCTTTAAAGGCTAAGACAACGCCCTATCCGATTCAGCTTAAACAAGCAACTGTTAATAAGTTTGCCTGGGAGATTAGTTTTTCGCTGTCAATTGCCCAAAAGGCAGTTACACGCGGTGATGTTGCTTATGCAGCAGGTTGTTGTTTCCGCAGCGTTGCTTGTATGAATCAGGTACTATTTGCACTTAATGAAGAATATTTATTGAATGAGAAAGGGGCGGTGGCAATTGCTAATAGCTTTCCACTGTGTCCACAAAACTATCAACAACGGGTTGAGTCAGTGTTTGCTTTGTTAGCGGTTGATGCAAAATCAATCATAGACGCAATTAGTATCCTAGACGGAATTGAGCAGGATTTGGGTCAATGGTATGGAAATCGTCGGTTAGCTATGTAGAGATAAACAGGTAATAGCGCTGCACAACAATTCTAAATGCAGCGGACGGTTGCTAGCCTCTGGTGCTAAGTTTAAGGTTATCTACCGCCGCTGATTTGAGCCGTTAGCTGGCTTCGTTCCTAGGTTAGGGCGGTACAAGAAGACTATCTGTAAGAAAATCAGTTTCAGTACAATCAGAGGATGATCATCATGAGTGGTGTGAGAAAATTTGCTACAACATCTGTCTTGACTGGACTTGCAGCTTTTACTGTGTCACCCTGTGCGACTTTTGCCCATGAAATTGAGCCTTCTCAACAAACTATTGAAGTTCGGGGAGTTACTGTTGATCTTCTACGATGTGAGAGATCAAACCAAAATACGAGATGTCATCTGCGAATTACTGACACGACACAAAGTGATTTCTGCCAACTGGGTATAAATTCACAAAGAGCGTTTGATTTTGCTGGTAATGAGTACGTAGCCCAAGAAGCCCAGATTGGCAGTGCAACAGGTACAGGACCCGGTATAAGTCTTGTTCGTGGTATTCCGACGAGTGCGAGCGTAACTTTTGGAAAGATGCAGTCAGTAAATGATTTGGCAGCACTTGAAATCGTAGCAGGTGGCAGGGGTTGTGCTGGTCGCATTTTCCAGTTCCGGGATATTGCAATTGTCTCTACTCAGCAGTGAATTGATTAAGTTGCTAGTGTTTTTGGTAATTGTTGTCCTGACTAGAATATTGAAGTGTGAAGATATGAATGTCAGAGGAATTGCTTTATCAATGATTTTGGGTGTTTCCATTCCAAATTTGCTTGCTGTGGCTTTCAATGCTCCTGCTTTAGCTCAAACCGAGAATTTCCCAGTAGGTGATTATTTGGATGGTTCACTGTATGTCAACATTGAAGGTAATCAGCTTAGTGATCTGACTATTCGGATTCAGGATCTCAGCGCAGGAGAGC
>JBOFUV010000096.1:0-13361 GCA_051652765.1 Microcoleaceae cyanobacterium | reverse complement strand
AGTTTCTGGCAACTGGGTTTTGATTCCTCCTCGTCCTAAGGCAATTGTGCACTTCCTCGGGGGAGCGTTTGTGGCTGCGGCACCGCAAATGACCTATCGATGGATTCTGGAACCGTTGGCCCAGCAGGGCTATGCTGTGATAGCCACTCCCTTTGTCAACACCCTTGATCATGGGGCGATCGCGAAGGAAGTCCTCTGGACATTTGAGGATGGTCTAGAAGATTTGTTTGCAACGTTAAAGCTGCGACGGAGTTTGCCGATTTATGGTCTGGGTCACAGTATGGGTTGCAAGGTACATCTGCTGATTGGTTCGCTGTTTCCTGTCAAACGCGCCGGAAATATTCTGGTTTCCTTCAACAATTACGCTGCCCGTAAGTCGATTCCCCTCGTGGAACAGATTTCTCAATTGGTTGATGTAGAATTCACTCCCTCACCGGAAGAAATGAATCGCTTGGTGCAAGATCACTACACCGTCAGACGAAATCTGTTGATTCAATTTACAAAAGACACCCTTGATCAAACAACGGGATTAAGTCAAATTTTGGAAGCGCGGTTTCCCGGAATGACAACGGTTCAGCGCTTGTCTGGGGATCATTTAACCCCGATGAGTCAGGATATGAGTTGGTCGGTGGGTCGGGTATTTACCCCCCTAGATGCGATCGCCCAGTGGATTAAGCAAGAAGTGTATCGAGATTTAAACACGCTCAATCGAGAAATTCTCCACTGGCTTAATCCCCTCGCTAGAGTCTAAGTATGGGATAAAAATTCACCATTTTTGAGTCCTAATTTCTCAGTCCTAATTTCTCAGTCCTCTTCTGTTGGGTGAATGTCCCGGTAGTGCTTCACAATAAACAGACAGTTGCGCTGATCTGCAGTTCGTTGATAGCTAATCTCATCCGCAATGTCTTGCAATAGTTTTAAACCCCGACCGCCTCCTGCACTTTTATCGGGAAAGTTAGGGAGTTCGTGAAGTTTTTGCTCTAGATCAAAGGATGGCCCATAATCCCAAACTCGAATTTCAATCTGTTGAGGTAAAACAGTGACTTCAATATCAATTACCTGATTTGTAGGCAACCCTCGGTGGGCATGACGCACAGCATTTGTAAATCCTTCGGCCAAAGCTAGCTGACAGCGCAGCCAAATTGATCGCGGAATAAACACAGGTTTTAGTTCGTTAAACCATGATAGAAGCTCAGCTAAAGAACCTAGACTTGTAGGAGCTTGAAATTTGGATTTGTGGGGAAGTGGTAACGGTTCCTCACCTGCAAATTCGATCACGCTGAGTCCGAAAAGTACAATTTAGATCTGAGATCAGTATAAACGCAAACTTAACGTTACTGTTAATTAAGCTTGGAATTAGTTCATTGAGTTTAGGAAGTAATCTCGTTACACTATACTCAGTTTAGGCCAAAGATTTCGTCAAAACTTTCTCGATCGATCACCCTCGGAAATACATCACCGAACTGTCCATGTTTAAAATCCTAGTGATTGATGATGATACTGTCATTCGGGAGCTTTTAAGAAGAACACTCAAGAAGCAGGGCTACGATGTGTCCGTTGCAAGTGATGGTGAAGAGGGCATTCAAAAAGCTCATGAACTTCGTCCTGCCTTGATTATTTGTGATTGGATTATGCCGCGCTTGACGGGGATTGAGGTCTGCCGTCAAGTCAAGACAGCGCCTGAACTGTCCACAACTCAGTTTTTCCTGCTGACTTCGTTGGGATCGGTTGCGGATCGGGTAAAGGGGCTGGACGCAGGAGCCGATGACTTCATCTCGAAGCCCCTTGAGATGAATGAACTGTATGCCAGGGTAAGGGCAGGCTTGCGATTGTACCAACTCAGTCAGGACTTGCAAACGCAAAAGCAACTACTAGAGACTGAACTATCTGAAGCCGCAGACTATGTGCGATCGCTATTGCCTGAACCCTTGAGTAAACCTGTTCGGATTGAGGCCCAGTTTATCCCATCCCGTCAGCTTGGCGGAGATTGTTTTGACTACTGTTGGCTGGACAAGGACTGTTTGGCTGTTTATTTGATGGACACATCGGGTCATGGTCTCAAAGCAACTCTGCCATCAATTTCAGTGTTGAATCTATTGCGATCGCAGACCCTTCCAAATATTAGCTATTACCAGCCCAGCCAAGTGCTCAAAGCCCTAAATACCACCTTTCAAATGACCTACCAAAATGATAAATACTTTACGATTTGGTATGGGGTTTACAATCGAGCCGCGCAACGACTGGTGTATTCTAGTGCAGGTCATCCCCCGGCAATTTTGCTATCTGAAACAGGTCATAATAGTCTCAGAGTTCAGCGCCTAAAAACCCCAGGAATGCCTGTTGGGATGTTCCCAGATGCTGAATATACCGATTCAGAATGTGAAATTCAGCAATTGAGTAGTTTATATATTTTCAGTGATGGTGTTTATGAAATTCATCAACCAGATGGAGACATTTTAGGATTAGATGCATTTGTTCATATGCTGGCTGACTATCATTATTCAACGGGAGGAACTTTAGAGAGTATTCTCAATACTATTAGAATAATCAATTCTAACAATCCCTTTGAAGACGATTTTTCGCTTCTAAAGGTTCAGTTTCAGCCCTAAAAATTTGAGCTTATAGAATTAGCTTGTATGAACTCCCTTTGTTGTTTTGTAGGGGATTGATCCAGCGCCTTCTGATGAAAGATGTTTCAGACAACTCGGCGACGATTGGCAATTTGGTACACCAGTGTAACTGGGGTTTTATTGCTGCTGTTTGCCAGTGGCTTTTATTTCTACGTTCACAATACCCTAGTAGAGCGAGTCGATGACACCCTGAATCACGTTGTAGAGGTGGTGGAGCGATCTCTGGTGATTGAACCTATGGCGATGTCAGGGGAAAGTCCGTTAGAAAATTCGGTCAGATCTCCTGAGGTCAGCCCGTTACAGGTCAATGTTGAAGATAGTTTCCGCAACACCGCTCGTGCGAACGACGATGATCGCATTGATCTGGAATGGTTTAGTCCGACTGGGGAATTGCTCTGGTCTACTTTGCTAGAACCACTGAATTTACCGCTCCATCCCAATCGCCATGAAACCGTCCGAGAGACTCAAACAGGTTCTACAACCCTTGAGCTGCCCCTCCGGCAAGTGACAGAAAGGATACAAGTGGGTCGGCAAGTTTTAGGATATTTGCGAGTCAGTCATCCCTGGTTTGAGGTGACAAAGCCTTCCCGCCAGTTGATGGTTGATCTGGCTGTGGGATTGATTTTGACTGTGATTTCTGTAGGGGCGATTGGTTGGTTGCTGTCTGGATTGGCAATTGATCCGATTCGAGAGGCGTTTCAACGATTGAAACAGTTCACTGCTGATGCCTCCCACGAACTGCGAAATCCGATTGCCACGATTCAAACCAGTGTTCAAGTCGCCTTGACAGATCCTAGTTTGAATGCCCAAGAGCGCCAACAACTCCAAGTGATTGAACGGATTACTCGGCGTTTGGGCCGTTTAGTCGAGGATTTACTGTTCCTGGCTCGGCAGGACAGCGGTCTGATGCTGTCTGAATTTGCTGAAATTCCGCTGGATGCCCTGCTGATTGAAGTGATTGAAGAACAAACAGCGATCGCCACGGCCCAAGGTGTTCACCTTGTTCTCGATCTTGCTGATGAACCCAATCCAGACGAAAGCCCAGGAAACCCAACCCAAGCTGATCGCCTGCAACCAGACTTCATGATTGAGGGAGATTGGGATCAACTGATAGGACTATTTACTAATGTGATTAGCAACGCTGTCCAATACACTCCGGCAGGGGGTCTGGTTGAGGTTCGCCTCCAGCCCAGTCTCAAACCCAGCTTCAAACCCAAACGCCCATCCCAGAAACAAGGAGTTCAGGTCACGGTCACCGATACAGGGATTGGGATTCCCGTGGAAGCATTGCCCCAGATTTTTGAGCGGTTCTATCGAGTCGATCCGGCTCGTAGCCATTCTAGAAGTGAGGGATCAGGATTGGGACTGGCGATCGCCCAAGCCATCGTTGAAAACCATCAAGGCCAAATTCAAGTTAACAGCCAGGTCAATCAAGGTACAACGCTGATTATCTTTTTGCCAAAATATCTAACTAAAGTGCTATCAGCCGGATCTCTAAATCAATAGAACTTAGAATGATGAATTTCTTACCTACCGCAGGCCGAGAATTTGTGCCGTTAGCGCCAAGCTTTCCTCATAGAGGGCATTGCGACCCCAGCGCTGCAATTGCTGGGTCATCAAGGATTCAGCTTTTTGATCAGACGTGGCGCTGACCTGTTCGGTTCGACAAGACTGGGCGCTGCCTCCAGATTCCATCCGCATACAGCCTGTGGTTTCTGAACATAAAATCGTGCAACAGTCTGCCTCTGGGTTGCTCATCGATACCAGACGTAAGCCGACGAGATCCCCTGGAACCTCTCCTAAATCCGCCGTAGGAATTGCAGCTAATTCTGCGGTAATCTCCTTGCCAATATTGCTCTTAAACTTAACGTATTTCAGGTCATAATCTCCTCCAGCCTCTGTGAACGAGACGGGCTGCCAATCCAACCGACTGGCTAGCCATCCCAGGAACATCAGGGCTTGAGCGGCGTTCCCTTTTTCAAAGTCAATGGCAATATTGTCAACCTCTGCCAGGGCTTCCCGGCGTTCGGGAGGATCGAAGGCTTCTGCGGTCAGTTCTTGCCAGGGAGAGAGACGATGCCAGTTGAGGTCGGCAATGTAGATTTCATTGTCAATCAGCTCCTGCATTTTCAGCAACTCGGACTCTGGATCGCTAAAGTAGCAGGAATCAACAATCAGACAGTTGCTGGCAGTTGAGAGTTGCTTAAACAATTCCTGGTCAGAGTTGGGGGTGGCTTTCCACCAGACAAATTTAGGGAGGTCAGGAATCATCAAGGACGTGACCATATCGCTCACCCGCTCCATGGCTCCCTTGGTGCCCCGCAGAGTAATGTATTCTGCACAGACTAAATTTTCCTGTTTTTTGCGGATTGGGCAGTAAGCTGAAACCTGAGCCGTCACCCCGGTATCCTCGCCTAGGGTTGGACAGAGGGTAATGATCCGACAGGGATTCTGGGCGGCGATCGCCTCACTAATGCTAAACCCACGAGCATCCAGGTTAGAAAATAGCTTGTGTTGCTCAGAAAGTTTCTCGTATTCTGCCCGCAGTCTGACTAGAGTATCCCCATCAATTCGGCCATTGATATTCAGACCAAAGGCTTTCTGGGCTTCTTTGATGGCCTCGCGAGTCTCTGTCCCGTGAAAACCGTCAATGGGTCCTCGATAGAAACTCAGAGCGGCTAGAATTTGCTGAAATTCTTCGGGTTCATAGATCACCATGCTAAAAGTCGCGGCTCTGGTGGCAATCGTTGCTGTTTTACCGCCTTCAGAGCTTTGACCGATCCAGATATTATTGAGTTCGGCCTCAATCTCACTCAGAGAAATATCCTTGGGTTTTTGTAATGCAACTAGAGGTGTAGTCATAGGTGTTAGTTTCGGGGAGTAGGAATTGGGAGTGAGAGTTGGGAAGGGAGTCGGAAGTAAGGTTAGGAAGTAGAGCCTGTACCGTTGGTTCAGAACCAATGACCAGTCACCCACAACCCATGGTCATAACAAATTTCTGACAATCTTTCTTACAATCTTCGCCAGCGACGGCCATCTCGATTGAGGAGCAATTCAGCCTCTACGGGTTCCCAGGTTCCGGCCTCGTAGAGGGGAATAACTTCTGGGGGAGCGGGAGCATCCCAGACTTCTAAAATTGGGGTGACGACCTTCCAAGACGACTCAACTTCATCGTCACGGGTAAACAGGGTTTGATCTCCCAACATACAGTCAATCAACAGGCGGGCATAGGCATCGGTACTGGGTTTACCAAAGGCAGCATCATAGCGAAAATCCATGTCTACGGATCGGCTTCTCAGGGATGATCCAGGGGTTTTGACCTCAAATCGCATGGATACGCCTTCATTTGGTTGAATCCGGAGGGCCAGAACATTGGGGTTTACCTGTTTGCTGGCAGACTGGAACATGAGGAAAGGCACTTCTTTGAACTGAATCGCAATTTCCGAGACTTTTTTGGGCATCCGCTTACCAGTTCTCAGGTAAAACGGTACGCCTTTCCAGCGCCAGTTATCAACGTAGAGCTTCAGGGCTGCATAGGTCGGAGTGATAGAGTCAGGGCTAGCTCCTTCTTCTTCCCGATATCCAGGGACAGGCTTTCCTTTCATCCAGCCAGCAGTGTATTGTCCTCGTACTGCTGACAGTTCTAGATTGGTGGTGTCGGCTAGGCGACTGGCTTGTACGGCTTTTACTTTTTCAGTACGGATGGCATCGGCATCCAGGGAATTGGGGGGCTCCATCGCGGTGAGGCAGAAGAGTTGCATCAGGTGGTTTTGAACCATGTCCCGCAGGGCCCCAGAGGTTTCATAATAGCCCGCCCGTCCTTCGAGTCCAACGGTTTCTGCTACGGTAATCTGAACGTGATCGACAAACTGGCGGTTCCAAAGGGGCTCGAA
The DNA here is from genome assembly GCA_051652765.1 of Microcoleaceae cyanobacterium. Lineage (GTDB taxonomy): Bacteria > Cyanobacteriota > Cyanobacteriia > Cyanobacteriales > Microcoleaceae > JBHJGO01. Next base: position 6,838 of record JBOFUV010000096.1, on the reverse strand, counting down.
AATCGCGTTGGCAAACCGGAATACCATCAGATTCTGAACGGTTTCTTTGCCGAGGTAATGATCAATTCGGTAAACCTGATTTTCGGCGCAGACCTTACGAACGATTTGGTTTAAGACTTGCGCCGAACTCAAGTCCCGACCAAAGGGCTTTTCAATCACCAAGCGATGTTTGCTGGGATCGCTTAACATGCCCACTTCACCCAGTTGTTGGATGGCTTCGCCAAACAAGCTTGGGGAGACGGAGAGATAAAAAACGCGATTTCCTCGAGTTCCGCGCAAATCATCCAGTTCTCCTAGAAATGCTTTGAGCTTTTGATAGCTTTCGGTCTGATCCGTATTGCCAGAACAGTAGAACAGTCCTTGAGCAAACTCCTTCCAGGCTTCTTCTGACTGGAGACCGCCGCCGTATTCCTCGACTCCAATCCGCATCTGTTCCCGGAAATAGTCATGTTCCCACTCCCGTCGTGCTACCCCTACGATGGTAATTTCTGGGGGCAGTTTCCGCTCCAATCTCATTTGATACAAGGCAGGAACGAGTTTGCGTTGAGTCAAGTCCCCGGATGCCCCAAAGATCACCAGAATCTGGGGGTCAGGAACACGATCCTGTTGTAGTCCTACTCTTAGGGGATTTTCTAATATGGCAACCATTTAAAGTTCCTGAGTTTCAATAGGGTTTAGATTAGAAAAAGTGACGCACAGCTATGCGCCACTATAAAACATTTACGAACCGACGGAAGCCAATTGTTGAACTTTCTCCTCTAAAGAATTCATTAAAGAGGTAAATGGCTTGACAAATTTGTCGATACCGTCTGCCAGTAATTCATCCATGACTTGATCCAAGTTGATATCGATATCTGGGTCTTTGAGACTCTCAATGAGTTGATATGCTGCCTCAACTCCCGTTTCAATACGGTTATCAACGCTACAGTGATCTGAACAAGCTTCAATGGTTTGGGGTGGCAGAGTGTTCACAGTGTTTGGCCCAATCAGTTCATCCACATACATCACATCGCTGTAAGCAGGATTTTTGGTGCTGGTGCTGGCCCAGAGTAACCGTTGCACCGTTGCGCCTTGAGTCACAAGTGCTTGCCAACGATCCGTTGCAATGATTTTTTTGTATTCTTGATACGCAACTTTAGCGTTAGCAATGGCAACTTTGCCCTTTACCGCTTCCAGTTTTGCTCGTAGGTTCGGGTCAGTCACCTCTGAAAGCTTGGCATCGATTGAACCATCGATGTTGGAGTCAATCCGACTCAGGAAAAAACTCGCAACAGAAGCAATCTGGTTAATCTGCTCTCCTTGAGCCGCCCGAGCTTCTAGCCCCTTGATATAGGCCCAAGCCGTATCAATGTAGCTTTGGATCGAAAACAGTAAGGTCACATTGACGTTAATCCCTTCAGCAATCACCCGCTCTACGGCAGGCAACCCTGCTGGTGTTCCAGGAATTTTAATCATTACATTTTCCCGATTAATCGCCTTGTAATATCGCAAAGCTTCGTTAATCGTGCTGTCAGTATCCTGAGCGATTGTCGGGGGAACTTCGATGCTAATATAACCATCTAAGCCATTGGTTTTGTCATACACAGGCTTGAAAATATCACAGGCATTTTGGATATCAGAAAACACGAGAGATTCATAAATTTCCAGGACGGATTTTCCGGCGGCAATGCCTTTTTCAATATCAGCATCATAGATTTTATTCCCTTTGATGGCTTTTTCAAAGATGGCTGGATTAGAAGTAATTCCCTGAATCCCCTTTTCTGTAACCAGTTGCTTGAGTTCGCCGGATGCGATTAGATCCCGACTCAAGTTGTCCATCCAAATACTTTGACCCAGGGTTCCAATTTTAATTAAGTGATTTGTAGTCATTGTCTCGACTCCTGTAAAGTTTACAAGCTTGAGATTTAACAATTTAACACTCGAAGTTTGGAGTTAATTCTCCCGGTTCAACCCCGAACTTCTACTCCTTTTCTCGCCGTTCTCGATCTTGAATGAATGATTCAACTAAAGCAACATCTTCTTTACTTCCAATGATCAGCGGAGTGCGTTGGTGGATTTTTTCAGGAACTACATCCATAATCGCTTGAGTTCCGGTAGAGGCCCTTCCCCCAGCCTGTTCCATCAAGAATGCCATGGGGGCAGATTCGTATAACAGCCGCAATTTTCCTTCCGGCTTTTTCACCGTTCCCGGATAGAGAAACACACCGCCTTGATACAAAATTCGGTGAATATCCCCCACCAATGCACCACTGTAGCGGGCACTGTAGCCTTCATGACGATGTACATAACGAATGTAATCCCGAATCGAGTCCTCCCACTGCCAGAAGTTCCCTTCGTTCACACTGTAGACGGAACCCTGATCCGGAACTTTGATATTTTCATCAGCCAGAATAAATTCCCCAATCGTTGGATCGAGGGTAAAACTATGAACACCTTTGCCAATGGAATAGACCAGCACTGTGCTGGGGCCATAGAGAATATATCCAGCCGCCAGTTGCTTGTGGCCGTTCTGAAGCAGATCAGGGGCCGAACCGTCTTCATCAACCCCTTCCTGTTGGCGAATGGCAAAAATTGACCCGACGTTGAGGTTTGTATCCAGATTGGAGGAACCATCTAACGGATCGTAGAGCAGGGTGTAGCGACCAACCGGGCAATTCTCTGGGATGTAGTAAGGCTTCTCCATTTCTTCGGAGGCAAGGCGGCAAACCAACCCACTTTGCTTGAAAACAGAGATGAACACCGCATTGGAGTACAAGTCCATTTTCTTGACAGCCTCGCCCTGAACATTGACAGTACCTGTAAATCCCAAGGCATCATCGACTATTCCGGCTTGACTGAGCTGTCGAGCGATCAATTTGCCCGCCAGTCCAATCCGACTCATCAACGCACTAATATCCTGAGCATCGGGGGAGAAACTCTTTAACTGTTGCAGAACATGACGGGACAGGGTTGTACAGTCTCGGTCAAGGTATTGGCCCTGATCCAGAAATTCAGGAGAGATTTGCTCGGCTTGCGCTTGTGCCATGATTTGTTCCCTGTTTGAGGTCATTGTGAGCGTTCAGCTATGAAATTTCTAGCCTGAATGAGACTGACTCGCTGTGCCTTCTATCTTAAGGAGACTTTTGGAGAAAAGGGGCTAAACTTTAAGCTAATTTAAGCTAAGTTCAGCTAACTGCTAGAAGTGGCCGAGTTGAACCCTAACTCTCAGCCAAAATACAGCCTTGCCGAGCCGCAAGAGTCAACTGAACTTGGGCAAAATCAGAACTCCAAGAGAATTCACAATCCCCGTAGAGCAGATTTTGAGGCTGAGCTTTTAACCCTTCAGTCTGAACTGTTACTTGGGCAGATTCTATGCCACTATTGATGGCAACCAGAACGACCTCGGAATCGAGTACACGGGCAAACACATAAACCTGTCCCTCTGCGTGTAAAACCTGATAGGAACCCGTTCGTAACGCTGGATACTGCTGCCGAATTTTGATCAGTTGTTTGTGGTAATTCAGGACAGCTTGATCCCAGGATTCAGAACTCGGAAAACTACGCCGACAATCGGGATCAAGCGCTCCTGCTAAACTCACCTCGTCCCCATAGTAAATACTGGGTGCTCCCGGAAACGTAAATAACAGCACGGTTGCCAGCTCCACACTGGCTTTGTCGCCATTCACAACTGATAGCAATCGAGCCGTATCGTGACTATCGAGCAAATTGAGTTGGGTGAGCTGAATCTCCCAGGGATAAAGGTCGAGCAGTTCTTGAATCTTTTGTCCATATCCTGCAGCAGATAAGGGCGGATAGGGAAAGTAGGACGGGGTTTCCACCAGTTCCATGCGAACGCGATCGCCTCCGACGAACGCAATCGTTGGCCCGGTGAACAGATAATTCATCACCCCATCAAACTGTGTTCCATCTAGCCATTGGCGCGAATCTATCCACACTTCTCCCACAATATAAGCCTCCGGGTTAATCGCTTTTACCCGTTGCCGAAACTCTTGCCAAAATCCAGGAGCTTTGATCTCAAACGGCACGTCCAACCGCCAACCATCAATCCCAAACTGCACCCAGTATTCGGCGATTTTCATAATGTATTCCCGCACCGCCGGATTGTCGTGATTAAATTCTGGCAGCGCCCGGTTGTTTGCCCAACTCCCGTAGTTTGCAGGTTTGTCGCCATCGTAGGCAGAAAGAGGCCAATCTAAAACCTTGAACCAGTTGATCCAGGGAGAATAGGGGCCATTTTCCAAAATATCGTTGAATGGATAAAACCCGCGACTGGCATGGTTGAACACCCCATCCAGCACAACCTTGATCTTTCGTTGATGGGCTGCGTTCAACAACTGTTCTAGGGCGGCATTCCCCCCCAGAATTGGGTCAACTTGATAGTAATCGTGGGTATGATAACGATGGTTGCACGCAGACTGAAAGATCGGCGTAAAGTAAATCGCACTAATCCCCAAATCCTGCAAGTAATCTAGATGTTCAATCACCCCCCAAAGATCGCCACCTTTGTACCCTTGGGGAGTTGGGGGTGCGTCCCAGGGTTCCCAAGGCAAGGAACTCAGGTCAGGATTTAACTGCGTTTGGCTCCGGGCAAATCGATCGGGAAAGATTTGATAGAATACAGCGTGTTTAACCCAGTCAGGGGTATGAACTTGCATAGAATTCATGAATCGATAAAACTAATGAATTGCTAGATAAACCGATCCAGACCTACCGGATGCGGCCAAAAATACTATACAATAAACGTTTGGGTCAAAAATAGATTGGAGCAAGGTTATGTCTCGCAGATGTCAGCTTACAGGAAAAAAAGCCAATAATGCGATGGCGGTGTCTCACTCTCACCGTCGGACTCACAAGTTACAGCAACCCAACTTGCAGTGGAAGCGCGTCTGGTGGCTTCAGGGCAAGCGTTGGGTTCGGCTCAAGCTATCGACAAAGGCGATTAAAACCCTGGAAACGAAAGGACTACAAGCAATGGCAAAAGAAGCTGGCATTAACCTCAACAAGTTTTAGACTAAAAGCTTTAGTCTGAAGGTTTTAGTCTAGGAAGTTGTAATTGATCTTGCGAGGAGTTTGTCTAAACAAGTTTTTTAAGGGTATTGGTTTGAGTGGGCTGAGTCTCAGCAGATCCAAGCCAGCCCATACATTTACCTAGACCAAGTTTGACAAATTTCTAGCCAATGGTTAGTACGTATGCTTCATGCAGCTTCACGTTAGGAATAGTCAGACGTACCACTTGGTTACTTACCGTTATCTGCTCTTGCTTCAGAACGGGTAAGCTGCCAATTACTTTTTCCCCGGTGTCAGGGATTTGTTTGATCGTTAGGGTTAAGGGTTTTCCAGGCTGAAATCCGCTGAGCTGTTGCAAGTTTTTCAAAACCAACGTTACACTTACTTTCGGTGCAGAAACCCCCTGTTCAAAGTACCCAAATAGCACCTGTGCTTGCTGGGCTGAGTTGGATTTACTGGCTAGAGCCACAACTCTGGGAGCACTCAACTGACTCTGTACCCTTGTCCCAAACCCATCTGTATAGGCTTGATAAACCCACCACACAGCCCTAGGTTCAGAGGTTTCAGGGGTGAGCAAACCATCCAAACTATCGTTAAAGCAGTTGTTGGGTTTTCCCCCCGCCAAAGGCTCCCAACAGGCTTTGCACGATCCATCTGATTTCCCTTGTTCGGTGTAGTACAAATATCCCAAATTTTCAGCCGGTCGATACTGAGCCGTTGGCCCAATAATCTCGTTGGTATAAAGTTTCTGAATTTTTAAACTTTGATAGGCCGGGTTTTTCTGAAATTGCTGTCTGGCCTCTTGGATATGGGAAGCGATCGCTGTAATTTCTTGGTCATTCAGTTCATGCCAGGTGAGGAAGTTGACTTCCAGATTATTTTCCTGGCAATAGTCTAGAAAAGCTTTGAGATAGCCCCGATCATACTTGGCAATACTGGGGCCACCAATCAAAGCGTTGGGGCCAAGTTCTTGTCGGAGCACTTGATAGGCTCGCTTGTAGGTTTCAAACAGTTGATATCTCGATCCTTTCCAAAACGGATCTTTGATATCTGGTTCATTCCACACATCCCAAATCAGTTGTTTATCTTTGTTCTGCTGGGCAACCAGACGAACGTGAGCTTCCCACTTGGCATAGTCTTGGTAGGGCCAGGGATTTTTTGTCCCATATCCATAGGTGTCACTCAGGAGCAGTTGGAAGACCCCCCCCAGGGTTTGTACACGGGGATAATGGTTCAGTCTAGAAGTTCGCCACAATTTGGATTGCAGAGGGGCTAACTTGTTGTCGGGAGGTTTTGTATCGCCAATACCATACAAAAAGCCGCTCATGGAGGAGAGTCCGGGTTGAGACACGGCAAAATCGACAGTAATTGTGGCCTGTTGCTCCCCAAACACGGGGAGGTGAGCCAGGAAAAAAATTAACAGCGCTGCCCCAACGGACAGCAAAGCTTTCAAACGTTTCATCGGCTTGATCTTAATGCGCTTCAACCAACGCATCAGGGGGACATAGTTACTCAAGATCATAGATTCAATGACTTCAATTCAGTAGGTGGAATCAATTAATTTGAACATAAAGCTTTTACCTTTACCCAACCCCCGGCGATCGCTGTCCCCCATGGCAAGGGGCCTAATCAAGAGCCCCCCGGCCCCCAATTCTGGGGGAGCCGGATTTCTCAAAGTCCCCTTTCTCAAAGTCCCCCAAGGTTGATACTGCTGGCGAACTTAATCTTGGTTTACAGGAGTAAAGTTGTGGGAGCAAGGGAAGCGAAATGAGAACATCGTGTGGCGGAAAAAGGAACTCCATGTAACCAATGGACTAAACGAACAATATTC
>JBOFUV010000095.1:0-38665 GCA_051652765.1 Microcoleaceae cyanobacterium | reverse complement strand
GTGACGACAATTCTGATGTCGGTTCGCTATGTTGAACAGACCGGAACCTCCTTGGCAGAGTACCTGGGAATTTTGTTGACCGCAACCTTGGGAGCAATGTTCTTGTCCGGAGCGGATGAACTTGCGATGATCTTCATTTCTTTGGAAACCTTGAGTATTTCCTCTTACTTACTCACAGGCTATACCAAACGTGATCCCCGTTCCAATGAAGCAGCGCTGAAGTATCTATTGATCGGAGCCGCAAGTTCTGCTGTATTTCTCTACGGCTTGTCCTTGTTGTATGGTTTGTCAGGGGGAGAAACCAAGCTAACTGAGATCACAGCAGCAATGGTGGCTTCAGGTACAGGCGACTCCCTGGGGTTGATCATTGCCTTGGTATTTGTCATTGCTGGAATTTCCTTTAAGATTTCAGCCGTGCCTTTTCATCAGTGGACACCGGATGTTTATGAAGGCTCACCCACTCCAGTTGTGGCTTTTCTTTCGGTTGGTTCTAAGGCGGCAGGGTTTGCATTGGCGATTCGCTTGTTGACAAACGCATTTCCCTTGGTGGATGAGCAATGGCGATTTGTGTTTACGGCTTTAGCAATCCTCAGTATGATTCTGGGGAATGTGGTGGCTTTAGCCCAAACAGGGATGAAGCGGATGCTAGCCTATTCCTCAATTGCCCAGGCTGGATTTGTCATGATCGGCTTGGTTGCCGGAACAGAGGCCGGTTACTCTAGTATGATTTTCTATCTGATGATTTATTTGTTCATGAACTTGGGGGGATTCACCTGTGTGATTCTATTCTCCCTCCGGACTGGAACAGATCAAATCAGCGAATACAGTGGCTTGTACCAGAAAGATCCGCTGTTAACTTTAGGGTTAAGTATGTGTTTGTTGTCCCTGGGGGGAATTCCTCCTCTAGCGGGGTTCTTTGGCAAAATTTATCTCTTCTGGGCGGGTTGGCAGGCAGGGTTGTACAGCCTAGTGCTGCTGGGTCTTGTGACTAGCGTGATTTCAATTTACTACTATATTCGAGTGGTAAAAATGATGGTGGTCAAGGAGCCTCATGAGATGTCGGATGCCGTGAAAAATTACCCAGAGATTCGCTGGGATTTACCAGGAATGCGTCCGTTACAAGTTGGCTTGGTGCTATCTTTGATTGCAACGATGACGGCAGGAATTTTATCAAGTCCGTTGCTCACCCTCTCCACTGATTCTGTTACCCATACTCCAATGCTGCAAACAGCACTTCTGAAAACAGAGAAGGTTGCTACTGTGGGGCCTGAGTCTGCTGTTCGCTCTGCTGTAAAGTAGCTGCTGAGAGTAGGTTCTATCGCCCGCAGCGTTACCTACCCTCTGTGTCTGCGGGGTCTCCCTTAAGACTCTCCCTGGAATGTGAAGATGGGAGTTAACTCAATCAGTGGCCGTTCTAGAACCGGATTCAGGATCAGATCTGCTGCTGTCAGGAATTGAGCCTTAACGAGAAAGTTGACTTCAATGGAGATAGTGAGAAAGGCATGATTTTTTCATGCCTTTTTTATCATCTTTATCGGTATTTACTTGACAGGAAACCGGGTTGAAATGTAAATAGTATTAGGGTTTACACTTTTGCATGAGAAGATTGTGGCCCGACTGCCTGAAGCCCCTGCACCTAGACAAATTACGCGACTCAGTCAGTTAAAAAGTTTAACGTTTTTAAGGCGGCTTCAACTGTTTTGCTACAGTACTTCTATATTTAACCATTACTTTTTAAGTTGAGGATAAACAAAATGGTGTTCTTTCTATCTCATTGGCCTAGAACTGTTGCAATATCTGTGGCGGCGATCGCCTTATCTTTTGGAACGGTTGGTGAAGCTATTGCCCTGAACCTTAAAGGCGCTGGGGCTTCGTTTCCAGCCCCACTGTACCAAAAGTATTTTGCTGAATTTAAGAAAGAGTCTGGAATTGCAGTGACCTATGATGCTGTTGGAAGTGGTAAGGGAATCAGCAGCTTTATCGCCAACACCGTGGACTTTGCCGGAACTGATGCTCCTCCCGTTCAGTCTCAAATTGACCAAATGTCCAAGGGAATGGTACTCGTTCCAACCGCAGGAGGGGCCGTTGCCGTTGTCTTTAATTTGCCTGGGATTTCTGAACTAAAACTCTCTCAGTCGGTTTTAGCTAATATTTTCCAAGGCAAGATTACCCAATGGAATAACGCCAAGATTGCCAAGGACAATCCAGGGGTGAAATTACCTGCTTTGCCGATCAAACCCGTTGTGCGGGAAGACAGTAGCGGTACAACTTATATTTTTACCCGCCATCTGAGTGCTGTTAGCCCTCAATTCCAAAAGAATGTGGATGTCTCGACTCAACCCAAGTGGCCCGGAAATCCGTTGAAGGGGGCCCAAAACGAAGGAGTTGCCAATCAAGTTAAACAGACTCAAGGGTCAATCGGCTATGTTCAGGATACCTACGCCCGCAAGAATAAATTAGCAACGGCTCAGTTGCAGAATCTGGCGGGAGATTTTGTGGCTCCTACCTTGGCAGAAACTTACAAAGCCTTAAGTACTGTTCGGTTTTATCAGGATCTGCGGGCTGCAAATCTGCAAAATCCAGAAACGGGATATCCGATTGTGGGGATTACCTGGATTCTCGTTAAGCAGCAGTATGAAAGTGCAGAGAAAGCCGATGGCGTTAAAAAAATGGTGAGTTGGATTTTGGGCAAGGGACAAGGCTTTAATGAGGGCTTGGAATATACCCGCATTCCTGAACAAGTCGCGACCAGTATTGTCGGCGCGGTTCAGAGTAAGGTCACTGGAAAATAGGACTGAGTCTTCAGATCGTTAGCTTTAATACTTTCAACTCAGAATTTCAACTCAGAATTTCATTCGAGAGCAGCGCTGCGCCAAAAGTCGTAGCGCTTTTTGTTGGGTCTGCTTAGCCTGGATTATTCCTGAACCCGTTCGAAAAATGTTGGAATTGCTGATCTGGAGACGTTTTTGGCGATTTTCTGTTTTTGATGGTGCGTTTTTATACATGAAATCTGAAACGAAATCCGCAGGGGAGTTTGAGATTTGGCCAAAATTCTGGTAATCATCCAAGCTCGCCTGCGCGGGTAAGATGCCCACTGCACGTTCGCGCTTCATGTCATGGCGTTCAAACAAAGCTGTTAAGGTTTTTTGCGACCTGACAGGGACTCAAATTTCAAGGGTTAAACTAATCAGGGTTCACACCACCCACTCCACTCTACCTAATAACCATCAGGTATTATTGATGCGTCAGTTCAGTATGAATCAGCAAGTCGGTTACTATCATCACCCCACAATCCATGAAAACAACGTTGTTTTTGTCTGCGAAGATGACCTCTGGCAAGTCTCGAAACAGGGAGGCCCAGCAGTTCGGCTAACGGCAAACTTGGGAGAAGTCTCTTCTCCATTTCTCTCCCCTGATGGCACTCAATTGGCATTTGTGGGGAAAGAGGAGGGCAATCAAGAAGTGTACTGGATGCCTGCTGTTGGCGGGATGGCTCAGCGATTAACGTTTCTAGGATCACAAGTTGGAGTAGCGGGATGGAGCCGAGATAGGCAGTCCATTGTATTCGCTAGCAATGCTAAGCAACCCTTTCGTCGGATTTTCAAGCTCTATGCAATCAAGCCAGAGGGAGGATTACCTCAGCCTTTGCCCTGGGGACTGGCTCACAATATTTCCTACGGCGCTAATGGTGGCGTTGTCCTGGGTCGGAACACCACAGACTTGGCTCGCTGGAAGCGTTACCGAGGGGGAACAGCCGGAGTCATCTGGATTGATCCAAATGACACTGGAGAGTTTTGCCATTTATTAGAGTCTTGGTCAGGAAACTTGGCCTCACCGATGTGGATTGGATCTCGAATCTTTTTTACCAGTGACCATGCTGGCATCGGCAATCTTTACTCCTGCACGCCTGAAGGAGAAGACTTGCAGCAACACACTCGCCATCGAGACTATTATGTTCGCCACGCCACAACGGATGGCAAATGTATTGTTTATCAGGTGGGGGCAGACTTGTTTTGGCTTGATCCGGAGACGGACAGGAATCAAAAGATTGAAATTGAATTTCATTCGCCCCAGATCCAACGGCAGCGAAAGTTCGTTAAATCTGGGGAATTTCTCGAAGACTATGCTCTGCATCCGCAAGGTCACTCAACAGTGATCACAACCCGGGGCCAAAGTTTCACCTTTGGGAATTGGGAAGGGGCCTCGACTCAAATTGGCAAGCCAGAAGCTGTTCGCTACCGTTTAACGCGGTGGTTAAATGATGGTCAGCGATTAGTCACAATTACGGATCGAGAGGGACGAGAGGGATTAGAAATTTACAGCCCAGACAATAATGTTCCCCTGAAGCAATTTCCCCACCTGGATTTAGGGCGAGTCGTATTGCTAGCCGTTGCTCCAGTCGGTGACCGCTTGGCCTTGACCAACCATCGCCATGAACTGATCCTGGTGAACCTGAACACGGCTGAAGCTCAGGTGTGCGATCGCAGCGCCCATCTTCGAATTCAAGGCATCAGTTGGTCTCCCGATGGAGAATGGATTGCCTATGGCTGTGCAGACACTCAAAAAACGGTTTCGATCAAGCTATTTCAGGTTGAGTCTGGGGCAGTTCACCGTTTGACTTCGCCTCGATTTTGGGACATTTCTCCGGCCTTTGACCCAGACGGTAAATTCCTCTATTTTCTCTCCGTGCGAGAGTTCAATCCAGTCTATGACCGGATTTACCTTGATTTAAACTTTCCGAAGGGAATGCGTCCTTACCTAATTTCCCTCCAAAAAGATACCCTTTCTCCCTTTGTTCCCCAGCCCAAACCCTTAACAAAAGAGAAAAATGCTGACAGGACAGAGAGCCATTCAGATCCTCATGTAGACCATTCTGAAGAACCAACAAAACTTGAAATTGATTTAGACGGGATTGAAAACCGGATTGTTCGCTTCCCGGTTCCTGAAGGGATCTATCGGCAAATTCAGGGATTAAAAGGCAAGGTGTTATGGAGTTCTGTTCCAGTTGAAGGCAGCTTAGAGGAAGATTGGGCAGAGATAGAGCCTGACTCCAAAGCTGCCCTAGAAGTGTATGACTTTGCCGAACAAAAACGGGATCGAGTGGTCAGCAACCTCTCCAGTTTTAAGGTTGGCCAAGATTACGAAACTATTATCTATCGATCGAAGCGACGATTGTGGGTAGGCACCCTAGACCTATTGAAATCTAAATCAGACAAGAAACCTTTAGAGGAAGAAGACAAACCGGGTCGGAAAACCGGGTGGATTGATCTCAATCGGGTTCGAGTCTCCCTCACGCCTACGGTAGAGTGGCAGCAAATGTTCACTGAAATTTGGCGGCTCCAGCAGGAACAGTTCTGGACAGAAAATATGTCAGGGGTAGACTGGGCTCGAGTCAAAGATCGCTATCAACCCTTGTTAAATCGGGTTACGACCCGCTCTGAATTTTCCGATTTAATTTGGGAAATGCAGGGAGAATTAGGCACATCCCATGCCTATGAATTTGGTGGAGATTATCGTCATCCGCCTAGTTACAAGCTTGGATTTTTAGGGGCTGATTTTAGTTACGATCCAGCAACGGATGCCTACCGTCTGGAACATATTGTTCAAGGCGATCGCTGGGATGAAAAAAAAAGCTCTCCCCTGACTCAAATCGGTTTGAATATTCAGCCGGGAGATTTGCTGTTAACGATTGGTGGCCAACGGTTAAATCAGCATCTGTCTCCTGAGGAATTGCTGGTTCATCAGGCTGGAACCGAAGTGACTTTGACCTTTGCCAGAACCCCTGCCGCTGAACCCCAAACTATTACCGTTAAAACCCTGAGGCATGAGATGGCTGCCCGCTATCGAGAATGGGTCGAGACTAACTCTCAAACGATTGATCAGATCACCCAGGGACGAGTCGGCTATGTTCATATTCCAGATATGGGGCCAAGGGGCTATGCTGAATTCCATCGGTACTACATGGCAGAGGTTTACAAAGAGGGGTTGATCATTGACGTTCGCTACAACAGCGGCGGTCATGTCTCCCAACTGTTGCTAGAAAAATTGGCACGGCAGCGGATTGGATATGATATTTCTCGGTGGAGTCAACCTGCCCCCTACCCCGACGATGCTCCTTTTGGCCCAATGATCGCCTTGACCAACGAATACGCTGGGTCAGATGGGGACATTTTTAGTCACTGCTTTAAACTGATGAACCTGGGGCCATTGGTTGGGACACGAACCTGGGGAGGAGTGATTGGGATTTCACCGCGTCATTCCATGGCTGACGGCACACTTGTTACCCAACCAGAGTTTTCCTTTTGGTTTCAGGATGTGGGCTGGCGAGTTGAAAACTACGGAACTGATCCTGATATTGAAGTAGAAATTAAACCCCAAGATTGGGCAACTGGAAAAGATCCTCAATTGGAAAAAGCGTTGGAGTTAATCCTGGCAAAGTTAGATCAAAACCCTTCGCGACTCCCTGATTTTCGCGATCGCCCTTATCTCGCTCTACCAGAATTGTCATAACTTCCCAGCGATCCCCCTAAATTCTGCTTGAAAAGGAGATAAAGGGGGGACAAAGAGGGATCAATCTGTATTACGCTCAAATAGAGACTGCTGTAATGGCTATAGCAATCACAAATGATTTGTGAACAGGGGGTGAAGGGGGCGTTGCCCCCTGATTGGGGACTGCTTCCCCAAACCCCGCTCTAGTTTTTCTCGCATCTAATTACTGATTGCTATAGGTGTAAATGTTAATCATCTTTACAGATTTAGATGGAACGTTATTAAATGCTGATAACTATAGGTGTGATGCTGCCTTACCTATAATTCAACAGCTTCAAGATCGACAAATTCCGATTATTCCAGTGACCAGTAAAACCCGTGCAGAAGTTGAATTACTATGTCAAGAAATTAAGTTGCGGGATAGTTTTATTGTTGAAAATGGCAGTGCCATTTTTATTCCCAGATCCCAGACCGAGTTAGCTGATTGTTCCTCTGAATTCAACACGACTGAATCGAAGGATTACAGTCTGATACAATTTGGTTGTTCCTACGCAGAAGCCGTTCAGGGAGTTACCGCTTTAGCGCAAGATTTAGGCGTACCGTTGCGAGGGTTTAATGATTTAGAGGTGACAGAAGTGATCCAACGAACGGGATTGTCTTTGATAGCAGCAACCTGGGCAAAAACCCGCGAGTTTACTGAACCGTTCATCACCCCTAAGGAAATTTCTGGTGACGTGATCCAGCGGGCCGTAGAACAACTCGGATTCCAAGTCGTAATTGGCGATCGCTTTTCCCATTTAATTGGTAAAAATGCAGGCAAAGGGAGAGCAACTCAGTGGTTGACTCAACAGTATCAAACCTACTATCAAGTTCGGGATCAAACTAATCATCAAACCAATTCTTCTCAAACCCTTTCGCCTGAAGTTGAAATCATCACGGTTGGCTTAGGCAATAGTCCCAATGATTTGGCCATGCTAGAAGTCGTTGACGTTCCTATCATTATTCCTGACAAAAATGGCCCCCACCCAGATTTGATGGGCCGGGGATGGCAAGTCGCAGATACAGCAGGTGCGTTAGGATGGGCGAGAGCGGTTGCAGCAGTTTGCGGCTGACTTCAAATTACGCAGAGTGACTTTCAAGGAGTTGATTTTCCTGGCGGAGATAGGCTTGGATAAACGGGTTCAGGTCGCCATTCATCACATCTTCAATTGCCGTTGTTTCTTCGCCAGTCCGCAAATCCTTCACCATTTGATAGGGATGAAACACGTAGTTCCGAATTTGGTTGCCCCAGGCTGCTTCCACCAAATCTCCACGAATTTCAGCAATTTCTTTAGCCCGTTGTTCCTGGGCAATGATCAACAATTTGGCTTTGAGCAGGGTCATGGCCTTTTCTTTGTTCTGTAACTGGCTCCGTTCCTGAGTACAGCGTACTGCAATCCCCGTAGGCAAGTGGGTAATTCGAACTGCTGTTTCCACCTTGTTAACGTTCTGACCCCCTTTTCCTCCAGCGCGAGAAGTACTAATATCCAAGTCTTTTTCAGGAATCTCAAGGTGAACACCCGTATCCAATATTGGCATGATTTCCACCCCAGCAAAGCTCGTTTGACGTTTGCCATTGGCGTTGAACGGAGAAATTCTGACTAAACGGTGGGTTCCTTTTTCGACCTTGAGATAACCGTAGGCATAGGAACCCTCAATTTCTATGGTCACAGATTTAATTCCGGCTTCATCTCCTTCAGACAACTCGGTCAAGTGAACCTTGTACCCCTGGGCCTCCCCCCAGCGCGTGTACATCCGCAACAGCATTTCGGCCCAGTCCTGAGCGTCGGTTCCTCCAGCTCCAGCGTTAATCGTCAGGACAGCACCCCCTTTGTCGTAAGGGCCAGACAGCAGTTGTCGCAACTCCCACTGATCAAACTCCTGACTTAAATTCTGAACATTAGCCTGAGCTTCTTGCAGCAGAGCTTCATCATTTTCTAGCTCTAGTAACTCTAGGATTGTCCGGGTATCTTCTAAAGATTGCTGCCAGAGTTTCTGTTGTTGCAGAACAGATTTGAGATCATTGAGGTTTTGTAAGGTGTTTTGAGCGATCGCTTGATCCTCCCAAAACTCTGGCTGAGCCGCAATCTGTTCTAAATCTTGAATCTTGGCGGTAACGGCTGGAACGTCAAAGATAGTCCTGGGCTTTCCCCAGGCGACTCGACAAAGTTTCGATTTCTCGTTTGATTTCTAGAGCATCCATTGGACTCGTGGCGTTGAACGACTTTAACGGTTTAAAAGAGCAGACTGAAAAAACAGACTGAAACAGAGACTTTACCAATTCTAGCGAGATTTTTGCCCTGAGTGTTAGCAACTTTCAATCAAGTGTTGTCATCATAGAATATAGAAACAATGAATTACCCTAAGAGTTCCATTTGGGAATCCTTACCCATGCTGTAACTTGCCAAACTATGTCTCGTCAACTTTTTACACTCGACTATTCTCAACCTCGCGCTTGGGTTCGAGACAATAGGCTGGATTGGTTCTGGATTTTAACCCTGTCCCTGGCGGCCCTCCTACTCTGCACCTTGAACTTAGGAGGCGTACCGTTGCGGGATTGGGATGAGGGCATTGTGGCACAGGTGGCTCGTGAAATCAGCCAGGGGGAAGGGAACTGGCTCTACCCAACCCTGCACGGCGCACCGTACTTCAACAAGCCACCGTTGGTGCATGGGGTGATGGCATGGGTCTATAATTGGCTGGGCGTGAACGAATGGACTGCTCGACTGCCCTCTGCTTTGTTTACGGCATTCTCGGTGCCCCTACTCTATGGGTTGGGTCGAGAATTAACCCCTCGCCGGACTCCAGCTTTGTTTTCGGCTTTGGTTTACCTAACGCTCCTGCCGGTGGTACGTCAAGGAAGACTGGCCATGTTGGAAGGGGCAGTGCTGTTTCTGCTGATTTTCATGGTGTGGTCTGTGTTGCGATCGCGGCGAGATCTACGGTATACCTTGGGATCAGGTCTGGCCTTTGGGCTTCTCTGCTTAACGAAGGGTGTAGTATTAGGGGTGTTGCTGGGGGGGATTGCCTTTCTCTTCCTGTTGTGGGACACACCCCGATTGCTGAAATCTTCCTATCTCTGGCTAGGACTGCTGTTGGGCAGCGTTCCGGTCATGGGTTGGTATGTTGCCCAGGGGCTACATTATGGCCAAGAGTTTCTGGATGCCAATTTGCTCAACCAATCTCTGCGGCGGGTCTGGCAACCGGTGGAAAACAATGCTGGAGCACCTTGGTACTATGGATTAGAGCTGTTGAAATACAGTTGGCCTTGGTTACTGTTTTGGCCCCAAGGATTGCAGTTTGCCTGGATGAATCGTAACTTTGGTTGGGCCAAGTTGATTCTGATCTGGACAGGGGTTTACTTTACCGCAATTTCCCTCATGGGGACGAAGCTTCCCTGGTATATCTTGCCTCTGTACCCAGTGTTTGCCTTGGCGGTTGGATTCTACATCGCGGAAATTTGGCAAGAGGGAAATTCAGTAACAGGTCGCTGGGGGCCAGGAGCAAGGGAACGCAGCGAATTTTTCTGTCCTCAGCCCCAAGCCCTTTGGCCTGTGTTTATTGTGATGGCAGCGATGGGTTTAATTACTTGCTTCTATTACAGTCATTTGCTACCGAAACTACAGCCCATTAATGTTGAAGTTGATATCAAACTAGCCATTGGAATATTTGGAATTACAATGGCATTTACGGCACTGTTTTTGTTTAGAAAAGATCGACAGTTTTTAACAGTTCTAGTCTGGGGAAGCTACCTTTCACTCTTGCTATTTGTCAATTCTAGTCATTGGGTGTGGGAATTGGCAGAAGACTACCCAGTTAAACCCGTAGCCATGTTAATCACTAAAAACGTTCCGACAACGGCAAAGGTCTACACTTCTCATCCCTATTCTCGTCCCTCCTTGAATTTCTACAGTAATCGCAAAGTTCGTCCAGCCAATATTCAAGAGTTGCAAGCAGCTTGGACTAAAAACAGTCAACCGTACTTTTTATTGGATCGAGTCACCTTGAACGAACTGAAGCTGCAAGATATTGAGCAAGTTGGAGCGATTGAAGGATGGATACTGGTTACCCGAAAAGCGGGGGCAATTCAAGTGCCTCCTGCAAAAACGCCTCCGTTCAAACCTACGCCTAATCCCTCCGTGAGAACTTAGATCTAGGAGATTGAAGCCGAAACGGGCTCACAATCCCTTGATTGCTAAGTCAATTGAATCAATCACAGTCATTAATTGCAGTGTCTCGGCTCCGCTACTATAAGATTAGATGTGGCAATCCAGGCATTTATCCTATCTAAGTTGTCTCGTTTGCAGGTAAAGGTTTTATGATTCACCCCTCTTTGGATTCTTTACGTTTGAATTTCTTGCGTTTGAGTTCCTTACGCCAGTGGTCTCAGTTTTTGGTTCCTCAGATGCCGATTCGACCTCCCATCCGTTCCGCGAACTTGCTGTGGGTGCTGGTTGGGTTAGGTAACATCTGCTTTGGTCAAATCGGTACGGCGATCGCCCAGGAACGTCCCGGTTGTTTTTTCAGAACCCAATCTGGAGAGTATCTTGACCTGAACAATAATGAAATCTGCCCCGTTCCTGTCCTTGAAGTGCCCGCAGGGGGAGTTGAAAGAGGCGCTGCAGTTGCTCCGGGTTCAGGAGTCTATCAAGCCAAAATTGTCCGGCGGTCGGGGGGAATTCCAGTCATTCAAGTCATGTTTAACGGGACTCAGCCCTATGAAATGTTAGTGGACACAGGGGCAAGCAATACAGTGATTACCCCAACTATGGCAGAGGTGTTGGGCGTATTGCCGACAGGTCGCACCAAAGCAAACACTCCCAGCCAGAAAAATGTAGAACTGGAAGTGGGCTTGGTGCGCTCGGTCAATGTGGAAGGGGCAGTTGCCTCTAACTTGCTGGTGGCGATCGCTCCAGCTTTAGATATTGGGCTACTCGGCCAAGATTTCTTTGGCAAGTACGATGTCACCATCAAGCAAGACGTGATTGAATTTCGCGAGCGTGCACGCTAAAAAAAACTGTGGGTTAAATTGGGTATAGGCTATCTCTTGGCCCTTCAAGGCCAATTGAAGTTTGGTTAAAGCTAGTTAAGGTTAATGTTTGAGAAAGTCAACTAGTTGCTCCAACTTTGACCAGGCTGCCCCACTGTTGAGAATGTCTTGGGCGAGTTTTAAACCTGCTAGGTGATCCTCCAAAGGAACTGCATTTCCGACTTCCAAAGCAAGCGCCGCATTTAACGCCACGGCATTTTGTTGTTCCCGAGTTCCTTTGCCCTGAAGCACTGCTTTAAGAATCAGGGCATTGTCCTCTAGTTCCCCGCCTTTGAGGGTACTGATTGGGGCAAGATCTAATCCTAGGGCCTGAGGATCGAGGACAGCCTGCTTGACGACTCCATCCGAGAGAATCGCTAAATCCGTGCGATCGCCCAACCCTGCTTCATCTAGTTTCTCCCGCCCATGGAGGACAATTGCAACTTCAGTGCCCAGTTGCCCTAGGGCTTGGGCGATCGTTGTTAAAAACTTCGGGTCAAATACGCCCATCACTTGACCCGGAGGAGCCATGGGATTGACCAAAGGCCCCAACAGATTGAACACCGTTCGCACCTTCAAGGTCTTACGCAGAGGAGCCACCGCTTTTAGGGCTGGATGCCATCCTGGTGCAAACAGAAAGGTGATGCCAATTTCTGAGAGAGCAGCCGTAATTCTGTCTGGAGCCGCTGCCAAATTCACGCCCAATCCCTCCAGCACATCTGCCGATCCCACTTTGCTTGAGGCTGAGCGATTGCCATGTTTGGCCACAGGAATTCCTGCTGCTGCCGCTACAAAAGCAACCGCCGTTGAAATGTTAAAGGTTGACGCTCCATCTCCGCCCGTGCCACAGGTATCGATCATCCGATAGACCGCAGGCACTTGTGTAGGAGAAGCAGGCATTGACAGTGCAACAGATTGAGACTGGAGTACCGAAGCCAGACCCACCAGCTCTTCAGCAGAGACTTCCTTTGCTTGCAAGGCAGCCAGGATTGCCCCGGATAAAACAGGGGGAATCGCCTCACTTAACCATCCCTGCATTAACATTGCAGCTTGATCGATGGAAAGGGATTGACGATCAAGAAGCTGTTGCAGCAATCCGGGCCAAAGGATTTCAGAAGAATTAGTCATCGCTTAATTCTAGGAGGTCAAAGCACCTCTTGTCCATGGCTAGGGCTCAACACTCACTGGAGTCCCAACGCTAACCTTCTCAAACAAAGTCAGAACATCTTGATTCAGCATTCGGATACAGCCATGGGACGCAGCAGTGCCTACGGTTTCTTCATTGGGAGTCCCATGGAGCCCAATAAAGTTGGTGCCATCTGTCCAAAAGCCAATCCAGCGATCGCCGAGGGGATTTTCTGGCCCTGGGGGAATAATTTCTCCGGTGAACGGATGTTGCCATGCTGGATTGCGTACCAATTGAATAACTTGATAGCGGCCAGTTGGGGTTTCCCATCCCTCTCGTCCAACGGCAATCGGATAGCTGCTGTGGAGCTGGTTATCCTGATAAATATAAACTCGGCGATCGCTCAGGCGAATCACTAAATGCAGGCTTTTCTCTGCGGCAGATGAATTAACGGGTGCATTGACTGATGAATTGACTGATTCCGGAGAGAGCAGTTGTGCGGCATGGCTAGAGGCGACATCCAGAATATCCCTAGGAAGGCCAACTGATGTGAGCACCGAAGTAACAACCTGAGCTGGGGTATATTGAACTGAAAGGGTGGAGACTGGAGGAGATGTGGCGATCGCCCTTGGGTGTTCCCCTAAAATTAAGACTATGATCCATAGCAAAATCCCTCGATAACCTATCCCAAGTTTTCCTCTCACCATGGCAATAAACTTAGATTTCCTTGTAGTACTTACTTTATTGACTCTACAAATTACTCTACAAAATTCACCTTACAAAACTTAGAGTGCTTTATCCGGACTGAGGCATAATCCATTTGAACTGTAGTAGAGAAACTCTCCGTTGTAAAATTTAAGGCTTCGACCCTAACACGAGTGATATCGTGTCAAGATTCTCTTGCTAGACTGGAGTTATCCATAGGCCGTTGATAGTCAATTCATCAAGCTCCCGCTTTTTGTAGTATTTCTAACTCCGAGCTATTTCAGTACTGGGTGCGTCTGTGTTGTGGGAGTCTAAGAGCCTGTTTAGTTTGACAAACGGAGCTGGTATTGCCTACTTAAAAACTCATCTAACCAATGCTAGCGAAAATTAAAACTGATGGGGCTGCTGACATGGACGCCGAACAGATCTTTCCGTTGATTGATAGTATTCTTCCGTTTGAAGTCTGTTTGCATTATCAAGTTCTGCCCCTTACCCTTGATCAAAAGCAACTCTGTCTAGGGATGGTTGATCCAGAGGATCAGTCTGCCTTGGATTATGTTAAGCGAATCCTGATGTATCAGGACTACTCCGTGATTTTCCACAGGATTTCTAGTGATGATCAGCAGAGTGTTTTATCTGCCTATCTATGCCACACTCAGCAACAGTCGCAAGCCGAACCCGAACCCGCCGCTGCATCGCTGGCATCTCCCAAGCAGGGAAATTCAACATCAGCTCAAGCTCGATACACGGAGAGTGTCATTGCTTCAGGCAGTGCCTCTGCTCCCGCCCTAAAACTCCATGCCAAACATTTGAGTAGTCCCCTTGATGTGCTCAATCGCTTGCCGTCTGAGGACTTACTCCAAGAACTGCTAGCACGGGTCTTATTAGGCGGCATTGGACGGCTCTATTTTGAACGACAAGCCTCTGTTGGTCGTATTCTTTGGAGTCAAGACGGGGTCTTACAGTCCGTGGTCGATGACTTGGAACTAGTGAGATTTCAAGCTATTGTCAATGAGCTGAAACGATTTGCAGGAATTGCGCTAGCTCCAGTGGAGGAACCTAAGCAAGTTGAGCTAGAACGGACTTATCGAGGCAAGCATTTATTGTTACGGCTGCGCTTAGTTCCCGGCAAGTACGGCGAAGAAATCAATCTTCAGGTCTTGAGAGGGGCGGCTTTACGGTTTTATCAACAACAACAGTTAGCTTTATTGAGCCAAGATGCTCTGAAGTTGGCTCAACAACTGCAAAGAAAACTCAGCGAAATTAGCGATCGCATTGTGCTTGCGCCGGTTCCGTCTGAAAACTTACCCCTGCTGAACCAGTTATTGAAAACCCTAACCCAGCAAACCGAATCTATTATTCAACAAAATGGAGCCCCGCGAGCGGACAAAAGTTAGCGTTCCAGTTGCTTTAAAGCCTGAAACGTCAGGAAAAAAAAGCCTAAGGCTCCAATGAGCGTCAGGAACTCTTCCAGCAGATTGGATGCAAGAATCTCAGTCATAATGCTTGATCATGCCATCTTCTAAATTGAGAATTCGGTCAGCAACATCCACAATTCGAGGGTCGTGAGTCACCATCAACACCGTTGAGCCTCCTTCCTTCGCAAGCTGCTTTAGCAAGTCAATCACAGCGCGACCACTACTGGAGTCAAGGGCTGCCGTAGGTTCGTCTGCCATGATCAAAGGTGGATGGCCAGCTAGAGCACGAGCAACGGCAACTCGCTGTTTTTGACCTCCGGACAGATCCCGAGGGAGTAACCTGCCCTGATCGGCTAAGCCTACTTGCTCTAACAAGTGTTGAGATTGGCCTTTTGCGGTTTTACCGTGAACTCCTTTGATGTTGAGAGCCACTTCTACGTTTTCGGTTGCCGTGAGAGCGGGAAACAGATTGAACCCTTGAAACACAAACCCGATATTTTGAAGTCGAAATTTGGACAGTTTGCTCCGGGACATTTTGGTGACTTCCTGTCCCAAAAGGATGACTTTCCCCGCCGTAGGTGTTAACAGCCCTGCCAAAATAGTCAGGAGGGTTGTTTTCCCCGAACCACTTGGCCCCATCAAAAGCTGGATATCACCTTGGTGAACCCCAATATCAATTCCCTTCAGCACCTGAGTGGTCTGAACCCCTGAACGATATGCCATTTCGACACCAAAAGCCTGAATCGCCATAGATTCCAGGTCACTTTCTGTTGAGCGATCCATTACTTGGCGTTTGGAAGTTATTCGCTTAGCCCCATCCATCTCAAAACCTACCATAATCAAGCCTAGCTGTGAAAGCGCTAGCTTGCTAGAAAATAGATCTTTCAAGAGATAGCTATCGAATAGTCGCTTGCAGGGAGCAAAGAACTCCCTAAAACGACTCTCAACCACCTACCTTATGACCTCAATTCTCTAACAGCACAGATGAAGGGTATTGGGAACTTGTACTTAGGTATGCCTGTTCGGAGGCAGACTTTTGCCCAAATCCCAAGACATTACGATCGGTGTCACGTAACTTAACACTCCTATTCTAGCTGTAATCGCGGCTTACGGGTAATCACCCACCCATCCCCTAATTCTAGGTCTAGGCATCTGAAATCCTGACAGCAGTTCCTAACTTGATCGAATTATCAAAGCTTACTCAGGAGATTAGTCAAGGTGCGTTAAACTAGAAAAACTGTCTCTTCAGACCTTTGAGACTCATGCTGGGTTATCGTTGGATTTCATGAATATCACTGAATTTCTTGAACTAAGTGCAGGGAAGTGGTTTTCGCAGCGCACCATTCACAATTTTAGTTCTGGTAAACTGCTTGCTGGAAAGTCAACCCTAACGGTTGAAATTTTACCGCCGAATGATTCTGGGGTGATTGATTTGTGCGATCGCGCTCAAGTCAACTCGAGTGCGGCTTGGGGCGGCCTGAAAACGACCTGGGATGGCACTTCTGAAGGGGTAGCACAGAAACAAACGGGTTCCATCCTCTTAGTGCCTGTAACAAACTCTGATCAATCTACCGCAGGGCAGTTGTTGCAGGAGCGGGTCAGTTCTCCAAGGCACTTGCTCAAGGGACACTATAGTCTGGGCAGCGATCAGGTTCTGACCTTAGTCACTGAGTCAGCCGATTGTTCCACTGAGGAGCGACTCTGGTATCTCATCCCCAACCTGAGGCTCCGAACCACGGTAATCAAATCAGCGACGGGCTTAATCCAAGCCTCCTTCTGTTCGGAGATCCGACTCTTGGATGCCCAGTAGTTTGAAGAGTAGACGACAAATTGAGCAGAGAGCACAGATTCCGCTAAACTGTGGAATGGCTGATATCCCAAGGAGAATACGAGGAGAACACTGGACGTGGCAATCGAAATTGGTCAAAAGGTTAGAGTTCGAGGGGTAAAGGAGCGAGTCCCAGCAAATATTATCACCCGGCTGAAGCAAAATCCGTTTGGGATTGTTGAGGACTACAAAATGGTTGATGGCAGCGGTGTGGGGTTCGTTGTCAAGTTTGATGCAACCCTTTCAGCTTGGTTTTTTGAAGATGAGCTGGAAGCAATGTAAAGGCGAACAACGGTGAACAATATAGATTGAGACGTATGTCTCATCCCTAAACTCAATTTATCTTTAGATTTATCTTTAGGATAGTATTTCAAGTTGTGTCAGGGACATTCTGAGGAGTGTTGGGTGATTGACCCAACACTTCCTCGGACGCAAAGTTTAGATTGGTTTTAGGTCAGAATTCTTCAGCAACGGAAAAAGTTTAAATGGCCCTAAATTTAACCTTCCTGGGCAAAGGTGGAACAGGACGGACAACACTGGCGATCGCCAGTGCCAAGCGATTTGCTCAACAGGGAAAACGGGTTTTACTGGCCAGCCAAGATGCCAGCCCTGCCTTTGAATTGTTGTTAGGAAGCCCGGTAGGTTCAACCCCAACTGAAATTGCCCCAAACCTGAATGCCCTACAGTTTAAAAGTGCTCAGCTCTTGGAAAGCAGTTGGGAAGAACTAAAAATCTTGGAAGCCCAATATGTTCGAACTCCCTTTTTCAAAAATGTTTATGGACAAGAGTTGGGAGTGCTCCCTGGAATGGACAGTGCCCTGGCTTTAAATGCGATTCGCCAGTACGACACTCAGGGAAACTATGATGTTATTATCTACGATGGCACATCTAGCCCAGATGTCCTGAGGATGCTGGGAATGCCAGAAATTTTGAGTTGGTACATTCGTCGTTTCCGTCAAGTTTTTCTAGATTCGGATTTCTGGAGAGCCCTATCTCCCTTTGCTCAACCTGTGGCCAGCGCGGTGCTAAGTGTTGATATCTTTGCGAATAACTTCTCTCAACCTACAAATCAAGCTAGCAATATGCTGGATCAGGGGAAAGCAGTGATCGCCGATCCAAATCGCACGATTGCTTATCTGGTAACGACCCCCGATCCAATGGCCATTACAACGGCTCACTATCTCTGGGGATCGGCTCAACAGGTTGGGCTCACGATTGGGGGGGTTCTCTTAAATCAAGGCCAAGTCAACGAGACCCTGGCTGAAACCTTTGACCCCTTGGCTGTTAGTCCAATTCCTCAACGATCAGATGCAGATTGGCAACCTCTGATGGCGGCTCTCCCTGACTTCCAACAGGCATTAACAGTTCCAAGACCCATTACCATTGATGTGGATCAGCGTCAAGTCAACTTATTTTTGCCGGGATTCGACAAGAAGCAGGTTAAGCTAACACAGTATGGCCCAGAGGTGACGATTGAAGCGGGGGATCAGCGACGCAATATTTTCTTGCCCGAGACCTTACGAGGAAAGCCTGTCACTGGGGCCAAGTTTCAAAAGAACTACTTGACCATTTCTTTCTAATCGATCAAACTAGTTGATCAAAACTTTAGAGATAAAAGTTTTGTCATGTACTATTTTCTCTAGTATTGGGTCATAGACCTGTCACTTTATATGTCTGACATCCCACCTTCTCAAGTTTCGACCCAGTCTGAACCACCTTTAGACCGTAGTGCTAAGGCTAGACAGCTCTTAGGCATGAAAGGAGCCGCCAGCGGCGAAACCTCGATTTGGAAAATTCGCCTCCAATTGATGAAACCGATTACCTGGATTCCACTCATTTGGGGGGTTGTTTGCGGCGCTGCTTCTTCTGGGAACTACACTTGGACAGTCGAGAACGTATTGATCTCGGCGGCTTGTATGTTGCTAGCTGGGCCTCTGCTGGCTGGATATACTCAGACATTGAACGATTTCTACGACCGCGATATTGATGCGATTAACGAACCCTACCGCCCGATTCCCTCGGGTGTCATTTCGGTTCCCCAAGTCGCCACTCAAATTGTGGTGTTGCTGGTAGCAGGGGTTGCCCTTTCCTATGCTCTGGATCGTTGGGCAGGTCATCAATTCCCCACAATTACGGTCATTTGTTTAATTGGCAGCTTCCTGGCCTACATTTATTCGGCTCCTCCGCTCAAGCTCAAGCAAAACGGATGGTTGGGAAACTATGCCTTGGGAGCGAGTTACATTACTTTACCCTGGTCTACGGGTCATGCCCTGTTTGGCGAACTCAACCTTACGATTGTGCTGCTGACCCTGTTTTATAGTCTGGCCGGATTGGGAATCGCGATTGTGAATGACTTTAAGAGTATAGAAGGCGATCGCCAACTGGGTCTGAAGTCTCTCCCCGTCATGTTTGGGGTAGGAACAGCAGCCTGGATTTGTGTCTTAATGATCGATGTGTTTCAGGTGGGAGTTGCTTTATACTTAGTTAATATTCATCAAAACTTGTACGCTACGATTTTATTATTGCTAGTTATTCCACAGATTACCTTCCAAGACATGTACTTTCTCCGTGATCCCCTAGGAAATGACGTGAAGTATCAGGCGAGTGCTCAACCCTTTTTGGTGTTGGGAATGTTGGTGGTGGGGTTGGCTTTAGGTCATAGGGTTTGATGATTGGGGGGATTGAGCGTAAGGCTCAGAGTGGTTGTTCAAAAACCTGGTTCAAAAACCTGGTTCAAAAACCTGGTTCAGAGTTTTCATTTTGACTTGTCATCAGTTGTTGATCAGGACTTTTATCGAACTTTCGGGAGACGCTAGTGGCACAATTTCCTCAAGATACTGATCCATATTCATCAGCTCGTGGAACTGGAGGGTTGAATAACTCAGAGTCTTACGGTTCAGAACCTCAAGAGGGATCTGTGCATTTGCCAATCCTACCTAAGACGCGAGACTACTCCCGTCGTAGCTTCTACACAAACTCACACGCTGAATCTGTTTCAGAAGAGGAGATTGAGCCTAATAACAGTGAAGAAATCCAGCAGACGACCGAGCCTTTAGAGTCCGTTGAAGCTGCTTCTATTCAACCGCCTCCTTACCCAGAAGTCAGATACCAGGGAAAATTTCTTCAATTTCTAACCGTATTAAAAGAGCGATTTCCCCGTCGCCTTACCCCTGGAAAGCCCTGGTATCGCCGACCTTGGGTATGGCTTGGTCTAGGCATGGTTGGCCTAGGGGCGGGAGGGATGGCTTATGGCGGCTGGAAGTTTCGTCAGCTTTATCAGAGTTTGCCAGCGGTCACTGATCTCTCTGCCTTTAACCGAGATGGCACGCTGACTATCAAGGCTGCAGACGAGACGATCCTGATTCAGACTGGGCCAGCAACCCGCGACAAGGTTGGCCTTCCACAAATGCCTGATCTCCTCGTTCAAGGGTTTGTTGCTGTTGAAGATCGGCGTTTTGAACAGCATACAGGAGTTGACTATCAAGGGGTTCTGCGGGCGATCGTCAGTAACATCGTGGCCAGGGATGTCGTCGAGGGAGGCAGCACCATCACGCAACAACTTGCCCGCATTGTTTTCTTGAACCAAGAGCAAAGCATTACCCGAAAACTGCGGGAAGCTCTCCTTGCTCAAAAAATGGAACGGCAAATGAGCAAGGATGAGATTTTAGAGCGCTACCTCAACCTGGTTTATTTGGGCTCAGGGGCCTATGGGGTAGCGGATGCGGCTTGGGTTTATTTCAGCAAGCCGGTTCAGCAGTTAACCCTCTCAGAAATTGCAACGTTAGTCGGATTGCCTCCAGCTCCCAGCGAATACTCGCCATTAGTGGACGTGGAAGCCGCTCAGAAACGTCGAAATATTGTCTTAGGCCGGATGCAAGAGGTTGGACTGATCTCCGAGGAACAGGCAATCTCGGCGATTGGGCAGCCTCTGGCGATTAACCCCAGTTCCCCCAAACGCTTGTTAGTTAAAGCCCCTTACTTTACCAGCTACATCCAAAAGGAGTTGCCTAAGTATGTCTCCCCAGAGGCGTTAGAGATAGGGGGGTTGACTGTCGAAACAACGGTAAATCTGGAGTGGCAAGACATTGCTCAGAAAGTTGTGAAAGAGGCCGTTGAAATTGATGGGGCTGCCCAGGGGTTTGATCAGGCCGCGTTAGTTGCCCTTGACCCCCGCAACGGTGAAGTGAAAGCCTTAGTTGGAGGTGCAGACTTCCAGGAAAGTGAATTTAACCGGGCATTTCAGGCTCAACGGCAGCCCGGTTCAACCTTTAAAGGGTTGGTGTATGCCACGGCGATCGCGGCTGGATTTTCACCCTATGACAGTTATATGGATGAGCCGTACCGAGTGGATGGCTATCGTCCCATGAACTACAGCAAAAAGCATTTTGGCTGGCAGTCAATGAATACTGCCCTGAGCAATTCCCTGAATGTCGTTGCGGTCAAGGTGTTGGTTGACGTAGGATTTGAACCCACCATCAAAATGGCAAAGAGTATGGGAATTCACTCCAAGCTACAGCCAACCTATGCCCTTGCCCTGGGTGCCTATGAGGTCAATTTACTAGAACTGACTAATGCTTACGGTACCCTGGCGGCAGAAGGAAAGCATACTCCTGCCCATGGGATTCGGCGGGTCATCAATTCCAAGGGAGAGGTGATTTATCAAGCCGACTATAAGCCCAAAGTAGCGATAGACAAGGGAAGTGCAGCAATCACGACCTGGATGTTGGAGGGCGTGATTGCTGAAGGGACTGGCCGTGCAGCTCATCTCTCGGATCGGTCTGCGGCTGGAAAAACGGGAACCTCCGAAGACTATCGAGATTTGTGGTTTGTTGGTTATGTTCCTCAGCTAGTGGCTGGGATTTGGCTTGGAAATGATGATAATCAACCCACTTGGGGAGTCAGTGAGACCGCTGCCTACAACTGGCGACAATTTATGGCTCGGGTCACGGAGGACATTCCCGTACAGGATTTTTCAGATATTCCAGAACTGGAAGGTCGAAAAGGTAGCATCAAGGCTAAGGCAGTCAATCCCGCGCAAATTCAGCATGGAGGAGATGCTGTTCGCAAAGATGATGCTGACTATAACCAATTTTTCTCCAAACAGCCATCGGAGTCTGACTCAAGCTACAGCAACTCGGAGAGTGGCTCAGGGTATGGGTCTGAAGACTCTGGTTATTCTAGTGATGGCTATTCCAGCGATGGCTATTCTAGTGATAGTCACTCTGAGGGTAGCTATTCTGAAAGTTACTAATAAAAGTTACTAGTAGTAGTCAATTTTGATGGGGTTATGTAGGTTAGTATCGAACGGGCAGACAGCTACTACCCAACCCGCAAAATCGATCTAGACAAACGACTCGTTGGCTGAAAGATTCGATTTTTTCCAGTCCGCGTTAAGATTTGAGTGAAGTTGCAGAAACGTTTCATCTCAGCGAAGGAGATCTTAGTTTGTTATGGATGAGCTAAAGCCAATTGTCGAAGGATTTACCCGTGAGCCTGTGGCCTTCTTGGGAGGGCTATTCTCTGGTTTACTCAAACTCAATTTGTATGATGATCCTGTCAAAAGCTGGCTAGACCAGCAGGGAGCTTCAACCCCTCGTTCTTCTACTCCACCAACTGACAAAAATCGTGGCGATGGCCCCCAGTCAATTTCGATTGACTAGGGAATAAATTCAGGAGTGATTTTGATGGGCAGGGGCGTAGGGCGCTTCTGCGGAGCAGTAGTGAACTCGTCCCGCAACGTTAACCGGGTCAGGAACTTGGGAGGCTCTCTTTAACATCAGGAGACTATCAATATGAGCTATCGCATGGATCGTCGTGCCTATGCAGAAACTTTTGGCCCAACTGTGGGCGATCGCGTTCGGTTAGCGGACACGGAACTTTTGATTGAAGTTGAACGGGACTATACCACCTATGGCGATGAGGTCAAGTTTGGGGGAGGTAAGGTCATTCGGGATGGCATGGGGCAATCTCCCATTTCCCGAGCCGACGGTGCAGTGGATTTAGTGATCACCAATGCCTTGATCTTGGATTGGTGGGGCATTGTCAAGGCAGATATTGGCATCAGAGACGGCAGAATTTTCAAGCTGGGCAAAGCCGGAAATCCTTACATTCAGGACAACGTTGACATTATCATCGGCCCTGCTACAGAGGTGATTGCTGGAGAAGGGATGATCCTCACCGCAGGAGGGATTGACAGCCATATTCACTTCATTTGTCCCCAACAAATCGAGACCGCGATCGCCTCAGGGATTACCACAATGATGGGGGGGGGCACAGGCCCTGCGACTGGAACCAATGCTACAACCTGCACGCCGGGAGCCTGGAATATTCATCGGATGTTGCAAGCTGCTGATGCCTTCCCGGTAAACTTGGGATTTCTCGGCAAGGGCAATAGTGCGAAACCAGAAGGGTTGGTCGAACAAATTGTTGCTGGGGCCATGGGGTTAAAGCTCCATGAAGATTGGGGAACAACCCCTGCAACTATTGATACCTGCTTGAATGTTGCCGATGAATACGATGTTCAAGTTGCCATTCATACGGATACCTTGAATGAAGCCGGGTTTGTGGAAGCCACGATTCAAGCGTTTAAAAATCGAGTGATTCACACCTACCACACAGAAGGGGCCGGGGGCGGTCATGCTCCCGATATTATCAAGGTTTGTGGGCTGCATAATGTGTTGCCTTCCTCCACCAATCCGACCCGGCCTTACACAATGAACACCTTAGAAGAACATTTGGATATGTTGATGGTGTGTCATCATTTAGACCGCAATATTCCAGAAGATGTGGCTTTTGCTGAGTCAAGAATTCGTCGAGAAACCATTGCTGCCGAAGACATCTTGCATGACTTGGGGGCGTTTAGCATGATTTCTTCGGATTCTCAAGCCATGGGACGGGTGGGAGAAACAATCATTCGTACCTGGCAAACGGCTCACAAAATGAAAGGGCAACGAGGTTTGCTGCCATCTCCCGAGAATTCTAGCGAAACCCACGACAATTTTCGCGCCAAGCGTTATATCGCAAAATACACAATTAACCCTGCTATTACCCACGGGATTTCTGACCAGGTGGGTTCTGTAGAAGCCGGAAAAATTGCCGATCTCTGTCTGTGGAAGCCTGCCTTTTTTGGCGTGAAACCAGAACTGGTGATCAAAGGCGGAATGATTGCTAGTTCACAAATGGGTGATGCCAATGCCAGCATTCCCACCCCGCAACCCGTTCACATGCGCCCGATGTTTGCTAGTTATGGCGGGGCCATTGCCGCAACCTCGTTTACCTTTGTGTCTCAGGCCGCGTTAACCGCAGATATTCCTCAAAGACTGGGCTTACAAAAACCGGCGATCGCAGTCTCAAACACTCGCCAGTTGAGCAAAGCTGACATGAAGTTAAACACAGCTTTACCACACATGGAAGTGGACTCAGAAACCTATGAAGTGCGGGCGGATGGAGAATTACTCACCTGTGAACCTGCTGAAATTCTGCCCATGGCTCAACGGTATTTTTTGTTTTAAGGGATGTGAACCCAATGACACTTGCACCAGACTCCCCCATCAAAGGTAGCAATTGCTACCTTTGATGGCCTTAAACCAAGCCCACCCGATCGCCCGTCAACTGGGTAAGGGTGGGCTTGTAAACCGTTGTACAGTAGTACCTCAGACTTTAGTCAGATCCTAATCCAATTTTTCCTTCACATTCTCAACGACATCGCTCACAGCATCCTTCAATCCATCGACTAAATTCAGGGCTTTGTCTTTGAGATCTTCCGCTGCATTCATAATGCCTGCCTGGACTTGCTTGAGTTCTCCTTCTGCTTTCATTTGGTTGTCGCCAGTGACTTCACCTGCAGCAGATTCTAGTTTGCCTTCCGCATCTTTGGCCGCAGCATTAATCTTGTCTTCCATGCTCATAGTGGATTTCTCCCTAGGGTATAGTGAATAGTTTAAGGCGCGTGAACCAGAAATAAAAGGATCAACCAAATTCGATCGTCCCAGGAGTAATATCCTCCACTGTACTGTTTGTGCGGCATCTGCTGAGTAAGGGGCGATTGTTGGGTTCGTTGTCAGTAAAAAGCTGAGCTATTTTATCCGGTTGCATCATGCCTACTTATTGATTGGAATTTCAGGCTAGAAATGAGTCGAATCTTCTTGTTTATTGCTGCAATTTTAGGCGGTTTAGCGGTTATCGCCGGAGCCTTCGGCACCCATGCCTTGCGTGGACAACTCAGTGAACGGGCTTTAGAAGTTTTTGGGACAGGGGTTCGCTATCAGATGTACCATGCTTTGGCATTACTGCTGGTAGGAGTCCTTCTGCTACAGATTGAATCTCCCCGACCCCTCATGGTGGCGACTGGGGTTGCTTTTGTGCTGGGCACTTTGATTTTTTCCGGTAGTCTTTATGGTTTAAGCTTGACTGGAATCGGTTGGCTGGGAGCGATTACTCCGATTGGTGGAGCAGTCTTGATTGTGGGATGGGGAGGTTTGGCGATCGCGGCTTGGAGATTATCAGTCAAACCGCAAGAGTAAACCCGCAAGAGTAAACCCGTGAGTACAAAACTGGATGGTAAAAATCCCAGCATTGGAATCCAGAATTAGAATAGAGTGCAGGAAGTGATTGTGATACTTTGAATCATAGATTTTGAATCATAGATATGGAATTACAAGAAGCGAGTCTCAAGCAAGAACCCATGGGAAGTGAATCGATGGTGTTGTTATCACGCCGTGAAATCGAAAAAATGCGTCAGGCTGGACAGTTAGCCGCTCAACTACTGAATTACTTGGAGCCAATGGTTCGACCCGGAGTCAGCACCCTAGAACTCAACGACGAGGCTGAACGATGGACTCAAGCTCACAATGCCCGCAGTGCTCCTTTGAGATATGATCCTACTGGGAATAATCCCTTTCCTAAATCGATTTGTACCAGCGTCAATCATGTGATTTGTCATGGGATTCCGAATGCTAAGCAAATCTTGAGGGATGGAGATATTATCAATATTGATGTCACTCCAGTATTGGACGGCTACCATGGAGACACCTCGAGAACGTTTCTGTTGGGTACCCCTACACCCATTGCTCAAAAGTTGGTAGACGTTACCTACGAATGCATGATGCGAGGGATTGCCGCAGTGAAGCCAGGAGGCCGAATTGGGGATATCGGGGCAGCCATTCAGGAATACGCAGAAGCTCAAGGGTTTTCTGTGGTTCGGGATTTTGTTGGGCATGGGGTAAGCACCACGTTTCACACAGAACCCCAGGTTCCTCACTATGGCCAACTGGGGAAAGGGAAAAAACTGCGTCCCGGCATGGTGTTCACCATTGAGCCCATGATTAATGAAGGGACTTGGGAAGCCAGAATGCTGGAGGACGGGTGGACAGCGATTACCGCCGATGGAAAACTTTCGGCGCAGTTTGAACATACGGTTGCGGTGACAACAACTGGAGTTGAGATTTTAACCCTGCCGAGTGCGGGTTAATCGCTCAAGATTAGCTGATGAAGATTAGCTGATGAAGATTAGCCGATGAGTTATCCTCCCTGACTATCTCGCCGACCCAACTCATAGACTCCACAGCTAATGCAGGCAATCATACCCATACTAATTGCCCAGCCTGACCCTAAGCCTACCTCTACCAACCAGTTACATACTGTCCCAATCGTTAGAAACGGAA
This sequence comes from Microcoleaceae cyanobacterium, assembly GCA_051652765.1. GTDB lineage: Bacteria > Cyanobacteriota > Cyanobacteriia > Cyanobacteriales > Microcoleaceae > JBHJGO01. The sequence continues at coordinate 12,369 of JBOFUV010000095.1, read as the reverse complement.
TAATGCTGAACAGTGAGGCATAGAAAGCATTCTGGGCTTCACGACTAGGGCGTGTGCGTTCAAATTCCTCCTCAGAGGTATACAGCGATCGCTCTGCAAAGTTAAACCATCGAGCCAGTTGCTCCATCACCCATTCGCTCACTGGAGAAAACCCCCAATATAGGGCAAGTGACCAAAGAGTGGCTCCAGCAATTGTGTTCGGATCGAGGGTCAAGCTGAAAGGAAAGAAGTCAACTAGGATCATTGAGTTTGCTCATACTGTGTGGGTCCACGATTTGCTGTTGTGGAGAGGAACCAAAAAAGTTGATCAGAGGTCTAGGGATCTGGCAGCTCTGGCAACTGTCAGTTTCATCCACTAATGTTGCCTGTTGATTTCGTCAGGTTAAGCTTATGGTAAGTCAAAATCTTAACGAAATTCAACTCGTGATCTGTCTAGCTTAGGTTTATAAGTTGACTCGTTTCTCCTGTTTACTTTAAAACACAGGCTTATTTCTACAAGCGTTCACAAATGACTTGGAATTCCTGTGGCTTTTGAGAATGTTAGTTTGAGGCTGTTGATCCTCGCCAGTTTGACACCAACCGACACAACTCAAATGAGTTTGACAAACTACTAGACTGTTGGATTAGGGCATAATATGCAGTAAAATACTGGCTCGTAAGCTAACTCAGCATCTTTGCGAATTTGCCATTTGAGGAGTGAAATGATCAATCAATTAATCTCTCGCCTGTCTTTTAAGGCTCGGGCTCTGCCGAGTAAAGTTTTATTATTAGCGGGTCTGATGGGTTTAGGGGCTGTTTCTTTCGGATGGCAGAAACTCGTTGAGGCAAGAGAGAACGGTCAAGCTTCCGCATCTCTGAATTGGTCGGGGGCTTCTTTCCCCGTTGAAAACTTCTTGGAATACACTTCCCCGTTTGGTTATCGCTCTAGCGGCTTTCACTACGGCTTAGACATGGCCGCGCCCCAGGGCAGCTATATTCGCAATTGGTGGACGGGTACGGTCGTTGAGGTTTGGGAAGATGGCCGCTGTGGAACTGGAATTGCCATTGAGTCGGGTCAATGGACTCATATCTATTGCCATGTTCAGGGGAGTGTAGAAAAGGATAGTACAGGTCGTACTTACTTTGTGGATCGTCAAGGCGGCCTCCAGCTCTGGGAAGGACAGATTATCTCTTCGGGTTCCAGAATCGCTCGAGTTGGGATGACTGGACGAACAACAGGCCCGCACCTGCACTGGGGCCTAAAGTATAGTGGTCGTTGGGTTGATCCGGGTCGGGTGTTGCTAGCAATGTATAACGAGCAAAATCAGAAGTATTCTAAGCGCTAAGTGAGTTACTAAGTGAGTCGTAGACGGTTCATTATTGAAATGGGGATGGGGATTGACCAACATGGTCAAGATCCGACAGTTGCTGCTGCCCGTGCTGTCCGAAATGCGATCGCCAACAATGCCTTGCCTGGAGTTTGGGAGGTCGCAGGGTTGACGCACCCTGATCAGATGATTGTGGAAGTTCAGGTTGCAGTTCCTTATCCCGATCAGGTGAGGGTTGAGGAGGTGTTGTCCGTCTTGCCCTTTGGTCAAAAGACCTTAACTCTGGAATCCGGGGGAATGATTGTTCAAGGACGCGCGATCGCCGAACTCCATGACAAAAACGATGAAATGTTGATTGCTGTTGCTGCCGTTACAGTATTTATAGATTAAGTATTAGATTAAGTATTCATCGATAAAGGCTCAAAGACTTTCTTCTGCAAGGCTATGCCCCGTGATTCATTTGCTCACAGGTTTTCTCGGCAATTTTCTCGGCGTTCAATATCCTGGTTCAGGCTTGGGATGGTTAGCTTATTTCTACTTTCATTAAGCTTAAGATTTTGGGGATTGAGTCGCTTTAATACTCTAGTCTTTGACGAAGTTTACTACGCCAAATTTGCCAACAACTATCTAACTCAAACCCCATTTTTCAATGCTCATCCTCCCTTGGCTCAATATCTTGTTGCTATCGGGATCTGGATCGGGTCTCACCTACCATTTGGGCAAGAAACCGTTAATAATTTAGCAGGATCAACCTTATCAACCTGGAGTTATCGGTGGTTTAATGCCCTGTTTGGCTCGTTGATTCCCCCACTAACTGGAGCGATCGCTTACCAGCTCACTCATCGCCGAAGTTATGCCTTAATTACAACAGCGTTAATGGCATTAGATGGATTGTTTCTGGTGGAATCTCGATATGCTTTAAGCAATGTTTATATTGTTTTTTTTGGATTATTAGCACAACTCTTTTTTCTAATTGCTCTTAACCAGCAAAGCTCTAAGCGCTGGGGATTTTTAACCCTTGCTGGAGCTTGTTTCGGAGCAACGGTAGCGGCAAAGTGGAATGGCTTAGGATTTCTCCTGGGTATTAACACCTTACTTGCTTGTGCATGGATTTTTCGTCTGGTTTTCAAGGCTCCTTTCAAACCAACGCCTGTTCAATCAAACACTGTTCAATCAACATTTTTATCTGTCCCTCGACGAGCCCCCAAGCCCGGATTAGACTTGAATCTAGCTCATTCGCCCCAAGTTCAGACTCCCTCCCCACTCCAACAACTCACAACCCTTACAGTTTCTCAATGTCTTTCTAGCTTGGTGATTTTGCCCTTGCTCATTTATTTCCTGCTGTGGCTGCCCCATCTGCAACTCAACCCGGAACCTGGACTTTGGCAGGTGCAGTCCTCAATGCTGGACTATCATCGAAATCTGGGGAGTGGGTCTGAGGTTCATCCCTACTGTGCGCCTTGGTATACTTGGCCTCTGCTGTTGAGACCGACGGCGTATCTGTATGAAAAATTAGAGCTTGGAACGTTAGACTCTGGAACATTAGAGACTGCTTCCACACCTCCATCAATCTTGCCACCCTCTTCTAGTTCAGAACTGCCTTTGATTTATGATGTTCATGGCATGGGAAATCCAGTTTTATGGTGGTTATCTGCGATCGCGCTCTTGCTGTTAATCGGAGCGTTCATTCAGCAACTCTGGATTATCTCTAAAGCCAAAAATTCTGCACTTTTAATTGGGCCTTCAGGAAACCTAGCTCGATCCCTTAATCTGACTGAATTTTGGTTAATCCTCTACATTATTATCAATTGGTCGGCTAATTTTCTTCCCTGGACTCAAATCACTCGCTGTGTGTTTCTTTATCACTACATGAGTGCGTTAGTTTTTGCTGTGATGGCAGTCAGTTGGTGGATTGAGAAGTTAATCAGAAGTCGTAAACCATTTCTGAGAATCATGGGAATTTCTTTAATTTTTGTGATTGCGATCGCATTTATTTTTTGGTTGCCAATTTATCTGGGCTTGCCGCTGTCCCCTACAGCTTGGCAGATAAGAATGTGGCTTTCATCATGGATTTAGGTGAGACATGTCACATTCACATCATTCTTCTTTCGCTTAAAATTAAGCTTACTAGGGTTGATTAATGATCAGAAATTTGTGAGAACAACTGATCCTCACTACCAAGCTTGAAACCAGTATTCGCTCTTCAGATAAAGATAACCATGAAGCAATCCATTGACCCCGTTTCCAAACTCCTGGATCAGGAAAATGTCAAGCAACTTGATGCAGTTTCCCGCGTGATCCTTATTCAATTAATCTGGTCAATGGCTGGGTTAAATCACACAAAAAGAGAGGAAGCAGTTTAATGCTTCTCCTCAGATTTTAAACGCTTAACATCACTTTTAGAAAGGTGCTTTAGAAGGTTAGTCAAGGCTTCATCAGCGCCTTTCCTGGTCTCTAATCATTGCTGTAAAAAACTGTAAAGTGGTAGAAAACACGTTCTACAATTTTCCTTACTTGAAGTGCTAAAGTCTCAGAACCAGCCCATTATGACTTCCCTATAGGTTAATAATATAGGTTTAGGGGAGGTGATCCTATCTCGGATCGAATTTGAGAAATGTGAGTTACGATGGGCCTATGCTTCTTGATTGTACTTTAATACTTTTCTGTAGTTCCTGAAGCTTAAATCTTGAACCTTAAATCCAAGAAAAATGGGTAAGAACGCTAAACTTAAACGGCTTAGAAAACAGCTTGAAAATCAGTCAAATCCAACTCAATCTTTTCTTCCAACTGATTCCAATCCCACTCAATTCGTTGAGCATTTTGAACAGCAGGGCTTTCAATTACAAGATGGTAAACGTTCTCCAGAAATTCTCGATCATCGAGTTGAGCCAAAATTATGATTAACTCACTAAAAGCATTAATCTTTGATGTTGATGGAACCTTGGCTGATACGGAACGACAAGGTCATCGAGTTGCTTTTAATCAGACCTTTGCAGCGGCAGGACTAGACTGGAATTGGTCTGAAGAATTGTATGGGGAGCTTCTGAATATTTCAGGGGGAAAAGAGCGAATTCACGATTACTTAAATCGCTACCAACCCGAGTTTAAAGTTAAGGAAAACCTGGAACAATTTGTTGCTCAACTCCACCAGGAAAAAACTGAACGATACCAACAACTTTTAGCGAATAGTTCAATTCCTTTGCGACCCGGAGTCAAACGGTTGATTCAGGAGGCAAGATCACACGGATTAAAACTAGCGATTGCTACCACGAGTGCCTTGCCAACTGTTCTGGCTTTACTAGAAAAAAACCTGGATGCAAGTTGGTTTGAGGTGATTGCGGCTGGGGATATTGTTTCCCGGAAAAAACCTGCCCCAGATATTTATTTTTACGTGCTAGAATACCTTAATTTAACTGCTCAAAACGGTTTGGTTTTTGAAGATTCCCATCAGGGTTTAACGGCTGCTACTCAAGCAGGACTGAAGACAATTGTTACCGTTAATCGCTATACCCAGGATCAAGATTTTGCCCATGCAACGTTGGTCTTAAATCACTTAGGAGAACCGGATCAACCCTGTCGAGTTCTTGCGGGGCCGCTTCAAGCTGTAAATTATTTGACTGTAGACCACTTGTATCAACTTTTGCCTTAAGTTGCCGAATCAACCAAAAGAGAGCGTAGAACTCTCTAAATTGGCTGTTATCTACTATTGTCTCGCGAGTCCAGTCAGGATATTTCTGGACTGAAAGCTGCCTCTGGTCTTTTGGCCTTAACAGTCCAGATCTCAACAGCCAAGACAACACGATGTTTTTCTAGTGGCCCCCAACCCTCAACCCAGGGCCAATGCTTCCGGGGACAAGCTGATAAAGCCCCCGGCTAAGTCATTGGCCGTGACATTAACCGCTCGTCCAATGATCTGCTCTGTTGCTTCTAGGACAATGGTTGTCCCCTCAACGATCCCGTCCCCATTGGGATCAACATCAACCCCGGTAAATTGTTGAAAGGCTTGTCTCAGTGTGGCTGGAGTCAACAGAGTTCTCAACTGGTCTAGGGGGAATCCCAGATCTTGGGCATCCGCGATCGCCTCTAAAAGGTCATCCGATAACAAAGTATCAATTTCTAAGCTAAAGGGCGTTAAGAACAAATCGGTCTCGATCAACCCATTGGGCAGTCCGATGCGATCGCCCTCTGCCCCCTGAAAATCCAGGATGGCATCAGCCTCCAACCCAAATGGATCGGGCTCAGAGGAGATGAAAGAAAGCGCAAACAAATCACTTCTCCCATTTCCAGTCAGAAAATCTGTGCCGCGATCGCCAAAGATAGAGTCACTCCCCTCGTTCCCAATCAGTAAGTCTGGATCTTGGCCCCCGCGAATGAGATCGTCTCCTGTTCCGCCGTTGACAAAATCTGGCCCTTTATTGCCGTTAAGAGTATCGTTCCCCTCATCGCCCCCAATGGAATCGAAGTCTTGACCGCCCAAAACCCGGTCTGCACTGCCTAATCCCTGAAGGGTATCATTACCTTGATTGCCAATAATGGTGTCAGATGCTGAGGAACCAATCACTAAATCATCGCCTTCTAGGGCCAAAACATCCCTTTGGAGATCCGGGGCAATGGTAAATTGATCGTTGCCAGAGGTGAGAAGAAAAGGTGTACTGCTACTCATCGTTAAAATATCCTCAACTATCTGAAATTACCTGAAACTATTAGTGTGTACGAGGTTAAAACTCAGATGGATTCATTCTGCATCCTGTAGTGTCAAGCTTGGTAAATTAATTCCTAGCCCAATTTTACTCTCTAAAGCTCTGATTTACACTCAAAATTGGCGGATTTTTGAGATGTTTTCTGATTGACAAATGACAACTGGTTAAAAACAAAAACACCACTCTATATAGTCCCCTAAACAACCCTTTTGTCCACTGACTTACGATGCGTAAAAAATGTGACAAAGCTGTGAAATGGCAGAGGGTTATCTAACTGCCTCAACGCTTTGATAGTGGGCTGAAAAGAATTTACAAAATCTTTAAGTAAGTGGCTTGACCCCCCAGTTTTAATTTGGTATCGTTAAATACTTAGATGCACCCTGATGGTAGGGGGAGTTGCCAAGGCGACTCTCTCTTTTTTATGGTCTGTTTTTACTGTTTTGTATAACTGCTTCCCCCAACCTTACCTAATCTCAGAAATTATATTGACAATTTGCCTGTTGACAAGTTGGAGAAGTCAGTCAAAAGTTCTATATGGCCCTATGGGATTTGCTTTAATCCTTAGAATAAAAGCTTAAGAATGGGCCTAAAATTTTTTGGAGTCATATGGGTGCAACCCATTTAATATTGACTAACACAATTATTAGAAGTCCAATAAAGTAAATCCTATCAGGCAATTGATTCACCTTTACACAAACCTCACAAAAAAGCCGATCTTTTTACAAAAACTTTAAATTAAAAGCTTGGTGTTACTCTTATGGACTTGATATATTTAGATCAAACGATGCACCCTGATGGTAGGGAGAGTTGCCAGAGCAGCTCTCTCTTTTATTTTTTACTCTATATTTTATTAATTAAAGTGTGTTGATTAAGATATCCTAAAGAATTCAAAATCCTATCCCTTGAGACCTTCTTAAACAGATTTAAAGGGTCTGTTTTGTCAAGACTATGAAACGGCTTATCACCCAAAATTAAGTAGCCAATCGTATCAGTATCAATTGGATCATGGCTCCATAAATCATGCTCTCACTAGGAGATGTACTCTGTCTCGCTAAAGCAATACAGTCGAGTGCTTGAAAGCATTAGCAAGCTTTAGATATTTGTCGAGTGGCGATCATCCCTGTCAGATTTAATGCCTTAGAGAGATTGCTGCAATCTTACTGCTCGCTCAAGCAACCCAAAATGTCATTGCTCCACTACAGCCTTACACCCAAGATTCACCCAAGATGCACCTAAAACGTGTTGACTAATTACTGCAAATCAACGGAGAGGGGGGGATTCGAACCCCCGGTACATTTCTGTACACTCGATTTCAAGTAGCCCCTATATTCAACACTTCAAAGCCTGTGTAGCAGGACTTATAGGGTTTTTCTGAATATTCATGTCACTAAATGCACCTCAAATGCACCTCAAACGCAAGGTTAAAGCTCTGGAATGATTACCTTCCGGTGGCGATCAACGTAATTCCTGAGGATGACCTCAGGGCTATTCCCTACCAGCTTTGCTATGTCCTTAACGTTCATGCTCTCGTCTACGCAGAGAGTGATGAAGGTGTGGCGTGTCTGGTAGGGTTTGCGGTATTCAATCCCTAGTTCTTCTAGTACACATTTCCAGGTTCTATTAAACACACCTCTATGAATTTCACTGCCTCTAATAGAGGGAAATACTATTTGGTTAAATGCTCTTGCTTTAGCTTCTGTAAGGACTTCTATCAGTCTCTCACTACAATAAATCGTTCTCTTTAACTGAGTTTTAAGCCCTTTCTTTCTAACCCTACCCCCTTCTTTGTCTGCCATTGTGTGAGTAAATGTCAGGCTCTTAAGGTCACTGCTGACCGTCTCCCAATACAGCGCTTCAGCTTCACCCGGCCTACACCCACTAAAGAAACGGAACGAGACAAACAGGTAGTAATGACAGAAGCTAGGGTGAGTTCTGTAGCGTTCTAGAATCATGTCTCTCTCTGCTCTAGTGAAGGGGTCAATATGATCCTCATCATCTCTGGAGCGTTTGGATTTAATCTCACTGGCCATGCCCTCAAATGGGGAATGCTCCAATCTCACCAGCCGGGATTTAATAGCCCATTTCATACAGGCATTGACTGCCATGATCAGGCGATAGGCCGCATCTGGTGTTAGATTCCCTGTTGCCCAATCACACAAACCTTGGGCATAGCCTGAATTCTCTGTATCTGGGTTCACATTGGCATAGAGACTTCTGCCAAGATGACTCAAATTAGTCTTGTAGCCGTTCCTGATGGTGTTACAGGATCTATCTTTTTCTCTGACCGCTTTGAACCGTTGAAACAGCTCTAGCAGGGTTAAGCGATTCTCTGTCTTGATGATTTTGGCATTCCTAGGCTTGTAGTTTTTGATGATGGGGTCAAGTCTGCCTAGGGCATAGTCTTGTCTCATTTGAGCCGCGATTGCTTCAGCTATAGCCCGATTCTCTGGAGTTGCTCTCAGTCCTGTGTACAGAGGTTCCTGATTCCCACTGTTCAGTTCTCGGGGCACAGAGATAACTAAGCTGTTCCGCTTAACGGTTATCCCAAAATTGCCTTTGTAACGAGGGGTTTTATCTGGTTTACGTTTGATGGGTCTCACCCCCTATTTTTACTCTTTTTTTCGCGCAAAAAAGAAGGAAATCATCTCCGCATCTCCGGGATTGTCTCTAGGAAGGAGTTTCAGCCTTAATTCATCTCCGGTTCATCTCCGGCATGTCCGGGATTGTCTCTAGGAGGGAGTTTCAGCCTTAATTCATCTCCGGTTTATCTCCAGTTTATGTCCGGCATGTCCGGGATTCTTTCTAGGAGGGAGTTTCAAAAATAAGACCGGAAATTCCGTAGCAGTTTACCTGAGAAATATGGATTTTTTTGCACTTGGGGAATAGTTCAAGGATTCGAGGGATGACTTGATTAACATAGGTAACGTTTTTGTCTCTAGGGTTAGCCTGTTCGTACCAAGTGCGCTTAAAGTTTCCGTTCCCCAAATCAATAAGCTCAAGGGTTCCGGTAGCGATGTACCACTGTTCAAGTTTTAGCCACAGCTCCTTAGCCGTCACAATCGAACCCGGCTGCTCTACCAGACCTACGTCTTGAGCAAATTCATACAGGTGAGAGTTGTGAATCTGGATGTCCTTAAGTGCCTGTTCGGTGCAACTGTAGTCAATCCAGTCCCTCATCAAGTCCTGCAACGCCTTGATCACTCTGTTGAGGAAGGTAGGCATAACGGTACTGATCATCCAGTCCCGGTCATATTTGAACCGTGGATCGGCTTCAATTTCACCCTGTCCTGCCCTTGCACCTTTCTTGTAGGTCTTGTTGAACAGCAACACAGCATAACGGCTTAAGATGGCTTCCTGTGCCCCTTGTAGGTTAGGAATGTCGTTAACGTTGAACAGAAACACCGCGTTAATTACTTTCTGGTAAGCGTCAACGTGTTTGCGTTCAATGTGAATACCCTCTCCAGTGATTGATTGCTTCAGGGCATCCAGTTTATCAATTCTTCGGGTACTGGCATTTTCACTAGCCCAATTCACCCGGCTATTCTCCAGTGAGGCTAAGGCAAACTTTCTGCCATCGTCATAGGCTTTGAAATCGTTAAGCGATAATCCAGTTAATCCAGAGTAACCATACAGAATGGCTGTAGCTTCTCTGAGGGTATCCTTGCCGTTGTTACCGTTGCCCTTCAGCAATAATCCCCTCACAAACCTGCCTTTAAACTTTCTGACTGTAGGAACATCCAGTGATGCGGCTATGGTTCTGAGAAACACTTCACGCTGTGGCTCATCTAGAGCGCTTAGCATTCGGTCACAGTCTGGTGAATTTGCCTTAGGGTCATAGGTAACTAAAGGTTCAAACAGATAGTAATAATCGGGAGAATGGGGGACTAGTAAAGGTTTGGGGATAGGGTGAGGATAATTAGATTGGAGTTCCCAGTTAAATTGAAGAATGCCGTTAGTGCAGTTAATCCCTGGAGGATTGCATTTGTCTATTGAGACTACTTTGATTTTTTTAACCCACTCTAAACACTTAACTGATTCTGAGGGTTTGGCATAGGGATAGGAAACTTTACCCCCCTTGATTACTACTTGATATTGATTGAGGAAAGTAGTGATTCTCAGTTCTTCATTGTCATCGTCAGAATATTTGTAATAGTTTCTTTCCCAGTGGTAAAGCTTGCCTTTAACGCAAATCCAAGGAACATCTGAATACAGAGCATTAACCACAAGCTGAGTGATCTGTAGCTCTGGCTCCTGGTCAAACTCCTCCTCCTCGATGTTAGGTTGAGGAAACTCCAACACCTCTAGAATTCGCTCTACCCGGTCGTTCAAGTTCAACTCAGGAAATGCCTCAATCCAATCTGCGATATCCCCTTTCTCTGGCATCTCAGGCCAAACTTCAAGCGACTGAACCGTTGCAAACGGAAACTGTAACCGTTCGGCAATCGCCTGAACCTTGTCACGCTTGCGTTCACCCTCAGTGTCATGATCCGGCCAATAAACTAGACCCTGTACCTCTGAACGCTTGAGTTCAATGATCAGAGCTTCTATGTTTGTCTCAGTCCAAGAACCACCCTGTAAGGTTGTTGAGGCTATTCCGACCCCCCTTGCAAATTCAACACACTTTTCACCCTCAACCATCAGCAACCATTTACCCTTGCCCTGTTGCTTGGCTTCGGAGAGACGGTAAGCAGGCCATTCAAACCCACCCTTAGAGATCTGCCATTCGTCATCTACAAGACTGAACGGCTTAGGGGGTTCTTTCTTCCAGGTGTCATCCTCTAGCCATTCAATCCGTCGTACCTTTAGATGTGAGGCATACTCATACCAAATAGTGCGGCAGTTGTATTTAGTCTCATACTGAGGGATATCGTTAGGTAAATTAGACAGTAAAGCCAGTTTTGGTTTAGTTTGTTTAGTGGGATAAGGAAGATATTTTTTAGAGCCTACAAAGTATGAAGTCTGTTGTTCTAATGAGTAGTAAAAGCCCCCTTCCTTATCAGCCTTTCCCGTTTTCTTCCAACCTTTAGCAGGTTCAGCACCCCGCTTACAAACACTGAGTTCTCCGACCCGGTAACACCAATCAGGTTTACCGCAATGCAAGCAGGGTTGGGCCTTGGAGACGTGTTCTAGAAGAGTTTGAACACTTGAAAATCCGTTGACATTGTAATGGGTTTTCATGATATAATTTAGATGGTATTTGAGGATGTTTCATTGTGATTTAAGAAAGTTATCGCCCCTCGGTGGTAACTTTTTTTTGTCCATTTAAGCTCTAATCCTCAAAGAAGTTTTTCTGTCCTGAAACAGTGTCCTTGACATCACTTTGTTAACCCGCCCCATCGCTTCAAAGCTCATATAGTCACGGGATGTAACCAACAAGTAATAGCGTCTGGCGATTTTAGTGGAATAGGTAGCCATGTAGAGGTACTGCTTAAGCTGACCTGGTCTCAACTTTTTAAGAGCTAGTTTCATGTCTGAGTTCTAATTTCTAAAGGTAGAAGTTGGTGAACTTGTCAAGCACAATATCACAGATGGCCAACGGCTGTAAAGCCCTTTGTGCAAAGATTGTAGGTACTATAACAAATGTTATATCCTGCACTGATGGGGTGATATTTAAGGTTGTAGCGTGTGTATTTGTTGAATGCTTTTCTGAGACAGTAATCACTAATTTAGCCATACGAATTAGTGAGTTAAGGTTAACTCAATTGCTGAATAGAAGCTGATAAAAACTTAAATCGCGCTTTGGGTGTCGTGGCGCTTGATTCGTTTCATTTGGAGCCTTAAGGCCAGAATGAAACGAATCGTCTACAAATCCCTCAGGGACAGGCTTTTGAAGGGGTTCGGAAATGCTTAAGCCTTAAGGTTTCAGCAAAAACGAACTGAAGGCAATATTCTGAGTAATTTTGAAAAATTGTAAGTTCTGAACCTACTAAAGGCTAAACCTTTGGTATAGCCTCTTGACCTTTCTCAGCCCTGCTAACCTAGGGTTAAAGCTACTGTGGGAAACCCTGACAATTAGCGTCACCAGTAAACCCTTGAACCTCACTGAGGATCAGCAAAGTAATTTTCTTCATCACCCACTTGCTGAACAGGGTCAATAGAGAACCGATCAGGATTCCACAGAGCAATAGCATTACCTCCAACAGTTCCCCTGTTACTTGAGCCATTACCCCTACTCCCCTAGCTCGATAGATGATTTGATTGCCTCTAACTCTTGCTTGCCCCTGCTGTAGTTTCTGCCCTTCATGCCCAAGACGTTCTGAATGATCCAGCTATCGGTTTTCCCAGTGGCTAAGGCATTAATTACCGCCTCATTTCCGTTTCCGCTAACATTTCCGCTAACGCCGTTACCCAAGCTACTAACG